>CAZZCV010000005.1:68840-104960 GCA_964653225.1 uncultured Rhodoplanes sp. | reverse complement strand
CAGCCTCGAGGACATGCGCAAGTTCATCGGCGCGGATTCGCTCGCCTTCCTGTCGGTGGACGGCATCTACAAGGCGATGGGCTACGAGGGCCGCGACCCGGCCCGGCCGCAGTTCACCGATCACTGCTTCACCGGCGACTATCCCACCGGCCTCACCGACCAGGCCGCCAGGGAGACCGCGGCGCGGCAATTGTCGCTGCTGGCGGAGGCGAGCTGACGCCGGCGGTCCCGGATCGGGGCCGCTTCTCGCGGCCCGCGTCGCGACCCGTGGCCTCGGTGGTGCTGACCGCGGAAGCCTGATACAGCACGCCCGGCAACAGGGAGCCGCCGCGTGTCCAAGCCTCTTTCGAACCGCATCGCGCTCGTCACCGGCGCATCGCGCGGCATCGGCTATTTCATCGCGCGAGCGCTGGCGCGCGAGGGCGCGCATGTGGTGGCCGTGGCGCGCACCTCCGGCGGCCTCGAGGAGCTTGACGACGAGATCAGGACGGCGGGCGGCAGCGCCACGCTGGTGCCGCTCGACCTGCGCGACCACGAGGGGCTGGAGCGGCTCGCGGCCGCGCTTGCGGAGCGCTACGGCCGGCTCGACATCCTGGTCGGCAACGCAGGCCTCGGCGGCTCCAGTTCGCCGGTCGGCCACTATCAGGCCAAGGAGTGGAACGACGTGATGGCGGTCAATGTCACCGCCAACTGGCAGCTCGTGCGCACCCTGCACCCGCTGCTGTCGCGCTCGGACGCGGGCCGCGTGGTGTTCGTGACCTCGGGCTCCGCGGCCAACGTGCGCGCCTACCGCGGCCTCTATTCCGCCTCCAAGGCCGCGCTGGAGGCAATGGCGCGCACCTACGCCAACGAGAATGCGAACACGCCGATGCGCGTCAACCTGTTCTCGCCGGGCCCCACCCGCACCGGCATGCGCGCCGCGGTCATGCCGGGCGAAGACCCGATGACGCTGCCCGCGCCGCAGGACGTGGCGGAGGCGATCCTGCCGCTGTGCCGGCCGGACTTCACCGAGACCGGCAAAATCTACGACGTCCGCGCCGGACGGCTGATGTCGTTCCGCGCGCCCGCCTGATCAGGGCCTCGCCCGCGTCGCCCGCCAGGCCACGCAGGCCGCGGTGGCCAGCATCGCAGCACCCAGCAGGAACGCCAGGCCCGGCATGTTCCAGCCCCGGCCCGCGCCGATCGACCATGCGAACACGACCGAGAAGATCGCGGGGCCCAGCATGTTGGCGATGCCGGTGAGGCTCGTGATCGCGCCCTGCAGGCGCCCCTGCTCCGTCGCCGAGACCCGGCGCGTCATCATGCCGAGGATGGCAGGGCCCGCGAGTCCCCACAGCGACATCACCGGGATGCCGGCCCAGAACCAGTAGGAGTTCGGCGCAAGCCCGTAGAACACGAAGCCGGCCGCCCCGAACAGAAGCCCCGCGAACAGCGCCCGGCGCTCGCCGAACATCACCACCACATGGCCGGTGAGCCCGGCCTGCACGCCGGCGAAGCAGATGCCGACCGCGCCCAGCGTGAGCCCCACGGTCATGGCGTCCCAGCCGTAGCGATGGCCGGCGTAGAGCACGAAGACGCTTTGCAGCACGTTGTGCGCGAGGAAGACGAGGAAGTTGGCCGAAGCCAGGCCGAACAGCTCGGGATGCGCGCGCAGCATCGTCATCGAGCCGAACGGGTTGGCGCGCCGCCAATCGAATTTCGCCCGGAGCTCCTGCGGCAGGGATTCCGGCAGGATGAACGCACCGTAGGCGGCGTTGGCGAGGCTGAAGGCGGCTGCGACCCAGAACGGCGTGCGCGGATCGTGGCTCGCCAGCAGGCCGCCGATGGCGGGACCGAGCACGAAGCCCGCACCGAAGGCCGCGCCGAGCAGGCCGAAGGAACGCGCACGCTTTTCCGGCGCGGTCACGTCGGCGATGTAGGCATAGGCCGCGGAGATGCTCGAAGCGGTGATGCCCGAGATCACCCGGCCGACGAACAGGAGCCACAGGTTCGGCGCCAGCGCCATCAGGATGTAGTCGAGGCCCATGCCGAAGTTCGACAGGAGCACCACCGGACGGCGGCCGTAGCGGTCCGACAGCGCGCCCAGCACCGGCGAGAAGGCGAACTGCATGAAGGCCCAGACCGTGCCGAACAGGCCGAAGATCCAGGCCGCGGTGACGGTGTCGCCGCCGACGAAGCTCTCCACCAGCTTCGGCAGCACCGGGATCACCATGCCGAGCGCCATCATGTCGAGCATGACGGTGACGAAGATGAACGCCAAAGCCGCGCGCCGCACCGGCGCGATCCGCTCGGGGGAACGCTCCGTCATGGGCGCTTGGCGCGGTCCGCGAACGGGTTGTCCTTCTCGCGCAGCGTCAGGCGGATCGGCGTGCCGGGCAGATCGAACGCCGCGCGCAGGCCGTTGACGAGATAGCGGCGGTAGGCGTCGGGCACGGCGTCGGCGCGGGTGCAGAACAGCACGAAGCTCGGCGGCCGCGCCTTGGGCTGGGTGATGTAGTTGAGCTTGATGCGCCGGCCCGACACCGCCGGCGGCGGATGGCTCGCGATCACGTCCGCCAGCCACTTGTTGAGCTGGCTGGTCGTCGCGCGCCGGTTCCACACGGCGTGGATGTCGAGCACCGCCTGCATCAGGCGGTCGAGGCCCTCGGAAGTGAGCCCCGAGACGCCGACCACGGGCGCGCCCCGGACCTGCGGCAGCCAGTGGTCAGTTTCCTCGCGCAGCTTCGAGATGATGCCGGGCTTCTTCTCGATCAGGTCGAACTTGCCGATCGCCACCACCAGCGCCCGCCCCTCGCGCTCGACCAGATCGGCGATGCGCAGGTCCTGCTCCTCGAACGGCTTTCCGGAGTCCATCAGCAGCACGACCACCTCGGCGAAACGGATCGCGTTGATCGTGTCGGCGACCGACAGCTTCTCAAGCTTTTCCTGCACCTTCGGCTTGCGGCGCATGCCGGCGGTGTCGTGCAGGCGGAACGAGCGGCCGTGCCAATGCAGGTCCACCGCGATCGTATCGCGCGTGATCCCGGCTTCGGGGCCGGTCAGCATGCGGTCCTCGCCGAGCAGCGCGTTGACCAGCGTGGACTTGCCGGAGTTCGGCCGCCCGACGATGGCCACGCGCACCGGGCGGATCTCGTCGTCGCGGGGGTCGGCTTCGTCGTCGCGCGGCGCGGTCTGCTCCGGCAGCGCAGCGCGCAGCGCGTCGTACAGGTCCGCGAATCCGTCGCCGTGCTCGGCCGAGATCGCCACCGGCTCGCCCAACCCCAGTTCGTAGCCGTCGAGCGCGCCGGCCATGCCCGCCTTGCCCTCGGCCTTGTTGGCCACCAGCACCGTGGGCTTGCCGGAGCGCCGGACCAGATCGGCGAAGGCGCGGTCGTCCGGCAGGGTGCCGGCGCGGGCATCGATCAGGAAGAAGATCGCGTCGGCGGTCTCGATCGCGGTTCGGGTCTGCGCCAGCATGCGGCCAGCCAGGCTCTCCGGCGCGGAATCCTCGAGGCCCGCGGTGTCGATGACCGTGAAGGAGAGATCGCCGAGCCGTCCCTGCCCCTCGCGGCGGTCACGGGTCACGCCGGGCCGGTCGTCGACCAGCGCCAGCCGCCGGCCGACCAGGCGGTTGAACAGGGTGGACTTGCCGACGTTGGGCCGCCCGATGATGGCGATGGAATAGGTCATGCTGCGACTCGAGCGAGGCCGATGTCGCTCAGATAGTCCTTTTCACGGGGCGGCGCTAACGCGACGGCGACGGCGGCGGATCCGGCCAGGGCGAGGACGACGGCTGGGGGGCCTGCGGCGCGCTGGGCCACGGCGCTTGCGAGGGTTGCGGGCTGGCCTGCGGCGCCTGCTGCTGCGGCTGCACCGGAGCCGGACGCGGCGGCCGGGGCTGCGCGACCCGGCGCTGCGCCGGCCGCGGCCTGACAGGCTCGGCGACCGGCTGCGGCTCGGGCTCGGGCGGCGGCTGATAGCCGCGCATCAGCTCCGGCGGCACGCCCTGCGCCACGCCGGGCACGCCCTCTGGAAACACCGGCTTGCGCTCGCCCGGCAGCGGCTTCTTCGAATTCCAGATGTTCTCCAGGTCGAAGCTTTCGCAGCCGGACAGGCCGAGCCCCAGAGCCAGAACCCATGCGGCGGTTCGCGTGCGGATGCGGGCCATCATGCTTCGCTTTCTTTTCCGGTCGCGGCGCGACGCCGCTCTCCGCTCTTGCTCAGCGCTCTATCAGCTCTTGGCGTCGGCCGAGAACGTCGCCAGCATCTCGATCTGGCCGCGGATGCTCTGCGGCGTCTCCGCGTCGGCGGTGACCATCTCCGACCAGCGGCGCACCGCGCCTGCGTCGTTTGCCCGCCAGGCCGCCAGCGCCAGCACGAGCCGCGCACTGTGGCGAAACGCGCGGTCCGCTCCGGTCAGCGGCTCCAGCCGCGTCGACAGGTCGGCGAGCGGCGCCTCGTCGGCGAGCAGGAAGCCCGCGCGCAGCGCCGCCAGATCGCGCAGCACCGGACCCACGGCCGCGTCGGCGGTCACGGCGTCGTAGATCCCGACCGCCGCCTTCGGATCGCTCTTGGCGACTTCGGAGGCCTCGCGCAGCCGCGCCAGCGCGCGATAGCTCGGCGTGCCCTCGGCCGCGACCTTCTCGAAGGCGGCGCGCGCCTCGGCGTCCTTGCCCTGCTCGGCCAGGAGCACGGCCGCCTCGAACGCGGCGCCGGCATCCGCCGCCTTGCGGGCCTGCCAGTATTCGTATCCCCGCCAGGCCGCCACGGCGGCCACGAACAGCACCGCGGCCCCCACGATCAGAAACCCGTAGCGCTCCCAGATCTGCCGCAGCCGTTCGCGGCGGACCTCTTCGTCGACTTCACTGAAAATATCCGACACTTGAGATCGGTCCCCCACGCCCGCGAACCCGCCCCGGCAGGTCGATTTCCGCCTGAAATCAAGGGCAAGCGGGTAAATGACCGTTGTGGCGCTGGCAAGGCAAAACTGCCCCCGCGGGCGTCCGGGAAGCGTTAACGGGCGCTTTTGGCGGGTTTCGGGCGACGCGGCGGGCTATTTCCGCCGCATCGCATAGACCTCGTCCGGGCCCGGAAAGGCCCGCGACCGCACATCCCGCGCATAGCCCGCCACCGCGGCCTCGATGCCCGGACCGAGGTCGCCGTAACGGCGGACGAATTTCGGCACCCGCGGCGACAGGCCCAGCATGTCCTCCAGCACCAGGATCTGGCCGTCGCAAGCCGGGCTCGCCCCGATGCCGATGGTCGGCACCGCCACCTGGCCGGTGATCCTGCGCGCCAGCGGCTCGGCCACCGCCTCGATCACGATGGAGAACGCGCCGGCGTCCGCGACCGACTTCGCATCGTCCTCTATCGGCCCCCAGTCCTTCTCGTCGCGGCCCTGGGCGCGGAACGAGCCGATGGTGTTGATCGACTGCGGGGTGAGCCCGATGTGCCCCATCACGGGGATGCCGCGTTCGGCGAGGAAAGCGACCGTCTCGGCCAGCCTGCGGCCGCCCTCCATCTTGATCGCGCCGCAGCCGGTCTCCTTCATGACCCGTGCGGCGTTCATGAATGCCTGCTCCTTCGACGCCTCGAAGGAGCCGAACGGCATGTCCACCACCACCAGCGCGTGCCGGGACCCTCGCATCACCGCATGGCCCTGCAGGATCATCATCTCCAGCGTGACCGGCACCGTGGTCTCCAGCCCGTGCATCACCATGCCGAGCGAGTCGCCGACCAGGATCACGTCGCAATGGGCGTCCACCAGCCGCGCGGTGTGCGCGTGATAGGCGGTGAGCGAGACGATCGGCTCGCCGCCCTTGCGGGCGCGGATGTCCGGCGCGGTCAGCCGCTTGATGTCTTCCTGAACCGACATGCTTCACCTCGGAACGCAGAAACCCCGGTGACATAAGGGCGAAACAGCCATCCGGGCAAGAGACTGCCGCCACGACCGGCGGTCACGCCCTTCGTGCCGTATCCCCCGGCATGGCGAATGACCGCGCCGGACGGCCGGAAAACCGCTATATCGTCGGAAAACGGACCGCGCGAAAGGACGCCCAAAAAGGATGCCAATGACACGGACCGCACTTCTTGCTCTGGCCGCGCTGCTGCTCGGCGGCCAGCCGGGCCTCGCACAGGACTGGCCTGCCAAGCCGGTGCGGATCGTGGTGCCGTTCGGGCCCGGCTCGACGCCGGACATGGTCGCACGGCTGATCGGCGACCAGTTGCAGAAGACGCTCGGCCAGCCGTTCCTGATCGAGAACAGGCCCGGCGCGAGCGGCAACACCGGCACCGACGCGGTGGCCAAGGCCGCACCGGACGGGGCGACGCTGGGGGTGAGCATCGGCGGGCCGCTGGCGATCAACACGCTGCTGTTCTCGAACCTGCCCTACGATCCGCGCAAGGACATCGCGCCGGTCACCCAGCTCGTGACGCAGCCGAGCGCGCTCGTGGTCAACGCGAAGGTGCCGGCGAACAGCGTCGCCGAGCTGATCGCGCTACTGAAGCGCGAGCCCGGAAAATACAATTACGGCTCGATCGGCAACGGCTCGCTGTCGCATCTGGCGATGGAGGCGATCGCGCAGGCCAGCGGCGCAAAGCCGGTGCACGTCCCCTATCCGGGCTCGCCGGCCGCCGTCACCGCGCTGGTCCGCGGCGACGTTCACATGGCGGCCCTGCCCGCGATCTCGGTCACGCCGCTCGCCGCCTCCGGCGCGCTCAAGCTGCTCGCGGTGTCCACCGCGCGGCGCTCGCCTTATCTGCCGGACGTGCCGACGCTGCGGGAATCCGGCATCGACGTGGAGGCCGACGCCTGGAGCGGCCTGATCGCACCGGCCGGAACGCCGCCCGCCATCGTGGCGCGCATCCATCGCGCGGTCGCGGACGCACTCGCGCTGCCCGCGATCCGCGAGAAGCTCGCGGTGCAACTGATGGAGCCGGTCGGCAGCACTCCGGCCGAGTTCCGCGCCCACATCGACGGCGAGATCGCCCGCTGGGCGCCGGTGATCAAGGGGGCGGACATCCGGGTCCCGTGAGTTCCGCAAGCGCTGCCGTTAAGGTTAACGGCAGCGCGGCGCGCCAAGGTTTGCGGCGCCTGCTCGCCCCCGGTAAAATCGGCGCCGCCGCAGGTCGCCGGTATGGTTAAGCGGAGCGCGGGGACGCCGCTCCGTGACGCCGAGGAGACCGCCGGTCCAGGAGAGTGCCATGAGTACGGAACGCGACTCCGAGGTCAGCGGGACAGACGCAGCGCTGGTGCCGCCGCAGAGCGCTCCCCGCACGGAGGGGCCGACGAAACTCCGCACCCTGTCCGCTGTCGAGCTGCACCGCCTGACCGTCGATACCGAAGGCCGGTTCTACTGGGACGGCCATCTGGTGAACTCCCAGGGCGGAAGTCCGGCGCATCCGCTGGACCCGGCCACGGTGGCCAGCAACGAACAGGCCGCGCTCGACATGCTCGAGCGCGCAGCGCACGAAATCACCGAAGGCACTCCCCTGCCCGCGTCGGCGGAACCGCAGGGACGCGCACGGGACTTCGCCGCGACCGCCCCCGCGGCGGATTCAACCGCACCGGGCGCGCTCGTCGCGCCTCCGGCCCCGATATCCGCACGACGCTCCGGTTATCACGTTGTGGAGTCCGAGCCTCTCGAAGCGCCCCCGGATGCGCTCTCCCAGCGGCTGCGGCTCAGGCTCTCGGTCTGGCAGTCGGTCGGCGCGGTGCTCGTCGTGGTCGCGCTGCTCGCAGCCGCAGCCAGCCTGGCGACGCAGGGCCTGATCGCCGCGCACGAGTGGAGCTGCCGGGCAGGATGGGCGCAGGCCTACTGCCCCAAGCCGCCGGCCCCCCCGGCCCCGCCGCCACGCATGGACCTCCCGGCGTAACGCGCGGGCTCGGTCCGCGGCATCGGCGCGCGAAGTGCACGCTGGACACGACTCACCTGCGGGGCAAGTATCCGCCGCCATGAGCCTGCTTCCGGCCAATTTCGGATCCCGACGCCCGGGCAACGACGACGCGGCCCCGCGGCTGGAGCCTGAGCCCGACACGCGGCACGACGTGTTCAACCTCATTCCTCCCCGCGTCGAGGAGTTCGAGCGCCCCACGTTCGAACGTCCTTACGGCCTCAACCGGCCGGTCGATCTCGATCTGGTCAGGCTCGAAGCCGTACAGAAGCAGCGCGAGGCAGCCCTGGTTCAACCCCAGGAGACGGACGCGCAGTCGGCATTCGAGGACCCGCCGCCCGCAGATGTGCCCCTCGCCGAGCCGGCCCTGGCATCGGAGCCCCAGCCGGATGCCGCCTGGCAGGAGGAGCCGGCGCCGGCCGCCACCTGGGTATCGGCTCCCCTCACCGTCGCCGAGCCGCCGCCCGCCGCCGAACCGGTGGCGATGGAGCCTGCCGCTCCGCTGCCGGCCCCCCAGCCGGCCCGCGGCGTCGGGCCGGCCGGCATGGACCTGACCCGCCTGTCGATCGACGAGGACGGCCGACTCTACTGGGACGGCAAGCCGGTCGAGGTTCGCCGGCGCGTGACGATGTCGCGGCCGCAAATCTTCGGCGCAAGCGTCATCGGACTTTTGGTCTTCGTCGCCGCGCTGGGCGCCGCGATCCAGGCTGCGACGGCGGTCCACGCGTGGGGTTGCCGCACCGGCCTGATCGAAAGCCATTGCACGACGCCGGCGTCGACGCGCTTCGACTTCCCCGCCTGAGCAGGGCTCCGCGCGCGAGGTTCAGACCGCGGGCGAGCGGCCGCCGTCGACGTTGATCGCCGTGCCCGTGATATAGGACCCGGCATCCGACGCGAGGAAGCAGGCCAGGTTCGCGAACTCCCGCGCCTTGCCGATGCGGCCGAGCGGGATCTCCTTCTCGCGCGGAGCGATATACTCCTTCACCGGCACGCCGAGCCGCTTCGCTGCGCTTTCATGCTGGTCGCTCTCGATGAAACCGACCAGCATGGCGTTGACCAGGATGTTATGCGGCCCGCCCTCGTGCGCGAGCACCTTGGTCAGCGCCATACCGGCGGCGCGCGAGATCGATGTCGGCGCGCTGCCGGGCCGCGGGGCCTTGGCTCCGATGTTGAGCACGTTGATGATCCGGCCGAAGCGTCGCTCCTTCATCTGCGGCCAGACCAGCCGGTTCAGCCGCACCGCCGCGAACAGTTTCTGGTCGAGGTCGCCCTGCAGGATGTCGTCGGACAGCGCCTCGAAGGCCGTGTTGCGCGAGGTGCCGGCGTTGTTGACGACGATATCGATCTTGCCGAAGGCCTGCATGGCCGCATCGTAGATCGCCTGGATGCCGGTGGCAGTCGCGACGTCGCCCGGCACGCCGACGACCCGGCCCCTGGCGGTCGCCGCGATCGCTTTCACCGCCGCTTCGAGCGCGGCCGGGCCACGCGCGACGATGGCGACGTCCGCGCCGGAGGCGGCAAACTCCGCCGCCACGGCAAAGCCGATGCCCTTGCTACCGCCGGTGACGATGGCCGAGCGGCCGTTGAGTGAGATGTCCATCCGATGCTCCCGCATGCCTGCACAGGCCCCGCCATTCCTACAAGAGAGGCGGTGCGCGGCAAAGCCGGCGGCGTCCCATCCGTCCGGCAATCGGAGATCGAGGCAACGGGCAGCCGGCGCGGTCAGACGGCCGCCGCCATCGCCGCCATCGCGGGCGGTGGCAGCGCGCGCGCCTCCCACACCCGGTTCCGTCCTCGCCGCTTGGCCTCGTAGACGGCCAGATCGGCCTGGCACATCAGCACGTCGAGGTCGTAGCCGAACGCCTCCGTCGAGGCTGCGCCGATGCTGACGGTGATGCTCACCGAGGCCGCCGGGAGCGAGATCGTAGCGGCCTCGATATTGCTGCGGATGCGCTCGGCGACCTGCACCCCCTGCCCGCCCTCCGTGTAAGGCAACAGGCAACAGAACTCCTCGCCGCCCAGGCGAAACAGCAGGTCGGTCGGCCGGATGCTGCGGTGAACGATCGACACGATCCGGAGCAGGACCTCATCGCCGCCCGCATGGCCGTGGCGGTCGTTCAGCGTCTTGAAATGGTCGAGGTCGAGGCACAGGAGGCAGAACGGCTCGCCCTCGTGTTCGTGTCGCTGCATCAGCCTGCCGCCGCGCAGCGCAAACGCCCGGCGGTTGAGAGCGCCGGTCAGCGGATCGGTCTGCGCCTTCGTACGCTGGTCGAGTTCGAGCCGCTCCCGGGACATCGCCACCATCAGCACCGTCAGGATGATGGTGTGGAAGAACATCACCAGGTTGAACACGCCGAGCCAGCCCGGGTGCATCGGCAGCGCACCGAACGGAAACGGCAGCACGCCGACCAGGGGCACGCGAACCAGAAAGATCAGCGAGAACGAGACCAGCAGCGCGACGATGGGCCAGCGCGACGGCAAGGGCTCGCCGCGGCCGCGCCAGAATTCGTAGGCCGCCATGAGAATGAGCGGTCCCGCCATGAGCGACGACACCACGATCCGCAGCGCGACGTCGTCCATGAACGAGGGGATGAAGCAGAACGCCAGCCACAGCGCCGGAGCGATCACGACCGGGCTCCAGAACGGCCGGCGCCGGTCGAACACGCGCGCGCCTTGCCACGCGCAGGCAAAGGCGGCGAGCAGCGCTGCGTTTCCGACGCCCATGGTCAGGATATCCGGCGCGCGGCCCCGCAACATGAAGAACAGCGCGGCAAGGCAGCCCAAAAAAAACGTCGCCCCCCACCATCCGAACCAGACGCTGCGCCGGTCCTGGAGCCAGAACGCCAGGAACAGGACGCCGAGAACCGCCTTGATGAACAGCCCGCAGAACAGGACTGTGAACGAGTCGATCTGCATGAAAGGCGGACGTGGTCCCTGCGAATCACGCTGCATTCTAGCGGAATCCGGAACCGCACGGCGGGACGCCGCGCCCGCCCGTCATGTCCCGGCGGAAAACGCCTCCCGATAGGTTTCGGGTTTGAAGCCCACGATCAGCCGGCCGCCGCCGGGCTCCAGAACAGGTCGCTTGATCATCGACGGCTGATCGAGCATCAGCGCCAGAGCCCTGCGCTCGTCCACCGACTGCCGGTCCTTCTCGGGAAGCTTGCGGAAGGTGGTGCCGGCGCGATTGAGAAGCGCCTCCCAACCGACCTTCTTGCTCCAGCGCTCCAGCCGCTCGGGCTCGATGCCCGCCGTCTTGTAGTCGTGGAAGGCATATTCGACGCCCTGTTTGTCGAGCCAGGCCCGGGCCTTCTTCATCGTATCGCAGTTCCTGATGCCGTAGATGGTGACGGTCACGGCGGCGCTCCTGTCGGCCTGCTTCTGTATCGACGCGTCCGCGCGGGCGACGTCACTCCCACTCAATTATTTTTAGCCAGGTTAGCGCGTTGAACTGGAAGCGCAATTTTTCTGACTCATCATCAGAATCCGCCAGTCAATCCGTCAAAAAAGTTCGCTACTGATTCTTCGGCAGAAAATCGCGGTTTTCGTTTGAGGCTCATTCCGGAATCGTTCGGCAACTATCGGGTGAATCATCGAAGACTCGACCGAGAAAATCGATGCACGACGGGAATCCGGTGCCGCGAAGGCAGCCAAAAAGACCGTCAACATCGACATCACAAAGCGCCTGCATGCGCTGGCAAACGCAATGTACGGCCCTCAGCACTGCATCTTGCATGTCTGTGTCGTTTGCCTATCGCCCTCGATCGCGAATGGCACTTCGTCATATCTAATGGCAGGTAAAATAAGCCGTGCCCATGGTGTCAGAGCTTTCTGAGCTGATCGGCCAGCGCGTTTAGCGATCCCATCGCGGTCGCGAAATCAGGCTTCTCGCCATAGACCATGTCGCGCTGGAAATTGGCGTAGCCATCGACGAATACGGAGTCTTTCGGAATCCCCTCGATGGCGCGGAGCGTCTCACCAAGCGGATCTTTCTTCCACGCGGGGAAACGATCGCCGCGCGTTTCAGCATCGGCCTTCATCACCTCGAGAGCCAGAACGGCGGTTTTCTCGGCGTTGTACGCCTCTCGCGCCATATGCAGATCATAGATGTGCCGCACTAAGGTCGGGTCACGCTCTTCCCGCAAACCTGCAAGCTCGGAGCCTGCGCGCCACGTCAGCGCGACCAGCTTTTCGGCGGCGGTCTCAAGGATCGAAGAACAAGCGATCTTCGGCAACTCGGCCTCGCGGCCATAGGCCTCTGCGACGAACGAGCTCACCGGTTTCTCGACCGTATCGCGCCGGAGCGGCCAGACCGAGGTTTCGATTTGCACATAAGGGCGCAATCCTTTGCCCTCGGCCTGCGCCTGGTATGGCAGCATGTATTTGGTGTAGTGCCCTTTGTACTTCGAGACGCGATATTTCTCGTCCTCTGGATCAAACTCGAAACCCGCTGCAAGCAGCGCGTTAGTGATATCCGTCCGGAATTTGCGTAGCGCGCCGCGTGAAGGGTTCGTCTTGCAGACGATTTTCAGATCGACGTCTTCCGACATCCGCGTGGTTAGCTTGTGGGCTCGGCTCAAAGCCGTGCCGCCCCCGAAGACGAGACGGAAGTCGCCCGGATCGACGACGGCAATGGCCGCCAATGCGCGAACGACGTGCCAGTCCTTCTCGACAAGCGCCGCGCTAGGCAAGCCAAAATAGGCTTGGACGTCGACCAGTTCGTCCAGTGTCGGCCTACCGTTCAAGCACGAGCTCCGCATTACGATAGCGCAGGTGCCGAGCGAAGCGGCCCTTGACGCGAACAACCGGATTGACCGGCACCTGCGTGGAGCGGCCCTCGTTATAGGCGCGCTGCGCCTCCGTCGGCTCCCATTCGACGCCCAGCTTGTCGAGCGCCTGACGCGCGACGCCTAAAAACCCGTCCGGACTACTTAGTACGGGTTGGCCGCTCAAGCTCGATTGCCGTGCACGACCATAGATGCCGTAGCCGAGCCGCACCAACTGGCCGTCGTCCACTAGCGAACGCAGGGCACGAAGCACCTGATCTTCCCCACCGAACTTCTTGAACTCACGCGTGAGAAATACGTCTTCACCCACCTTGCGGGCAATCCGTTGCTCGATCTTCTGTCTTAGTGTCTGCCTACGAGGCATAGCGGGTCTCCTTTCAAAAACCCGACATTCAATATAGACAAAAACCCGACGTTTTTCAATGGAAAGCCAAGCAAAACCAGTTACCTAAAGATATCAATAGGCTATTCGGTTTCGTGCCAGTCGTCTGTCCGGTCAGGCCCGCCAAGCCAACCGTTTGATTGTGCAGGATAAATCTGGTGTTCCGCCTGTGGAATTCACCCTTTCCGGCCACCTCCTTGGCCGATCCTGTTACCGCCCCGGTCCCTGGGCGGGGCACCGGCTAGCGTACGGCACAGTGCTTACACGTCGTGACCGGCGAACGGTAAGGCCGCATCTGATCGTGGGGGTTCGTTATCTCGGCAGGGTGCGTATGCCCTACAACACATTCCGGCGGAACATCGCGCACGAGAAAAAAGGTGTGGTTGATCGGCGCAATCCATTCCTGCCCGTTACAGGCCAAACGTGTCCATTCCTGCAACATATCTTCGGCAAAGGCACGGCGGTCCGAACTGTGCGTGACGGCAAGCGGCAGGTCGATCTCGATCAACGTCGGCGCACCGATACTTCTGAGAATAGATCGTCCGTCCTCGTGAAATAACGACATGATCCATTCGCTGCCGTGGATCAGGTAGTGAGCGGAATCATCAAGCAGCGCTTCATCGCTCACGACCACATAGGCCTTGCCATGATCGATCTCGTTCCCCAGCTCTGCAATCGCGCGGTCTAGCCGATCCTTCATGTAGTGCAGTTCAGGATGCGCATCGATGATTGCTGCCGCCCGTGCTTTCAGCTGGTCGCGGTTGTGAACAAGCAGGCCATCCCGAAAGTAGCTGCCCGCATCGTCGGTCCGGCAACCGTGATAGGTCCGAACCACGGAGCCCAAGAGCGCATCCGCTAGACTATCGGTAAGGCACTCGACACTTCCCTTGACGCAGCGGCCAAGCACCGCGAGCCAGTCGTGGTCATCCCAACAGATCTCACGCACCTTTCCCGGCCGGAGACGCCGCAGCGCATCCGCACGGAAATCGGGCGCGAGCCATGCCGTGACGGTCGGCACCCAGGTGTTAGGCTCCTTCCAGATGATACGACGCCCCTCCCAAACGGCATCATCGCCTTGCGGCAATTCCCGTGCGGCGGAAAACAGCGTTTCGGCGACCTGATCCAAGCTCATGCGAATGGGATCATCCATCGTTCTTCACCGCAGGGGGCATGCAGCGCCAGTGAACTCAATCGTGTTCGTATTGCCATTAGACCAATCACCTTGCCTCTGGCAGAATCAAGCGACCGGATTCGAAGTTTAAACTCCGAATTGCCATGTACGCCAAAAACCTTGCCCGCATTCTCGGGCTGCTATCCCAAAAGAGCGACGTGTCATCCAGCACCCTGCAAGAGCTGGATGAACGGTTTAAGTCCCTGCGCGGCTATGACCGCCTGCCACGCGGAAGAGAGCGCCGAGAGGAAAATCTGTCGCACGAACAGATTGCTGCGGCCATATTCGGCCTCGTCGCTGTATATCCAGGCTGGGCCGGACATGTAGCGATTATCCTTCAAGGACTACGGCCGGTGGGTGGCACCGATGCGTCGTTCTTCATGGCCGAAACGCTCAGCCAAGTCGTTGCAAAGCTCTTGACGGACAAAGATGCCCGCAAAGCCTTCACGCGCATGACCCTCACCGTTGCCGAAACCGGCATGAATAGTCATGGCGGCGCGGAAGTCGTCTATCAGAGTGACGGCGAGAAGCGGCATGCTTATTTCGTGCCTAAAGAGGCCGTGTCGCTGCTCTCGCCAGGGCGTGAGATCGGCTTTGACCCAGACCGCGACCGTCTCAACGCGCCCTCCATGCGTGAAACTTCCTTCACCCAAGAATTCTTTAGGCGCCTGGCCCAGGAATGCGAGCTTGCCGAGAAATTTCCGGCGCCGCCTGACGGGGATGGATCGGAATATGACGCTGAAGAGGCCGAGCGGGAACGCTATCGTAAACTTGGGGTGCACAACGGATCGCGCTTTCTCAATGTCGGCGTGGATAATCAGGTGACGTGGCCGAAAGAAGAAACACTGATCAAATTCGACCAGTACCACTTGGTTCTCATGCCCAAGACCAAAGAGAACGTCCAGTCTGTCCATGTCGATCTGACGGGCAATCGCCTTGATGACCGCAGCGCGATGACAGTCATCAATCGCTTCCTGAGTGTGATGGCATGGTGCGACGACAACTTTGCCATTGCGGAGCACGGATGGTCAGGCAATCCAGTGCCCGTCCCGGTATCGAAGCGTGACCTCGCCTTCACGACGGCTTACGATTATGTCTTCGATCGCAAGATTCCGGACTCCGAAGAAGCCCGGCGTGCTCTTGCGCTCTACCGCGAAGCGCGCAACGCTCAGCAAAACGGATTCATCAGCTACGCGGTGTTGAATTACTACAAGATCATTGAAATCCGGAATCACGGCAAAGAGCCCGTGCGGCGGTGGTTCCGCACGCATTTCGAAGCGTTACGCAATGAATCCAAGAAAGACGACGACGTCGAGCGCTTCCTCGCGCTCTGCGGCAACGACCCGCCACACGAATACATTCACAACTCATGCCGCATTGCGGTCGCACATGCAGGAAAACGCTCTAAGTCCGACCCAGATGATGCCCACGAGATTGTCCGGCTGCACACGGCCGCGCGCGTCATGCATCTGTTGGCACGCCGCTTCATCGAGCAGGAATTTGCAATTTCGGATTTGATGTATTCGGGCACTTGAGCAAGCTATTCAAAGAATGGCCTTGATCTCCTTCCTTGGATGGCACTGTGCGGCGCAGCGGCGAGATCGAACAGCGACCGTGCTCGTATGGAAACGGCTGGGTTAGAGCCACGGAAATGAAACCGATTTCACGTTTCAGATCGACATCGTGGGACGGGCTGATTACGATTTGCTTGGTTGCGGCACCGCGCTGACGCTCAATGGAGTTGAGCGTACCTGCTTGGGGCATGGATTCCGCGCGTTTGCTGATTTTGACAGACCATATGCCCGTTCTGAGTGACCCCATCGTCACCGAGTTGCTTGGAAGTATTGAAGCCAACCGGCTCATGCTTCTTTGTGGCGCCGGGCTGTCAGTGCCGTCGCCGAGCAACCTTCTGCCCGCCTGGAGGGTGGCCGAACTGTGCTACGAAAAGAGGCGTGATATCGAGGTTCTGCCGGAAGCGCTCCGCTATGACCTTGACGCCTTGGCCGGCCACTTCCACGAGGCCGGTCATTTCAAGGACCAATTCTTGGGCCTTGTTCCCTGGGCCGAGTTGCTGGGCGCGCCCAATGCCGGGCATGCTGCCGTCTCCGATCTGCTGGTCGCGCGCGCTGCGCACTCGACGCTGTCGGCGAACTTCGACCCATTGATCGAGATTTGGGCCAAGACTCGGAAAATCGATCTGCGCGGCGCTTTGGATGGCGCGCAGGCCACCGAATTTAGTGCCGCGACCAACCCCCTGCTCAAGTTTCATGGATGCCTCGACCGAGACAGAGATGCGACATTGTGGACGCAACGCCAACTCGGCGAAGCAAGCGTCCAGCAGCGCATCGAGAGTATCAAGCACTGGCTTTCCATCAATTTGCCCGGCAAGGACCTGCTGATTGTGGGCTTCTGGACCGACTGGGGATATTTCAATGATGTCCTGGCCGATGCCATCGCTGTCGGCGGTATTGGGCGTGTGCTAGTTATCGATCCCGATGCCGCAGAGGGCCTTCAGCGAAAAGCGCCAGGCCTTTGGGGCCATCTCGCTGCCGGCACGCAGTTTACTCATATCGTGGGGTCGAGCGACGAGGCCCTTGATCAACTGCGAACGGCCTTTTCGAAGGTTTGGGCTCGGCGATTCTTCAGGCTCGCCCAACCCATGGCTCCCGCGATTCCGCCTCCGGACCCGTCTGACTGGCCGGGTGATGAGCTTTACGATTTGCGGAGGGACGCCGAAGGCGTCCCCTACAACCGGGCAGCAAGGCAGAAAGGCCCGGCCCCTGAAGCTGCCCAAGCTGCGCTTGCTCATATTCTTTTGACACAGGCGAACGCGACACGGGAGGGGGCCTGGTATAGGCTTAACAACCAAACGATCCGGGTGGTCCAAGGCGGAGGCCAATCGCTGTCGACCGTGCGGGAGCGATACGACGAACCAACATCGCTTGCATCGCCTGATTACGTGATTTGTGCGGGCGCGGTCGATCTCAGCCTTCCTGCCAAGATCATCCCGGGGGGCGCAGGCGCGAGCGTGGTTCGTCCAAACAAGGGCGGAAGCGCAAAATGGCTTACGCTTGAACAGGCCCGGGCGGAACTTGGAATATGACAGACCTGCTTTCGACGCTCCAGTTCGTTCTCAAAGATGGCGGATATCAATGCTGGTTGATGCCAGTGGAGCGTCGCGCCGGCGTGACGTTTGAAGACGATACCTTGATGGGATTTGGCTATGTCTTCGAGGATGCGCAATCTCTGATCGAACAGTGGCGGGCGCAGGAGGCCGCTACGTTGAACCGCTATGCATCCCGCTTCCGCGCGGCGAACGAGAAAGCTTGGAACATCTACTCGATTTTCCTTTGTGCGACCGCGGCCGAAGAGGAGCAGGCGCGAGTCATTCGGCAAATTGAAGAAGACCTCGACCGGACGCGCAAGATCGCTACATGTGGCGTAGGGACCGTCGACGAAGTTGTGACGGCGCTATTGCCCATCATGCCCCTTCAATACCGCCCCACGCTTGAACAGGAAGATTACGCCGCCCGCTTGCGCCGCCGGATCGCAGACTTCGCGCCGGACGCGGCCGAAGCCGCTCTGAATGAAGACGTGCCGCCCGCGGACGTCATCGCGCTACTAGGGATGAAATTATGAGGATTGAATTCGTCGAAATTTCCGGATTTCGCGGATTCAAGGAGCGAACGCGCTTCGAGCTGCCGGCGGGTTTCGCTGTCCTTACCGGCCACAACGGCGCCGGCAAGAGCACGGTCTTGGACGCGATCGATTTCGCCCTCACCGGCTCGATCAACAAGTTCACGGTACGCAATGCGCGTGGCGGTGGACTTGAAGACCACATCTGGTGGATTGGCAGCGGCCAGGCCAAGGAGCATTTCGTTTCGATCGGATTCATCACGGATGATGGGAAACGCTTCACGATCACGCGCACCCGTCGTGGATTGGTCGATCAGGGGCCGGCGGGCGTCGATCTCCTGTGCGGCGGTGACGGCGGACGAGTATCTGCCGAAACTCTGATGAAGACGACCCTGATCCGGGACGAGTCAATTGTCCGGCTAAGCGTCGATCAGTCGGAACAAGCCCGTTTCGAGGCCGTTCGTGAGGCCATTGGCGGGTTGGTAGGTCCCGATTTTTCAGGGCGGACGCAGGAAATTCTCGATGCCGCCGTCAGCGCACGGGACGAACAAAAGCGACGTCTTGACAACGTGCAAGCGGAGCTTGGGCGCGCCTTAAGCTCGCTCACCGAGGCAAGGAGCGCAGCCGAGAAGTCACCCGACGTCGCCGAAGCGATGAAGACGATCGAAGACATGAAGCTCTCCCTCCCCTCTGAAGGCGGTAACGATGCGTTACGGCAGATCGTCGCCGAGAGAAGGCAGCGTGTGGCGGAGTTGGAACGACTGATCTCGCGGGCGTTCGATTTGAAGTCCGTTCTGGACCGCGTTCGGTCGACCGGGTGGGATGAAGAGCTAAAAGCGATGGAACGCGAGCTTGCCTCAGCCGAAGAGCGCGCCTCACTTGCGGAAGCGGTGCTTGACGCGGCCGCGCGGGCCCTTGAGGCCCAACGCGAAAGCGATACCTTTGCCAGCCACCTTGCCGCACTTATCGACCATGGCGCACATCTTGGACTGCAGGATGGTCATTGCCCTCTTTGTGATGCTGTGCGCTCCAATGACGCGTTCGAGGCGGCGCTCGCCGCCGCGAAAACAAAACTCGGGGGGCGCGACGCGAGCCTTGCACAAGCAACCGTTGCCATGCAGGAGGCGGAACGCGCCTTCCAGGCGCAACGCACGCAAATCGATGGCCTCCGCATCGACATCATGGGCGCTCAACAGCAACAAGCGGATGCCTTAAAGCGCATCGAGGACATCACGACGCTGTTCGAAACCTTCCAATTCGAGGCTGATCCGTCTCAGCCCGAACTTGCGCAGATCGCTTTGCTGGACGAACAAGAAGAGATTGCCCGCATTGAGCGCGCTTTGTTCATTCTGGAAGCGTCAGGAGCCGCCGACCGTGTGGCAACCTGGCAAAACCGCGTCAACGGATTGCGTACCAGCCTTGATGCTGAATCGACGAAGCATGCTGATGCCGAGCGGGCGGTTTCGAAGGCCCGTGAGATTCAGACGGCTGCTAAAACGGTGGCTAACCAGATTTCCGCAGAACAATTCGATACTGTGATGCCGCTACTGCAAGAGCTCTACCGGCGGCTTCGCCCCCATTCCGAGTGGCGCGAGATCGAATCCGATTTTGGCGGCAAGGTAAGAGGGACCCTGAACTTCACGGTCGGCAACGGACACAATGTTCAGTTCCTTTTCAGCAGCGGCCAACGGCGCGCCGCAGGCCTAGCGTTTCTTTTGTCGATTCATCTTTCGCGGCGCTGGTGCCAATGGCAGACCTTGTTGCTCGATGATCCCGTCCAGCATATCGACGATTATCGGGCACTCAATCTCGTTGAGGTGCTGTCTGCGATCCGTCGCACCGGCCGGCAGGTCGTGGTTGCCGTCGAGAATCGGGCATTGGCAGATGTCCTTTGTCACAAGCTTCGCAGTACGATCACACAGCCGGGCCGCCGTTTCAATTTGACGATGTCGACGGCGGGGTCGGGAAGCATTGCTGAGATCAGCGATATCGTCCCGATGCCGCGCGAAATACTAAGACCGGCGCAAGCTTCTTAGGCTGGATCTCGCGGCACCGAACGTGTGGTGCAAAGATGAGACGGTTTAGACGAGCAAATTAAGCCACCTGACATGTCTCTTGATTCTTCACACCGGTCACAACCCACGACGGCCACAGGATCCTGCCGAGACATGGGCGGTGAAGCCCAACGCATGATGGTTGCGGAGTGCCCCTGATTTGAACCTTCGATTTACGTGCTTGATGTTACCGGGGCAGAATAGCGTACAAAAGCAAAGACCCTAGCAACTCGTTGAGTTTGCGGGAGTCTTTGGTTCGAACGGGTTGCGGGGATCGCAACGTGCTTCTCCTGCTCATCTTTGCGCAGACGCAGCGTTTCGGCTGCATTTAGGCGTTGCCTAGCGCGTTCGGCGCCCCGCGCATCGGTTGCCACCGCTGCCTCTTGAGAGTTGGCCGGTCTTCGTGTAAGTTCTAGGTACCGCGACGCAGCAATGCGGGCGCTCTACCCTCTCCAGCCAGGTGAGGGGCGGCAACGCGGGGATTATCGGTTCACCCGATCGCCCCGTACGTCTTGGGATCGCCTGTGGAAGCTGTCGCCGCCTTCGGTGACGCCGGATGAATGTTCGGTAAGCGGAGGGAGGATGCGCATGGAGTCTCCCAAAAACCTCCTTGGCACCTCGGATCGTCAACCACGTGTTGCGGTCGGGAAAGCTGCGCGCTGTCGGCCGCCTGCCAAGGAGAGAACTTAAATGTCCTCAAGCTCACAGATGAAGGAGGTCCGGCGTGTGCTCGCGCGCGCTGGCTTCACCGCGATCAAGACGCGGGGCGGTCACTGGCGTTTCGAGCATCCACAGATGTGCGGACCTGTCTTCGCGCCTGATACGCCGTCTGATCATCGTGGCATCAAGAACCTGATGTCTCTGTTGCGGCGCAAGATGCGCCCGGCCAACGACAACTAGCGCACGCTGACCACTGGGGCCGCCCAGGTGGCGGCCCGCTTTTTCAAACAATCGATGGCCTGCGGCGCGGAGCGCTGAGGTCGCCCAGGAGACTCAAAATGATCAAGTTGATTTCGGACGATCATGTCCTTCCCCGGCCTGTTGAGCGCTTGCCTGACTACGCGCACGCGAAAGCGCGACAGACTCTCGCAGAAAAGATCACTGACGCCTTCGGCCTCTCCGAAGCATCAGCAACGGCGATTGCCAATGCTGTCGTCGATCCTAGCGAGGTGCGCAAGTCGATCGGAGATACGACCGATCCGGACGTGGAGAAGATTCCTGTCCCCGGCGGCACGTTGCTCGGTATCCGCACCAGCGTCTGGGCGCGCCGGACGATGCCCGATCCGCGAAATCCCCGAACGCTACCGTCGCGGCGGCACCCCTTCGCTATCGACCCCGGTACGGGGGGTGAGGATTCGAAGTTCCGTCCAGTGCCCGAGCCGCGTTCTCTCGACCCGGACGAGCGGCACAAGGCGGAGTTGGCGGTGGACATCGAGAACCGCCATCACCTCACCTGGGCGGCGCAACAGGCGGCGGCCTTCGTTCTCGCCGAGAACGACTGGCGCGCGTCGATCGAGTCGCAGGGCGTAATGGAGGCGGTCTGGCTGGTCGCGACGACGTATCAGCACGCCGACGGTTCGGCGCCAGCGACGACATTGACCACGGTCGAGGGTTCGTCGCGCGATACGGCGGTGCATAGCATTTTGGGCGTGCATTCCGCAGATGTCCCCTATGACGACAGTGACTCCAAGCTGCGCGCGCATATCCGGAAGCTGAATGAAGCGTATGAGCGCGGCGAGCGGGACCGCGAGACCTTGGTCTCGCTGCGCTGCGAGCGACTTCCCGCTTTGATCTTGGTCGGATTCCGTCCGCACGCCGAAGGCGTCACCGGCTTCCCCACGGCGGTCAAGTCGCTCGTGGCGCTTCGCCACGTCGATCCACCCAAGCCTTGGGGTGAAGGGCCTGAGAATGAGTCGCTGGCCGACGAAGTGCTTGATGAACTGTATCGGCGCGACCTGATCTCGGAGACACAACGTGACTACTATGCTGGCTCGTGTACCCGGGCCGAAGCGCGCGCGGCGCATCTGCCCGACGATCCTGTTCAGCGGGCGGCGCAGATCGTGCGGCTTTTCACGGGCAAGGACGAGCGGGTCGATGAAGCGATCCGCGTGGCGGTGACGAGCCAGTCGACGCGTAAGCGCATCACTTCGAAGCTGATGAACGAACTGGCGACGGCGCTGATTTTGCGCGCGGTCGCCGAAGACCGCGGCAAGGTCGATCAGATTCGTCGCTATCTGCGGCACGCTTTCAGCAAGGCAACACATCGTATTGTGTGGCAGGCGACGGGACGATCGACCGAGCAACTCGTGGATCAGGCGCTTTCAGAAGTTCGTGAGTCGATCGGCAACGGGGACACTGAAGAGCCGGGTCCGGCATCGCTCGAACTTGCGGTTCGCGCCTCGTATCCCCTTGTCGTGTCGGGGCGCCTCAATGCTGACCGGGGATCGTCGGGAAATGACCAGCCCGACCGGCGCACGCCAGGCGAGGTGTTGGATGCTATGCGCCGGTCGCTTCACGGCGTGCGTCAGCTTGGTCAGGCGCTGCAGGACTTCGAGCGGTTGCGGCCGCTGCGCGCGGTCGACGAGAATGGCCAGGTGAAGCTTACGTCGGACGGATCCTCCGATCAGACTGTGAGCGACATCTATCTGCGCCATGAGTTTCCACCGCCTGGCAAGGCGAAGGCGGCTCGGCCCGGCGACACGCCGACCGACCGCTACAATAATGCCATTGGGGCGCTAAGCGCAGCGTTTGACGAGCTGGATCAGCGCTTCGAGGCCTTGTCTAAGGTAGTCGGCGACGATGGTCAGCCGATCGTCGATGCGCGGGGAGTCGATCTGCGGCTGACAGAGTCCTGGCGTGAGATTCTGCGACGCGTGGACGAGGAGACGGTGGTTTGGAGCCGTGCGTTCCGCAAGACGTATGGCGCGAAGAGTGATCTGGCCGAGGTGCGCTTCGAGGACGAGGAGAACATTGAGGATCTCGACCCGTACGCGGACCACGATGAGGACGAGCCCGATCAGGAGAGCGCAAACGAGCTGCAGGGGAACGAAGGCGTCCGATAAAAACCGAAGGGGTCCAGCCAAATGGCTGGACCCCACCTGCCCTTGTGACCGACGATGTAGCAAGGGGTGATACTGACAACGGTTTTCACGTCGCAATGTTCATGAGGTCACGTGCCTCGCGATGCCTCAATCCATCTTTATTGATGACGTGCCGGACGGTCTTGGTATGCGCATCGACCCAGTAAACAGATCGATCTTACGTGCATCTTCCCAGAGCTTCTTTTGCTTTTCAAAAGCCTTCTCGAAATCCTTCTCGTTCGGGTCGACCAACACGAATCGGCGGCTCCCATCGGGCATAGGCATTCCTCCGATCGCCAGATGCAGGTCGATTGTTCCTCGCAGCCGCGCATGGCTCACCATCACCAAGATGTTCGGCTGCACATGATCAAGGTTCACGGCATCAAATTGTGCTGCGGCTTTCCCGATAACACGGGCTAACGCGTGCGCTGCAGGATCCTCGCGACTTTCCTTCCGGATTTCGCCCGGCTTGAGGTCCTTCGGAATGGCAAAAATCCAATCGTCACGCGGGGACTTTAGCTCACAATAGCCCTTCAAGTCACCGCCCTTTGTCAACTTGAAATCGGGACTCTTGTTTTCACCTTCAAGCAATCGCTCCATGTCTATACTTCGCCCTTTGAAGACGAGTTGGCGCACGAGCGCTTCATCTGCCGCCTCGTCTATTGGCTGCGGCAAAATCAATCGATGGTTCTCGAACAAATCCTGATCTGGAAAGCGAATGAGGTGCCGTACTTTCTGGATCATTCCCCACGTCGGTCCGTTGAACTGGACTGACACCGTCCGACCGATCTTGTTCAATCCTAAGCCCTGCAGTGTACGCCGTTGTAAATAATGACGTCTGATTGGACTTCGAATCTGTTGTATTCGGATGTAGTTTGTCACCGTCCGCTCCATTACCTAGAGAATACGCCGACGGACGGAATGCGGCATCGGAACGCGTAGCGTGTTGAGGACCACATTTTCGGCCAAACGCTATCGGCTTTGCTTAAGTCACTCCATCGAATTCGACAATAAAATCGCGCATTCTGGAACAAGACAATTGATGGAGCGAAGAGCGAAAGACACCCTAACAATGTCACGGAACGCAGACATGGAATGCTTTCGTATCGACGAAAGCGGATATACAGGGTTCGACCTTCTCAACCTCGACCAGCGTTTCCAGGGCGCCTCGGCGATTGCCATCCGCGACCAAGATGCCGCACTCCTCATCAAGGAGCACTTCCCGAGGTTGCAGTCACGAGAGCTGAAGTACCGCGCGCTCTCGCGCCGCCCCAGCAATCACCAGCCGCTGCTTGCGTTGCAGCGAGATATTCTTACCCAATACAAAACCGTGACTTATGTCTGCGACAAGCGCTTTCTTCTCATGCTCATGTTCGTTGATTACGCCGTCGAACCATTCTATTACGAACGCGGCATCGATTTTTACGAGAATGGGCAGAACTACGCAATGGCGTCGTTGCTCGCCGTGGCAGGCCCTACACTTTTTGGCCAAGCTGCCTTCGACGCCTTACTCGCGGCGTTTCAACATGCGGTCAAGGTCAAGACCCCTGCGGCTTTGACGGCCCTCGTCGCAGCCGCGCGTGCTACAAAATGGCAAGAACTGCCAGAAGCTCTAGGACCACTCGCCGAATATGCAGCGCCGGAATGTCTATCGGCAATTGCGACGCCCGGCGTGACCACCGACGCTGCCCTCGTGGTGTTGCAGTCACTCATCAATCGAACGGAAGTGATGGCTGAGGGCGCGTATCGCGTCGAACACGATCAGTCGAAGAATCTGCTTACCTACCACGACCTACTCCAACGCTTCATCGATCACGATCAGCAAGTCGAGTTTCATCAAACGAAAATTACTTCCCTGAAATTCCCGCTCAAACTCGCAGAAGTAATTCAGGTCGACTCCAAGACGAGTCCCGCCGTGCAACTGGCCGACGTCATGATCGGCGCTGCAATCGAGGCGGCAAATAATCTGACCGGGTTGCGATCCGGCGGGTTAGACCCCGAGGCGGTGATGTCACTTTACGCCGATAATCAATTTATCCATCTGATCCCATCTATCGATTTCGAGGAGCAACGCCGTTTCAGGCAAGGCACCCAGGCGTCTGAATTGATCGACTATTTTTCCGCGATTTTTTGCCGACACAAAGGTTGAATGAACTCACGACCAGTATGCCTGAGCCCTCTGCAATAAAGGCCCTCTTTGACGCCCGAATCCAAATCTCGGCCGATCCCTTCTGCGGGCCTGTTGCTCGTAACGCCCTGCTTAGAGGCAGTGTTCGAACGAGTTTCACGTGACGGATTGAGAACTGGGAGAGACCTTCCAGTCTCAAAAGCGATCTTATGCAGCCGCGGAAGGAAATCCAAGGAATAGGTGGGCGATCGTTATCGTCCCATGTTCGGTCGCGAGTTCCGCTGCACGCTGATGCTCCGTATCAAACTTGGCAAGCGCAGGCAGCACGATCGAGGGTATCTTCAATGGATCTGCAGACGTCGTCTTCATTTGCAACGTCGACATAGATTTGGACGTCTTTAGCAGATCAATAAGCGGCTGCACGCACGCGGCCTCTGGATCGGTCAGGACTCCCACCATAATAGCAAGCGGCTGTTTGATGCTGTAGCTACCGGTCACAAACCGCAGCATGCCATCCGGGCCGACATAGGTATTTCTTCTTCCCGCCTTCCCATTGATCTTCTTAAATTCGAAGACTAATTCGAGGCTCGGATTGTATCGATCGGAGAAGTACTCGATATCGGTTCGCTTGCGCTCGGAAATCTCGACCCCACCGCCTTTGCGGGGCTTGATCTTTCCCAACCTTCGTTCGTAACTCCACTGCCCAGTGAGTTTGGTCCGCGTCTTGAAAACAGCTCGAATGTGTTCACAAAGTAATTCGGTCAGTCGCGGCTCGTTGGCGTTGGGGTGAAATGTCTCCGGACTTAGCGCCGTTAATTCAGTCCACACCTCCCGCAATGCGCCGACGACGGTACGGACATCTTCTTGTGGAAACGCGGCAAGCCATCCCCCAGATTGCATCATGCCACATCCTTAGCAACGGCCCCGGACCGCGTCGTTGCCTCCACAATTCGCTCGGCATCACGCAGTGCCTGCCGGCGTAGCCACGACCGCTCATTTTGCGGTTTGATAAGGAACACGGTGTCGCCAGAAACGATCACTGTGTCAGCCACGAAATACAGATCGTCCGACAATGATAGCGGCAGCATCTTACGAGCTCGCAGTTCCGCGAGCACCGCGTTAACGGTGCTTTCCTGCCGCAAGATTTCGGTTTTACTTTTTCGCGAGGAGCCGACGTGGACGCGAACAATGCCAAATGGTCCGGACCTCTGCCGTTCCGTCAGGAGCGCTCCAACAAGAAACTTCCCCTTGCCCTTGCGGGCGTCCCGCCATGCTTCGAGTTCTGCCAGGAGTGTGTCGACATAACAATGGATCGTTTCGTCTGATGCACGCCTGCCGGCACGCTCAAATACATCGGACATCCCATAGGGACGAACTGCGGGCAAGACGACTTCAACCGTTTCCTGCACGATCGCCTGCGCCGATTCATTCAACCCAAAATACTTCATGAGCTTCGCTTCCGCGGCCGGCCGCAAGGCCTGCCAGCGTTGCTCCCGCATCAAGACATTTGTCTTTTCGATTTCGCGAACAAAGCCTGCCAGTTCTTTGACAATCTTCCTTGCTTCCGGTGGATCGGGATGCCGGTCGGGAAGGTAAAAAGGGAAATTACCGACATCGCTCAGTGATACGCGGTCACGATCGCTCAAAAGCTGGTACAGCTGCGTAACCATGAAGTATCGAACGATATTTGACCTTAAGAACACGGTGGCAAAGCGCAGATAGTCGGCGTCTTCAACAGGTCCCGCGATGACGCCGACGCTGCTCATGAATGACGCGGGCGTATCGATAAAGGCGGCGCGGATCTCTAAATCAGGAGAAGGGCCATCGGGAAACAGAATTCGCGGCCCCCGAAAGGCCGCCAAAACATCGGCGCTCAGCTTCGGAACAGACCGAATTTCAGCTTTGGGAAAAACGTGGTTTCCCTGCAGATCCGGAACGACATTGCGATAGAGATCGCCAGGCCGCACGAAAATCATGTTCCACAGCGGTTTGCTGCTGACCCATTTTTCGGCAGGCACGGCGTTGTCGGTTCGGTGGAATCCCTTTCGCCGAAACCAACGCTTTTTCGGGCCAGTGACAAGGTCATTAAAGGTGCCCCGCAGGCGCAAATCGGCCCAGAGCGCCAAATCAAATTCATCGCCCCACATACGCGTGGTTAGTTGCCTGTTGGAAAGAGCGATCGCCTGAGTTTGTACACGATGCCGGTCGCCGCTGTGCAACGTCAAACGGCCAAATGCGAGGCTGACATCGGCCTTCGGAACCCAGTACTCGAACTTTTCAGTTGGCGGAATTACCCATCGCGCGCCCTCATTTGCGGCACGGGGCGCTCCGAGCAACACAACACACGATTTTCTGCCTTGGTCGAAAAGCAACTCTTTGAGATCACCGAAATTGATCACGCGGTGCCACTGAATATGCTGCAACCATTGGGACAGAAATTCTTGGCTGGTCGGCTTCAACAGCAAACTCATGGGTAGAATCATGCATAGCCGACCGGTGGGCGCGAGACAGCCCACGGCACGCCAGGCAAAGTCGGCTGCAAGCTGACGGAGCGCTCGCGGTGCATACTCTTCCGTAGCCCACGCATCCGCGGCCGATGTTTCGTTCTGTTTAGGCTCAATCCATGGAGGATTACTCAGAAACAGCGTGAAGCCGCCACGTTTAACCAGAGGGTTTTTGTTCGAGAAAAATTCGCCGGCTGGCGTCCCCCCAAACAGATTCTCGCCGCGCAAGGTCGGCAACTTCACATCTTCATCGTCACACAAGGCGATGATGTCCGCCGGTTGAAGGCGTTCAAGCAGCGACAAATAAAGACTGAACGCGGTGACCCGGCAGGCCGCGTCGCTGATGTCACTTCCGAAGATGCAGCTCTTGAGAAGGGTGATGCGCTCGGACAGCGGTATCTGCGATCCATTCCGCCGAGCCTCGGCCTCTCCGAGTATTCTTCGGAAAGCTGTCGTAAGGAGAATGCCTGAGCCACAGGCTCCGTCGTAGATGCGCTCGGCTAACAAATCCGCGGAGTCATGCAGTGCCTGGTCCACGACGAGATTGGCAAGGTGACGGGGCGTATAGAACGCCGCAGCTTCTCGCTGCGATTTCTTGCCTAGGAAAGCCTCGTATATTCCCGAAAGTAGTTCGACCGGAATGAAACGGAAATTATAAGGCCAGATGCTGAGCTGTCCTGTCTCCATATCGTTGGCAGACAGGAATGCGAGCAATACGTCGAAACTACTGTCGTGCAGATGCAGCCATAATTCCTTCGCGCCTACCTTAGGCTCGAGGAAATCGCCATTAAAGTCCGACTTCAACTTATTCAGAAGGCGAACAATACCTTGCCGATTTCGGGATTGAATGAGTTCGAACAGATGCCCAACTTTTCGATTCGTTCTGTATCGATCGCCGACAATCCCACGATGCTCTAGGTATGAAACGAAAAGAAGTTGCGACACCATGTATTGCGCGTCTTCGAGATCCAAGGGACTCGGCTTCGTCTCGCAAAGTTCTCGAACCGTGACGCGCAAATTCGAAAGGAGTTTTCGATCGACGCGATCATCGATCTGGAACCAAGATTTGAATCGCGACCAAACATCGCCGGACTGGACGTCGGCACACGACAAAGGACCATCCGGGCGCGCTTGAGATCTCGGGATGGGGTCGGCTGGCGACCCTTTGCGGGTGACGGGTACCGGGACGAGATGGGTCGGCGTCAGAATCAGGATCAAAGAAATTAGATTCTGATTCCAGATCCGCTGGCGGATCTCCGCCAACCGTCGTTCGTCCGCGACGAGCGAGCCGTCGTCTGTAAAGAAACAAACCGTTGGCGTGCCCTCTACGTCGAAAACGGCCTCAGCCCGAATTTCGCCACCCGGATTCAAAAGGTCGTGCAGTTCGGGGGCATAAGGGTGGCGATTACGAAGTTGCGAGCTTGCACGATGCATCGAACTTGAGGCTTGGTTGTAGCCAAGAGCCTGCATCCACTGGCCAAATTCGTCGCGCGCCATGCCCGAAACTTTCCAACCCTAGACGGGCAAATTCTGACTCCCAAGGATCGACACCCTACCGACAGCCGGTTTCCAAGGGAAGCATCGCTCCCATTCTCCCTCACAAGCCCTTCCGAATCGATAATAGCATACCGTGGGGCCGGGAGACCCAGTGTGCTTGGTTGAATATCGACCTCCGAGCCAACCGAATCGTCAGGGACCAGGGGGCGGGCCTATCCAAGAGTAGGCCATTGGCCTCAGCCCAGACAGAACTAGGCTACGCTCGACGCCCTTGGCCATCCTTGGCTGTCTCGCGCCTTGCTTTTCTGAATCCCTTGTCCGCCGCCATAAAGCGCTGAAGCATCGGCCCGACCAGCTTGGCGGGATCTCGCACGGCCTCGCCGGAGTCCGGGCCAGGACTTCGGCATAAGCAACGAGATCACGGTGGACGGCCGCCTGCAGTTCAACGGTAATCTTGACCGGCTTGTCATCGGGGAGCGCCGAGAATCTGAGCTTGGTCATGACGGCCCCTTCGCGGCCCCATAGGGCAGCAATATCAAGTCGCGATTGACGATCACGCGGACGGGGAAGCCCGGCCGAATGGTAAGCGTCGGCTGAATGTTGAGCTGGCGGCGGATGAGCTGACGGCCGACATCGGAGGCCGTGTCCTGGCTGCTCTGGCGGATCGCGCGTGCGATTTCGTTCTCATTGTTGCTGGCGCCGATCTCGGTGCCGACGCCGAGCAAGGTCGAGAGGATCGCGGCTCGGAAGAGTTGACCCCAGTGATAGTCGACGCCGTCCTCGAGGCCGGAATAGCCTTCGGCATCGGCGCCCGGCTGCCGCTCCAGCACGATCGACGTGCCGTTGGGCATGATGATGCGATTCCAGACCAGCAACACGCGTGACTGTCCGAATGCGACCTGGCTGTCGTACTGGCCGATCAGCCGAGCGCTTTGCGGAATGAGAAGCTGCTTGCCGGTCGGGGTGTCGTAAACCTGCTCCGTCACCTGCGCGGTGATCGTTCCGGGCAGATCGGATTTGATGCCGGTAATCAGCGCCGCGGGGATGACAGTGCCGGCCTGCACGACATAGGGCGACGCCTTCTCCTGTACGCGATCGGGCGTAACCGTGCGTCGATCGACGGTGGCGTTGACGAAGGCGAGTTTGCGATCCTGCATGTTCTGCGCGGCGCCGGGATCGAGCGGCGGCGTCTCGGCCGGTAGCGTCAGGCCCGTCGTCGGATCGATACGGCCAACGGCGGCGGCCGTTGGTGTGACCGATGCTTGCACACCGCGGCTGTCGGTGAACACTTGGCGACGCGCGCGGCTTCGATCTCGGCGAGACGACGCTGTTCAGCCGGATCGGCGCGCCGCGTTCTTATATCCGGTGCGATGACGGGCTTGCCTTCATCCTGCGCACTGAGGATCGGGCGTCCCAGGCCGCCCGGCAGCGCCGGGCCGAGCTTGGGGATGCCGGTGTAATCCTTTGGCAAGCCGGCGAGTTCCGTCCGCCGGCGTGCGGTTCTCGGTGTTGTAGAGTTCGTTGGGCGACTGACTGGCACGCCGGTTGGCATCGAGCGCCCAGAACAGCGCGGCCATGATGGCAACGGCGCTGACGCCGCCGAGCGCGATGAGCACCTGCGCAACAGGCGCGTGACGCGCGGCTGTTCGGGCCGCAAGCGCAACTCGGCGCGGACGTCGCCGGGAGGCGGAGTCTGTGCGTTGGTCATCAGAACAACCTCGGACTAAACCACCCCGGCCGGCCGTCGGTGCGCACGATGCGCACACGCTTCTCGCTGTCCTTGTCGCCCATCCTGAGTTCGGCGGCGGCGAAGAGGCGATCGACGATGTAGTAATTCTGGCGGGCGCGGTAGTTGACCCGTTCGGAATTGCTGGACGGTCCGATGACGAACAGCGGCGGCCTCTCGCCCTGCCCGATCCCCGACGGAAACTCGATATAGACCTTGTTGCCGTCATCGAAGGCGTACAGTGGCCGCCACGGCGCGCTGTCGCCTTCGATCTGATACCGGAAGTTCAGCTTCGAGATGTCGACGCCAGACGCGACCGGCTGCGTCAGTGCAGCTTGCGCATTCTGCCATTGAAGCGCGATATCCGTAACCCGGCCGAGCAGCAAAAGCGGATTCGGGTTCAGCCACTTTCACTAGCGCGACCGGATCGGCGCTCAGCACGGCGAACGCCGTCGTACAGGGATTCAGAGGTTCGTGTCGTCCAATGCACGCGCCGGCTTGCGCAACCGTTTGGGGATGTCGCTAGATTCGCCGGGGAATGCCAGCAGCAGGTTTGCAAAGCACAGCGCATTCGACAACCGCTCCTGATCTGAGCGGGCACGATCGCAGCGCACTCAACGGTCTTCAACAAATATAATTGCCAAAGGCGATCCGTACGGTCGAACGGGCAACCTGACGACACGAAAAAGACCGTCAGGCCCCACGAAGAATTCAACAATATCAAGATGTTATATAGGGTTTTCGCCGATCGCTGCCCGGATAGAGCTGACGGTCTTTTTCAGGAGCGGATGTCGGACAGTTTCGAGACCGTCAAAAAGACCGTCAGATCGAGATGGTGGCAATCAATACATCTCAAACGATCGTCGCAGAAATATCTTTGTGTTTCAGCATCTTAGATCGTAGTCCAGCGTAGGATTCAATAGACCAAAACAGACCTGAATCATTCCCACTCGATGGTGCCGGGCGGCTTGCTGGTCACATCGTAGACCACGCGGTTGACGCCCTTGACCTCGTTGATGATGCGGGTCGCGACCCGGCCGAGGAACGCCATGTCGAAGGGATAGAAGTCGGCAGTCATGCCGTCGGTCGACGTGACCGCGCGCAGACCGACGACGAAGTCGTAGGTGCGCCCGTCGCCCATCACGCCCACGGTCTTGACCGGCAGGATCACGGCGAACGCCTGCCAGATCGTGTCGTAGAGCCCGGCCTTGCGGATCTCCTCGATGTAGATCGCATCGGCCTTGCGCAGGATGTCGAGCTTCTCGCGCGTGATCTCACCCGGGCAGCGGATCGCAAGGCCCGGTCCCGGAAACGGATGCCGGCCGACGAAGGTATCCGGCAGACCCAGTTCGCGGCCGAGCGCGCGAACCTCGTCCTTGAACAGTTCGCGCAGCGGCTCGACCAACTTCATGTTCATGCGCGCCGGCAGGCCACCGACGTTGTGGTGCGACTTGATCGTCACCGAGGGCCCGCCGGTGAAGGACACGCTCTCGATCACGTCCGGATAGAGCGTGCCCTGCGCCAGGAACTCGGCGCCGCCGACCTTCTTCGCTTCGGCCTCAAACACGTCGATGAACAGCCTGCCGATGGTCTTGCGCTTGACCTCCGGATCGGTGACGCCGTCGAGCGCTTCGAGGAACAGCTTCGAGGCTTCGACGTGGACCAGCGGGATGTTGTAGTGGTCGCGGAACAGGGTCACCACCTGCTCCGCCTCGCCCTGCCGCAGCAGGCCGTGGTCCACGAACACACAGGTGAGCTGCTCGCCGATCGCTTCGTGGATCAGCACCGCCGCCACCGAGGAATCCACGCCACCCGAGAGGCCGCAGATCACCCGGCCCTTGCCGACCTGAGTGCGGATCTTGCCGACGATCTCGTCGCGGAACGCGCCCATGGTCCAGTCGCCGCGCGCGCCCACGATGTTGCGCACGAAGTTGCGGATCAGCGCCGCGCCCTGCGGGGTGTGCATCACCTCGAGGTGGAACTGGGTGCCGTAAAAATGCCGCGCGTCGTCGCCGATCAGCGCCATCGGCGCGTTCTCGGACAGGCCGAGCACGCGGAAGCCCTCGGGCAGCTTCGTCACGCGGTCGCCATGGCTCATCCAGACCGGATAGCGGCCGCCCTTCTGCCAGACGCCCTCCAGCAGCGGGCTGTCGGAGACGATCTCGATCTCGGCGCGGCCGAACTCGCGGTGGTGGCCGCCCTCGACCCGGCCACCGAGCTGATGCGCCATCGCCTGCTCGCCGTAGCAGATGCCGAGGATCGGCACGCCGGCCGAAAACAGCTCTGGCGGGGCAAGCGGTGCGCCCTCGTCGAGCACCGAGGCCGGCCCGCCGGAGAGGATGACGCCCTTCGGCTTCAAACGCTCGAAGGCTTCGGCGGCCTTCTGGAACGGCACGATCTCGGAATAGACCTTTTCCTCGCGCACCCGGCGCGCGATGAGCTGCGTCACCTGCGAGCCGAAATCGACGATCAGGATATTGTCGTGCAGAATCTTGTCTTGGGTGTCCATGACGGGTTCTAGGATACGCCTCCAATCCTGTCGAGCATCGTCCTGTCGAGCGCCGCCGCCAAGGTCATGACCGTCGCATCAGGCTGACGAAGAATCCGTCGGTGTCGGTGCGGCGCGGCGTCATCAGCAGCCCCTCGTCCGACAACAGCACCGCCCGCTGGAACAGATAACCGCGCTCGCCCAGGGAATTGGCCACGGCCACGGGCTTTTCCACGGAAAATTCCGGGTTCCGGGAGACGAAGGCCCGCACCTGATCGCCATTCTCCTCGGCCAGAACCGAGCAGGTGATGTAGGCGATCCGTCCGCCCGGCCTGACCAGCCCCGCGGCGCGCGCCAGCACCGCGGCCTGCTCCTTCTGCCGCACCTCGAGCGCGCCCGGCCGCACCCGCCATTTGGCGTCCGGGTTGCGCCGCCACGCCCCGATGCCGGTGCAGGGCGCGTCCACCAGCACCAGGTCGAGCCGGCCTTCGAGGTCGGCCAGCTCGTTGCCCACGGATTTGGGCGTGCGGACCTGCACGTTGCGCGCGCCCGAACGGGCGAGCCGGTCGTGGATCGGCGCAAGCCGCCGCTTGTCGTCGTCGGTGGCGTAGAGCTGCCCCTTGTTCTGCATCGCGGCCGCGAGCGCCAGCGTCTTGCCCCCGCCGCCGGCGCAGAGGTCCAGCACCTGCTCGCCGGGGCGCGCCTGAGCGAGCAGCGCGGCCAGTTGCGAGCCCTCGTCCTGGATCTCGACCAGCCCCCTCAGATAGGCGGGTTCGGCGTGGACAGCCGGGCTCTTGGCGTCGGCCCGCAGACCGATGCGCAGCCCATGCGGCGACCAGCGGGTCGGCTCCGGCGCAAGGTCGGACAGTTCCGCCAGCGCCTCCTCCCGGTCGCCCTTGAGCGTGTTGACGCGCAGGTCGAGCGGCGCGCGCGAGGCCAGCACCTCGCCCTCCTCCGCCCTCTCGTCGCCGAACACGCGAGCGAGATACGGATCGAGCCATTCCGGATAGTCGCCCAGCACATGCGGCGGCGCGTCGTCCATGCGCGCCTCGACGAGACGCGCTCGCTCGGCGTCGGTCAGCGGTGCGGGCGCGAAGCGCGAGCCGTCCGCAAGCCTCGCGATGGCGTCGGCGTCGAGGCCACGCTCGCGCCGCAGCATGCCGAGCGCGACCGCGCGCGGGGTCGCCTCGCCCATCAGATGCGCCGAGGACGCTTTCCGTCGCAGCGCGTCGTAGACCAGGCTCGCGATCGCCGAGCGGTCGCCGGAGCCGGCGAAGCGATGACGCAGGCCCCAGTCCTTGAGCGCGTCGGCGGCGGGACGGCGCTGCTCCTCGATGGCGGACAGGACCTCGATGGCGGCCGACAGGCGTGCGGCGGGCGTCATGGCAGAACCAGAATGCGCACGGCAAAGACGATCCACAGGACGGCCAGCACCAGCACGCCGACGCCGTACAGGATTCCGCGGCGCATCACGACATTGCTCGTGACGTGCTCGAAGGCATGGGCCAGCCGGCTCAGCACGAACGCCCATGCCAGCACGACGAACAGGAGATCGGCCTTGCGCGTGACGATGGCGAGGACCGTCAGCACATAGAACAGCACCGGCACCTCGAACTGGTTGCTGAAGGCGTTGGCCACCTGCTGGGTGCGCGAGGGCCATCGCGGCTCGCGCAGCGCGACCTCATCGGGGCGCACACGGCGGCTCGCGAAGTCGCTCCGGCGCAGCACGCCAAGCCAGAGCAGCAGGCCGAAGGTCAGCGTGACCTGAACGAACAGCGGGGCCAGTATCATCGGGATCGACATGGCGGGTTCCGGAGGGCTGCGCGGATCGTTTCGCGCGCATGGCAACAGTGTCGGCGCTTATGTAGTCGCGGAACCGGGCGAAGGAAAGCGGCCCGGCTCACAGCTTGACGCTGATCGCGGTTTCGCGGTCCTCGTCCACGAAGGCGGTCAGCCATTGCGAACGGTCCAGCAGCGCCTTGCAGACCGCATCCACCGTGCCGCCGTGGTTCAGGTTGGCTGCGACCAGCGTGCCCCCGGTGCGCAGGAGTGCGCGCAGCGAGGCCAGCAGCGTGACGTCCGGCGTGTGGCCGTCGAAGAAGACGAGATCGTAGCCCGGTTCGAGCCTGGGCAGCACCGTTGCGAAATCGCCCTCGTGCACGGCGACGCGGCTTTCCATGCCGAGGCCAGCGATGTTGTCGCGGGCGAGCTTCACATGCGCCGGGTCGCGCTCGATGGTGTCGACCTCGGCGGTCGAGGCGCCGTTGGCGAAGCTGAGCGCGGTGTAACCCAGCGCCGAACCGCATTCGAGGATGCGCCGGGCGCCGATGCTGCGGGCGATGACCGAGAGCAGCGGACCGTTGCCATACGGGTACGCACCGCAGCGGTGCCAGGCGCGATGCTCCAGCGTGGCCGCGCGCACGCCCGCGAAGAGATCGGCGGCGGCTTCGTTGCGGCGGGGCGGCATGGCCTCTACATCCGGCTCGGGTAGTTCGGGCTCTCGCGCGTGATGGTGACGTCGTGGACGTGGCTCTCGCGCAGGCCGGCCGAGGAGATGCGCACGAACTCGGCCTTCTCATGGAAGGCGTCGAGGTCCTTCGCGCCGACGTAGCCCATCGCCGCGCGCAAGCCGCCGGCGAGCTGGTGCAGCACCGTGGCCACCGGCCCCTTGTAGGGCACCTGGCCCTCGATGCCCTCGGGCACGAGCTTGAGCGAGTCCTTGATGTCCTGCTGGAAGTAGCGGTCGGCCGAGCCGCGCGCCATCGCGCTGACCGAGCCCATGCCGCGATAGCTCT
>CAZZCV010000005.1:0-68830 GCA_964653225.1 uncultured Rhodoplanes sp. | reverse complement strand
CGTCGGCGATCACCGGGACGCCGGACTTCTTCGCGGCCTCGACCGCGTCCATGATCGCGGTGAGCTGCGGCACGCCCACGCCGGCGATCATCCGCGTGGTGCAGATCGAGCCCGGCCCGATGCCCACCTTGATGCAGTCCGCGCCGGCGTCGATCAGGGCCTGCGCGCCGTCCGTGGTGGCGACGTTGCCGGCCACCACCTGCACCTTGTTCGACAGCCGCTTGATGCGGTTGACCGCCTCCAGCACGTGCTTCGAATGGCCGTGCGCGGTGTCCACCACGACGAGGTCCACACCGGCCTCGATCAGCCGCTCGGTGCGGTCGAAGCCCTTGTCGCCGACCGTGGTGGCGGCGGCGACCCGCAGACGGCCCTGCTCGTCCTTGCATGCGTTCGGGTTGGCAACCGCCTTCTCGATGTCCTTCACGGTGATCAGGCCGACGCAGCGGTAGCCGGCGTCCACCACCAGCAGCTTCTCGATCCGGTGCTGGTGCAGCAGCCGCTTCGCCTCGTCCTGGTTCACGCCCTCGCGCACGGTGATCAGCCGGTCCCTGGTCATCAGGTCGGAGACCTTCTGGCGCGGATCGGTGGCGAAGCGCACGTCGCGATTGGTGAGGATGCCGACCAGCTTGCCGGGCTCCAGGCCCTTCTGGCCGTTGCCGCCGCCCTCCACCACCGGGATGCCGGAGATGTTGTTCTCCTTCATCAGCGCCAGCGCGTCGGCGAGCGTGGCGTCGGGATGGATGGTGAGCGGATTCACCACCATGCCGGACTCGAACTTCTTGACCTGCCGCACCTGTGCGGCCTGCTCGTGCGGCTCGAAGTTGCGGTGGATGACGCCGATGCCGCCGGCCTGCGCCATGGCGATCGCCATGGCGGACTCGGTGACCGTGTCCATGGCCGAGGCCACGATCGGGATGTTGAGCGAAATCTCGCGGGTGATGCGGGTGCGCACGTCCACGTCGGAGGGCATGACCTCGGACAGGCCGGGCTTGAGCAGCACGTCGTCGAAGGTGAAGGCTTCGGTGAACGCCGGTTGAATCTTCGCGGCCATTGCCAGTCCGTTCCACCCGCGCGCAGGCGGGACCTTGCAGCCCGCCGAATGCGAAAAATCGGAACTTCCGCGAGGACGCTTTGTCCTCGCCCGACTCGGCGGCCCGCTTTTGGGTTGGCGACGGTGCTTAGCACCGCAGCGGCGGGATTCCTAGGCTTTTGGGGTGCTCGCGGAAAGTTGACCACCGCGAAATCCGGTCGCCAGGACGTAAAGCTCGGCCGAGTCCGCCCGGCTGGCCTGCGGCTTCACATGCTTCACGCTGGCGAAGTCGCGCTTGAGCGCGGCCAGCAGCGTGCCTTCGGTGCCGCCCTGGATCACCTTGGCGAGGAACGCGCCGCCGGGCCTGAGCACCTCGGCCGCGAACTCGGCCGCAGCCTCGACCAGCGCCATGATCTTGAGATGGTCGGTCGCCCGGTGGCCGGTGGCGTTGGCCGCCATGTCGGAGAGCACCACGTCCGCCGGCCCGCCCAGCATGGCCTTGAGCGCGTCGGGAGCCTTCGGATCGAGGAAGTCCAGCACCGCGAAGTCGACGCCGGAGATGCCGTCGATGTCGAGGAGGTCGATGCCAACCACCTTGCCCTTCTCGCCGACCCGCCGCTTGGCGACCTGGCTCCAGCCGCCGGGGGCCGCACCGAGGTCGACCACGCGCGCGCCGGGCTTGAACAGGCGGTGCCTGTCGTCGATCTCGATCAGCTTGAAGGCCGCCCTCGAGCGAAACCCTTCCCGCTTCGCCCGCGCGACATAAGGATCGTTGAGCTGGCGCTCGAGCCACAGCGTGGAAGACAGCGAACGCTTTCGCGCGGTCTTGACGCGCACCTTGAGGTCGCGCGCCCCGCGGCCGTCGCCGCCTTTCTTGCCGCCGCTCACGACGCCGCCTCCGCGGGCTCGTCCCAGACCCGGTCCTCGCGCATCATCTGCACCAGCATGCCCTCGCGCAGTCCGCGGTCGGCGACGCGCAGGCGCTTGCAGGGAAAGGCCCGGCGGATCGCCTCCAGAATGGCGCAGCCGGCCAGCACCAGGTCGGCGCGCTCGGGACCGATGCAGGGATTGGCCACGCGCGCCTCGTAGTTCATGTTCAGGAGGCTTTCCACCACGCCGGTCACCTGGCCCTCTCCCATCCAGCAGCCGTCGACGCGGCGGCGCTCGTAGCGCGGCAGGTCGAGATAGACGCCCGCGATGGTGGTGACGGTGCCCGAGGTGCCGAGCAGGTGCAGGCCCTCGACGCCGCCGCCCTGCTCGGCCGCGAAGCGCGCGACGTGGACCGCGGCCTCCGCCACCATCGCCTCGAAGATTTCGCGCGTCACGGCCACGCCGCCGTGACGCTCGGCCAGCGTCACCACGCCGACCGGCATCGACACCCAGCCGCGGATCTCCGGCTGCGGCGGACCGTGCCGCGACGGCGCGCATTTGGAAAGCCGGACCAGCTCCGACGAGCCGCCGCCGATGTCGAACAGGATCGCACCCTCCGCCTCCGGGTCGACCAGCGGGGTGCAACCGGTCGCGGCGAGCCGCGCCTCGGTCTCGCGGTCGACGATCTCCAGCTCGATGCCGACGCGCTCGCGCACGATGCGCAGGAACGCCTCGCCGTTCCCGGCCGCGCGGCAGGCCTCGGTCGCGATCAGGCGCGTGCGCGTGACGCCGCGGTTGCGCATCTTGCTGCGGCAGACGCGGAGCGCATCGACCGCACGCGAGATGGCGGCGTCGCCAAGGCGGCCGGAGGCGGTGACGCCCTCCCCCAGCCGGATGATGCGGGAGAACGCATCGACCACCCGGAACCCGCCCCGCGTGGGCCGCGCCACCAGCAGCCGGCAATTGTTGGTGCCGAGGTCGAGCGCGGCATAGGTCGGCCCGGACACGTCCGTGCCGGCCGCGCCGTCGTCGCGCGGATGCCGATAGGGCGACCGCCGGCCCCGCCAGGGCCGCTCGGGCACCGGATCGGGAGCGGGGCCGAGGCCGGTCGCCCGGGCCTCGTCGTCCATTTTTAGCCTTTCCCCGCGCCGAAGCTCATGCGGCTCGACGGCGCGGCGGTGTTCCTGATTTCAAGTCGAATGTAGCAGCGATGCAGCCCGATGCAACCGACGCCCGATTCGGCCGCAGACCCGCAACCCAAGGGCGCGCTTGTGGAAGGCGGCACGCTTCGATATGGGGGTGCAGACACTCCGCAGCACGACGACCCTTGCAAGCATGGCCGGGATCGACCCGGCCATCGCCTTGGAAACTCCGCCGCAGGGGGCGAAGGACAGGCCGACCGTCATGAACATCCAGAGCAAGACACCCAATCCGTTCGGCATCGGCGCGCCGGTGCCGCGCACGGAGGATCCGCGGCTCCTGCGGGGCGAAGGCCGCTACACCGACGACATCAACCTGCCGCGTCAGGCCTATGCCGCGATCGTGCGCAGCCAGAATGGCCACGGCATCATCCGGTCGATCGACGCGACCGAGGCCCGCAAGATGCCAGGCGTTCTCGCCGTCTACACCAGCGCGGATCTTGCCGGCTACGGCACACTGAAGTCCGGCCTGCCGTTCAAGAGCCGCGACGGCTCCGACATGAAGAAGCCGAAGCGGCCGGCGCTGGCAACCGACAAGGTGCGTTTCGTCGGCGATCCGATCGCCTGCGTGGTGGCCGAGACGCGGGCGCAGGCTAAAGACGCGGCCGAGGCCGTGGCGGTCGAGATCGAGCCGCTGCCGGCGGTGACCCGGCTCAGCGAGGCCGACTCCCCGTCCGCACCCGCGATCTACGAGGACGTGCCGCACAACGTCGCGCTCGATTATCACTTCGGCGACGCCGAGAGGGTCGCGGCCGCCTTCGCCTCCGCCGCCCACAAGGTCAAGCTGCATCTGGTCAACAGCCGCACGGTGGTCGCCTCGATGGAGCCGCGCGGCGCGATCGCCGAATTCGATCCCGGCAAGGAGCGCTTCACGCTGCATCTCGGCAGCCAGGGCGTGATGGGCATGCGCGCCCAGCTCACCGACGTCCTCGGCACCACGCCCGACAAGGTGCACGTGCTGACCGGCAACGTCGGCGGCTCGTTCGGCATGAAGGCCGCGGTCTATCCGGAATACGTCTGCATCCTGCACGCGGCGCGGGCGCTCGGCCGGCCCGTGAAGTGGATCGACGAACGCTCGTCGAGCTTCGTCTCCGACAATCACGGGCGCGACCACGAGACCACCGCGGAGCTGGCGCTCGACGCCGAAGGACACTTCCTCGCGCTGCGGCTGTCCGGCTACGGCAACCTCGGCGGCTACATGGGCAACATGGCGCCGCAGCCGCCGACGCTCAACACGGTGCGCAACGTGGCGAGCCTGTACCGCACTCCGGCCATGGAGGTTTCGACCAAGGTGGTGTTCACCAACACCACCTTCCTCAACCCCTATCGCGGCGCGGGACGCCCCGAGGGCAATTACTACATGGAGCGGCTGATCGATTATGCGGCGGCGCAGACCGGCATCGACCGGATCGAGCTGCGGCGGCGCAACCAGATCCGTCCGAAGGAGATTCCGTACAAGTCGCCCTCCGGCGCAACCTACGACTCGGGCGACTTCCCGGCGATCCTCAAGCAGGCGCTCGAGGTGTCGGACTGGAAGGGCTTCGCCAGGCGCCGCCGCGAGAGCAGGAAGGCCGGCAAGCTGCGCGGCATCGGGCTCGGCTGCTACCTGGAAGTCACCGCACCCGCCAACAAGGAGATGGGCGGCATCCGCTTCGAGCCGGACGGCGACGTGACCATCCTCACAGGCACGCTCGACTACGGCCAGGGCCACGCCTCTCCGTTCGCGCAGGTCCTCAGCGAGACGCTCGGCATCCCGTTCGAGCGCATCAGGCTGCTGCAGGGCGACAGCGACCAGTTGCTGGCCGGTGGCGGCACCGGCGGCTCGCGCTCGATGATGAACTCCGGCGGCGCCATCGTCGAAGGCGCGGCCAAGGTCATCGAGCACGGCAAGCAGATCGCCTCGCATGTTCTTGAAGCGTCGGCCTCCGACATCGAGTTCGACAAGGGCCGCTTCGTGGTGGCCGGCACCGATCGCGCCATCGGCATCATGGATCTGGCCGACAGGCTGCGCTCCGGCGACGTCCGGTTACCCCCGGACGCGCCGCAGTCGCTCGACACCAACCATGTCAGCGACGGCCAGCCCTCGGCCTATCCGAACGGCTGCCATGTCTGCGAGGTGGAGATCGACGAGACCACCGGCCACGTCGCGGTGGTGAAATATTCGTCGGTCAACGACTTCGGCAACGTCATCAACCCGCTGATGGTCGAAGGCCAGATCCACGGCGGCGTGGTGCAGGGCATCGGCCAGGCGCTGCTCGAACACACGGTCTACGACGAGAGCGGGCAGCTCCTGTCCGGCTCGTTCATGGACTACGCGATGCCGCGCGCGCATCACCTGCCGGCGATCGGCTCGGTCAGCCATCCGGTGCCGGCCACGACCAATCCGCTCGGCGTGAAGGGCTGCGGCGAGGCCGGCTGTGCGGGGGCGCTCACATCGGTCATGAACGCGGTGGTGGACGCTCTGTCGGTCTACGGCATCCGACACATCGACATGCCGGCGACGCCCGCGAAGGTGTGGCAGGCCATCCAGGACGCCAAGAAGATGCAATGACGGACGGCGCGCGCAAAGCGCGGGCGTCCGGAGAGAAGGCAGGACATGACCCAGGCGGCGGATGCGGGGCCGGCATCGCGAAAGGTGGAGGACGTCCGGCTGATCGCAGGCGTGAGCGCGGCGCATTTCGTCAGCCACTACTACATCCTCGTGCTGCCTCCCCTGTTCGCCTTCGTGCGCGCCGATTACGGGGTGAGCTACACCGAGATCGGGCTGGCGCTGACCGTGTTCAACGGCGTTTCCGCGATCCTGCAGACGCCGGCAGGCTTTCTCGTCGACCGCTTCAACGCCCGGCTGATCCTGGCGGCCGGCCTGATCCTGGGCGCTGCCGGGCTCGCGATCGCCGCCAGCGTGAACTCGTTCTGGGTGATGGTGGCGATGTTCGGCCTGATGGGCGTCGGCAACACGGTCTATCACCCCGCCGACTACGCGCTTCTGTCGCGGCACGTCGCGCCGGAGCGCATGAGCCAGGCCTATTCGACGCACACCTTCGCGGGCCTACTGGGCGGCGCGGCTGCCCCGGGCTCGCTGCTGTTCATGCACAGTCTCTACGGCTGGCGCGGAGCGTTCGCGGGGGCTGCGATCCTCGGCTTCGTGGTCGCAGCGATCCTGCTGATGCTGCGCGATGCGGCGAGCCCGCCGGAGCCGAGGCCGAAGACCGCGGACGCGGCCGGAGCCCGGTCCGGCAACCGCGGCAACCGCGACGACCGCCACAACGACACCTGGACGATCCTCCTCTCGCCGCCGATCCTGGTGAACTTCGTGTTCTTCATGCTGATGTCGATGACCAACTTCGGGGTGCAGAACTTCTCCGTGGTCGCGCTCGGCGCGCTGCACGGCACGCCCGCGGTGACCGCCAACGCCGCGCTGACGAGCTTCCTGTTCGTCGGCGCCCTCGGCGTGCTCGCCGGCGGCTGGATCGCCGCGCGCACCCCGCGTCACGGCGCGGTCGCGATGGCCGGCATGGCGATGGTGAGCGGCGTCTGCCTGCTGCTGGCGTTCGCCAACATGCCTGCGGTGCTGCTGATCGCGGCCATGTCGCTGGCGGGACTGGCCGGTGGAGCGGTGCTGCCCTCGCGCGACATGATCGTGCGCGCCGTCACTCCGCCCGGCGCGTTCGGCAAGGTGTTCGGCTTCGTCACCAACGGCTTCAACGTGGCGGGCGTGGTGGCGCCGCTGGTCTGCGGCGCATTGATGGATCACGGCGAGCCGCGGCTCCTGTTCCTTCTGCTTGCCGTCCTGGCCCTGCTCGCCGTTGCAACCGTGGCGAGCGTGCCAAAACCTCGCACGGCGACCTGAACCGTTCACCTTGAAACCGGCGCCGCCTGCCTGTTTGATGCCGCCGGATCGTCGAGAGCGCGCTTTGGGAGGTTTGCCGGCATGGGAGACAATTACGGTGTCGTGAAGGTGGCGGCCGTGCAGGCCGCTTCGGTGTTCCTGGACCGCGAGGGGAGCACCGAGAAGGCCTGCCGCCTGATCCGCGAAGCCGGCCGAAACGGCGCGCGCGTGATCGGCCTGCCGGAAGGATTCATTCCCGCGCATCCGGTCTGGTACCACCACCACGCCGCGAGCGGCACGGTCTCCAACCAGCTTGCGGTGGAGCTGTTCAAGAATTCCGTCGAAATTCCGGGCCCGGAGACCGACGCCCTGTGCGCGGCCGCGCGCGACGCCAACGCCTACGTGGTGATCGGCGTGTGCGAGAAGATTCCCAACACGATCGGCACGCTGTTCAACACCCAGCTTTATATCGGCCCGGACGGCACGCTGATCCGCAAGCACCAGAAGATCATGCCGACCGTGGGCGAACGCCTCGTGCACACCGGCGGCTACGGCGACACGTTCGGCGCGTTCCAGACCGAGTTTGGCCCGATGTCCGGACTGATCTGCGGCGAGAACTCCAATCCGCTGGCGGTGTTCGCGCTGATCGCCGAGGGCACGCGGGTCCATGTCATGAGCTGGCCCAACCATTTCCCGACCAGCGGCGATCCGCTGCGCAACCGCGTGGCCATCGACTCGCAGGCTTTCGCCCAGATGAGCAAGGCCTTCGTGATCTCGGCCTGCGGCACCGTGGATGAACGCATGATCGAGATGCTGCAACCCGGACCCGAGGGCGAGAAATTCCTGCGCAATCCGGATTGCTGCGGCGGCTCGCTGATCGTTGATCCGATGAGCCGCATCATCGCCGGCCCGATGGGCCCCGAGGAGGGCATCCTCTATGCCGACTGCAACCTTGAATTCGGCATCCAGATGAAGCTCCGGCACGACTTCGCCGGCCACTACAACAGGCCGGACATTTTCCAGCTTCACGTCAACCGTGCGGCGCCGGCGCTCTATAAGGTGCACAACGATCCGCTGACCGCGCTTCCCGGCGCGGGCCCGGCCGGCGAGACCGCCCTCCCCCGGCCGCAGCCGCGGCTGCCGGGGCCGGACGGCGAATAGCAGCGCATCGCGTCACCCGCATCGTCTCACCCACCCTGGTGTCTCATGGACGTCTTCGAAGCCGTCGACTCGCGCATCGCCTGCCGCTGGTTCCACGACAAGCCCGTCGATCCGCGGATCGTCCGGGAGCTGATCGTCAAGGCGCAGCGCGCCGCCTCGGGCGGCAATTTGCAATCCTGGTTCGTCCACGCGCTCACCGGCGAGCCGCTGAAGGCGCTGAAGCGGATCGTGGCCGAGCGCATCGCCAGCGAAGACCCCCGGCACTTCAAGTCCGAATATCCGATCTATCCGGAGCCGATGTTCGGAGCCTACAAGGACCGGCGCGAGGAGCACGGCGTGCAGCTTTACGGCTCGCTCGGCATCGCGCGCGACGACGCCGACGGCCGGCTCGCGCAGTACAAGCGCAACTTCGAGTTCTTCAATGCGCCGGTGGCGCTGTTCATCGCCATCGACCGCAGGCTCGGCCCCGGCCAGTGGGCCGATCTCGGCGGCTACATCCATGCGCTCGCGTTCCTTGCCCGCGGTTACGGGCTCGACACCTGCCCGCAGGAAGCCTGGGCGCGGCTGCACGACACGGTGGGCGACTTCATCGGGCTGCCACCCGAGCAGATGCTGTTCTGCGGCATGGCGATCGGCTACGGCGACCGCAAGCACAAGGCGAACGACTTCCGCTCGCCGCGGGCGGAGCTGGACGCGTTCTGCACGTTCCACGGGTTCGACTGACCCGTTCGCAGCGCCGCGGAGGGGACGCCACACTCAAGCCATGTCCGTCCGGCATATCGGAATCGTTCCGAACGGACGGGCCGGCGTGCTAGGATGCCGGCTGATCAACGCGATCGCCGACACCGGCGCGATCGCCGCAGGAGCGACTGCGATGCCGCTGCAATCCCTGGGCTACATCGGTCTCAAGGCCACGAACCTGGAAGACTGGGCGCATTACGGAGCCCGCTTCCTCGGCATGCAGCTCGTGGAGAAGACCGCGAAGTCCCTCTCATTCCGCATGGACGACCGCAAGCAGCGGCTCGTGGTGCATCAGGCCGAGGGCGACGCGCCCGCCTTCTACGGCTGGGAGGTGGACACCGCCGCAGAGCTGGACGCGCTGGCCGGCCGCCTGGAGAACGCCGGCGTGCCGGTGGCGCGCGGCTCGCGGGCCCTGGCCGACGAGCGCTTCGTCAAGGACCTGATCGTGTTTCACGATCCGGTGGGCAACCGGCTGGAGGTGGCCGTGGGCGCGGAATCCACCACCGAACCGTTCAAGCCCGGCCGCTCGATCTCCGGCTTCCGCACCGGCCCGCTCGGCATGGGCCATGCGGTGCTGCACTGCGAGAAGATCGACGACGTGCTGCCGTTCTACGTCGACCTGCTGGGCTTCAAGCTCTCGGATTATTTCACGGTGCCGTTCTCGGCCTACTTCTTCCACCTCAACCCGCGCCACCATAGCATCGCCTTCATCGAGACCGGCAAGACCGGCATCCACCACCTGATGGTGGAGACCTGCTTCCTCGATGACGTGGGCCAGGCCTACGACCTCGTCCAGAAGAAGCCGGAGATGATCGCCACCACCTTCGGCCGCCACGTCAACGACCAGATGACCTCGTTCTATTCCTGGTCGCCGTCGCAGTTCATGTTCGAATACGGCTGGGGCGGCCGCTCCATCGATCCCGACAACTGGGAGGTCAAGGTCATCACCGAGGGCCCGAGCCTGTGGGGCCACGAGCGATACTGGACCACGCCCGAGCAGCGCGAGGTTGCGCGCGAGCTGCGCATCCAGAACGCCGAGAACGGCCTGCGCATCCCGCTCAACGTGATGGACGGCAATTACACGCGCGCCCGTGACGTCTGCCCCTGGTGGGACGCGCAGGCGCCGGCGGCGCGCCGGACCGGCTGAGCCGGAGCCGGCGGCGGCCACGCGCACTCCCGGCGAATTGACACGCCGCCCGGACAATGGTGCTTTGCCGTCCATGTCGAACCGCACCCACCTCGTCGTCATGCAGGGCGACGGCATCGGCCCCGAAATCACCGCGGCCACGCTGCAGGTCCTCAACGAAGCCGACCGCCTGCTGGGCCTCGGCCTGTCCTACGAGGACGTGCCGATCGGCCTCGGGCCGCTGAAGGCGCAGGGCACCACCTTCCCCGAAGCCTCGTTCGAGGCCGGCCGCAAGGCCGACGGCGTGATCCTGGGTCCGGTCTCGCACAACGTCTATCCGCCGGTCTCCGAAGGCGGCATCAATCCGTCCGGCGCGCTGCGCAAGCGTCTCGACCTCTACGCCAACATCCGTCCGGCGAAATCGCGGCCGGGTCTGCCGCCGCGCTGCGGCAAGCCGGTGGACCTCGTGGTGGTGCGCGAGAACACGGAAGGGTTCTACGCCGACCGCAACATGCACATGGGCGGCGGCGAGTTCATGCCGACGCCGGACGTGGCGCTGGCGGTGCGCAAGATCACCCGGCAGGGTTCGATGCGGATTGCAGAGGCCGGCTTCAAGCTCGCCATGCAGCGGCCGCGCAGGAAGGTGACGGTCGTCCACAAGGCCAACGTGCTGCGCCTCTCCGACGGGCTGTTCCTGGAATGCACCCGCGAGGTGGCGAAACGCTATCCGCAGGTCGAATACGACGAGCAGATCATGGACGCGATGGCCGCGCTGCTGGTGCGCGACGCCACCCGCTTCGACGTGATCGTGACCACCAACGCCTTCGGCGACATCCTTTCCGACGAGGCGTCGGAGATTTCCGGCAGCCTTGGGCTCGCGGCCTCGATCAACGCCGGCGACGAGCATGCGCTGGCGCAGGCCCAGCACGGCTCGGCGCCCGACATCGCCGGACAGGACAAAGCCAATCCGGCCTCGCTGATCGGCTCGGCCGCCATGCTGCTGGCCTGGCTCGGCGAGCGCCGCAACAACGCCAGCTTCCTGCAGGCCGCGGCCCTGATCGAGCGCGCGCTGGATCATGTCGTCGCGAAGCCCGAGTGGCGCACGCCCGACCTCGGCGGACCGCTCGGCACCCGCGCCTTCGGCGAGAGGGTGACGGCCTCGCTCGCGGAGCTTGCGAAAGCATAGCCGCCGCGCCCGCGCGTGCATTGACAAGCGCGCGACAGCACCGAAGATGCCGCTCGCAATCGAACACGGGGAGCCCGATGGAGAAGAAACCTGTCCGAAGGATCGTCACCGGCCATGACGCGCAGGGCAAGGCCGTCATCCTGAGCGACGGACCGACGCCTTACGTGAGCCAGCGCGGCGAAGGCAACGTCATCAGTCTGCTCTGGATCGCCAACGAATCCCCGGTCGACGTCTCCTCGACCGAGGACCGCGCCAACCAGAAGACCGGCGTGCCGCCGCCCCGCAACGGCAACATCCTGCGCGTGGTCGATTTCGCGTCGCAGACCGGCCGCGAGGTCAAGGGCGTCGATCATCACGAAATCCTCAAGCAGATGGGGATCGATCCGGCGACGCAGGGCTACCAGCGCCATGCCTTCACGCACCGCACCCGCTCGATCGACTACGCCATCGTGCTCGAGGGCGAGATCGACATGCTGCTGGACGACACCGAGGTCCACCTGAAGGCCGGCGACATCATGGTGCAGCAGGCCACCAACCACGCCTGGGTCAACACCTCCGGAAAACCGTGCCGGATCTGCTTCGTGCTGATCGATTCGCACGAGCCGCCGGCCTGGAAGCAGGACTGGAAGCCGGCATAGGCCGGCCGCCGAAAGACATCCGCGCGTCGTCATGCCCGGCCCCGTGCCGGGCATTTCGATTCGCGGCCCACCGTCGCGGCCCACACCTTCGGCAATCTTCGCCGATATAACCATATGGTTGTAGTTGGCAACGCCCGGCCGGCGAACTAGTCTGGATTTCAACGGGGGGCGACAGCGCGATGGCGGACGACAAGAAGCTCGAGGGCGGACCCTACATCGGCCGTCCCCTGCCCCGCTTCGAGGATCTGCGTCTGGTTCGCGGCGCGGGCCGCTACACCGACGACATCTCGGTTCCGGGTCAAGCCTATGCCGCCTTCGTGCGTTCGCCGCATGCGCACGCCAACCTGCGCGCGATCGACGTGACGCGGGCGCGCGCCGGGCGCGGCGTGCTCGCGGTGCTCACCGCGTCGGACTATCTCGCGGACGGTCACGGTGGCCTGTCGCAGATGCCGAACCCGAACGACGCCATCGACATCAGCAAGCCGGCATTCGAGCCCCGGCTGAGGCCCATTCTCGATGAGCCGCAGATTCCGCTGGTGGCCGACCGCGTGCGCTATCCCGGCGAGATCCTGGCCGTGGTGGTGGCCGAGAGCGCACCCGCTGCGCGTGACGCCGCCGAAATGGTCGAGGTCGACTACGAGGTGCTGCCGGCCGCGACCGACGTGCTGGAGGCGATGAAGCCGGACGCCACCGCGATCTGGCCGCAGTGTCCGGACAACGTGGCGCTGGACGCCGAGTTCGGTGACCACGCGGCGGTCGCGGCCGCCTTCGCCGCCGCCGATCTCGTGATCGAGCAGACCTTCCGCAACCAGCGCATCGTCAATGCGCAGATGGAGCCCCGCTCCGCGATCGGCCAGTACGACCCGGCCGACGACAGCTATACGCTGATCTCCGGCAACCAGGGGGTCCACCGCCCGCGCCAGTTCATCGCCGAATGCCTCAAGCTGCCGCTCGACAAGGTGCGGCTGATCTGCCCGGACGTGGGTGGCGGATTCGGGCTTCGCACCAACCCTTATCCCGAACAGGTCGCCGTGCTGTGGGCGGCGAAGCGCACCGGCCGTCCGGTGAAGTGGACCAGCGACCGCTCGGAGGCCTTCCTCACCGACTATCAGGGCCGCGATCTCGTCACCACCGGACGGCTCGCGCTCGACCGGCAGGGGCACATCAAGGCGATCACGCTCGACCATGTCGGCGGCGTCGGCGCGCACACCGTGACCTATGTGCCGCTGAGCAACGCCTATCGCGTGGCCACCACCGCCTACGGCATTCCGTTGATGCACATGCGGCTGCGCGCGGTGATGACCAACACCGTGCCGACCGCGCCGTTCCGCGGCGCCGGCCGTCCGGAGGCGACGCTGGTGATCGAGCGGCTGATCGACCTGGCCGCCGCCGCGCTCGGCATGGACCGGCTGGCGATCCGCAAACGCAACCTGGTGAAGCGCAGCCAGCTTCCCTACCGGACCGCGAGCGGGCTCCTGTACGATTCCGGCGACTTCACCGGCAACATGGAGCGCATGATTACGGACGCGGACTGGAAGGGCTTCGCCGCGCGCAGGCGCGAAGCGAAGCGGCGCGGCAAGCTGCGCGGGATCGGCGTGTCGAACTACGTCGAGACGCCGGTGGGCGCTCCGCACGAGCGGGTCGAGGTCACGGTGGTCCTCGACCGCGTCGAGGTCGCGGTCGGCACCCAGTCCACCGGACAGGGCCACGAGACCACCTTCGCACAGGTGATGGCGGATCAGCTCGGCGTGCGGCCGCAGGACGTGAAACTGATCGGCGGCGACACGGCGCTGGTTGCTTCCGGCGGCGGCACCCATTCGGACCGCTCGATGCGGCTGGCCGGCTCGCTGATGTTCGACGCAGCCGTGGAGGTGGTCGCCCAGGCCAAGGCCGTGGTCGCGAAGCTTCTCGACGTGCCCGAAGCCGCAATCGAGTTCACTGACGGGCTGTTCGTGACGCCGCGCAGCAACCGGCGGCTTTCGATCCTCGACATCGCCCGGGCGATCGCCGAGACGCCGGGGCTGGCGCCGGGCCCGCTGCACTCCAAGCAGACCATCACCGGCCGCATCCCGGCCTATCCCACCGGCTGCGCGGTCTGCGAAGTCGAGATCGATCCGGCCACCGGCGCGGTGGAGATTTCGAAATACGGCTCGATCGATGACGCCGGCCAGGCAATCAATCCGCTGATCCTGCACGGCCAGGTGCATGGCGGCATCGTTCAGGGGCTCGGCCAGGTGCTGTCGGAGGGGATGGTCTACGACGGGTCGGGCCAGGTGCTGACCGGAAGCTTCATGGATTACGGCATGCCGCGGGCGCGCCAGTTCCCGCACTTCGCCATCGAGCTGACCGAGGACCCCACCAAGGGCAATCCGCTGCGCATCAAGGGCGGCGGCGAGGCCGGCATCACGCCGGCGCTGGCCGTGACCATGAACGCGATCCTGGATGCGCTGTCGGAGTGCGGCGTGGAGCACATGGACATGCCCGCGACGCCGCACCGCATCTGGACCGCGATCCAGACCGCCCGGCAGCGGTAGCCCCCGCCGCCGGGCTTGACCAGGCGGCCCATCCCGGCGGTAAAGATGGCCGTCCGGAGAGGCCGGACGCGGCATCGGAGCGGCCGGCGGGGGAGCGATCATGGAGCCAGTCAGGATCGGGGTGATCGGCGGCGGGCTGATGGGTCACGGCATCGCCTATCTGCTGGCGGCCGCGGGCCACAGCGTCGGCGTCTACGAGCCTTCGGCCGAATGGCGGGAAACCATCGGGACGCGGCTGCGGAGCGCGCTCGACCTGCTGGACGGCGACCCCGCCCTCCTGGGGCGCATCTCCGTTCACGAGACGATGGCTCCGGCGATGGCGGAGGCGAGCTTCGTGTTCGAGGCCGCGCCCGAGAAGCTGCCGCTCAAGCAGCAGCTCTTCGCAGAGCTGGAGGCCATGACCGCCCCCACCACGATCCTCGCCAGCAATTCCTCGGCTATCCCCTCCACGCGGATCGGCGAGAGGCTCAGGCACCGCGACCGCGTGGTCGGCACGCATTTCTGGAACCCGCCGCACCTCGTGCCGCTGGTCGAAGTGACGCAGAACGAGAAAACCTCCGACGAGACGGTCCGCCGGACCATGGCCCTGCTGCGCCACGCCGGGCGCCGGCCGGTGCATGTGAAAAAGGACATTCCCGGCTTCGTCGGCAACCGGCTCCAGCATGCGATCAAGCGCGAGGCCATCGCCATGGTCGCCGCGGGCGTGTGCGACGCCGAGACCATCGACGAGGTCGTCAAGAGCGGCTTCGGCGCCCGCATGGCGGTGCTGGGGCCGATGGAGCAGTCGGACCTCGTCGGTCTCGATCTCACGCTCGACATCCAGAGCGTCCTGCTCGGTGACCTCGACCGCAGCACCGAGCCGACCCGGTTCCTGAAAGACAAGGTCGCGGCCGGCCAGCTCGGCATGAAAACCGGCGAGGGCCTGCGCAAATGGACGGCCGAAGAGGCCGAGGCCGTCCGCGAGCGCCTGCGGCGCTCGCTCGCGGAGCAGGCGAAGAAGGCCTGAGACCTTGTCCTGCGGGTGGCGAACGCCCGAACAATGCCGGAGCGTTTTCGAGCGAAGCGGAAACCGGTTCGCGTGAAGAAAACGCGACAAACAGAAGATCGGGAGTCCTTCACCGTTTCCATGAAACGGTGAAGGACTCTAGGATCGGCCAGCGCAGCCCGACCGGCGCAAGGCCTTAAGGAGCATCATGACCGTCCCCATCGTTCCGAGCGAGCCCGCCCTCCTCCGCACCGGCGTCGAAGCGCGGCGCGCGATCCGCAACCGGACATGGACCGGACCGACGTCCGGCATCGCGCCCGGCTTCGTGCAGGGCAATCTCGCGATCCTGCCGGCGGCGCTCGCCACCGACTTCATGCGCTTCTGCCAGCTCAACCCGAAGCCATGCCCGCTACTCGCGGTCGGCGCGCCCGGCGACCCGCGCCTTCCGTCGCTGGCCTCCGACCTCGACATCCGCACCGATCTCGTGCGCTATCGGGTGTTCAGGAACGGCGAGATCGTCGACGAGCCGGCTGACGTCACGGCGCACTGGCGCGACGACCTCGTGATCTTCGCGCTCGGCTGCTCCTTCTCCTTCGAGGACGCGCTGACCGAGGACGGCATCGAGCTGCGCCACATCACCGAGGGCTGCGCGGTGCCGATGTATCGCACCAACGTTCCCACCGTGGCGGCGGGGCCGTTCCACGGACCGCTGGTGGTCTCGATGCGGCCGATGAAGCCCGCCGACGCGATCCGCGCCATCCAGATCACCACCCGCTTTCCCGCGGTGCATGGCGCGCCGGTGCATATCGGACGCCCCGACCTGATCGGCATCGCGGACCTCTCCCGGCCGGACTACGGCGGCGCGGTCACGATCAGGGACGACGAAATCCCCGTGTTCTGGGCCTGCGGGGTGACGCCGCAATCCGTGGTAGAGACCGTGAAGCCGGAGTTCTGCATCACGCACTATCCGGGCGCGATGCTGGTCACCGACCGCAAGAACAGCGAATTCGCGATCATGTGAGGCCCAGCCCCCGAGGCGGACCGAAATCCGCCTCAGCCCTGCGATTGCGACTGGGACTGGGACTGCGTGCGTGGCGTGTTGCCGTTGACGCTGACCGCGACCTCCATCGTCTCCGCGCCGCCGCCGTAACGGCTGCCGCGCACGGGCGCGGCCCCCAGATAGTCGAGCCCGACCGCGACCCGCACATGAGCCTCCGTCGCGCACAGGCCGTTGGCGGTGTCGAAGGCCACCCAGCCGAGCGCGGGAACGTGGGCTTCGGCCCAGGCGTGGCCGGCCTCCTGCTCCGCGACGCCGTCGGCGCGGTGGAAGTGCCCGCCGACGTAGCGTGCCGGAATGCCGAGGCTGCGCGCCGCCGCGATGAAGATGTGCGTGAGGTCCTGGCAGACGCCGCGCTTGAGCGCGAAGGCCTCGGCCGCGGTCGTGGTCGCCTGCGTGGGCCCGGCCTCGTAGGTCAGCTCGTTGTGCGAGCGCTCCAGCAGCCCATGCAGCAGCTTGAGCGGGTCCTCGTCGCCGGCGTCCTTGCGGACCGCGCGCGCGAACTCGGCGATCGCCGGGTCGATCGCGGTGAGCGGCGTCTCGCGGAGATAAAGGCTCGGCGGGAACCGCTCCACCGTGCCGGCGACCACGCCGCTGGTGTCCTGGGTCTCGACCTCGCCCTCCACCAGCACGCGCAGCTCCTCCAGCGGCCCCTCGGCGGTGAAGACGTGGCCGATGTTGCCGAAGGCGTCGATGTGCTGGTCGAGCTGGCAGTTCTCCGACACGTCGATCCGCCAGTTCATCACATGCTGGCCGTCATGATTGCGGGGCGTCAGACGCAGCGTCTGGATCACGCTGCGGGCGGGCGTCTCGTAGCGGTAGACGGTCTCGTGCGAAATGGCGATGCGCATGGCTTTTGCTTGGGCACGACCTGATCCGGCGACCGGTTCCCGCTTCGGCGGTCACGCTCCGGTCCCCGCCGACGCATGATCCCGATTGTGGCGCGCTTGTCCATCGCAATCCGGCGGACCTCAGGCGAGATACTGCTGGGTGATGGCCCCGCCGAGACGGTTGTTGTCGGAAATGAAGTCGCTGATGAACTCGTGCAGACCGCGCTGGAAGATGTCCTCCATGCGGGTGTTCTGGAGCCGGGCGCGCATGTGGCGGGCCTGGCGCTGGGCCGGCCCCTGGCGGCCGTAGGCGTTGGCGATCCGGTCCAGGTTCTGCACCATGTTCTCGTAGCAGCTTGCCAGCGAGCGCGGCATCTGCTCGTTGAGGATCAGAAGGTCCGCGATCAGCCAAGGCTTCACGCTCTCGCGGTAGACCCAGTGATAGGCGGTGAGCGCGGACACCGAGCGCAGGATCGCGGCCCACTGGAAATAGTCGAGCGGACCGCCGACATGCTCGTGCGCTGGCAGCAGCAGGTGATACTTGACGTCGAGGATGCGCGCGGTGTTGTCGGCGCGCTCGCTGAACAGGCCGACGCGCGAGAACCAGTAGGCGTCGCTGCGCAGCATGGTCCGGTAGGCCGAGCCGTCGAAGCGCAGCGAGGATTCCTGCACCCATTGCAGGAACCGGGTCAGATCCTCGCGCGAGGCCGGCTGGGTGCCGAAACGCTTCAGTTCCAGCCACGCGCTGTTGATCGCGTCCCACATCTCCATCGTGAGCGCGGTGCGCACCGCACGCGCGTTGTGGCGCGCCATCTCGAAGCAGTTCCGGATCGAGGACGGATTGTCCGGCGAGAAGGCGAGGAAGTCGGTGACGGTCTCCTCGGTCGCCTCCTTGTGGACGGCGAAGAAGGCGGCGGCGCAGCCTGCCGTCGCCACGGCGGATTCCCACTCGTTGGTCTCGCCGGTGTAGGCCAGCGGCATGGCGGTGAGCCGTTGCGTCGCCTCCAGGATGCGCGCGAGATACTCCGCGCGCTCGACGTAGCGGGCCAGCCAGTAAAGGTTGTCGGCGGTGCGCGAGAGCATGCGTCAGCTATCCAGTACCCAGGTGTCCTTGGTGCCGCCGCCCTGGCTCGAGTTCACAACCAGCGAGCCCTGTTTGAGCGCGACGCGGGTCAGCCCGCCCGGCACGATCCGCGTCCGGTCGCGGCCGGTGAGCACGAACGGCCTCAAGTCCACATGGCGCGGCGCGACGCCCGCCTCCACGCAGGTCGGACAGGTGGAAAGCGCGAGCGTCGGCTGCGCGATGAAGCCCTTGGGATCGTTCTTGAGCTTGGAGCGGAACGCGCCGATCGTGGCCTTGTCGGCGGTCGGACCGATCAGCATGCCGTAGCCGCCGGAGCCGTGCACCTCCTTCACGACCAGCTCCTCGAGATGGTCGAGAACATAGGCGAGATGCTCGCCCTCGCGGCAGCGCCAGGTCGGCACGTTCTTCAGGATCGGCTCCTCGCCGAGATAGAACCTTACGATCTCCGGCATGTAGCTGTAGATCGCCTTGTCGTCGGCGATGCCGGTGCCCACCGCGTTGGCCAGCGTGACGTTGCCGGCCTGATAGGCCGACATCAGGCCCGCGACGCCGAGCGCGGAATCGGGCCGGAACGCGAGCGGGTCAAGGAAGTCGTCGTCGATGCGCCGGTAGATGACGTCCACGCGCCGGGGCCCCTGCGTGGTGCGCATGTAGACCATGCCGCCCTTCACGAACAGGTCGCGGCCCTCGACCAGTTCCACGCCGAGCTTGTCGGCGAGGAACGAGTGCTCGTAATAGGCCGAGTTGTAGACGCCGGGCGTGAGCAGCACGACGGTCGGATCGCCCGAGGCGGTGTGCGGTGCGACCGATTTCAGGGTGGCGAGCAGCTCGTCCGGGTAGTTCTCCACCGGGGCCACCCGGTGGCGCGAGAACAGCTCCGGGAACAGCCGCATCATGATCTCCCGGTTCTCCAGCATATAGGAGACCCCGGAAGGGGTGCGGGCGTTGTCCTCCAGCACATAAAAGGTATCGGCGTCCACGCGCACGATATCGATGCCGGCGATGTGGACGTAGATGTCGTGCGGCACCCGCTGGCCGTTCATCTCCGGGCGAAACACCGGGTTCTGGAACACCAGGTCGTCCGGCACGATGCCGGCGCGCAGGATCTCGCGGCGGCCGTAGACGTCCCTCAGGTAAAGGTTGAGCGCCTTGACGCGCTGCTTGAGGCCCTTCTGAAGCGTGTCCCACTCACCCGCGGCCAGGATGCGCGGAATCACGTCGAACGGGATCAGCCGCTCGGTGGCGTCGGCCTCGCCGTAGACGGCGAAGGTGATGCCGATGCGGCGGAACAGAAGCTCCGCCTCCTTGCGGCGGAAGTCGAGCACGTCCGGCCGGACCTCGCCAAGCCACGCCGCCAGTTCCTTGTAGGCCGGCCGCACGGCGCCGTCCGTTCCCGTCATCTCGTCGAAGGCTAAAGCCACCGGCACGCTCCCCCAGCCGCCAGGCCCCAACGTCGAGGCCATTGCAGGCGTTCCACCCCGCGCATTCCACCCCTGTACTGCAAGCTGCGCGCCAAAGGGAACCGCGTCAATCATGGCAGAGGTTGCGGAGAAACGCCGCCCCTGCCTTAACTTTGGGCAGGAATGTTCACCGTTTCGGCGCCCGGCGCGCCGACGCAGCAACCCGCGGCGACAATCCTTGAACCCGTTGAGGCCGCACGCGAGCTGCCAAAAGAAAGAGGTTCAGGCATATGATCTTTTTGCCAAACCCGAGCGCGGGGAGGAGCCCCCCGCCCGCCCTGCTCTCACCCCTTGAGCGCGCCGCGCCAGTTCGCTCCCGAGCCGGGCGCGAGCGCAGCGGAAATGTCCACCCCGTCCTCGCCCGGCACCCGGATACGCTTGAACACCATCTCCTCGGCCGCGAGCGGCTTGGTGGCGTCCAGCCCCATCTTCGCGCCGACTCCGTCGCGGTTGGAGGGGTCGAGCTTGGAGCCCTGGCTGTTGGGCACGACCAGCAGGTCGCGGTCCGCCTGGAAGCGCGTCGCCACCGCCCACTCCACCTCGGTCGGGTTATGGATGTCCACGTCCTCGTCGACCACGATGACGTGCTTGAGGTCGAAGGAGCCGGCGAAAGCGCCCATCATGACGTTCTTGGCCTCGCCCTCCTGGCGCTTCCTGATCTTCACATAGAGATGGAAGCGCATGACGCCGCCGGGCGCGAGATGCACGTCCAGCACGTTCGGAAAGCTGCGCTTGAGGTGCGCGAGCAGTGTCGCCTCCTTCGGGATCGCGCCGAGCAACTGGTGTTCCAGCCCGCCACCGACGATGGTGTGGAACATCGCGTCCCTGCGGTGGGTGACCGCATCGACCACCATGACATGCCGGTTGCCACGCTCGCCATAATACTGCGGGAACTCGCCGAACGGCCCCTCCGGCTCGCGCACGTGCGGCAGGAACCGGCCTTCGACGACGATCTCGGACTCGGCGGGCACGCGGATGTCGCTGGTCCGGCACTTCACCACCGGCAGCGGCCGGCCGTGCAGGGCGCCCGCGATCTCCAGTTCGTCGAAGTCGAGCGGCGCGATCGCCTGCGAGGCCAGCAGCGTGATCGGGTCGATGCCGACCACGATGGCGGCGTGCAGCGCCTCGCCCGCCTCCTCCGCCATCTCGTAGAAGGCATGGGTGTGGCGCGGCAGCAGCAGCACGCCGAGCCGGTCGGGACCCGCGAGCTGGCAGCGATGGATCGAGACGTTCTGCTTTCCGGTCTTCGGGTTGCGCACGATCATCAGCCCGGCCGAAATATAGGGACCGAAGTCGTGCTCGTTGTGCGTCGGCAGCGGCAGGATTTCGGCAAAATCCAGGTTGCGGTCGTGCACCACCTCCTGCGCGGGTCCGGACGCCACCTCCTCGCAGGGCAGCGGGTTGAGCGCCGCGTCCTGGAAGCGTGCCAGCACCCCGGCAGGCTCCACGCCCATCGCCTCGGCCATCCAGCCGCGGTCGGAAACCAGCCCCGAAAGGACCGGAATCGCGTGTCCGCCCGGCCGCGGAAACAGCGCGGCGCGCCGGCCGTCGAGCCGCTTGGCATAGGCCGCCACCTCGAAACGCAGGTCGGCGTTCGGCTTGATCACGGCGAGCCGGTCGCGCGCGGCCAGATGGTCCAGCCAGTCACGCAACGAGCGGATCGGTTGCGGGGCGTTGTCGCCGGCGCGCGACGGGTTTCGGGCTTCGGTCATGGATGAGTCGGCCTTGGTTGCGGATCGCGGCTCGGCGGACATCTAGCATCGCGGCCGAGCCCGAACCAGATCGTGCGCCGATGCGCCGCTGGCGAAGGCCGTTCCGAACGCGGTACACTCCCCGCCTCCGGAGGAAACGGCCTCAGCCGATGTCGAACGCGCTGCGCATCGCTTATGGGACGTTCGGTCGTGTCGCCCTGCTCGACATGGACCGTCCGCTGGTGCGCCACGCGCATCCGCATTGCCATGTGCTGATCAAGGCCGAAGGCGCGGACACCGGATTCGCGGTCGGCAACGACATCGTGCCTCTCACCGACCGGCAGGCCGTGCTGGTGAACGCCTGGGAGCCGCACGCCTATGTCCACGATCCGCAGCGGCCGCGCACCATCATCCTCGCGCTCTACATCGAGCCGGACTGGCTGACGCTGTTCCGGCCGAACTGGTCGGCCAGCGCCGGGCCCAAATTCTTCGGCCGCCCGGGCGGCGAGCTGTCGCCGCGCATCCGCCAGATCGCGGACGACCTGACGCAGGCGATGCTGTCCGATCCCGCCGCGCAGGCCGCGCACGAGCGGCTCCTGTCGGAGCTGATGATCGCCGTCATCGAGCGGTTCGCCGCCTGGCGCTGCCCCGACGATCCGGTCCGGCAGGCGGCCGCCGCGCTGGAGCCGGCAGACCGGCGCGTCCGCCGCGCGCTGGAGATGATGCGCTCCCGGCCGGACGCGCGCTGCGACGTGGACACGCTCGCCCGAGAGGCGGGGCTGTCGCGCACGCACTTCTACCGGCTGTTCGCCCGTAGCGCCAAGGTGCCTCCGCATGTCTATCTCAACGTGCTCCGCATGGAGCTTGCGGTGAACGCGATCGTGCATCAGCCCGCAAGCCTGTCGGACCTCAGCACCCGTCTCGGCTTCAGCGCGCCTGCGCATTTCACCCGCTTCTTCCGCGACCACGCCGGCGTCAAGCCCAGCGAGTTCCGCACGGTCGCGCGTATGGGTACAGGTCCCGGCTCCGCATTGCAGGCCTGACGTGGCGCCGAACGGAAAAAATGAGACGTTTGGGTAAGTCGCGGGACTCCACGCGATAGAAGCCGGCCTCCGTTTCTGACAGTTTCCGGCCGACGCGAACGGCGGAGGAAACGTCGCGCATGACGGCAGCACCGGCCGGCTGGGTCGGCCAATCGATCGAACGGGTGGAGGACGCGAGCCTGCTGACGGGCCGCGGCCGCTATATCGACGATCTCGCCGTGCGCCCCGGCACGCTTCACGCCGCGATCCTGCGCTCGCCCCATGCCCATGCCGCGATCCGCTCGATCGACGCCGGTGCCGCCCGCGCCGCGCCGGGGGTCGCTGCCGTGCTGACCGGCGCGGAGGTGACGGCGCTGTCCGCAAGCCTCGCGGTCGGCATCCGGCTGCCGATCCAATGCTGGCCGATCGCGGTGGACCGCGTGCGCTATGTCGGCGAGCCGGTCGCGGTGGTGGTGGCCGAGGACCGCTATCTCGCGGAGGACGCGCTGGAGCTGGTCGAGGTCGATTACGATCCCCTGCCCGCGGTCGTCGATCCGGAGGAGACGCTCGGGGAGACCGCTCCGCTCCTGCACGACACGCTGGAATCCAACGTCGCGAGCGACCGCGCCTTCCGCTATGGCGATCCCGAGACCGCCTTCGCCGGCGCGGCGCATCGCATCGCCGTCGACGTCCGCTATCCCCGCAACTCCTGCACGCCGATCGAGACCTACGGCGTCATCGCCGAATACGATCCGGGCGAGGATGCCTACGACGTCACGGCGAACTTCATGGGCCCGTTCACCCTGCATCCGGTGATGGCGCGCGCGCTCAAGGTGCCGGGCAACCGCTTCCGCCTGCGCACGCCGCCGGATTCCGGCGGCAGCTTCGGCGTCAAGCAGGGCGTGTTCCCTTATATCGTGCTGACCGCGCTGGCCGCCCGCCTTGCGAACGCGCCGGTGAAATGGATCGAGGACCGGCTGGAGCATCTTTCCGCCTCGGTGTCCGCGACCAATCGCGTCACGCGCCTCGAAGCCGCGGTCGAAGCGGACGGCCGCGTGACCGCGCTGCAATGGGAGCAGATCGAGGACGTGGGCGCGTACATCCGCGCGCCGGAGCCGGCCACGCTCTACCGGATGCAGGGGAACATGACCGGGGCCTATGCGATCCCCAACGTGGCGATCCGCAACCGGGTGGTCATGACCAACAAGACGCCGACGGGGCTCAACCGCGGCTTCGGCGGGCCGCAGGTCTATTTCGCGCTGGAGAGGCTGATGCAGCGCATCGCGGTCGAGCTGAAGCTCGATCCGCTCGACGTGATCCGCCGCAACCTGGTGCCCTCCGGCTCGTTTCCCTGCCGCACCGCCACCGGCGGCCTGCTGGATTCCGGCGATTACGCCGCCGCCCTCGACAAGGCCGTGCAGGACGGCGGGCTCGACGAGTTGAAGGCCCGCCGCGACCGCGCGCGCGCCGGAGGACGGCTCTACGGCATCGGCCTCGCCGCCGTGGTCGAGCCGAGCGTGTCCAACATGGGCTACATCACCGCCGTGCTCACGCCGGAGGAGCGCCGCAGGGCCGGCCCGAAGAACGGCGCGCAGGCCACCGCCACCGTGGCGGTGGACCCGAGCGGCGCCGTGACGGTGCACATCGCCTCCGCGCCGCAGGGCCAGGGCCACCGCACGGTGGTGTCGCAGATCGCAGCCGACGCGCTCGGCCTTTCTCCATCCGACATCCGCGTCGTGACCGACATCGACACCGCGCGCGACGCCTGGTCGATCGCATCGGGCAATTACTCCAGCCGGTTCGCGGCCGCGGTCGCCGGCGCGGTGCATCTCGCCGCCTCGCGGATGCGCGACCGGATCGCGCGCACCGCCGCGGCACAGCTCAACGTGCCGGCCGAGGAGATCGAGTTCGCCGGCGGCAGGGTCCGCGGGCGCGGCAATCCGGACAACGCCGTGGCCTTCAGCCGGCTCGCCTCCGCGAGCCACTGGTCGCCCGGCCTCGTGCCGGAGGGCGGGCAGGCGCTGCGCGAGACCGTGTTCTGGACCCCGCCGCAGCTCGAGGCGCCGGGCGACGGCGACGAGACCAACTCCTCGCTCTGCCACGGCTTCATCTTCGACTTCTGCGGCGTCGAGATCGACCGCGTCACCGGCGCGCTGCGGATCGACAAATACGTCACCATGCACGACTGCGGCGCGATCCTGCATCCCGGCATGGTGGCGGGGCAGGTCACGGGCGGCTTCGCGCACGCGCTGGGCGCAGCCGTCTACGAGGAGTTCGCCTATTCGCCGGACGGCGCGTTCCTGTCCGGCACCTTCGCCGACTATCTGGTGCCGACCGCGACCGAGGTGCCGGAGCCTTTGATCCTGCACTTCTCGTCGCCCTCGCCGTTCACGCCGCTCGGGGCCAAGGGCGTCGGCGAAGGCAACTGCATGAGCACGCCGGCCTGCATCGCCAACGCGGTCGCGGACGCGCTCGGAGAGAGCGACATCGAGCTGCCGCTCACGCCCGCAAGGCTCGCCCGCCTCGTGCATGGCGCGGAGCGCAAGCCATGAAGCCCGCCCGCTTCGACTACCACCGCGCGCAGACCCTGGCCGAGGTCCACGAGACGCTGGCCGGCGAAGGCGCCGAGGCCGTGATCATGGCCGGCGGCCAGACCCTCGTGCCGCTGCTGTCGATGCGGATGGCGCGGCCCGCGGTGGTCGTGGACATCATGCGCGTGCCGGAGCTGGCCGGCATTTCCGTGGCCGGCGGCGCGATCCGGGTCGGCGCGTCGGTGCGGCAAGCGGAGCTGCTGGACTGGCCAGAGCTTGCACGGCACCAGCCGCTGCTGGCGCTCGCCCTGCCCTGGGTGGGACATGCGCAGACCCGCGCGCGCGGCACGGTCTGCGGCTCGGCCGCGCTGGCCGATCCGAGCGCCGAGATTCCGCTGATGCTGGTCGCTCTCGACGGCGAGATCGAATTGTCCTCGGCCAGAGCAAAACGCCGCGTAGGCGCGGAGGACTTCTTCAAGGGCCTCATGTCCACCGCGCGCGAGGACGACGAGCTGGTCGAGGCGGTGCGCTTTCCCTGCGCCCGACCGGGCTCGGGCCATGCGTTCCACGAGTTCGCGCGCCGCCACGGCGACTTCGCCATCGTGGCCTGCGCGGCGCGCGCCGACGCCGAAAACGCGCGGCTTGCGGTCGGCGGCGTGGCCGATTGCCCCACCGCGCGCGATTTCGGCGTGCTCGAGGGCACGGACCTTGACGAGGCGCTCGACGATTTCGCCCGCGACCTCGAAGCCCGCGACGACCTGCACGCCGACGCCGCCTACCGCCGCGAGCTGGTCCGCAGGATGGGACGGCAGACCATCGAGGAGGCGCGCCGATGCCGCGCCTGAACGCCGAATCCCGTCACAGGGTGTCGCTCACGCTCAACGGCCGGGCGGTGTCCGGCGACGCCGAGCCGCGCATGCTGCTGACCGACTTCCTGCGTCAGGTGCTGGGCGCCACCGGCACCCATGTCGGCTGCGAGCACGGCGTCTGCGGCGCCTGCACCATCGAGATCGACGGAGCGCTCGGCCGCGCATGCCTGATGCTGGCGGTGCAGGCCGACGGGGCGCGGCTGCGCACGGTGGAGGGGCTGGCGCCCGCCCCCGGCCGGCTCTCGGTGCTGCAGGAGGCGTTCCGCCGCCACCACGCGCTGCAATGCGGATTCTGCACGCCGGGCATCCTGATGTCGCTCGATCACTACCTGCAGCGCCACGCAGAGCCCAGCGAAACGGACCTGCGCGAATTCCTGGGCGGCCACCTGTGCCGCTGCACCGGCTACGTCCCGATCGTGGCCGCGGCGCTCGACGCCGCACGAAGACTGCGGGAGGGCACGAATGCTTGATCTCGGAACCAGCTTTGTCGCAAGCGTGGCGCGCGATCCCGACGCGCTCGCCATCATCGACGGCGATGTGCGGCTGACCTACCGCGAATGGTATGGGCGCATCTCCGCGCTCGCGGCGGCGTTCGAGACGATGGGTCTCAAGCCCGGCGACCATCTCGTGACCGCCCTGCAGAACAACTGGCAGGCCGCCACGATTCACTGGGCGTGCCAGTTCGCAGGCCTCGTCATCACGCCGCTGAACTGGCGCTCCACCGCGGAGGAGCTGGACTATTGCCTCGCCGACGCCGATGCCAGGCTCCTGATCCACGAAGACGTGTCGGCCGCGGCGGCGCGCGCCTCGAAGGAGGCGCTGGCGCGCCCCCGCCTGTCGATCGCCGACGCCGAATTCGACCGGCTGGTGCATGCCTCCACACCCGACGCCCGCCCGCAGGCCGACGCGAACGACTGGTCGGTGATGCTCTACACCTCGGGCACCACCGCCAGGCCCAAGGGCGTGCCGCGCCGCCAGCGGGCCGAGCGCGCCGCAGCGCTCGCCCATGTGGCGCAGAACCTCTATCGCAACGGCGAACGGACGCTGGGCGTCATGCCGCTCTACCACACGATGGGCGTGCGCTCGCTGATCGCCATGTCGCTGATCGGCGGCGCGTTCGCTTGCCTGCCGCGGTTCGAGGTGGCGCGCGCACTGGAACTGATCGAGCGCGAGCGGATCACCAACCTCTACCTGGTGCCCACGCTCTACCACGACCTCGTGCATCATCCGGCCTTCGCCGCGACCGACGTGCGCTCGGTGCGCAAGCTCGGCTTCGCCGGCGCGCCGATGACCGACGGCCTGCTCAAGACCCTGCGGACCGCGTTCAATCCCGACCTGTTCGTGAACCACTACGGCTCGTCGGAGATCTACACTTTCACCATCGACCAGGACGCCACCCGGAAGCCAGGCTCCGCCGGCCGCGCCGGCATCAACCAGATGGTGCGGGTGGTGCGCCTCGGCGCGACCTCCCCCGACGAGATCGCCGGCCCCAACGAAGAGGGCGAGATCATCGCCCTCCTGCAGGGCGACGAATCCTTCGAAGGCTACTGGCGGCGGCCGGATGCCGACGTAAAGGCGCTACGTGACGGGTGGTATTTCACCGGCGACACCGGCGCCTTCGACGACGACGGCGACCTGTTCGTGACCGGCCGGGTGGACGACATGATCATCACCGGCGGCGAGAACGTCTCGCCGGTGGAGATCGAAAGCTGCCTGTCGCTGCACGAGGCGGTGTCAGAGGTGGCGGTGATCGGCCTCCCGGACGAGCGCTGGGGCAAGATCGTGACCGCCTTCGTCAAGCGCAAGGGACCGGTCGAGCCGGACGTGCTCGACCAGTTCTGCCGCGCCTCGGGCCTCGCCAATTACAAACGCCCGCGCCGCTACATCTTCGTCGAGGCGATCCCCAAATCGCCGGTCGGCAAACTCCTGCGCCGCATGCTCGTGGCCGGCCAGTACGAGCCGGAACGCGAACGGGCGTCATCCCAAGGAACCGCAGCATGACCTCGTCCCCCTTCTCCGATCCCCGCCTCGCCACGCTCGACGGCTTCCGCGTCGAGATCGACGCGGGCCGCGAGCGCGCCGACATCATCCTCGACCGGCCGCCGCTGAACGTGATCTCGATGCCGCAGCGCGACCAGCTTCGCCTGACGTTCGAGGCGCTGGACGAGGACGAGCGCGTACGCGTCATCGTGCTGCGCGCTGTGGGCGAGCACTTTTCCAGCGGCGGCAACATCAAGGGCTTCATGGAGGCAACGCCGGAGCATGTCTCGAAGCTCGCCTGGAACATCGCCGCGCCCGCACGCTGCGCCAAGCCGGTGGTGGTCGCCAACCGCGGCTATGCCTTCGGCGTCGGCTTCGAGATCTCGCTCGCCTGCGACTTCCGGATCGTCTCCGAGACCGCGCAATACGCCCTGCCCGAGCAGAAGCTCGGCCAGATTCCGGGCTCCGGCGGCTCGGCCCGACTGCAGAAGATCGTCGGCATCACCCGCACCAAGGACATCGTGATGCGCTCCCGCCGCATCCCGGCGAAGCAGGCGCTCGACTGGGGCATCGCCACCGAATGCGTGCCCGACGACAAACTGGAAAGCGCGACCGACGCGCTGGTGGACGAGCTGCGCACCTTCTCGCCGCTTGCCCAGCGCACGGCCAAGAAGCTGCTCAACGACACCGAGGATTCGACGCTGGCCATCGCCATCGAGCTGGAGGGGCATTGCTACAGCCGCCTGCGGCAGTCCGACGACTTCCGCGAGGGCGTGGAGGCGTTCCACGCCAAGCGTCCTGCCAGGTTCACGGGCCGCTAGCGGAGGGCCGCCAAATACAACCAGTGCGATTGTCGCCCGATTGCGGCATTCGGAGGGTGTGAAGGAGGAACTAAAAAGGAGCCTCAAACCATACGCGAGCCTATAATGAACGTCAGTCGGGAGTTGAAACCTTGGAGAGGGACAGAACAATGAAAGCCACCACACGACGAGCGATGCTGGCGGCGGCGGCCGCCCTGATGGCGGGCGCGGCGACCCATGGCGCATCCGCCCAGCAATATCCGACCCGGCCGATCACGGTCATCATCCCCTTCGCCGGCGGCAGCGCCAGCGACGTGGTCAGCCGCATCATGCTCGACAAGATGTCGAAATCGATGGGCCAGACCATCATCATCGAGAACCGCCCCGGCGCCGGCGGCAACTCCGGCACTGCGCTCGGCGCCAAGGCCGCGCCGGACGGCTACACCCTGATCGGCGGCGGCTCGGGCCCGGTGGCGGCGAATCTCGCGCTCTACAAGTCGCTTGGCTACGATCCGCTCAAGGATCTCGAGATGATCTCGCCGTTTGCGGGCTTCACGATCGTGGTCACGGCCAGCAACAAGCTCGGCGTGAAGTCGGTCAAGGAGCTGATCGAGCGCGCCAAGAAGGAGCCAGGCCAGCTCAACTACGGCTCGGTCGGCATCGGCTCCTCGCAGCATCTTGCAGGCGAATACTTCCAGCAGGTGACGGGCGTGAAGCTGACCCACGTTCCCTACAAGAACATCGCGCAGTACGGACCCGACCTGATCGCGGGCCAGGTGCCGCTCGGCTTCCAGTGGTTCCCGAACGTGGCCGGACCGATCAACGCCAAGGGCGCGACCCCGCTCGCGGTGGCGGGCAAGAACCGTCTCGCCGCGATCCCCGACACGCCGACCACCACCGAGGCCGGACTGCCCGAGTACCAGGTGAACGGCTGGTTCGCCCTGCTCGCCCCCGGTGGCACGCCGCGGCCGATTCTCGAGCGGCTCAACAAGGAGCTGAACCAGGCGCTGGCCGACCCCGCCGTGAAGGCGGCCTTCGGCAAGGCGGGCGCGGAGACCGTGCCGATGGCGCTCGATGCCGCCAAGAAGTTCCATGCGGATGAGATCGTGAAGTATCGCGACATCATCCAGAAGGCCGGCATCGCACAGATCCAGTAAGCCCGTGCAGGAACGAGTCTTCATCGCGGGGGCGGGGCCGGTCGGCCTCGTCTCCGCGGCAAACCTTCTGCGTCACGGCGTGCCCGTGACCGTGTTCGAGGCCGGATCGGCGCTGAGCACCGAATCCCGCGCCTCGACCTTCCACCCGCCGACGCTCGACATGCTGGACGATCTCGGCGCGGCGGAGCCGCTGATCGCGCAGGGCCTCGTCGCGCCCACGTTCCAGTACCGGACCCGCAAGGACGGCGTGATCGGCCACTTCGATTTCGCGGCGATCGCGGACGTCACCCGCCATCCCTACCGGCTGCAGGCGGAGCAATCCAAGCTCACCCGCATCCTGCTGGACCGCCTGCGCGGCAATCCCGACTTCGAAATCCGCTTCGACAGCGCGGTCGCCGGCGTCGGCCAGACCGCGGACGGCGTCGAGGTCGCGGTCGAACACGGCGGCGCGCGCGAAACGCACGCCGGCCGATGGCTGATCGGCGCGGACGGCGCGAGCAGCGCGGTGCGCCGCGCGCTCGGCATCCCGTTCGAGGGCTTCACCTGGCCCGAACGCTTCCTCGTCGTCTCGACGCCGTTCAATTTCGACGTCGTGATCCCGGACCTCGCCTCGGTGTCCTATGTCGCGGACCCCGACCGCTGGCACTTCCTGCTGCACATTCCCGGCCTCTGCCGGGTGATGTTCCTCGTCAAGCCAGAGGAGAGCGACGAGCTGGCGCTCAGCCACGACTTCGCGCAGCAGCTCATGACCGGGGTGGTGCCCGGAAAGTCCGGCTACGAGATCGCGCACACCACGCTCTACAAGGTGCACCAGCGGGTGGCGAAGACGTTCCGGGAAGGCCGCGCCTTCCTCGCGGGCGACTCCGCCCACATCAACAACCCGCTCGGCGGCATGGGCATGAATGGCGGCATCCACGACGCCGTCAACCTGACCGAGCGGCTCGCCGCGGTCTGGCACGGCACGGCCGACGACGCGGAGTTGGACCGCTACGACAGGCAGCGGCGGCTGGTGACGCTGGAGACGATCCAGACCGCCACGATCCAGAATAAGAAGAACCTGGAAAACCCCGGCCCCGAGTTCAGGCAGATGCTTGCGGAGGTCTCGGCCGACCCGCAGCGCACCCGCGAATACCTGATGCGGGTCTCGATGATCGCCAGCCTGAAGCGGGCCGCGGAGTTGGGCTGAATTTCCCCGTCCCGCTGCCGGCCGCAAGGCCGGCGGCGGGACGCGCGCCCTGCGGCTTCGCGGGTCTCTCGTCCTGATTGGAAAGGCTTTAGTCTGGCCCGCCGGCCGTGCTAGGGATGGGCCGTGCGCGTGCCGGGTGCTGCGACGGCGCCCCGGACGGATACGTCCCGCGGGCGTGCATGCAGCCGGACACAACGGAATTCGCTCCCGAGAGGGCAGAAATGGCGGAACGCTCGTTCAAGGAAGAAGTCGGCAAGCTCAGGCTCGGCGATGGCGACGAGTTCCACGGCGAAGGCATCCTCGCCGTGACCAAGGCGCTGCTGCAGTCCGGCGTGTCCTATGTGGGGGGCTACCAGGGCGCCCCGATCTCGCACCTGATGGACGTGCTGGCCGACGCCAACGACATCCTCGAAGATCTCGGCGTGCATTTCGAGAACTCGGCCAGCGAAGCCACCGCCGCCGCCACGCTCGCGGCCTCGGTGAACTATCCGCTGCGCGGCGCCGTCACCTTCAAGTCCACGGTCGGCACCAACGTCGCCTCCGACGCGCTCGCCAACCTCGCCTCCGGCGGCGTCACCGGCGGCGCGCTGGTGATCATCGGCGAGGACTACGGCGAAGGCTCCTCGATCATGCAGGAGCGCGTCCACGCCTTCGCGATGAAGTCGCAGATGTGGCTCATCGACCCACGGCCGAATCTGCCCTCGATCGTGCGCTCGGTGGAGACCGCGTTCGAACTTTCCGAGGTCTCCAACACGCCGGTGATGCTGGACCTGCGCATCCGCGCCTGCCACGTCTACGGCCGCTTCCCCACCAAGGCCAACAAGCGCCCCGAATTCACGCTGGCGGACGCGCTGGAGAACCCGCGCCGCGACCTGTCGAAGATCGCCATGCCGCCGATGACCTACGTCCACGAGAAGGACAAGTGGGAGCGTCGCTGGCCGGCCGCCGTCAAATACATCCAGGACAACCGGCTGAACGAGTTCTTCGAGGGCGACGCCTCCGACATCGGCATCGTGGTGCAGGGCGGGCTCTACAACAGCGCGCTGCGTGGTCTGTCGCTGCTTGGCCTCGCCGACAGCTTCGGCGAGAGCCGGGTCCCGCTCTATGTACTCAACGTCACTTATCCGCTGGTGGACGCTGAGTTCGTCCGGTTCTGCGCCGGAAAAAAGGCGATCCTGATCGTCGAGGAAGGTTATCCCGAATACATCGAGCAGGCCGTCAACACCATGCTGCGCCGCGCCGACATCCAGACGCGGGTACACGGCAAGGACGTCCTGCCAATGGCCGGCGAATACACCGGCGGCGTGCTGCGCGACGGCATCCGTCAGTTCATCGAGAAGACCCGGCCCGACCTCTTGCCGCCCCCCCTGCCCGCAGCCGGCGCAACGCCGACGCAGGTGCAGGAAACGGCGGCGCAGGCCGCCGTGGCCGACAAGGTGCACGGCCGCCCGCCCGCGTTCTGCACCGGCTGCCCGGAGCGGCCCATCTTCGCCGCCATGAAGCTGGTGGAGCGGGAACTCGGACCGCACCACGTCTCGGCCGACATCGGCTGCCACCTGTTCTCGATCTTCCCGCCGTTCAACATCGGCGCGACCACGATGGGCTACGGGCTCGGCGCGGCCGGCGCCTCGGCGCTCAACGTGAAGGCCGGCAAGCGGGCCATTTCCATGATGGGCGACGGCGGCTTCTGGCACAACGGCCTGACCAGCGGCGTCGGCAACGCCGTGTTCAACAAGAGCGACAACGTCCTGATCATCGTGGACAACGGCTATTCGGCCGCCACCGGCGGACAGGACATCCCCTCCTCGTTCCATCCGCACCACACCCGCACCACGCAGAACTCGATCGAGAAGGCGGTGAAGGGCGTCGGCGTCGAGTGGGTGAAGACCATCACCCGCACCTACGACGTCGCGAAGATGCGCGACACGCTGAAGGAGGCGCTGACCACCGGGGAAAAAGGACCGAAGGTCATCGTCGCGCAGTCCGAGTGCATGCTGAACAAGCAGCGCCGCATCCGGCCGCTGATGCGCAAGGCCGCCGACCGCGGCGAGCGCGTGGTGCGCGAGCGGTTCGGCGTGGACGCCGACACCTGCACCGGCGACCACTCCTGCATCCGTCTCTCCGGATGCCCGTCGCTGACGATCGCGCCGAACCCCGATCCGCTGCGCCGCGAGCCGGTGACGAAGGTCATCAACTCCTGCGTCGGCTGCGGCCTGTGCGGCGAGGTCAGCCATGCGGCGGTGCTGTGCCCCTCATTCTATCGCGCCTCGCTGATCACCAACCCGACCGGCTGGGACCGCTTCAAGGCCCGCGTCCGCGCGGCCGTGATCGGCTTCTTCCAACGCCGGATCGAGCGCAAGCTGGCGGCCGCCTGACATGACCGCGACGCCCTCCCCGCGCCCCATCACCATCGCCATCCTCGCCATGGGCGGCGAAGGCGGCGGCGTGCTCGCCGAATGGATCGTCGATCTCGCCGAGCATGCGGGCTACGTCGCGCAGATGACCTCGGTGCCGGGCGTGGCCCAGCGCACCGGCGCGACCAACTACTACGTCGAGCTGTTCCCCAAGGGCGGCTCGCAGGCCAACCGCCGCTCGCCGGTGCTGGGCCTCACGCCGGTGCCGGGCGACGTGGACATCGTGATCGCCTCCGAGCTGATGGAGGCCGGCCGCGCCGTGCAGCGCGGGCTCGTGACCCCCGACCGCACCACCTTCATCGTCTCGACCAACCGCGTCTACGCCATGACCGAGAAGATCGCGATGGCCGACGGGCGTGTGGATTCTTCTGTCCTGCTGGACGCGTGCAAGACCTCCGCGAAGCGGCTGGTGCACGGCGACATGGCGCAGCTCGCGGAAGCCACCGGCAGCGTGATCAGCGCGGTGCTGTTCGGCGCGCTCGCGGGCTCGAAGGCGCTGCCGATGCAGCGCACCGCCTTCGAGGCCGCGATCCATCGGGGCGGCGTGGGCGTCAAGCAGAGCCTCGCCGCCTTCTCGGCGGGCTTCGCCTCTGCCGAGAGCGGACCGGCGCCGGTCGCCGCTCCGCAGCCGGCAGGAACGGCGGTGCCGCCCGCGCTCGCGCCGCTGATGGCGGAGGCCGACGCTTGCGCGGAGCCCGCGCGGAGCATGATCCGCGCCGGCATCGAACGGCTCGCCGACTACCAGAACCTCGCTTACGCGCGACTCTATCTCGACCGGCTCAAGCCGGTGGCCGAGGCGGAGCGGCGTCACGGCGACGGCGCGGGGCTGCTGCTGGCCGAGACCGCGCGCGAGCTAGCGCTGGGCATGGCCTACGAGGACACCGTGCGGGTGGCCGAGCTGAAGATCAGGCCTTCGCGCTTCGAGCGCGTGCGGCAGGAGGTCCGGGTCGAGGACGGCCAGATCCTGGAGATCGCGGAATTCTTCCATCCGCGCGTGCAGGAGATCGCGGACACGCTGCCGCGGGGCCTCGGCCGCTGGCTTCTGAACAGCGGCTGGCCGCGCCGCACGCTGGAGCGGTTCACCCGCAAGGGCGTGGTGCTCAGGACCTCGACCGTGCGCGGCTTCCTGACGCTCTACCTGGTGGCGGCGCTCAAGGGCACGCGGCCGCGGTCTCTGCGCTATTCCGTCGAGCAGGCGTTCCTCGAGGACTGGCTGAAGACCATCCTCGACGTGGCCGCGCGGAACCGGCGGCTCGCCGTCGAGATCGCCATGACCCGCACGCTGGTCAAGGGCTACAGCGACACCCACGAGCGCGGCCGCAGGAGCTACGAGACGCTGATGGCGATGCTGCCGCGGATCGAGGACATGCCCGATCCGGCGGCGGCGCTCGCTGCGCTGCGCAAGGCCGCGCTCGCCGACGACAGCGGCAAGGCGCTGGCGGCGGCGGTTGCGGAGATGCGGCCGCTGCCGCAGGCCGCCGAGTAGCGGCCTCAGCCGCGCGCGGGCGGACGCCAGCCGCGCGGCTTGACCACGTCGCCGGACACCGGATCGAAGTGGATTTCGATCTCCGCGCCGTTCCTGTCGTAGCCCTCGATCTCCCAGCAGCCGTCGCTGCGCTTGGCCTCCTTGACGGAGTAGCCCAGATCCTCGGCCTTCTTGATCACCGTCTCGATCGAAATCCACTGCGCGTCCCGCGGAGTCGGGCAGCGGACGTCGGCCAGCGCGGCGCCGGCGGAACCCGCGATCAGGACTGCCGCAAGGGCCGCAGCGGGGGCGAAGGAAGCGATTTTCATGAATTTCTCCTTGATTTCGGGCTTCGAGAGCGCCGGGACCATGCCCGATGCGGGCCTCCTGCTTCCTGACAGCCCCTGTCAGGGAGCTGTCAGGGCGCTTTGTCTAGGGTCCGATCAAACATGGATTCTGGAGGCTGTCATGCCCGCATTTCTGCTGCTGATGTTCATCTCTGTGCCGATCCTGGCCTCGCTGTCGCTCGACCTCGATATCCTGGTCCTCTTCATGGTCCTGTTCGGCGCGGTCGCAGCCCTGAGCACCGCCTCGGCCGACAAGGAGATCGACATTCTCTCCGACGAAACGCCGGGCGAGACCCCGGACCGCCACACGGTGGAGCGCATCGATCCGCGCTCGCAGGCCAGTGGTGGCGCGTCGCATGGCGCGCTGGAATTCTCCCGGTTTTGAGGCGACAATGCCCTGCACGACGATGTCGCGGCGATCCGCGACCTGGACCGATATGACGTTTCGCATCCTGCGCCCCTGCTTGCTGGCGGCCGCCCTTCTCGCCGCGGCCGCCCTGCCGCATGGCGCGGCCGGGCAGGATCGCAGCCAGGACTGCCGGCGCAGCCAAGACTGCGCGCTCGACGCGCGCTCGGCCGGCGAGATCAAGCCCCTGTCCGAGGTGCTCGCGATCGCCCGCGCTCGGATTCCCGGCGAGGTGGTGAAGATCGAGCTGGAGCGCGAGGATGGAATCTGGGTCTACGAGATCAAGATCCTGACGCCGAACGGCCGTCGCCGGGAGGTGGAGATCAATGCGCGGACGCTGGCCATCATCAAGATCGACTGATCATGCGCATCCTGGTGGTTGAAGACGAGCCGCGCATCGCGGCCGACATCCAGTCCGGGCTGGAGCGCGCCAACTATGCCGTGGACATGGCTCGCGACGGCGACGACGCCTGGTTCAAGGGCGAAACCGAGGACTACGATGCGATCGTGCTCGACCTCGGCCTGCCGCGCCTCGACGGCCTCTCCGTCCTCAAGCGGTGGCGCGCGGCCGGCGTCGCGACCCCGGTGCTGATCCTGACCGCCCGCGACGGCTGGCGCGAAAAGGTCGACGGCATCGACGCCGGCGCCGACGACTACCTCACCAAGCCGTTCCAGATGGAGGAGCTGATGGCGCGACTGCGCGCCATCACCCGCCGCGCCGCGGGCCAGGCCTCCTCCATCGTCAGGGCCGGACCGCTGGAGCTGGACACCCGCGCCCGCAGCGCCACGGTGAACGGCCAGACGCTGCCGCTGTCGGTTCTCGAATATCGCCTGCTGTCCTATCTGCTGCTGCACCGCGGCCGCACCATGTCGCAGGGTGAACTGCTGGAGCACATCCACTCGGGCGACAGCGACCGCGACGGCAACTCGGTCGAGGCGCTGATCGCGCGGCTGCGCAAGAAGATCGGCTTTCCGCTGATCGAGACCCGGCGCGGCCACGGCTACTGCATTCCCGGCGACGCGCCCCGTGATTCCCGATGAAGCCGCGCTCGCTGCTGTTCCGCCTGAGTTCCATCGCCGCAATTCTGATCGCGCTCGCCCTGTCGATCGCGGGCTTCGGGCTGGCGGCGATCTTCAACCGCGAGTTGGACCGGCGCGCCGCCGACGAGATGACGCAGGTGGTGCGGGTCCTGGCCGCCCAGGTCCGGATCGACGCAGGCCGCGGCGTGGCGCTGGACGCCATGCCCGCCGACCCGCGTTTCGACACGCCCTATGGCGGCCGCTACTGGCAGGCCTCCGCCTCAGGCGAGCGGAGCGCACGCTCCCGCTCACTGTGGGATTTCGTGCTCGACGTGCCGGGCCACCGGCCGGACGGCGAACGCTGGGTCGCCGACCTTGACGGGCCGGAAGGCAGCCGGCTGCTGGCCGTGGTGCAGGACGTCGTGGTGCGCGCCGGCGCGGGCGAGGCCGAGCTTCGCATCGTCGCCGCACTCGACCGCAAGGAGCTTGCGGCCGCGCGGCGCTCGTTCCTCAATCTCCTCGTGCCTTCGCTTGCAGCGCTCGGTGCGATCCTGATCGTCGCCATGTCGCTCTTTATCCGGCTGGCGCTCGCGCCGTTCCGCGTGCTCGGCCGCGGATTGCAGGCGATCCACGCCGGCGAAAGCCGCACGCTGGCCGGGCGCTTTCCGGACGAGGTGCAGCCGGTGGTGGACGACCTCAACCGCCTGATCGATTTCCACGACGCAGCGCTGGAGCGCGCCCGCACCCAGGCCGGCGATCTCGCGCACGGTTTGAAGACGCCGCTTGCCGTGCTGGGCGCGCTCGCACGCCAGACGGAGAGCGAAGGCCGCAAGGATCTCGCGGCTCCGATCGAAGAGCAGATCGCGGCGATGAGCCGTCACGTGGACCGCGCGCTGGCGCGCGCCCGCGCCGGCCTCGCCGCTGCCCTCGGCCACCAGACGAGCGCCGTGGGGCCCGTCGCGGACAAGGTTTCCAACGCCTTCGCGCGCCTCTCCGACACGCGCGATCTGGTCTGGGAGAAGCATGTCCAGCCGTCGGCGCGGTTTCCCGGCGAGAACGGCGACCTGACCGAGATTCTGGGCAACCTGCTGGACAACGCCCGCAAATGGAGCCGCAACCGCATCCGGCTGAGCGCGGAAACGGTCGCGGGCGCGCTCGTGCTGCGCGTGGAGGACGACGGGCCGGGGCTGTCGCCGGAGCAGGCCTCGCAGATCGCGCGCGGCCGGCGCTGGGACGAGAGCCGGCCCGGCACCGGATTCGGCCTTGCGATCACCCGCGACCTCGCCGAGGCCTATCGCGGCACGCTGGACCTGGACCGCTCCGATCTCGGCGGCCTGCGCGCCACGGTGACGATTCCGCTACGTCCGGCAGCCGGAAAGCAGGACGGCCGGCCCAGGGACCGGCCGCCTGCGTGAAGCGAATCCGGAACCGCCCCGTTCACTGAGCCTTCTTGCCGGAGGCGTCGTACTGCTTGAGGAACGCGATCAGATCGGCGATCCGCTTCTCGTCCTTGAGGCCGGCATAGATCATCTTGGTGCCGGGGATCTTGGCGCGCGGATCCTTGATGTATTCCGAGAACGTGGCCTCGTCCCAGGTGAGCGAGGCCTTCTTGTTGGCCTCCGAATAACTGTAGCCCTCGACGGTGCCCGACTTGCGGCCGAACAGGCCGTTGAGCACGGGTCCCACCGTGTTGCGCGCCTTCTCGCCGACCTGATGGCAGGCGCGGCACTGCGCATAGACCTTTTCTCCGGCCGCGGCGTCTTGCGCCTTCGCATGGGTGCCCGGCAGCATGAGCGCCAGCGCGGCGAGCAATGCGGATGTCCTCAACGGCATTGTCCTCGTTCCTCCATTCATGCTCCCGGCGGAGCGCACCTTCGAATTATTCCATTGCACCGCGGGGGCGCCAAGGCAAGAAGAACCCGGCGGGCGGGAGGCGCTCCGCCGCACGACCAATGGCAAGGGGAAGGCGGGGCCGTCAGACCACCTTGATGGCGTCCCGACCGACGATCGTGGAGCCGTCGTCGTCCGTCCAGGTGAGGATCACCGGACCGGATTCGGTCGCCCTGAACTTGAACTGAATGTAGGGATTGGCCGCGATCGCCGGCTCGAAGTCCACCGAGAAGACCTCCTTGCCGTTCACCGTGCAGGCAAACCGGTTGAGGATCTTGCGCGGGATGACCTTGCCCGCGGAATCGTGACGCAGGCCGGTTTCCATGACGTGGGAGACCAGCGCTCTCACCTCGACCAGTTCGCCGGCCCTGGCCTGCTTCTTGTCGAGCCTGATGCGGGGCCTGACGGTCGACATCTCAACCCTCTCTCAAATCCCGAAGCGGAAACGCTGCGCGTTCGCGGCTCAGATGCCGCATCCCCCGATCGTGACCTTCACCTCTCTCTTCGTCATGAAGAACGAGCCGTCGTTCATCCTTGCCACGGCGACGATGTTCTGTGTGCCGCTCAGCCGGATCCGGGTGTGAGCCTCGGCCACGCCGCTGGCGGGCGAGAAGTGAAAGGTCGCGAGGCCGCCGCGCGGATTGCCTTCGGCCACCACCAGAACGTCGGTGACGTGCGACTGCGCGGTCATCGGGCTCTCGACCATGACCGTCATCGGAACCGTGCTGCCATTCTCGGCGATCTCCGGAAGGTCGAGCTTGACGCGCCCTTGGGTTGCGGTCCTGCCGCCCGTAAACTTGCCGATCAGCGCCGCGGACTCGTTGGCGGCGGAAGCGGTCCGCAGCGAGTCGCCAGCCGTGAACGCCGCCACCGCACCCGCGCCGAGGGCCAGCGTGCGCCTCCGATCCAGCGTGATGGTCATCCGCCTCTCCCTCGATCCGGGTCGCTGCCATGCGCCGCGTGCGATCGATCCGGCGGCAGGAGGTCCGGCACCGGCCGGAACGCCTGACACCCAGCATCCGGTCGCCTCATATCTTCAAGGAAGTGAAGATGGAAGTCCGAAAAATCAAGCTGTCGGAACCGGGGCGAGCCCCCGAGCCCGGTCGCGGAACTCGGGGCATGGCGCGGGCCGGCGCTCGTGTCGCTGCCGCGGCGAGGCGTCGCGCCCCCCATCCCTGCATAGCCGCCCGGCGGCTACCGACTGGCTCCCGCGCATCCTTCGGTGGCGTGGACGCGCCTCTTTGTGTTGTGTGTGCAGCACATCTGAAACGGAGTCCCCGAACATGTCCCAGACCGAGATCGAACCGTCCGCCCGCACCTACCAGTACGTGATGGCGGCGGTTGCTGTCGCCTGCATGCTGTTCGGGCTTGTCAGCCTCGTCGGCTGAGCCGGCGGCGCACCGCATCGCTCCCCGCGGCGCCCTTTCCGACAGGATCTCCCCCCGGGCGCCGTCCGGGGGAGCCTTCTGCGAATCCGCTGGCGAAAGCCGCATCGCAGGCCGCGCCGGCCCGACCCTCTCCTGAGGGGATCGGGGATCGGCCAGCGCTCCGCTCCGGAAAATATTTTTTTGTCGCTCCGCCCCGGCATCCGCCGGCTTTCGCCATCGTGGCCGATCGTAGGGAAATCGTTCGGCCCGCACGGCGGCCCGGAGAAGATTTTTCCCGGAGCATTTTAGACAGCCATTTCAAGGCGTTGCATTCGGACATGCGCAATGGTCTATCTGGGCCGCTCCGCCGCCGGAGCCCGGACGACCGACACGCGATGACCGCGCAGCCCCTTCGCTCCCGCAACCAGGACGCCGATCTCGACATCGATCTGATGATCGGGAATGCGCGGGTCGCGAGCGAACTTCTCAAGACGCTGTCGCACGAGGCCCGGCTCGTCATCCTGTGCCTGCTGCTCGAGGGCGAGCGGTCGGTGACGGAGATCGAGCAGACGCTCAGTCTGCGCCAGCCCGCGGTCTCGCAGCAGCTTGCGCGGCTGCGCACCGAGGACCTGGTCGAGACCAGACGCGACGGCAAGCATATCTACTACTCGCTCGCGCGGCCCGAGGTTCGCGGCGTGATCGAGGCGCTGCACCGCGCCTTCTGCAAGCCGCAAGCGACGACATAGACACGGAAACGTTCGGGGGCGCGGCATCGGATGCCGCGGGAATTGGGCGCTGCCATGCTGGAACTTCCGCCCTTCGTCATCCGCACGCTGCTCGGACTCGCGCTCGGCCTTGCGCTCGGCTTCGTCGCCCGACGCGGGCGCTTTTGCACTCTGGGCGCGCTCGAGGACGCCCTCTATGGCGCGGACACGCGGCGGCTGCGCATGTGGCTGCTGGCGATGGCGGTCGCGATCGCCGGCACCCAGACGCTGCTGCTGGCCGGCGAGTTCGATCTCTCACGCTCGATCTATGTGACGCCGCGACTGGAATGGGGCGGCCTGGTGATCGGCGGCCTGCTGTTCGGCCTTGGCATGGCGCTGGTCGGCACCTGCGGCATGGGCACGCTGCTGCGGCTCGGCGGCGGCGACCTGCGCAGCTTCGTCGTGTTCCTGGTGATGGCGGTGACGGCGATGGCCACGCTGCGCGGCTTCCTCGGCCTCGCACGCATCCGCATCGTGGAGCCTCTCACGGCCGGCCTGCCGGGTGTCACGTCGCAGCGGCTGCCGGATCTGCTCGGCCTGACCGGTGCCGGCGCCGCGGCGCTGGCCTTCGCGGTCGCGGGGCTGATCGCAGCCCTCGCCTTCGCCGTAAAGGGCGGCTCGCTCCTGCGCGCGCGCCGACACGTCTTCACGGGCATCGCGGTCGGCGTCCTGGTGACGGCGGGCTGGTGGGCCACCGGCATCGCGGGCTTCGACGAATTCGAGTCCCGTCGCGTCGAATCCTTCACCTTCGTGGCACCGCTCGGCGACACGGTGCTCTATACGATGCTCACCACCGCCCTGCAGCCCGACTTCCCGGTCGGAGCCGTGATCGGGGTGACCCTCGGATCGTTCGTTGCCACGAGGGTCGCCGGCCAGTTTCGCTGGGAGATGCCGGACGACCGCCGCGAGATGGGCCGCCATATCCTCGGCGCGGCGCTGATGGGCTTCGGCGGCGTGACCGCGCTCGGCTGCACCGTTGGGCAGGGGCTGACGGGCGCCTCGACGCTGGCGGTCGGCTCGTTCCTGGCGATCGGTTCGATCGTGCTCGGCGCGCGCATCGGCCTCTACTGGCTGGTCGAACGGATCGGCACCGGGCAGCGCTCCTGCGCCTGAGTCCCGCCGCCGGCACCGGAGCCGCCCGGCCGGGCCGTTTTCTTTTCGACGTTCCGCGATCATCGGATAACCTCGCGATGCGCTCCGCCGCAGATGGGCAGGGCCGTGCAAGGGAAGCGATGAGCGAGGATATGGAAGAGCTGAAGCGCGAGGCTCGGGCCGTCGGCTCGGCGCCGATCATGTTCGGCGCGGCCGTCGTGATCATCGCCGCGTCGATCTGGGGCTTCATGCACTGGTCCTATCGCGCGGTCCTGTCCGCCAAGGACGCACACATCGCCTCGCTGCAGCGCCGCCTCGACGACTATCGCGAGACGCTGGGCGGCGCGGGGCCTGAGGAGGCGCGACGGCGGATCGGGACGCTGGAATCCGAGTTGCGCACCCTGCGGCTGCGCCTGACCCCGCGCCACCTCGCTCCGTCACAGCGCCAGGCGATTGCGGACCACTCGCGCCGGCCGGGTGGCGTCGAGCCGCGCGGCGTGACCCTCGTGGTCGAGGAGACATGCAGCGACTGCGCGGCCTTCGCCGCCGAAATCGCAGACGCCCTGCGGATCGCCGACAACTGGGCGGTCGCGGTCCAGGCGGTGAAGGAACCGGGCGGGCGACCGCGCCTGGGTCTCGGCATCCGCGTGCCGGAGCCGACCCGCCCGCCGCCGGAGGCGTTGGTGCTCCAGCAGGCGCTCCGCTCCGCCGGCCTCCCCTTCAGCATGCTGTCCGGCGGATCGGGCACCGAGCTTCTGGTGACGGAGCGCGCGCAGCCGTAGCGGTTTCCCCCTGTCATCAATCCGTCATCCGATCGTCTTACTCACGAACTCCGGCACCGATGGAACCGGCCGTCGATGACCGACCTTGCAGGTTGGCGGCGGTTCGATGACGATGACGACGACCAGAGGGCTTGTGGAGGATCGTGGCGACCTCGCCCGCTGCCTGCGAAGCGCAGCGCTGGGGATCCTGGACAAGGCCCGCGCCCCGCTGAGCGCGCCGGCCCTCGACGAGGCCATGGTCATCCATGAGCTGCGCAAGGCGCTGAAGCGCTGGCGCGCGCTGCTGCGGCTGGTGTCGTTCGCCATCGACGACAGCCGCAGCATGCGGACGCAGGCGCGCGACCTCGCCCGCGAGATCGCCGGATCGCGCGATGCGCAGTCGGCGCTCGACGCGCTGTCCGACGTACTCGAAACCGCCGGCGAACGGCCCCTGCCCGCCGGTGCGCCCGAGGCCATTCGCCGGCGCATCGAAAAGCGCCGTGCCGGGCTGGAGCGCGCGCAGCTCAGCGCCGACTTGCGCCAGCGCCTTCTCGTGGCGCTGGATGCGGCCGCGGAGAGCGTGGGCCGATGGCCGCTGGACGCGATCCGCTTCGACGCGCTCGCGGAGGCGCTCACCCGCTCCTACCGCCGGGCCCGGCGGCGGCGGCCCGAGGATTGGCCGGACGCATCGGCCGAGCATCTGCACGAGCTGCGCCAGCGCGTGGTCGAGCTTCGCTACCAGCTCGAATGCGTCGCTCCGCTGCTGCCGGGCCTGCCCCGCAGCGCCATCGGCGACCTGCAACGATTGCGCAACCGGCTCGGCAGGCACCAGGATCTCACCCTGCTGGGACCGCTTATGGCGCCGCGCCAGCCGCTGGCGCCGTGGCGCACGCGGCTTGTGCCGCTGGTCGCCCGCCGAAAGGCCGAGCACGTCGCCGCCGCGCAGAAGCTTGCGGAGCGCACGCTGGCGCGGCCGCCGAAGGCGTTCCGCAAGCGGCTCGCGGCATTCCGGGAGAAAGCGGCTGCGGAGGCCAAGCCCAGGTGACAGCGGCGGTCCGCGAAGGACGGCGGCGCGTGAAGAGACGTGGCTGGGGGACTAGGATTCGAACCTAGATTAACGGAGTCAGAGTCCGCTGTCCTACCATTGGACGATCCCCCAACAAGCCTTTGAAAAATCTTTGGCTTTTGGAACGACAATCCAGCGGCGGGGCGTCCGCCCCGGCTGGATCGGGCCTCTATATAGGGCCATCGCGTCGTGCGGTCTATCCCGGATTGCGCCATCCCCAAACCGGACAGCGGACGACGGCAGCGCCGGCCTATTCGGCCGCCTGCATGGTGGGCACTTGGCCGCGGAGGTCGCGCCAGTCCGTGGATTTCGGCACCACGCCCTCGAACGAGGCGATGTCCGCATGGGGGATGTGCGGCTCCGTCCGCCCCAGCGCCGGCCCGCCGGCCTGCATCTGCCGCGCGGCATCCACCATGAGCCGGCGGAATTCGACCACGGCGAGATCGCTCGCCCCCACCCGCTCGCGGCTGCGGTCGGCGATCGGCCCCATCGTCACCCACATGGCAATGTCCTGGTTCGGGATGCCCTCGATGCCGGTGAAGTTGCCGAGCTTCATCTGCTCGCGGTTCTGCCCGTAGTTGTTCTCGCGGGTGCGCAGGCTGTTGAAGCTCTCGTCGAGGTCGATGCCCGGCTGCGCCACGTTGAACTTGCGCCAGGATTCCTGCTCGATGCCGCCGGTCGGGTGCCAGGCGATGAAGTGGAAGGTGGTGTGGGTGTCGTCGCACGGCGACAGCAGCGTGGCGACGTTGTAGCTGGAGTTCGGCGGAATCAGCGCCATGAACGGCGCGACGTAGACGGTCTTGCGCACGTAGTCGTGGCTGGCCGCGTTCTGGATCGGCCGGCGGATCGCGGCATAGTGGAAGCCGTAGCTCGTGCGCTCGGCCTCCATTCGCGGCGCCTTGTCGGTGGAGGGCCGCACCCAATGCGTGTCGAAGGCCTTGGCCACCTCGACCTTGGCCGGCCGCATGTCCGAGGAATGCAGGCTCGACGAATGCGCCGAGTCGATCTGGCCCTCCAGGATCTGGGCCCAGTTGCACGGCACCTGAATCTTCACGATCGAAACGTGGGTATCCTCGCGCGGCGCGAACGGCGGCGGCTCGAACGCCGGCATGGTCTCCTTCGGACCCATGTAGGTCCAGACGAAACCGCCCCACTCCGTCACCGGATAGGCCTTGTGCTTGACCTTCTCGACGAAACCGCTCTCCGGCGGCTCGGAGGCCATCTCGACGACGTTGCCCTCCACGTCGATCTTCCAGCCGTGATAGAGGCAGCGCAGCCCGCACTCCTCGTTGCGGCCGAGCACCAGCGACGCGCGCCGGTGCGGGCAGTATTCGTCGATCACACCCAGCCGGCCGTCGGTGTCGCGGAACACCACGAGATCCTCGCCGAGCAGTCGCGCGCGCACCGGCGTGCCGTCCGGCTCGGCCACCTCCTCGGACATGCAGGCCGCGATCCAGTGCCGCCGCATGAGCTGGCCCATCGGGGCGTCGCCCTCCACCCGGCACAGCAGATCATTCTCTTCCGCTGTCAGCATGGCGCATCTCCCTCTTGCCGCCTCGCGGGCGTACTCCCTCGCGGGAGCGCACCTGCCGCCGCGCGGCCGCGTGCCCTCGCGGGCGGCTTGATAACTTAGGTCTCTAAGTTTATTTTAGAACGAAACCAAAGCCTGTCAATCCCGCGGGGAAATGCAAGAGGACCATGAGCGCGACCGAAATCCCTTCTCTGTCCCTGACCATCACGCAGGCCGAGGACGCCGCACAGGGCATCCGCCGGTTCGAGCTGCGGCGCGCGGACGGCGGCGAACTGCCCGAGTTCACGCCCGGGTCGCATCTGGGCGTGCGGGTGCCGAACGGCGAGTTGCGGAAATACTCGCTCTGCAACGATCCCGACGAGCGCAACCGCTATGAGATCGCCGTGCTGCGCGAGGCCGGCGGCCGCGGCGGCTCGGTGAGCCTGGTGGACGGGGCGAAACCGGGCGACGGAATTCTGGTGACGCCGCCGCGCAACGACTTCCCGCTCGCCAAGAGCCCGGCCGGCTACACCTTCGTCGCCGGCGGCATCGGCATCACGCCGATCCTGTCGATGATCCGGCATCTGAAGGCGGCCGGCGGGCCGAAGTTCAGACTCTACTATTGCACGCGCAGCAAGGAGCAGACCGCGTTCCGCGACGTGCTGTCGGGTCCGGACTTCCGCGGCCAGGTCGCGATGCACCACGACGGCGGCGATCCCGGCCGGATGCTCGACCTGTGGCCGGCTCTCGAAACCCCCAAGGGGCATCTGTACTGCTGCGGCCCGCGCGGGCTGATGGACGCCGTGCGCGACATGGCCGGCCACTGGAACGCCTCGAACGTGCATTTCGAGGCGTTCTCGGAAGCGGATTCGCACAAGCCCGACGACAAGCCGTTCACCGTGACGCTGGCGCATTCCGGCAGGACTCTCGAGGTGCCCGCGGACAGGACCATTCTCGAGGTTCTCCGGGCCGCCGGGATCGAGGCGCCCTCGTCCTGCGAGAGCGGCACCTGCGGCACCTGCAAGACCGTGCTGCTCGGCGGCGAGCCCGACCACCGCGACCTGGTTCTCGCGGAGCGCGAGCGCGCCGGCCACATCATGATATGCGTTTCGCGGGCCAAGTCCGCCAACCTCACCATCGACAGGTGATGCGATGAGCGGGCGCGTCCTGCAACTCGGCGCGATCGGACTGGGGCGCGCCTTCACGCTGATGCTGCCGACCTTCGCGGCCGATCCGCGGGTGAGGCTCGTCGCCGGCACCGACCCACGGCCGGAGGCGCGCGCGCTGTTCGCGAAGGACTTCGGCCGGGCGCACGAGACCGCGGAGGCGCTGTGCGCGGACCCCGCCGTGGAGGCGGTCTACGTCGCCTCGCCGCACCAGATGCACGCCGAGCACGTCCGGCTCGCGGCCGCGGCCGGCAAGCACGTCCTGGTCGAGAAGCCGATGGCGATCGCGCTCGACCAGTGCGGCGCGATGATCGAGGCCGCGAAGGCCGCAGGCGTGCACCTGATCGTCGGCCACAGCCACAGCTTCAACCGCCCCATCCTGCGGCTGCGCGAGTTGGTGGAGAGCGGAGCCTTCGGATCGCTGCGCATGATCCATGCGCTCAATTACACGGACTTCCTCTATCGCCCGCGCCGGCCGGAGGAGTTGGACACCGCGCAGGGCGGCGGCGTGATCTTCAGCCAGGGCGCGCACCAGATCGACATCGTGCGGCTGATCGGCGGCGGACTCGTGGAGAGCGTCAGCGCCGCCACGGGCACCTGGGATCGCGACCGGCCGACCGAGGGCGCCTATTCCGCGCTGCTGCGATTTGCCGGCGGCGGCTTCGCTTCCGCCACCTACAACGGCTACGGCCGTTTCGATTCCGACGAGTTCACAGGCTGGATCGGCGAGATGGGCACGCCGAAGGACCGCGGCCGCTACGGCGCGGCCCGCAAGGCGCTGGCCGCGGCCGCCGATCCCGCCGCCGAGGCCGTGCTCAAGAGCGCGCGCAACTACGGCGGGTCGGCCTATGCGCCGGCCCCACCGGCATCCGGCCTCCTGCACCAGCACTTCGGCCTGCTGCTGGCAAGCTGCGACGGCGCCGACCTGCGTCCCCTGCCCTCGGGCGTGATGATCTACGCCAACGACCGCGAGTATCTCGAGCCGCTGCCGCCGCCCGCCGTGCCGCGCGCTGAGGTGATCGACGAACTGTACGACGCGGTCGTCCACGGCCGGCCGCCGCGGCACGACGGCGAATGGGCACGCGCCACGCTGGAGCTGTGTCTTGCGATCGTTTCGTCGGCGCGCGACGGAAAACCTGTTACGCTGCGGCATCAGGTTCCAACCAGGGTGCCGCCGTGACGAAACGAAGTCCGCCGGGCGAGCCCGGCGACACCCAGACGATCCTGACGCATTGGCAGGAAGCGGTGCCGAACGACCGGCTGGCGCATCTGGTGAAGGACGTGACCCGCGCCTTCGTGCGCACGCTCCAGGCCCGCCTCTCCCGGCACGGCGTCTCGTTCGGCCACTGGGCCTTCCTGCGAATCCTGTGGGAGGACGACGGCCTCACCCAGCGCGAACTGAGCGACCGGGCCGGCGTCATGGAGCCCACCACCTTCGCGGCGATCAAGGCGATGGAGCGGCTCGGCTACGTGGTGCGCAGCCGCAGGCCCGAGAACAAGCGCAACGTCTACATCCACCTGACGCCGAAGGGCCGGCTGCTGAAGGGCAAGCTGGTTCCCCTCGCCGAGGAGGTCAACGGCATCGGCATTCGCAACCTCAAGCCCGCGGACGTCGCCTCCGCGCGCACGACGCTGCTGGCGATCCTGGAGAACCTGGCCCGCGACGAACGGGAAACGGCGAGCCCCGCCCGGCGGATTCCGGCCGGGCCGCGGCCGGCCGCCGATTCGCAACGGCGCGCGGCGCGCCGGCGATAGCCCTCCGGACGGCGCTCAGGCTGCGATCGGCGCGGCGTGCCAGCGGTCGATCAGCGCCCGGGCCCTCGCTTCGCACTCGCGGGCATGGGTCTGCGCCAGCTCGGCGTCGTCGCCGACCAGCATTCCGGCCACGCGCCGGGCCTGCTCGGCACGGACGAGCCACGCGGAAACCTCGGATCGATCCGGATCCATGAGAATCGCCTTCACCATATGGGTGAAAGGCTGAAGCGGCTGCCTGTGAACTGCAAGTCTTGCGCCGCGGCGGATTCCGAGTCCATGCGGTGGCGATTCCCGAGGGCCGCCGCCCTCAGAACCCCCCAAACCCGCTCACTTGCCGCGCCGGCCGATTCCCGCCCGTGCGAAGATCGGCGGCCACCGCTCGACCTCCTCGCGCAGGAATTTCGAAAACTCCTCCGGCGTGTTGCCGACGCCGACGAAGCCGAGCTTGTCGAGCTGCGCCTGCACCTGCGGGTCCTTCAGCGCCTCGTTGAAGTGCCGGCTGAGCGTGTCCACCACGTCCTTCGGAGTTCCGGCGGGGGCCAGAACGCCGAACCAGGCCCCGGCGTCCAGCTCGGGGATCGGCATGCCCTGCTCGGCAAAGGTCGGCACGTCGGGCAGCACGCCGATGCGCTTGGGCGACGCGATCGCCAGCGCCACCACCTTGCCGGCGTCGATCACCGACTTGGTGCCCGGCGTGCCGAAGTTGATCGGCACGTGGCCCGCGATCACGTCGTTGAGCGCCGGCGCGCCGCCCTTGTAGGGCACGTGGCGCAGCGGGATTCCGCTCTTGATCTTGAACAGCTCGCCCGCAAGCTGCGGCAGCGTGCCGGGCCCCGCCGAGGCGTAGCTCATGTCCTTCGCGTCCTTGTACTTCGCCATGAACTCGGGAAGCGTCTTCACGCCGAGGCCGGGATTGACCAGCATGATCATCGGCGCCGTCACCATCAGCGACACCGGCGCGAAATCCCTGATCGGATCGAACGGCACGTTGCTGTAGAGCAGCGGGCTGATCGCCACCCCGATTGCGCCGAACAGCAGCGTGTGGCCGTCCGGCCTGGCCTTGGCGACGATGCCGGTGCCCAGCATCGAGCCTGCGCCGGGCTTGTTGTCGATGATGACCTGCACGCCGAGCGTCTGGCTGACCTTCTGGGCGAACACCCGCGCGGCGACGTCGGTGGTGGAGCCCGGAGCGAGCGGGACGATCAGTTCGATATTCCGGCTTGGAAAGATCTGCGCCGATGCCGACGGGATCGCTCCCGACGCAGCCAGCAGGGCGGCCGCCACCGCACAGAGTCCGATCACGCGCATGTCTTCCTCCCGACTGAATCGTTGGACGGCTCTCCGTCGTCGGGGAGTGTAGACCCGGTCTAGCGCAGCGAGAAGCGGATCGGCACGCTGAGGCTCACGCTCGCCTGCGGCATCCCCTCGGGGAACGGCGGGAACGGGGCGGCGCGCGCCACCATCGCCAGCACCTCCTGGTCGAGCGCGGAATAGCCGGAGCTGCGGGCAATGCCGCGGGCGGTGACGCCGCCGTTGCGGTTCACGGTAAAGCTGAGCGTGACCACGCCCTGCTCGCGGCGGGCCTCGGAGCTGCCGGGATAGCGCTTGGCGTTCTGCAGCCGCGACACCACCCTGTCGCGCCACGAGGCGATGGCGCCGGGCGAGGCGGCAGCGCCTGGACTCGGCGCGCGCGCCACCGGCGCGCTCTTCTGGCGCGAGCGCGGGGCCGCGGTGGTGCGGGGCGCGGGCGGCTTGCGGTCGACGCGGACCGGCTCCGGCGGCTTCGCCACCGGCGGCGGCGGCTCCTCGATCTTCTTCTCCTCCGGCGGCTTCTTGTCCGGCGGAGACGGCTGGCGCTCGGCCAGCGGCATCATGACCTCCGCGAGCCGGTTGATCTCCGGCAACGGCTCGATCAGCTCGGGAAGCACCTGCGGCACCTGCTCGGGCGGCAGTTGCGATTCCACCATGTCCGGTCCGGGCGCGAGGTCCGCCTCGGAGGTCGGCGCCTCCGCCTCCGGCGAAAGCTCCACCATGATCGCGGGCGACGCCAAGGGCCGCACGGGCTGCGACCACTCCCAGAGATGATAGGCCGCTGCGACTCCGACATAGACAGACAGCACGATCGCGCCGGACAGCAGCAGACGCGCCGCGCCGCCGCGCTCGTCGTGATCCAGCAGCATGACAGCGGATCGCGCCATCGGTCGTCCTATTGCGGGTTGCTGCGGGCTTCGAGGCCGACCAGCGCCACCTTGAGATAGCCGGCGTTGCGCAGCAGGTTCATCACCTCCATGACGTCGCCGTAGCTCACGCTGCGGTCGGCGCGCAGGAAGATGCGTTCGTTCTTGTTGCCCTTGGTGGCGGCGTCGATCGACGCAGCCAGCGTGTCGCGCGGCACCAGATCCTCTCCGACCGCCACCGACAGGTCCGCCTTGAGGCTCAGGAACAGCGGCTTGTCCGGGCGCTCCTTCTGTTCCGCGCTCGACACCGGCAGGTCCACAGCGATATCGACGGTCGCAAGCGGGGCCGCGATCATGAAGATGATCAGCAGCACCAGGATCACGTCGATGAACGGCGTGACGTTGATCTCGTGGGTTTCCGCGAAATCGTCGTCCTCGCCGGCGAGCCGGATCGACATGGCCTACTCCGCAGCGCGCGACAGCGCGGCGGGCATGCGCCCGCCCGCGTCGCAGTCCCGGCTCACCAGCCGCATCACCAGGGTGCCCGCGTCCGCGAGCTGCGCCCGGTAGCCACCGATCGTGCGGGCAAATCCGTTGTACATCACCACCGCCGGGATGGCGGCGAACAGGCCGATCGCGGTGGCCAGCAGCGCCTCGGCGATGCCGGGAGCCACCACCGCGAGGTTGGTGGTGTTGGCCATCGAGATGCCGATGAAGCTGTTCATGATGCCCCAGACCGTGCCGAACAGGCCGACGAAGGGCGAGATCGCGCCGACGCTGGCGAGCACGCCCATGCCGCGGCCGATCCGCCGGCCGGCGGCGGCCTCGACGCGCGCCAGGAGCCAGGCAACGCGCTCCTTGAGCGCATCCGCGCTCGCGTCGGGCGATGCCTGCACCTCCGCGATCGCGGTGCGGACCAGCCGCGTGGCGGGATCGCGGCCATCCTGCAACTGCGCGTTCGCCTCCTCCATCGTACGGGCCGCGCTCAGGATGCGCACCGCCGCGAGAACGCGCCGCTTTGCGCTCCGGACCTCGACCAGCTTGGCGAGCCAGATCGTCCAGGTCATGAGCGAGGCCAGCACCAGGCCGATCATGATGGCCTTCACCACCCAGTCGGCGTGCACGAACATGCCCCAGGGTGAGAGATCGCGCGGCAGCGTCGCCGTCGCCACGGTCGGGGTGCCCACCGTGGTCGCGGGCTCCGCAGCGGGAGCCGCGGGTTCGGCCGCGACCGGCGCCGCCGGATCGGCAGGGGTCTGGAGAACCGGCTGCTGAGCGGCCGGCTCCTGGGCGACCGGCGGCGGCGAGAGCGGCTGCGCCGGAGCCTGCGCCCAGGCTGCGACCGGCCCTGCCAAGGCCAGCGCCGCGCCGAACGCAAGGGCGGCCAGCAGGGATCGGCGTGCGGGGCGATCGTTCGGGTCCATATTCCCACCTGCGAATGGTTCGCAAATACTCAAGAACCTTTCGGCGGCAACGTCAACCCAAAGCACGCAGCCGCCGGCCGTCCCTGGGGACGAACACATTGGAAACATTCCAGTATTTGCGGAAGCTCCGGAAAGCCTATATCGCCAAAGGCGGTCGCGATAAAGACGAAACGTAACTTTATTACATTGAAGGCGTTCCAGACTGGCGCGCCGGATGGAATGGCTGCGGCGATAAAGCACGCGATTTGCAACGGAGGAGCGCATGGACGTGATCGTCGTCGGAGCCGGGATCGGCGGATTGACGCTGGGGCTGCGACTCCACGCCGCCGGCATCGCCTGCCGGATCTACGAGGCCGCGCCGGACATCCGCGAACTGGGTGTCGGCCTCAATCTTCTCCCGCATGCCAGCAAGGAGCTGGCCGAGCTTGGCCTGCAGGACGAACTGGCGCGCGTGGCCGTCACCACCTCGAAGATCGCCTACTACAACCGCTTCGGCCAGCTCATCTATGACGACCCCTGCGGACTGCATGCCGGCTACGCCTGGCCGCAGTTCTCGATCCACCGCGCCGACCTGCAGATGGTGCTCTATCGCGCCTTCGTCGCGCGCGCGGGCCGCGACCGCGTGATGACCGGCCATCGCTGCACCGGATTCGAACAGGACGACACGTCCGCGACCGCGCATTTCGAGAATCCCGTCACCGGCGAAAGGCTGCCCTCGCAACGCGGTTCCATCGTCGTGGGATGCGACGGCATCCATTCGGTGGTGCGCAAACGGTTCTTTCCGGACGAAGGGCCTCCCCGCTATTCGGGGATCAACATGTGGCGCGGCGTGACCCGCTGGAAGCCGTTTCTCGACGGACGGACGATGGTGCGCGTGGGCTGGCACAAGCCGGCCAAGGTGCTGATCTTTCCGATCCGCGACAACATCGATTCCGAAGGCCGTCAGCTCATCAACTGGGTCTGCGACATCGAGCAGGAGACCCCGATCCGGCGGCGTGACTGGACCAGCCAGGGCAAGCTCGCGGACTTCATCGACCGGATCGAGGACTGGCGCTTCGACTGGCTCGACGTGCCGGCGATGTGCCGCGCGGCCGACCTGATCCTCGACTATCCGATGGTGGACCAGGACCCGCTGCCGCGCTGGACTCACGGCCGCGTCACCCTGCTCGGCGACGCCGCGCATCCGATGCTGCCGCGCGGCGCCAACGGCGCGGCGCAGTCGATCCTCGACGGCTCCGCGCTGGCGCGCTGTCTGACGGAGCAGCCGGATGCGCCGAAGGCCCTGCAGGCCTACGAGGCCGAGCGCCGGCCCGCCACCTCGCAGGTGGTGCTGGCCAACCGCAGCCAGCCGCCGGACGCGGTGCTCTCGGAGGTCTATCGCCGCACCGGCGACAAGCCTTTCCGGCACATCGACGACGTCATCAGCCAGGACGAACTGGCCAGCCTGCTGAAGCGCTACCAGCGCGTCGCCGGCTTCGACAGGGAACGGCTCGAACGCGCCCCGGCGCGCTGAGCGGAACCTTTCGGCCGCGCCGGCGTCAACTTCGGCTTGCGACAAGGAGGCTGGATGCGCGCGATCACCGTTCTGCCCGGCGTCGCCCATTCGGCGCGGCTCGACGACATCGACGAGCCGGCGACCGACGCGGGCCGCGTGCTGGTCAGGACGCTGGCGCTGGGCGTGTGCGGCACCGACCGCGAGATCGTGGCGGGCCAATACGGCGAAGCGCCGCCATCCCGCGAGCGGCTGGTGCTCGGCCACGAATCCTACGGCGAGGTGATCGAGGCGCCCGCGGGCTCCGGCCTCGCGCCGGGCGACCGCGTGGCGGGCATCGTGCGCCGGCCCGACCCTGTGCCCTGCCCCGCCTGCGCCGCCGGCGAATGGGACATGTGCGCCAACGGCCATTACACCGAGCACGGCATCCGCGGGCTGGACGGCTTCGCCGCGGAACGCTTCCGCACCGAGCCGGCGTTCGCGGTGAAGCTCGATCCCGCGCTCGGCGACCTCGGCGTGCTGATCGAGCCCGCCAGCATCGTGGCCAAGGCCTGGGACCACATCGGGCGGATCGGCCAGCGCTTCCGCTCGTGGCGGCCGAAGCGCCTGCTCGTCACGGGTTCGGGGCCGATCGGCCTGCTCGGTGCGCTGATCGGCGCGCAACGCGGATACGAGGTGCATGTGCTCGACCGCAGCAGGCCGGGCAGCCCCAAGCCCGCGATCGTGAACGGCATCGGCGGCCATCACCATGCCGGCACGCTGGCGGCCGTCGCCACGCTCGAACCCGACGTGATCCTGGAATGCACCGGCGCGCCGCAGGTGATTGCGGACACGATGGCGGCGAGCGCGCCCAACGGCATCGTCAGCCTGCTCGGGCTCTGCGGCCATCGCGAACTGACCTTCGACATCGGCGGGTTCAACGACCGCGCCGTGCTCGGCAACCGCGTGGTGTTCGGTGCGGTCAACGCCAATCGCATGCACTACGAGATGGCCGCCGAAGCGCTTGCGCGCGCCGACCGGAACTGGCTCGGCCGGCTGATCTCGCGGCGCGTGCCGCTCGCGCGCTTCGCCGAGGCGCTGGAGCACCGGCCGGACGACATCAAGGTGGTGGTGGACTTTGCGGCGTGAGGGCTATGCCGCCGCTAGGCCGGCTTCCGGCCGCGTCAGCTCGGCGATGAACCGCTCGCCCCAGAACTTGATGTCGTTCTCCGAAAGCACCCGGAACAGCTCGGCGTGGCGGCTTCTGCGCTCCTCGACCGGCATCGCCAGCGCCTGGGCGATGGTCCCGCCCACCGCCTCGGGATCGTACGGGTTCACCAGCAGCGCAGCGCCGCATTCCACCGCCGCACCGGCAAAGCGGGAGAGGATCAGCACGCCGGGATCCTCGGCGTCCTGGGCCGCGACGAACTCCTTGGCCACCAGGTTCATGCCGTCGCGCAGCGGCGTGACGAGGGCCGCGCGCGACGAGCGATAGAGGCCGGCCAGCGCGGTGCGGCTGTAGGGCCGGTTGACGTAGCGGACCGGCGTCCACGCGGCCTCCCCGTAGCGGCCGTTGACGCGGCCGACCGTCTCGCTGATCTGCCGCTCCATCTCGGCATATTCGCGGATCTCGGAGCGGCTGCGCGGCGTGATCTGCAGATAGGTCACCGCACCCCGCCATTGCGCATGGTCGGCGAGGAAGCGTTCGAACGCCTCCATGCGCAGCCGCAGGCCCTTGGAATAGTCGAGCCGGTCGACGCCGATGATCTGCGCCCGGCCGGAGAGGCTCTCGAACACCTCGTGCACGAACGAGGATTTCGCCGCGCGCCGCGCCAGCCGGTTGAACTCGGCCATCTCCACGCCGACCGGAAACGCGCCCAGCCGCACGGTGCGGCGGCCGGCGACGAAGGTTCGCGGATCGCGGCTCGGCATGTTGCATTCGTGCGCAAGATAGCGCGCGAAGTTGTCGGCGTCCCGCTCGGTCTGGAATCCGACCATGTCGTAATGACAGAGCGACAGGATCAGCCGCTCGTGCTTGGGCACCGCCGTCAGCAGCTCCGGCGGGGGGAACGGGATGTGCAGGAAGAAGCCGATCTTGTTCTCGTGGCCCCGCTCGCGCAGCGCGCGGGCCAGCGGCAGAAGATGATAGTCGTGCACCCAGATCACATCGTCGGGCTGCAGCACGCGATGCAGCTGCTCGGCGAACTGGTCGTTGACCCGCATGTAGCCGGTCAGGTCGCGGCTGGAGAATTCGGCGAGGTCGAGCCGGTAATGCAGGATCGGCCACAGCATGCGGTTGGCGAAGCCGTTGTAATACTCCTGGTAGTCGGCGCGGGTCAGGTCGGTGGTGAGATAGGTCACCCCGCCGTGCTCGACCGAGCGCACCGCGACGTCGTTCTTGGCCGCCACCTTGCCGCTCCAGCCAAACCAGAGCCCGCGGTTGCGCTTGAGGAACGAGCGGATCACGACCTCGAGGCCGCCGGCGCGCGCGCCGCCCTCCCCGGTCGGGATCGCCACCCGATTGGACACCACCACTATCCGCGCCAATACCGGTCCTCCCAGCTTCGCGACAGACGCATCGCCGTCAGAATCAAACCCGCCATCGAATAGGTCTGCGGGAAGTTGCCCCACAGCGCGCCGGTCTCCGGATGGATGTCCTCCGACAGCAGGCCGTAGCGGTTGCGGTGGCGCAGCGCATCGAGGAACAGCTCCCTCGCCTCCTCCTTGCGGCCGGTCGACCACCAGGCGTCGATCAGCCAGAACCGGCAGATCAGGAAGGCGGTCTCCGGCAGCCCGAAGTCGTCGGAGCTGGCGTAGCGCATGACGTGCTTCTCGCGCAGCAGCTCGCGCTCGACCGCGGCCACGGTCGAGATGAAGCGCGGGTCCTCCGCGTCGATCACGCCGAACTCCGGCAGCAGCAGCACGCTGGCGTCGACGTCGTCGGTGCCCACCGCGGCCGCGAAGGCGTTGATCTTCGGGTTCCAGGCCTCGGTCATGATCCGGTGATGAACCTGATCGGCGAGCCCGTTCCAGTGCGCGGCGCGGTCGGACAGGCCGAGCCGGTCCGCAATGGCCGCCAGCCGGTTGACGCCGGCCCAGCACATGGCGGCGGAATGGGTGTGGACCCGCCGCCGCCCGCGGAACTCCCAGATGCCGGCGTCCGGCTCGAAGGCGAGATCGAACGCCTTCTGGCCGAGCGGCTCCAGCAGACGGAACAGCGACTCGTCGCCCGGCTTGGGCAGACGGTGGTCGAAGAACATCGGCATCGCCGCCAGGATGATGCTGCCGTAGGTGTCGTTCTGATCCTGCAGGGCGGCGGCGTTGCCCACCCGCACCGGCCCGTCGCCGAGATAGCCCTTGAGGTCCGGCGCGGTCCATTCCTCCATCGGATCGGTGGGCACGATGCCGTAGACCGGCCGCACCGGCTCGCTGCGGTTGGCGACGAGACCGAGGATATAGGTGATGAAGTCCTCCATGGTCTGGGTCGCGCCGATCCGGTTGAGCGCCTTCACCACGAAATAGGCGTCGCGCAGCCAGCAGAAGCGGTAATCCCAGGTGCGCCCCGACCCCGGCGCTTCGGGGATCGAGGTGGTGTGCGCCGCGATGATCCCGCCGGTCTCCTCGAAGTTGGAGAGCTTGAGCGTGATCGCCGCGCGGATGATCGGCTCCTGCCAGTCGTAGGAGATCGACAGCCGCCGCACCCACTCCACCCAGTAGTCCCGCGTGCGGTCCGAGAATTCGCGGCACAGGGTCGAAAGCTCGCCCGGAAACGGCTCGTCGTTGCCCAGCACCATGTTCACGGGACGGGTCAGGACGAAGGGCGCTTCGCGCTCAAGATAGGACAGCGGCGCGTCGGTGGTCAGGCGGATGATGCTGTCGCCGCCCCAGTAGCGGACGTGGTTGCTGCCGGCGGAGCGCTGCGTCACGGGCTGGCCGTAGCTGTGCGCGGGCCGCAGCCGGACCGTCACGCGCGGCAAACCGGCGACCGGTTCGACGATACGGATGAGCTGCGGCGGCCGGTACATGCGGCCGAAATTGCGGAAGCGCGGCGCGAAGTCGGTGATCCGCACCGCGCCGCCCTTGGCGTCGGTGAGGACCGTCTGCACCGTCGCGGTGTTGCGCACATACTCCGAGCGGTATTCCACCATGCCGTCGAGCACGACGTCGAAAAAGCCCTTCTCCTCGTCGCCCGCGAGCAGGCGGCAGAAGATCGGATCGCTGTCGAAGCGCGGGTAGCACCACCAGACCAGCCGGCCGGTCGGCTCCACCAGGGCGGCGGTGCGGCCGTTGCCGATGATGGCCAGATCGAGCCCGTGTCCGCTCATGACATCTCCATCAGGCTGGGGATCGCCACCGGCCGGCTGGCGATCGTCTGCAGCCAGCGCCGCACCTCCTCGGGAGAACGGAAAATTCCGTCCACGCCTGCGACCTTGCGGCCGACCGAGATCGCGAAGCCGTCGAATTCGGGCATCACCTCGAACGCAGCTTCGTCGGTGGTGTCGTCGCCGATGAAAATCGGGATGCGGCCGAGAAACGGATCGAAGGTCATCAGTTCGCGCACCGCCGTCCCCTTGTTGAAGCCCACCGACTTCACCTCGAGCACCGCCTTGCCGGTCAGCAGCTCATAGCTGTCCGGCGGAAACGGCTTGCAGATGCGGAAGGCGGCCTCGACGATTTCCAGCCCGCGGTCGAGCGCCTGGCGGTAGTGCACGGCGACCGAGTAGCCCTTGTCCTCGATGACGATGCCGGGAAACAGCAGCGGCAGGCCGACGAGCCGGCGCTTGAGATCCCGGTCGAGCGGATCGGCGCGCTGCTCGTGGGTGCGGCCGTCCGCCGCCGGCCTGATCTCGGCGCCGTGACCGCCCACGGCGGGCAGCCGGAGCGGCGCAAAAATCATGTCGAGTTCGCCGATTGGACGGCCGCTGACCAGCGCCAGCGCCCCGCCGGTGCGCACGCTCACATCGGCCAGCGCCGTGCGCAGCCCCTCCGGAACAAACACCTCCAGCGGAGTCGGGGCGATGTCGAGCAACGTACCGTCGACGTCGAGCAGAACGGCTATTCGTTCGGGATGGAGATCGTTCAGGGACACGGAGAAAGCCTTCGGACGTGATGCAAATCGAATGGGGCGAAGCAAAAGACCGGCCACTCCGCCGGAACCCGGCACCGGCCGGATGAGGCCCCCGGGGAAATACGAACCTCCCGATCCATAACGCCCGGGATCGCAATAGGTTGCATCGCACCATTCCGCCGACGGCAGACCCCGGTTTCCTATCCTTGGGGGACATCGTCCAGCGAAAAGTCTCGGAAATCCAGCATGCCCCTCCGCAGGCCGACCCCGCGGCGGAACACAGAGGAACACTGCCGGATGGCAAGCGTTGGCTCCCCGGAGCATCCATCAGCGAGGGGCAGGCATGTCGCAGACCCGTTATGTGATCGTCCGTCGCGCCGACGACTGGTTCATTGAATATGGCGAGGAGGCATTCGGACCCTATCGGAGCCAGGACGAAGCCATGGTGTTCGCGGTCGAAGCCGCCCGCCTTCGCGCTCAGGACGGCGATGCCGCGGAAGTTTGCCTGATGGGGGACAACGGCTGCCTGCGGCCGGAGTGGATGTCTTCCGACCATCCCGAAACAGCAAGGAGCGCATGATATGGCCATTCAAACCCACACCACCGGCACCGGCGAAAAGCCCGAGGTGCTGAGTCCGGTAAAGGCGCGTCAGGGATTTCTCGATCGCCCGGTGCTGGCCGTGCTCCTTGTGAGCATCACGCTCGTGGTGCTGGGCTTCGCCGGAGTGTTTCTCGGCTTCTGGTGACGCGACCACGATCAGGACGGCGACCGGCGAGCCCGCGGCAGAGTCGCGGGCTTTCGGTTGGGAACGGGGCCCTCAAGAACGGCGTCTTCGTCATTCATGCTGCTTCGCCGGGAACCATCTTCGCGGAGCGCCGTTTTCTCCGTGACGCGGCCGTTCCCGTCGGTCGCGCCGGCGCCGGGCGGCGTTCATCCCCCTCCCCCCGACAGAAGCCGCCCGGCGCACTATCTTCCCCCGCACGAAAAGGCCCCGCTTGAGCAAGCGGGGCCTTTTCGCTGCCGCTCCAGGGCAGAGAGCTTACTGATCCAGAATCTCCACCACCTGGCTGGTTGCCGGATCCACGAGAACGACCTGGTTGTTCACCCGGAAGTACCGGTATTGCTCCAGCGTGGGCTCCTCGACGTAAACCGCGCGCGGGAACTCGGACAGCACCACGCCGGAGGGGACGCGGCGTCCGACGCTGACCTCGATCCCGGCCGGCGTGGCCACCGCGCGCTCGCGGGTGACAGTCCGATAGATGGTGGTGCGTTGCTCCGGGCGAAGCTGCAGCGGTGCGGCCGCCCGGCGCTCCACCGTGGTCGTCGTGGTGGTGACGGTCTGGGCCGAAGCCGCGACGGTGCCGCCGGCAAGAGCGATGGCGATCGCGGCGTATCGCAAGGCTGACATGGATATCTCCTGTTCCCTGACATGACGTGCGACAAGACAACGCGCCGTTCGCGACGCCGTTCCGAAAACGCCGGCCGAACATCAGGTTCCACCGCCTTCTAAAAACCAAACGGCCGCCCGAGGGCGGCCGTTTCACGGGCGAAAAGCGCGGCGGCCTATCGGGCAGGCTGCAACGTCAGTTCCGTGACGCCGGCCGCGACGTTGAGGCCGGTGTTGCCCTCGACCGAAAGCGGCTGCAGCGTGATGGTGCGATCGGAGCCGCCGATCAGCACGTTCACACCCGCACCGACGCCAACGGTGGCGCTGGCCGTCGCGCCTGCATAATTGCCGGCAAGCGCGCCGAACTTGCGCGTGGTCGGCGCATAGACCGCCCAGGCCATCTGGCCGCCGGCGGTCGCACCGATGTCGAGGCCGAACTTGGTGATGCTGCCGACGTAAACCTCGCGCGGACCCGGCTGGGTCGGCGTGAACATACAGGTCACTTCGCGCTTGGAGCCGATGATCAGCCCGAGCCCCGCGGAAATGTCGCAGGTGAGCGCGCCGGCCTGCACGCGATCGCGGCCTTGAGCCGAAGCCGGGGTCGTCCAGGCGGCAGCGCCGATCGCAACAGCAAGGGCGGCGACAGCCAGTGTATCGACGGGTCGCTTCATGGGAGCCTCCGGATAGATGAATGAAGTGCGCAGGCGCGGGATCGGCCTGCCGCATCGGGGCATCAACGCCGCGGCTCGCAGGCGGGTTCCGCATCCTGCCGCCGCGGGCGGGCCGGGGCAAGGAAAACGGTCCTGCCGCCGGAACCCCTCCGCCCTCGCCGGCGTTGGACTGACGTCGCCACGAAGACGACATGCAATCGCCGCCCCGCCGCCCGAGGCCGTCATGACGGCATGCACGGAACACCCGACATCTGCCGGCCTCAAACCTGGAATCGGACCATGACCCTCGGCACCATTCTCCTGATCGTCCTCATCCTGATCCTGCTCGGCGCGCTGCCGACCTGGCCGCACAGCGCCAACTGGGGCTATTATCCGTCCGGCGCGGCCGGCACGATCCTCGTCATCGTGCTGATCCTGCTCCTGCTCGGACGCATCTGATCCGAACGGCCGGACCGTTCGCGCGTTTCATCCCGACGCAGCGAGAGGAGACTGCCATGTCCACTGGCACGCCCATCCAAGGCACGCAGAAACCCCACAGCATGATCCCCAGCGACCGCGTGGAGGGAACGCCGGTGCGCCGGCCGAACGGCGATACGGTGGGCGAGATCAGGCGGCTGATGATCGACAAGATCAGCGGCAGCGTCGCCTATGCCGTCCTGAGCTTCGGCGGCTTCCTGGGGCTGGGCGAGCGGTATCACCCGATCCCCTGGTCCGCGCTGCGGTACAATCCGGAGCTTGCGGCCTACGAGCTGAACATCAGCGACGAGCAGCTCAAGGCCGCGCCCTCCTACGGTGCGCGCGAGGACTTCGACTGGGGCGACCGCAGCAGCGAGACGGCGCTGCACGAGTACTACAAGACCGCGCCCTACTGGGGCATTTGAAGGGACCGCCGACGCGACCATCGAGAAGGCTCGCACGAAAAAAAAGGCCCGGAGAAGCGGGCCTTTTTTCGTGCGACCGATGCGTCCCTATCCCGCCGCCCGCGTGGACAGCGAGGGCGGCGAATTTTCGGCCATGCAGCGTCCCATGTGATGGGCCATGGAAGGCGATGCCACCGGGCTGAACGACGACTCGCAGCCGAGCGGCATTCGGCCGGGCGCGGCTGGCCGGGTGCGCTCCGCAGGCCGGTCTCGCGACTCGTCGATCTCGCGCACCGGCACCGGCCGCGCGCGGCTGTTGGCGTCCTGGCGCACGGTGACCTCGGGCAGCGACAGCCCCTTGGTCACGATAGTGACGTTGTTGAGCGGATCGGTGCGGAACAGCTCGCGGCCCTCGCGGTCGCGGTAGACGATCGCCGCATCTCGCAGACCGACCACCTCCACCGTCGCAATGCTCAGCACCGCTCCGGCCGGCCGCGCCGGCGCCGCGCGATCGGCCTTGGGCGCTCCGGGAGCGTGAAAGGCGGGATGCAACCATTCTGCCGATGGCGCGGCCGCAAGATGCCGGGTTGCGGCGGGGACGTAATCCATCGCAACGATGGCGGCGAGGCCGCCCGCGAGACAGGGGGCTATGCGAATCATGGAAACCCTCCCTGCGGCCGCCGGCGCTGCCCGTGTCGAAGCTCCGCTTTCAAGCAGGACGCCCAACCGCAATCGGTTCGGCTCCTCAACGCCCGCCCTGTCGCACTGGTTCCGCGCGGAAACGGGCGGCCTCTCACGATGCCGGGGCGAGATTATCGGCCGGTATCAGCATCCGGCATTGCACCCCATCGGGCCTGAACGAAAGGTCCACGTGAGCATCCAGCGAGCGCGCGAGATTGCGCTCGATCACGAGGCTGCCGAATCCCCGGCCGTCGGGCGCGGCCACGCACGGCCCTCCGCTCTCGCTCCAGGTGATCTCGATGGCGCCGTTCGAATCCTGCGGCACCCAGCGCCATGTCATGGCGACGCGGCCGGACGGAACCGAAAGCGCTCCGTACTTGGTGGCGTTGGTGGCAAGCTCGTGCAGCGCGAGCCCGAGGCTCTGCGCGGCCTCCGGCTTGAGCAGCAGCGACGGTCCCTGCAACGACACCTGCGCACCCTCGCGGTCGAGGTGATGGCCAAGCTGCGAGCGCGCCAGCTCGGCGAGCGAAGCGCCGTGCCAGCTTTCCTGCACCAGCAGGTCGTGCGAGGCCGCCAGCGCCTGAAGGCGCGCGCTGAACTGTTCGAGGAAGGCATCCTCCGAGCCCGCGTGGCGCGCGGTCTGGCGCGCCATCGCCTGAATCACGGCGAGCAGGTTCTTGGAGCGATGCGTCAGTTCGCGCATCAGGTCGCGCAGGTGCGCTTCCCCGGCCTTGCGGCCGGTGATGTCGACCGCGGCGCAGGTCAGGCCTGCGATCTCGCCCGCACCATCGCGCAACGGCTCAATGTGCATGTCGTACCAGCCCACGCCGCCGGTTTCCGCAATGCGGAACTCGCCGTCGCGCGGCTCGGCCGAATCCAGCACGGCGCGCTTGAGCGCCCGGATCGGTCCGCGGCTTTCGGCGGGCAGGATCTCGTCATCGCTACGGCCCAGGATCTCGTCGACCTCGCGGCCGAACATCGGCCCGGACACGGAGGTGTAACGCAGGTCCTTGTCCTGCGTGTAGACGGTCACGTTGGAGCCGTGGAGCGCGATCTCGAAGCGGGCGTTGGCGACGCTCAGTTCGCGGGTGCGCGCCTCCACCCGCTCCTCCAGTTCGCGCCGGGCGGCCTCCAGCTCGCGCAGCGTCGCCTCGTGCGCCTCCGCCTCGCGGCGCAGGCGCTCGTTCACCTCGGCGAGCTGACGTGACGACGGCTGCCGCACCAGCGCCGGCAGGAGAGGCCAGATCAGCCCCACCGCCGCCCCCGAGAGCACCGCGGTCAGCGCCTTGGAAAGCCCCTCCATCCCATGGATCGGATACCAGAGCGACAGGACGCCGATCAGGTGGGTGACGCCGCACACCAGGATGAAACCGCCGAACAGCCACGCCACCAGGCGATACTCGTGCAGCAGCCCGCGCCGGCGACGCAGATAGAAGACGATGCCGAGCGGGATCGCAAAGAAGCTGAGTGCGATCACCGCGTCTGCCAGCGCGTGCAGTGTGATCCAGTCGGAGCGCCAGCCCATGGCGGCACCGCGTGGCAGATCGGTCACCCCCCCGAACAGCCAGTCCCAAAGTGGCATCGCGTGATCCTCTTAAACCCTGAAATGCCCTGCGCCCGGCCCCATCAGACGGCTCCTTTGCCGCCCACCGTCGCCGGCGAGGTGTTCTGATGTCGCATCACCCACGGACCGGCGAGGTTGCGGATTGCGTCGCCACTCTTGCTGCGCCAACGCTCGAACACGGAAAGCGTTTCCACGCCAACACGTTGATCACAGGTTCCGAGGTTCGAACCTGGACCGAGGCGACGATCCATGATCCTGCCCCCGGCGCAGCGATCTCCGCGGAAGGCAGGAACCGGAGCAGGAACCAAAGCCATCCTAGCGGATTGTCTGCGCAACCGGCCGCGATCCCCTCCCCTCGTGCCCGGCCGGTGCAATGAGGCGTAGCCGACCCGTCGGCTACGCCTGTTTGCTTTGGGTCCGCGCGCGCGTGGAACCCCGCACGGGAACCCGCGCCCGTCTCGCGCGTTTGATCCTGCGGATCGCGGCCGCCCTTGCGGTCGCCATCAATGCACGAGGGAGTATCATGGCACGCAGGAACGGCTCCACGTCGGACGACATCGCGGCGATCGAGCGCGAAATTGGCAAGCTGATGCGCGATCTCGAAACGCGCGTCGGCCGCCTCAACACGCTGACTCGTCAGGGCGCGTCGCACGCCGCGTCGGAGGCGACGGACTACGTCACCGAGACATTGTCGGAGACGCTCGAGAAGCTGCGCGCCAGCGCGGAGGATGCCTCCGAGCGGGCCCGGAACGGCGCCTACGCCGTCGGCAACGAGGCGTCCCGCGTGGGCAACGAGGCGCTGCGCCGCATCGAGGACGAAATCGAGCAGCGCCCTTTGCTGACGCTGGCGATCGCGGCGGGGATCGGCTTCCTGGCCGGGATGGCCGGCCGCCGGAGCTAGGCGCGGCCATGCGCATTACCGACATCGCGGCGATGGCCTTCGCCGGTCTCGGCGAGACCGCGGCGCGCCTGCGCCGCGACGCCATTGCGTATGCGCTCTGCGGCCTGTGCGCGCTCGCCGCCGTGGTCATGGCGACCTCGGCCTCGATCATCGCGCTCGAACCCGAAGTGGGTGCGGTCTATGCGCGCCTGATCGTGGCGGGTGCGTTCGTCCTGATCGCACTTGCGATCCTGCTGGCGGTGCGCTTCGCGAAGGCGCGGCCGGATTCGGCAGCACGCGCCAGTGCCGCTCCGCTCGGCGCGCGGTCGCAAACCCGGCCGCAGTTCGCGCAGATCGCGATGATCGTGGAAGCGGTCATGCTGGGCTATTCGCTCTCGCGGCGCTCCGACCGGCGCTGACAACAGGGCTCTGAAAATGAACCGGCGCGGGATCTCTCCCGCGCCGGTTTCGTTTGCGCCCTCGGACCTCAGGCGGTCGCGCGCCGCTCGGGCCGCCGCGCCTTGCGCTCGAAGAACAGCGCCTGGCTGATGACCGCCGAAACGGTCGCGGGCTGGAACGGCTTGGCGATCAGGAACGCCGGTTCCGGCCGCTCGCCGGTCAGGAACCGTTCCGGATAGGCGGTGATGAAGATGACCGGCACCTCGAACGACTTGAGCAGTTCGTTGACCGCATCGAGGCCCGAGCTTCCGTCCGCGAGCTGGATGTCGGCAAGGATGAGACCCGGCCGCTTCGCCTTGGCGAGCGACACCGCCTGCGTGTGGGTGCGCGCCACGCCGAGGACCTTGTGGCCGAGGCTTTCCACGAGTCCCTCGAGGTCCATGGCGATGAACGTCTCGTCCTCGATGATCAGCACCTCGGTGGCGATCTCGGCCGCCAGCTCCCGGCCCGACTCCTCGACCAGCCCCCGCAGGGTCGGCACGTCGATGTCGAGGATCGTCGCGGCGTCCTCCTCCGAGAAGCCCTCCAGCGCCACCAGCAGAAACGCCTGGCGTGGCTGGGCCGTGAGATGACCGAGCCTCTGCTCGACCGGCATCTTGGCATCCGCGGCCGTCTCGGAGGCGTCGTTGACCACCACCGAATTCCAGATCTTGGTGAACAGCCGGTACAGCGCCACCCGCGGCTCCGAACCCTCCAGCACGCTGCGGTCCTCGATCAGCGCCTCCAGCGCGGCGGCCACATAGGCATCCCCCGAGTGCTGGCTTCCGGTCAGCGCGCGGGCGTAACGGCGCAGAAACGGCAGGTGCTGGGCAACGGCTTGCGATGTCGACACGGAGAACCCTCCCGATTGGGCGAAGTGAAAGCGTATACCCGGCAATCCGCGAGGGCAAAAAAAGTTCCATGCGAGGGAACGATCCCGGCGGAACCGCGTTGGGAGGGACGCAAAGACAGTGCGTCCGGGGGGTCTCCATGGCCGCGGACGGGGTTTTTCGAGGGGGCCTTGGAGCTTCGAGAGGGTGCAGGGGGAGTGAATGAACGACGAGACGTCAGACAAACCGGATAAAGAAAAAACCAGTCGGATGGATACGAACACCAGCAGACCCCCCGACCGGCGCGGCAAGCAGGGCGCCGGCCTCGGGCGCGACGTCCAGGCCAAGATCGGCCAGCAGCTTCGCGCCTATTACGATGGACTGATCGAGCCCACCCCCGACAAATTTGCCGATCTTCTGCGGCAGCTCGACGGCGACACGCCGGGAGACAAGGGGTCCGCCGAATGAGCATCGATCCCGATCTTCGAGACACCATGCTGGGGGCGGTGCCGAGCCTGCGCGCCTTCGCCATTTCACTGTCGGGCAACGTCGACCGCGCCGACGACCTGGTGCAGGAGACGCTGCTGCGCGCGATCGCCAACATCAATTCGTTCCAGCCCGGCACCAACATGTCGGCGTGGCTGTTCACCATCCTGCGCAACCTGTTCCGTTCGGAATACCGCAAGCGGCGGCGTGAGGTGGAGGACTCCGACGGCAGCTATGCCGAGACTCTCAAGTCGCAGCCCGAGCAGACCAGCCGCGTCGAGTTCGAGGAGTTCCGCACCGCGCTTGCCAAGCTGCCGTCCGACCAGCGCGAGGCGCTGATCCTGGTCGGCGCATCCGGCTTCTCGTACGAGGAGGCGGCGGAGATCTGCGGTTGCGCGGTCGGCACCATCAAGAGTCGGGTCAACCGTGCCCGCACGCGTCTGGCCCAGCTCCTGCACATCGACAATCTCAACGACTTCGGGGCCGACCAGGCCACCCGCGCGGTGCTCGCCGGAAACGATCGCTAGATGGCCGAGGGCCAAAGCGGGGAAGCAGAGCGGCGAAGGCCCGGCGGCATCGGCCCTCCCAAACGAAACGCCCGGCACATGGCCGGGCGTTTCGCTGATCGAGACAGGCGATAGCGCCGACGGGCGCGCGCTAGGGCGCGGTCGGCGTCCGTCCGCGGATCAGGGAGATCACCGCCGAGATCACGAACAGGATGATCGCCACGAAGAACACGATGCGGGCTGCGTCCACCGCAAAAGCCGCGACGCCGCCGAAGCCCAGAAACGCCGCCACGAGCGCGACCAGAAGAAATGTAATGGCCCAACCGAGCATGCCGATCTCCTCCTTCTTCCGCCGACCTGCGGCGTTCGCGGAAATCAACGGCTCCGCCACAATTTCGTTCCGCCGGCGCGGGCTGGGTCGCCGGCCAACAAGAAAGAGGGCGACATCGTGGAACCGGACGAGGCCCACGCCGTTGTGAAGGTGGTCGCGTTCGATGGTGCGGGCCGGCCCCGTGCAGGCGAGCGTTGCGACGACCATCGCAGATAAACTTACGGGAGAACCCCATGCGAAAGATCCTGATCGTTTCCGCCGCAGCACTCGCCCTTGCCGGCTGTCAGACCGCGCGCGACCGCACCGTTGGCGGCGCTTTGATCGGCGGCGGCGCGGGCGCGCTGATCGGCGGTGCAGCGACCGGCACGGCCGGCGGCGCCGTGGCCGGCGGCCTGCTCGGCGGCGTGGCCGGCGCGATGATCGGCGGCGCGACCGCAGAACCCTGCTACGTGCGGACCCGCTCCGGCCGGGTGCGCCGCGTGGCCTGCTAGGGCCCGATCCGGACAAAACGTAAAAGCAGGTCCCGACCGATTCAATCTCAGCGAATCCGAACCAGGACTTCAGGCCTGCCAGCACTTCGAAAGTAGCCGGTCGCCGCGTAACGTTCAGGCGACCCCGACAAAGGCCCGCTTCCCCCCGGAGCGGGCTTTTGGCGTTGCAAGCCGTGCCAATTGCGACTCGCACGGCAATTTGCGATTCATCGACCTCATGTCGTCGACGCCGACCATTCTCGTGTTCGATTCCGGTCTGGGCGGCCTGACGGTCCACCGCGAGGTCGCCAAAGCCCGGCCGGATGCGAATTTCATCTACGCCGCGGACGACGCCTTCTTCCCCTATGGCGGCCACGGCGAGCCCGAGCTGGTGGCCCGCGTGCTCGCGGTGTTCGACAGGCTCACGGCCGAGCACCGGCCCGACCTGGCGGTGATCGCCTGCAACACCGCCTCGACCATCGTCCTGCAGGCGTTGCGCGCGCGCTTTCCCGTGCCCTTCGTCGGCACCGTGCCGGCGATCAAGCCCGCCTGCACGGCCTCGGTTTCCCGGCTCGTCTCCGTGCTTGGCACGGAGGCGACCGTAAAGCGCGAATACACCCGCGCGCTGATCCGCGATTTCGGCCAGGGCTGCGACGTGACCCTGGTGGGCTCGCCCCTCCTGGCGGTGCTGGCGGAGGCTGAACTCAACGGCGAGCCCCCGCCGGACACGGCCATCGCGGCCGAGATCGCCCCCTGCTTCGTGGCAGCGGACGGCCGGCGGACCGACACCGTGGTGCTGGCCTGCACCCATTACCCCCTGCTGCTGGACCGCCTGAGACGGCTCGCCCCCTGGCCGGTGAACTGGATCGACCCGGCCCCGGCCATCGCCCGCCGGGTCCTGGACCTGCTCGGCCCACCGGCCGCCGAAGCCCTGCCGCGGCCAGCCCGGCTGGTGTTCACCTCCGGCCGCGCGCCGTCCCCGGCGCTGGCAAGGGCCCTCGCCGGCTTCGGCATCGCAAGCCCGGTCCCGTCGGGGGCCTGACCCGGGGGTTGCCGCCTCCGGCTCGACCTGGCCGGGGTTTGACTTGCCAAGGGTTTGACTTGCCCGGGGTTTGACTTGGCGGGCCTTTCCCCTTAGAAATCCGCCATCTCGCGGGCCTTTCGGCCCGCGCGGTGTTTCGCGACCCGTGGTTTTCGGCCGGCGCTTCGGCCTGAAACCTGTCGGTTCCGGGAAATCCGGGGCAAAGGAGGGCGCGATCCTCAAAATCTCAAAACCAAGATGAGGACGCGATGACCAAGCGCCACGAGGCGAAGTACAAGATCGACCGCCGGATGGGCCAGAATGTCTGGGGCCGCCCCAAGAGCCCCGTCAACAAGCGCGAATACGGCCCCGGCCAGCACGGCCAGCGCCGCAAGTCCAAGCTCTCCGACTACGGCGTGCAGCTCAAGGCCAAGCAGAAGCTGCGCGGCTATTACGGCAACATCTCCGAGAAGCAGTTCCGCGCGGTCTACACCGAGGCGGTCCGCATGAAGGGCGACTCGGGCGCGAACCTGATCGGCCTCCTGGCGCGCCGGCTCGACGCCGTGGTCTACCGC
>CAZZCV010000004.1:0-109025 GCA_964653225.1 uncultured Rhodoplanes sp. | reverse complement strand
CGATGTTGCGCTCGACGTTCTCCACCACGACGATGGCGTCGTCCACCACGATGCCGATGGCGAGCACCAGCCCGAACAGCGACAGGTTGTTGATGGTGAAGCCGAACATGCTCATCACGAAGAACGTGCCGATCAGCGAGATCGGAATCGCGAAGATCGGGATCACCGCGGCGCGCCAGGTCTGCAGGAACAGGATCACGACCAGAACGACGAGAATCACCGCCTCGAAGATGGTCTCGATCACCGCGTCCACGGACTGGCGGATGAACTGGGTCGGATCGTAGATGGTCCGGTATTCCAGGCCCGTGGGGAAGCTCCGGGCGATCTCGGCCATGGCCTTGCGGATGTTCTCGCCGGTGGCGAGCGCGTTGGAGCCCGGCCGCTGGAAGATCGCCAGCGCCACCGACTGGTCGTCGTCGAGATAGGAGATCGACGAATAATCCTGTCCGGTCAGTTCGACGCGCGCCACGTCCTTGAGACGGACCACGGCGTTGTCGGCCTGCTTGACGACGATGTTACCGAATTCCGTGGGGTCGCTGAGCCGGCCGAGCGTCCGCACCGCCACCTGGAAGGCAAGCTGGTCCTTCACCGGCGGCTGGTTGAGAACGCCCGAAGCGACCTGGACGTTCTGGCCCTGCAGCGCCTGGGTGATGTCGGCCGCGGTGAGGTTGAGCGACTGCAGGCGGCTGGGGTCCAGCCAGATCTGCATCGCATAGTCGCGGGTGCCGAAGATGGTGATCGAGCCCACGCCGTCCACGCGGGTGAGCTGGTCGCGGATCTGGATGTTGGCGTAGTTGGAGATGAACAGCGGATCGCGCGAGCGGTCCGGCGAGATCAGGTTCACCAGCATCAGGATGTCGGGGGAGGACTTGGCCACCACCACGCCGATCTGCTGCACCTGCTGCGGCAGGCGCGGGTTGGCGATGGCGACGCGGTTCTGGACCTGCACCTGCGCGATGTCGAGGTTGGTGCCGATGTCGAAGGTCACGGAGATCGTGAAGCGGCCGTCCGACGTCGAGTTCGAGGAGATGTAGAGCATCCCCTCCACGCCGTTCACCTGCTGCTCGATCGGCGCGACCACCGTTTCGGCCACGGTCTCGGCGCTGGCGCCCGGATACTGGCCGCTGATGTTGATCACCGGCGGCGCGATCTCCGGATACTGCGCGATCGGCAGCCGCGAGAACGCGACGCCGCCCAGGATCAGGATCACGATCGAGAGCACCGACGCGAAGATCGGCCGGTCGATGAAGAAGTGGGAAATCCGCATGGCGCGTTCCGCCCGCTACTTGGCTGCGGCGGGAGCCGCGCCGGGTGCCGGCGCCGCCGGTTTGGCGCCCTCCTCCTGCGGCGTCACCTTCTGGTTCGGCCGCACCCGCGTCATCCCGTTCACCACCACGCGGTCGTTCTCGGACAGCCCGTCCTTGATCACGCGCAGCGAGCGGTCCACGAGTTGGCCGAGGGTGACGTATTTCTGCGTCGCGGTGCCGTCCTCGGCCACGACATAGAGGAACTTGCGAGCCTGTTCGCTGCCGACGGCGGTGTCGGGCACCAGCAGCGCGTCGTAGGGGGGCGAGGCCGGCACCCGCGCGCGCGCGAACATGCCCGGCGTGAAGATTCCCTTCGGATTGTCGAACACCGCGCGGCCGCGAATCGTCCCCGACGAGCGGTCGATCACGTTGTCCACGAAGTCCATGTATCCGCGATGGCTGAAGTCCACCTCGTCGATCAGCCGGAGCCCGACCACCACGTTGCCGCCGCGGCTGGTGATGTCCCGGCCACCGACCGCCGCGCGCTCGTAGCGCAGGTAGGAGGCCTCGTCGAAGGTGAACTCGAAGCGGATCGGATCGGTCGATACGATGGTCGCGAGCAGCGACGTGGCGCCCGCGGCGCCGCCCGCCACCAGATTGCCCGGCGACACGCGGCGGTCGCCGATGCGGCCATCGACCGGCGCGCGCAGCTCCGTGAACTGCAGGTCCAGCTCCGCCTGCGCGACCGCGGCCTCCTGCGCCTTGACCGAGGCCTCGGCGCTGCGCGAGGCCTGGGTGCGCTGATCGAACACCTGCTCGGTGATGGTGCGGTCGCGCACCAGCAGCTTGGCGCGCTCGAGATCCGCTGTGGTGAACGCGGCGTTGGCCTTGGCCTGCGCCAGATTGGCCTGCGCCTGGGCCACGGCGTTCTCGAACGGGCGCTTGTCGATGGTGAACAGGAGGTCGCCCTGCTTGACCGTCTGGCCGTCCTGGAAGTGCACCTTCTCGAGATAGCCGGAAACCCGCGCGCGAATCTCCACCGCATTCACCGCGACGAAGCGGCCGACATATTCGTCGTGGTCGACGATGTTGCGCTTGACCGGCTTGGCCACCGTCACGGTCGGCGGAGGCGGCGGAGGCGGCGCTTTCGGAGCCTCGCCGCAAGCGGCCAGAACCGGAGCGATCAAGGCGAACGCGGCGGCAAGCCGCGAGGCGGAGTGCGTCATCATCGGTCGTGTCTGCCAGCCCGTCGCGATTTGTGCAATGCGGTAGCGACTATAGGGGCCGGCACCGCCACAAGAAACCCCCACGATTTCGTGATCGGTCATCGCCCTGTCCCCTGTATTCCCTTTGCCCTATTCCTGTTGCCCGCATGGCGGAACCCGCCGGCTTTTACCGGTCCCCGGTCGGGCCCGGTCCTCGCCGGCCCCGCAAGGCCACGAGCCAGGACCGCCCGAAGAGCAGCAAAATGGCCAGCGCATAAATCGCCGCCCCCAGCCCGGCGAGCGCGAGCAGCAGCAACTCGTCGCGCCACCGCCAGTCCGCCGTCAGAGGGGCGAGCAGCCGCTCGGCCGCGAACAGGCCCACCGCCAGCGCAAGCCCCGCGGCGGCCAGCCTGGCGACCGAGCCGCGCAGCCGCGAATCGATGGTTATGAGCTTGCGGCGCTGCGCGAACCACACCAGCAGCACGAGATTGACCCAGGCCCCGGCCGCCGTGGCCAGCGCCAGGCCGACCTGCGCCAGACGGTCCATCAGCAGGATCTTCAGCGCCACGTTGACCAGCACGGCGAAGAACAGCGCCTTGACCGGCGTGACCGTGTCGCCGCGCGACAGGAAGGTGACCGCGGCGCTGCGGATCAGCACGAACGGCAGCAGCCCCACCGCATAGGCCGACAGCGTGGCCGCGGCGTTGCGCGCATCCGCCGCGGTGAAGGCCCCGCGCCCGAACAGCGCGCTCATGATCAGCTCCGGCACCAGCAGGAAGGCGACCAGGCAAGGCACCGTGAGCAGCAGCGTCAGCTCGACCGCGCGGTTCTGCGAATGCCGCGCACCGGCTTCGTCGCCAGCCGCGAGCCGCCGCGCCATCTCCGGCAGCAGGACGGTGCCCGCCGCGATGCCGATCACGCCGATGGGAAGCTGGTTGAGCCGGTCGGCGTAATAAAGCGCGGACAGCGCGCCGGCCGCCAGGAAGCTCGCGATGATCGTGTCGGCGAACAGTGCGATCTGCGTCTCCGCCGAGCCCACGGTCGCCGGCGCGAAGCGCTTGAAGAAGCCCTTCACCTCGATGTCGAAGGAGGGCCAGCGGAATTTCGGCAAAGCACCCTGCCGGAGGGCGTCGCCGCCGACCAGCAGCACCTCCAGCACGCCCGCGAGCAGCACGCCCCAGGCCGCCGCATGACCGGCGGTCGGGAAGAAGGCGGCGAAGGCGAGCGCCGTCATCATCGACAGGTTGAGCAGGATCGGGGCCGCAGCCGCCGTGGCGAAGCGCGTCAGCGCGTTGAGGATGCCGCTGTAGAGTGTCACCACGCTGATCAGCAGCAGGTAAGGGAAAGTGATGCGCGTCAGATCGACCGCGAGATCGAAGCGGCCGGGATCGCCCGCAAAGCCCGGCGCGAGCGCGCCCACCACCGCGGGCGTGAACAGCAGCGCCACGCCGAGCAGCACCACCTGGCTCGCCAGCAGCAGCGTGAAGATGCGGTCGGCGAAGACTTGCGCCGGCTCCGCCCCGCCTTGCTGGCGGATGCGGGCATAAGCCGGCACGAAGGCGGCGTTGAACGCACCCTCCGCGAAGATGGCGCGGAAGTGGTTCGGCAGCCGCAGCGCCACGAAAAACGCATCCGCCACCGGACCCGCGCCGAGGATCGCCGCCAGCATGATGTCGCGCAGAAAGCCGGTCACGCGCGACAGGAGCGTGAAACCGCCAACCGTGAGCATGCGATCGAGCATGATGGACCGGGAGCCGCGGACTCGAGGGATCGCGCCCGTCCGAACGGGGCCGGCGCGTATTGTGCGGGCCGCGATTCGGGCCCCGTGCCAGTCTGGCTATCGCGGAGGGTTTTTGGAATAGTGCCGGCGCATGACCAAGATCGTTCCCGTTCTGCTCGCCGGCGGCGCCGGGACCCGGCTGTGGCCGGTTTCACGCGACGCCCTGCCCAAGCAATTCCTGCCGCTGGTCGGGCCGCGCTCGACCTATCAGGACACGCTGCTGCGGGTGTCGGAGCCCTCCCTGTTCGCAGCACCGGTCGTGGTCACGGGCTCCGATTTCCGCTTCTTCGCGCGCCGGCAGGCCGAGGAGATCGGGATCGAGGCGACGGTGGTGATCGAGCCGATGCGCCGCGATTCGGGCCCTGCCCTCGCCGCGGCCGCGTCGCTGGCGCGCGGCCGCGATCCCGAGGCCGTGGTGCTGGCGCTGGCCGCGGACCATGTGATTCTCGACCTGGAGGCGTTCCACGCAGCCTGCCGCGCAGGCCTCGAGGCCGCGCAGGCCGGCCGGATCGTCACCTTCGGCATCCGCCCGAGCGAGCCCAAGACCAGCTACGGCTACATCCGCCGCGGCGCGGCGCTCGGCCCCAGGGACGTGTATGCGGTCGAGAGTTTCGTCGAAAAACCGGATGCGGCCACCGCCGCCCGCTACGTCGGCGAGGGCTATCTCTGGAATTCGGGCAACTTCCTGTTCCGCGCCGACACGCTGCTGGCGGAGCTGGCGCGGCTCGAGCCGGCGATGGCGGACGCCGTCGAAGCGTCGGTTCAGAAAGCTAAGGGGGACCTCGGCTTCCTGCGGCTCGACCCGGACTCCTTCGCCCGCTCGCCGCAGAAGTCCATCGACTATGCGGTCATGGAAAAGACCGACCGCATGGCGGTGGTCGAGGGCCGCTTCCGCTGGTCCGACATCGGATCGTGGGACGCGATCTTCGACATCGCCGAGCGCGACGCCGGCGGCAACGCGGTGCGCGGCGCGGTGGTGACGGCGGATGCGCAGAACTGCGTGATCCACGCCGACGACCGGCTGACCGCGGTGCTCGGGGTCAGGGATCTCGTGGTGGTGTCCACGGTCGATGCGGTGCTGGTGCTGCCGCGCGAACGCGCTCAGGACGTGCGCGCGATGGTGGACAGGCTCAAGAGCGCGAAGCGGCCGGAGGCGACCGACCACCGGCGTGGCCACAGGCCCTGGGGCTATTACGATTCGATCGATCGCGGCGAGCGCTTCCAGGTCAAGCGCATCGTGGTGCATCCGGGCGGAACGCTGTCGCTGCAGAAGCATCACCACCGCGCGGAGCACTGGGTGGTGGTGCGCGGCACGGCCGAGGTCACGATCGGCAGCGAGGTGAAGGACGTGCACGAGAACGAGTCGATCTACATCCCGATCGGCACCGTGCACCGGCTCGCCAACCGGGGCCGCATCCCGCTGGAGCTGATCGAGATCCAGACCGGAAGCTATCTCGGCGAGGACGACATCGTGCGCCTGGAGGACGTCTACCGGCGCGACTGAGCGGCCTCCTGCGCCGCCAGCCGCTGCTGCACGATCGCCTGCACCCGCCGCGTCACCAGCGCGGCGCACAGCAGCAGGCCCACGAAGCCGCCGATGCCGAAGACCAGCCGGGCCGTGGACAGTGCGTCGTCCCCCATCGCGATCTTTCCGATCGAGCCGAGATAGAGATAGATGAAGATCTGCGGCGCGGAGCCGAGCGCCGTGGTCAGCGTGTAGGTCCACACGCCCATGCCGGTGACGCCGAACGAATAGTTCGACACGAAGCCCGGCACCGGCGACGCCAGCCGCAGCAGGCCGAGCAGCCGCCAGCCCTCGGCATCCACCGCCTGCACCAGCGTCCTCAGCCGCGGCCGGGATTCGATCATGCGCAGCACGCGCGCCCGGAAAAAGTGGCGCGCCAGCAGGAAGGCCGCGAGCGCGCTCAGCGTCGAGGCCAGAAGGATCAGCGGAAAGGCGGAGAGGCCGTAGATCAGGCCGGCCGCGATGCAGACCACGGGTCGCGGGATGAAGGTCAGTCCGCTGGCGAGGAACAGCACGGCGAAGCCGGCGAACACGAGTCCGCTGTCCCACGACGAGGCCCATTGGAGGAGAGCGTCCTGCATCGATGTCCGCGTCAGGCCGTCCGCGCCGGCGCGTCTTTGCGCCGGCGCGCGGCCCATCGAGGCGCGGCGCCGTGCGAAAGCCGGCTCCCGGTTTCCGGGGTCATGCCCTACGCGCCGAGCGCGCCGCGAACCGCCGCGACGATGCGGTCCTGCGTCGACTCGTCGAGATAGGCGTGCATCGGCAGCGCGATGACCTCTTCGGCGAGCCGGTCGCTCACCGGCAGGCCGTTGTCGGCCGACGGGAACTCGCGGTACGCGGTCTGGCGGTGCAGCGGCTTCGGATAGTAGATCGCAGTCGGAATGCCCTGCGCGCGCAGCTTCGCGGCAAAACCGTCGCGGACGCCGGGCTCGAGCCGGATCGTGTACTGCGCCCAGACCGAGGTGTAACCCTCGGGCACGCGCGGCACGGTGCAGACGTCCGCAAGCGCCTCCTCGTAGCGGCGGGCGACGCGGTTGCGCGCGGCGATCTCGTCGGGGAAGATCTTCAGCTTCTCGATCAGGACCGCGGCCTGCATGGTGTCGAGGCGGCTGGTCATGCCGATCCGCACGTTGTCGTATTTATCGGTGCCCTGGCCGTGCACGCGCAGGCTGAGCAGCGTCTCGTACAGCGTATCGTCGTCGGTCAGGATCGCGCCGCCGTCGCCGTAGCAGCCGAGCGGCTTGGCCGGGAAGAAGCTGGTCGCGGTGGCCAATCCGAAGGTGCCGATCGGCCGCCCCTTGAAGGTCGCGCCGAAGCCCTGCGCCGCATCGTCGAGCACGAACAGGCCCTCCGCCTTCGCAATCGCCGCGATGGCGTCGTGATCCGCCGGCAGGCCGAACAGGTCCACGGGAATGATCGCGCGGGGCGTGAGCCCGCGGCCTTTGGCGGTCGCAATCGCGCGCTTGAGACTGGCGATGTCGAGGTTGAAGGTCTCGGGATCGACGTCGGCGAACACAGGGGTCGCGCCCAGCAGGACCACCACCTCGGCGGTGGCGCAGAAGGTGAACGTCGGACAGATCACGGCGTCGCCCGGACCGATGCCACGGGCCATCAGCACCAGCATCAGCGCGTCGGTGCCGCTGGCGCAGCCGATCGCGTGCTTGGCGCCGCCGAACGCGGCGAGCTCGGCCTCGAACTGCTTCACCTCGGGACCGCCGATGAACTGGCAGTGCGTGGTGACGCGGGCGAGCGCGTCGTCGAGCGCGGAGCCGAGACGGCGGCGCTGGGCTTCGACGTCGATGAACGAAATCGGTGCAGGCTTGGCGTGCTGGTTCATGGAACTCATCTCGAGTGACGGGCGCGCGCCTCAACCCGCGGCGCGCTGCGGACCCTTGCGCACGACCGGCGCGCTCGCGGCCGGATGGCCCTCGAGACACCGGATGGCGATCTCGAGGCTGGCCACGCCCTCTTCGCCGGTGACGGCGGGCGGCTTGCCGCCGCGGATGGCGTCGCAGAATGCGATCAGTTCGGCGCGCAGCGGCTCCTCGTGGCCCACCGACAGGTGGCGCATGGAGTAGGAGCCGTCGGGTTGGAAGCCGAAGCACTCCGTCACCTGCCGCGTCAGCAGGTCGCCCGTGACGTATTTTCCACGGGTGGCGACCGTCACGTTGCGCGCCTTGAACGGCGTCAGCCAGTTGGTGTTGATGTGGGCGAGCACGCCCGAGGCGGTGCGGAACTGGAGCAGCGCGATATCCTCACGCTCGGCCACCGCGCTGGAGAGCTGCGGCTGCACCTCGACGATGTCGGAATCGGTGAACCAGCGGATCAGGTCGATGTCATGCACGGCGAGGTCGATGACCACGCCGACATTCGACATGCGCGGCGGGAACGGGCCCACGCGGGTGATTGCGATGGACAGGATGTCCTCGCCGCGGATCGCGTCCTTGACCGCCTGCACCGCCGGATTGAAACGCTCGACGTGGCCGACCATCAGCGTGACGCCGGCGCGTCGGGCGGCGGCGAGGATGTCGCGTCCCTCCTCGACCGTGGACGCCACCGGCTTCTCCACCAGGACGTGAATGCCGCGCGCGATGCAGGCGAGCGCGATCTCGTGGTGCAGGTGGGTGGGCGCGGCGATGGTGACGGCATCGACGCCGAGACTCAGCAGCGCATCGAGATCGCTCACCGCCGGGCAACCCAGCACGCGGGTGACGAGGTCGCGCTGCTTGGGATCGGGGTCCGCCACCCCGGCGAGCCTGATGCCCGACAGGCCGGCCAGCACGCGGGCGTGGTTGGAGCCCATGATGCCGGCGCCGACGACCCCCACGCGCAGCGCCTGGCCTGCGCTGCCATTCATGGCCTGCACCATCCGGTCACGATCCCTGTTCGAAAAGGGTTGTTCTTCAATCCCCGCCCAGCCCTAGCATGGCCATGGGCCACTGGCGACGCCCGCTGGGGACAGCTCCAAACACATTTTGATTCAGCGCGTTACAGTTAAAACGGCTCCAGAATGCGGCCTAGCCGGCCGCCCGCACCGCGCCCGGCACATCCAGGCTCAGCCCCGCCGCCAGCGCGTCCTCGCGGAACGCCTTGACCGCCCCGAGCGACAGCTCCGCAGGCGTCTTCGTGCCCAGCGCCGGCAGCTTCTGGAGCACGTCGGCCGGTGCCGTGATGATGTGGCAGCCCATCTCGTCGGCCTCGATCACGTTGAAGACCTCGCGGGTGGATGCCCAGATGATCTCGACGTTGGGGGTCTTGCGGGCGCGGGCGACCGCGTCCCGGACGATCGGCCGATAGTCGATGCCGAGGTCGCCGAGCCGTCCGGCGAACACCGAGACGCAGGCCGGGGCGAGCCCGGCCAGCGCGTCCACCGCCTTCGCCACCTGTTCGGGATCGAAGATCGCGGTCATGTTGACCTTCACGCCCTCGCCCGACAGCGTGCGGACCGCGTCGTAAAGCGGCTCGCCGCGCGTGTTGCTCACCGGCAGCTTCGCGTACACGTTGCCGCCCCAGGCCGAGATCGCCCGCGCCTGGGCCGCCATCTCCGGGATCTCGTCGGAGAACACCTCGAACGAGATGTGCCGGTCCGGCACCGCGGCCACCACCTCCCGGCCATAGCTCTCGTAGTCCGACACCCCGGCCTTCTTGAGCAGCGACGGATTGGTGGTGAAGCCCGCGATCCAGGCGTTCTTCGCCATGCCGAGGATCTGCGCCTTGTCGGCGCCGTCGGTGAACAGCTTGACCTTGAGATCCGAGAGACGGGGCATTCCGGGCACCTGGGTTCCGCGCATGGAAAAGAGTTGGGGACGATTATGGACCGAAAGCCTCCGACCCTCAAACCCGCATCCTCTTGGTTTCAGGCGGATTTGGTGCGAGGTAGGGGCATGAGCAAGTTTCTCGCGGTGGTCCTGAAGGCCGCCATCTCGCTCGCACTGCTCGCCTTCGCCGTGAGCAAGGTCGATCTGGCGATGCTGGGGGGGCGGCTGGCGCAGATCGAGCCCGGCTGGCTAGTCGCTGCCGTGGCGATCGTCGGCTTTCAGGCGCTGCTGGCGGCGCTGCGCTGGCAGGTCATCGCGCGGACCTGCGGCGCCTCGATTTCGCGGCTACGCTGTCTCAAGTTCGTGCTGATCGCCGGCCTGTTCAACCAGGCCCTGCCCTCCACCGTGGGCGGCGACGCCGCGCGCATCTGGCTTCTGGCGCGCGAGGGCGCGGGCTGGGCCCGCGCGACCTATTCGGTGCTGATCGACCGGGTCGTGGGCCTGCTGATGCTGGCGCTGCTGGTGCTGGCCTGCCTGCCGTGGTCGTTCGACCTGATCCGGAACCCGGCCGGCCGCGCAGCCCTGCTGTTGATCGGACTGGCCTGCGTGGCTGGACCCGCCGTCTTCCTCACGCTCGGCGTCCGCCACTGGCCCCTGCTGGAGCGCTGGGGGCTCACCCGCCACCTGTCGGAGGCATCGCGGCTCGCCGGCAGCCTGATGCGCTCGCGCGCCGGCGGGCTGGCGGCAGCCCTCTCCATCGCGATCCATCTGGGGACGATTGCAGCCGCCTGGCTCTCCGCGAAAAGCGTCGCAGTCCCGTTCGACCTGCTGCACGCGCTGCTGCTGATCCCGCCGGTGCTGCTGATCGCGACCGTACCGATCTCGATCGCCGGCTGGGGCTTGCGTGAAAGCGCCATGGTGATGGCCTTCGCCTACGCGGGGCTGGCCGAAGGCGACGGGCTGCTGGTGTCGGTGCTGCTGGGGACCGCGATGTTCGCGGTGGGCATCGCGGGCGGCCTGGTGTGGCTCGCGAGCGGCGTCTCGATCAATCCGCCGGCACGGGTGGAAGCGCGAGCCGATCAGACGCGGTGATAGTCGCGATACCAGGTGACGAAGCGGCGGATGCCTTCGGCGATCGGCGTTGAGGGGCGGAAGCCGGTGTCGCGCATCAGGTCGTCGACGTCCGCGTAGGTGGCTGGCACGTCGCCCGGCTGCATGGACAGCATTTCGCGCTCGGCCTTGCGACCCAGCGCCTGCTCGAGATGCGCCACAACGTCCATCAGTTCTTCAGGCTGGTTGTTGCCGATATTATAGACCCGCCAGGGCGCGGCACTGCGAGCCGGATCGTCCTGCGCCGCGACCGACGGCTCGTCCGAAGCCGGCCGGTCGATCAGCCGCACGATGGACTCGACGACATCGTCCACATAGGTGAAGTCCCGCCGCATCCGGCCATTGTTGAACAGCTTGATGGGCTTGCCCGCCAGTATGGCCGCCGTGAACTGCCATATCGCCATGTCAGGCCGGCCCCAGGGACCATACACCGTGAAAAAGCGCAGCCCCGTAGTCGGCAGGCCGAACAGATGGCTGTAAGAATGCGCCATCAGTTCGTTCGCCTTCTTCGATGCACCATATAGGCTGATCGGGTGATCGACGTTGTCGGAGGTGCGGAACGGCAATCGGGTGTTGGAGCCATACACCGAGGACGACGAGGCGTAGACCAGATGGCGGCAGCCGTTGTGGCGGCAGCCTTCGAGGACGTTGAGAAATGCAATCAGATTTGCACTGGCGTAGGCGTGCGGATTGACCAGCGAATACCGCACGCCGGCCTGGGCGGCGAGATGGATCACCGCTGGAAACCGGCTCTCCGCAAACAATTGCTCCGTTCGCGTCTGGTCCGCCAGATCGAGTTCGACAAAGCGAAAAGCATCGAAACGCCGCAGCTCCCGCAACCGCGCCTGCTTCAGCATGGGGTCGTAATAGGGATCGAGATTATCGACGCCGACAACAGGCGTCCCTTGCTCCAGCAACCGTCGTGCAACATGGTAGCCGATGAAGCCGGCGGCGCCGGTCAGGAGAACGGGATCGGGCATTGTTCCTCAGCAGACCGAGTTCTTCCGATGACGCTGTTTACGGTAGCGCTTCGGACCGGCGATGTAACCGGGCCCACTCCTGGAACGCAAGAACCGTCCATAGCTGCCAGGAGGTGTCGCGACGGCCGGAGACGAACTCTTCCCGCCACCGCGCAACCTGTGCCGCGTCCAGCAATCCCTGTCGCTCCAGGGCGCTGTTGTCGGTGGCCGCAGCAAGACGTTCGGCCGCCCCTTGCGAAAGCAGCGCCGCGACCGGCATTTCGAAGCCGCGTTTAGGACGCTCGAAAACCGCCGCCGGCAATCTGTCCCGGAAGGCTTCGCGCAGGATCTGCTTGCCGACAGGCCGCCCGCGCTGCAATCCCAGCTTGTATGACCCCGGCAAGGAGAAGGCGCATTCCACCACGCGCTGATCGAGGAACGGCGCCCGGGTTTCCAGGGCGTGAGCCATGCTGGTGCGGTCCACCTTCACCAGCATGTCGCTCGGCAGGCCGAGAGCGACATCGCACGCCAGAGCAGCGTTCAAAGCGTCGTCCCCTCCACCCGAGCCCCGCATTTCGGCGACAAGACTCTCGACGCTCGCATCGTCTGCTTCGGATGGACCGAGCAGACTGTCAAGCTCTTCATCACTTGCGAGCCTCATCCAGCCCGCTTGCCGGCGGACGGGATCGGGATCCGCCGTTGAAACGAAGCGGCGGGCGCGCCGCAGCCACTCCAGGGCGCGGCTGTCCTTTCCCTCCGGCATGCAGGACAGGGTGGCGGCAATAGCCCGCCGCACGGATCGAGGCAATCGATTCCATCGCTCCGCGTGCAACTCCGACCAGTAGCGTCGGTAGCCGCCGAAAACCTCGTCGGCGCCATCGCCGGTCAGAACGACCTTGACGCTTCGCCCCGTCGCCTCCGACACAAGGTAGCTCGGGACTGCGGAGGAATCGGCAAACGGCTCATCGAGTGCGAGAAATACGCGATCGAGCACGTCTGCAGCACGGTGCCCCGACACCGAGATCTCGGTGTGCTCCGCTCCAAGGTGCCTCGCGACGGCAGCAGCCATCGGACGTTCTTCGTAATAATCGCTTGCTCCGTCGAAGCCCACGGTGAAGGTCTTCAGGCGGGCGCCCGCCCGTGCGACCGACGATGCGACCACCGCGGAATCAACACCGCTCGACAGGAAAACCCCGACCGGAACATCGGCCACCAGCCGCGCCTGTACGGCGCGGTCGATTTGCTCTCGCACGCTCGCCGCGGCTTCCGCTCGACCAATCTCAGAAACCTTACGCACGAGCCTATACCAGGGAGCGACGGAAAGCCCATCGGAGCCGAAACGCAAACAATGGCCTGCGGGCAGCTTGCGGACGCCCTGCGCGATCGACCAAGGCTCCGGGACAAAACGCAGCGTGAAAAGGAGGCGCAGCGCGGACGGGTCTATCGGACGTGTCTCACCCAACATCGCTTCGCAGGCGATGAGATCGCTGCCGAACGCCAAGCCCGCGCCGGATCGCGCATAAAGGAACGGTTTCTCGCCGAACCGATCCCGGGCCGCGAAGAGCACGCGCGCCCTTCTGTCCCAGATGGCGAAGGCAAACATCCCCACGAGCCGGGGCAGCAGTTCCGGTCCCCACTGCCGGTAGCCGGCGAGCAGCACTTCCGTATCCGAGGACGAGCGAAACTCGTGACCCAGGACCCGGAGTTCCTTCCGAAGCTCCAGGAAGTTGAATATCTCGCCGTTGAACGTGATTGTCAGATCGCCTCCGGTCATCGGCTGCGCCCCAAGCGGCGACAGGTCAATGATGGCGAGTCGTGTGTGCACCAGCGCGCAACACTCGTCCCGCCAGATCGCCTCGCCGTCGGGGCCGCGCTGGCGCAACCGGGCAAGCGCGGCGTTTTCCCGCGCCGCGAGAGCGTGGGGGTCGAGACCACCGAGGTCGATGAGACCTGCTATGCCGCACATGGAACTGTCAAGAATCTCGAGATTGATGTGACAGAATCGAGGCCGCGATAACGTCGAAAGCGTGCGCGCAGCAAAGTTCACTCAAGAAAGGGATTTTCGCTCCGTCAGCACGCTTCCGCGAGTCAAATCAGCGGCTGCGAGTGCCTGGCGGCAAGCGCTCCTTCGTTCCGGACAGGATATCGTGCAAGCCGTCCAGTCGATGCGCGTAGGTATGCGCGCCGAAGACATGACCATAAGCAGCCTCTACCACGCGACGCCGCTCCGTGAGATCGCGGAAACGCTCCATCACCGAATCGATATTTGAAAAATCCGAATTCAGCGGAAGGTAATGCGTGTTCGCCTCCAGAACATCGTTAAAGCGGCCCGGAATCATGATTTGGCAGGTTTTGGTGCCGATCGCATCGAAATGCCTCGAGCTTATGCATTTGCCGTAAAATTCCGGCTTGGGCCGATTGGCAAAGAACCGCGCGTGGATGTCTTCGTGCGAAAGCTGCTCGTTAACAAGCGCCTCATGCCGGACAAAACCCGTCCTGAGAAGCCGGCGCAGAATCGTCTTCAGCCGCCATGGCACCTTGTGACCGAACTGGCGCAGCGGAGAGTCGTTCGCAATGACCAGTCCCTTCTGGCCGGCGAGGACGTAATCCCGAATGGCATTGACGGTGGCGTCGTCGCGTTCGAGATACCATCCGCCTGCCTCAGTCGAAACCGTCCCCTTGCATTGGTTGAGAAATGCGACCCATCCGTCGCGGTCGAACCGCGAATCCGAAATATCGACCTCGATTCCCAGAGCCGGTCCGCGCTCACGAAAATAATCCGCCACGCGGTTGCGGTCGTCGTCCCCGAGATGCGGGAGGTAGCGTGCAAGACGGGAGCCAATGTCGATTGGGCGATCCTCGTCGAAGACCGCCGCCCTGAAGACGTTCGGATTTAGGGCATGCGGCACCGAGACAACGGCCTTTTCAACGAGATCGCCGAACAGATAGCAGCCGGCTTCCTCCAAAAGTTGCGTTGCAATCCAGTCCGGCCGCATGATTCCGAACAGACGCCGCTTCTCTGCAATCGGAGAGCCGGGCAGGTTGACTTCGTTGCCGACGAAGCTGAGGAGCGGAACGCGGCGATCCGCAAGAATCTCCGCATATTGTTCGAGGTAGACCGTCGTGTCCCCGTTCGTGGAATGCAGCAGAACGACCGCATCACAATTTTCCAGGAGCTTACGCAGCTTTGACTGCTGACGGGCCTCCGCAACATTGAATTCGAGATTCTCAAATCCGGAGTGCCGCCGGAAGGCATCGAGCCAGTCGTCAAAATAGGACAGACGGTCAGTGTAACGAGCATAACCTACGAGAACTCGAATCGCACTTTCGCGCATCGATCCCAGACTCCAACGGACAGTATCCGAACAACGCGGCCGGTTTCATGAACTCGGGTCGCTAATCCGAAATTTCCGCAGGCCGGCGTTAAAACGCACGGCGGCCATCCCGCGTGAGGGGATGAAGCGGCAGCACAACCGACGCTTTACGCACAACCTGGAGCGAGAGGCGGCGGCTTCTACGAAAACCCAACATCGCCTGTGCTCTCGACACGACGGATCGTAACAAGACCGCAAGTGCCTGCTTCGGGCCTAGAAATTCGGACAATTCGACGATTTATTCCAGATATTTGGCGATCTCGGGCAAGCTCCCGACGTGCTGCGCCATCGTGCGCCTGATGAGATCCAGATTGGCCTTCGTCCAGGCCACGGTCGTCTCAAGGCCCTGCTCAAGAGAGAGGTCGGCCGAGAAGCCGATCGTCTCGCGCGATTTCTCCGGGTCGCCATAGCGTCGGCCCGAATTGTCCCAATCGCGTGGGGGCGTGATGTCCGGTGGCGTCGAATTGCCGGCGAGCTTATTGATCGCTTCGGCTAGGTCGCGGATGCGAGTTTCACGGCCGCTGGCGAGATTATACGCCTCTCCCGCAGAGCCATGGGCGGCGATACGCATCAGGCCCTCGACCAGATCGCCGACAAAAATGAAATCGCGGCCATCCTCGCCACCGTTGATCAACGGCAGCGCCTCTCCGTGCAAGGCCTTGAAAACAAAGGTCGGCGTGACGTTGCGCCAGACCGTGTGCGGCGTGCCGCGCCAGCGCCCGGCGCCGAGGATCTCGCGCGGGCCATAAACATTCTGAAAGCGGGCCTTGGCGAACGGCATCTTGTAACGGCGGAAGTAATAGTTTCCGTACATCTCGCCGATCAGCTTGGAGATCGAATAGGGACTGTCATGGAACAGTTCGACAGGCGCGTCCTCCGAGGTCGCAGCAGGCTCATCGCGCGTTTTCTTGGCCACCGCGCATCCCGCCGCGGCGTAGACCACCTTGTGCAGCGATCCGATATCCTTCAGCCGCTCGAAAAGCTTGAGTGAGGTAAGTGTGTTGTTGTCGTGATCGGCGATCGGGTCAGCGATCGACGACTGATTTCCATGATAGCAGGCGAGATGAAAAGCAAAATCGAGATTGTCCGGCAGATCGCGCAGCACGGCGTCGTCGGTGATCGGCGCCTCGATGAAGCGCACGCGCGGATCGTCCGGAACGTTGATCCTGTCCGCCGAAAGGAGATTGTCCACCACGACGACCTCGTGCGGCCGCTCGGCCAGCAGACGGTGCACGAGATTAGAGCCGACAAATCCCGCGCCTCCGACCACCAGAATCCGAGCACCGGAAAAGGTCGGAAACGCCTGTTCTGCTTTTCTATCCGTCATCGGGATTTGGTCGCCGTGATATAGAGAGCCCAACCCATGGTGCGGGCAAAGATGTTGCGATTCGCCGCCGGCAGAACGGGGCGCAGAAAACGGTCGAGGCCGGGCACCAGCAACAGCTGTCGCCAGCTCAACTGATTGAGCTCGAAACGATGATCGACGAATCCGCCCAGCAGCGCGCGCGCCTGCTCTCGCGTGTAGACCTTTGCCAACGGACAGCTTCCACCATCGTTCATGTTCAGCGCCTCGGCCTGGCTCTTGCCGCGATAGCGCGGATCGAGCAGGCGCTTCACGCGAAATACGACGTGATATTTCCAGCTTCTCTGATGATAAAGCATCAGGATGATGCGGCCACCCGGCCTGAGCACACGGCGCATCTCGGAAAGCATCGGTCGCGGATTTTCGATATGATGCAGAACGCCCATCGAGCAGACGATATCGAAGCTACCGTCCGCGTAGGGCAGTCGCTCACCGTTGGTCAGAGCAAATTCACCCTTTAAGCCAGCGAGCGCAAAACGCGCCTTGGACAAATCGACAGCAGTCTGCGTCAGGTCGACTCCCGCGACATCAGCTCCGAGCCTGGCATATTGCGCCAGCACATAACCATTGCCACACCCGACGTCCAGCACGCGCGAGCCGGCCGCCTCTGAATAGCCATGGATATAGTTGGAGAATTCCCACGGCTCGCAATCATCGGCTTCGCGCAATGTATCAAACGCCTTGAAAAATTCGGCCGTTCCCGGAATCGCATGGATGCCCTCGGCAGCCACCGGGCTGCTTTCCCAAAAGGCCTTTACTTCGGCATTGCTGACGCCGCTCATCCGCGCGTGCTTCCGGACATCTTGAGGTGCGTGTGAATGGCGGAAATTCCATGCGCATCGTACCAGCGCACCATATCTGCAATGGCGGCTTCGAACGAGGCCTTGGCCTGCCAGCCGAAGACCTCGGTCGTCCCCGCGGGATCGAGCACGACAGTTTCAACGTCGTCTGCGCCCACCGGGCGGATATCGACCGGATCAGGCACCGGCATGTTCACGGCCGCTGCGACCGCGACCAGCACGTCCTTGATGGAGTGGCCCCGTCCAGGTCCCAAATTAAAAGTGCCGGTGGGCGCACCGGCTTTGATCGCCAGATCCATGAAGGCCAGAAAATCGGACATCGCGAGAAAATCGCGCACTGCGGTCGTGCAGAACACCGCCTTGCCGGCCTTCAGCCGCTGGTAGAATGTCGGAATCGCACCAATGATCAGCCGGGGACCGATGATGCTCGCCAGCCGGATCGACACGAAGGGCAGCCCGCTCGCCGCCACGTAGGCTTCGCCCGCGGTCTTGGATATGCCGTAGCTCGCCACCGGCCGGCAGGGATGGTCAACCGGGATCGGGAGCCGCTCCGGCGCGCCGTAGCACAGCGCGGTCTGGAAATTGACGAACCGCTCGATTTTCGCCTTCCGCGCCGCCTCAACAATGTTGACCGAGCCGAGCACGTTGGTTGCCACATCCTCACGCCAGTCGTCGGGGTCCTTGTAAGCAGCAGCCGAATGAACGACATGCGTCGGAGAAAATTCGGCGAAGACGCGCTCCACCAGCGCGCGGTCCGCGACGCTACCCTCGATCAGCCTGAGCTTGGGGAGACCGGCCGGGAGCGTCTCGCGATTGCCCGTCGCGAAGTTGTCGATCGCGAGGATTTCGTGGCCCTGCGGCAGCCAGTGCTCGATCAAATTCGAGCCGAGGCAGCCCGCGCCACCGGTGATCAGGATACGCATCAGCGTTCAGATTTCTCAAGCTTCAGGTGCGTGTAGCCTCCTTCGACACCGTGCTCGCGCCAGTGCGATACTGCAAGCTGGGCGATTTCCGACAGAGGCGTGAACTCGATGGCTCCGTAATCGGCAAACGTGCGCGACGGGTCGAGCAGGATGGACGGCGCATCGTCAGGCCCAAGCGGCTTCACCTCGGGCTCCGGCCGGTCGTTCAGTTGCATTGCATCCACCACCGCGTCGTATAGTTCGCGGATCGTGACATCCTTGCCTGACGAGAAGTGATAGGTGCCGTGCCCCTTGCCATCCACGGCGTTGACCACCGTGCGCGCCAGATCCCCGGCAAAACAGAAATCACGGCGCGCCGGCGTGACGAAGCACTTCTTTCCCTCCGACAGGCGCTGGAAAAAGATCGGCAGAGGACCCGACACGTTGCGCGGGCCGATGACGTTAGCGAGGCGGAACGTCACCCAGTCGGTTCCCGAGAACTGCACATAGTGCTCGCCGGCGGTCTTAGAGATGGCGTAGCTCGAGTTCACCGGGTTGATGGGATGGTCGAGACGGATGGGCGACTGCGTCGGCTTCGTGCCGTAGCAAAGCGCGGTTTGGAAATAGATCAGCCTGCCGACTTTATGATCCTTGCAGGCCCTGGCGATGTTGGCGGTGCCAGCGGCGTTCACAAGCGCGTCGGCGCGCCAGTCCTCGGGGTCCTTGTAGGACGCGGCGGTATGCACGACAACGTCGGGCTTGAACTCCTCGAACAGGCCGTCGACCGCAGCGCCATTGACGATCGTGTCCTCAACCAGCTTCACCCTGGCATGCGGCGCCAGATTGTCGCGACGACCGGTGGAGAAATTGTCGATCGCCAGGACCTCGTCGCCACGCCCGGCCAGCATATCGATCAGCGTGGAGCCGACCTGCCCCGCCCCGCCGGTAACAAAGACTTTCATGTTGCTTTCCGCTCTTCTGTTCTCGAAGAAATTTTAACGCAGGAGATCGGCAATGGAGGGCTAGAGCAGTCGCATTTCACGACTGGCTCTGCTTGCGAATCGTAGCCGCATTATCATGGAAAGTTTGATGCCAAACCTCTAGCGACATGAGTCCCCACACCTTGCGGGAAAACTTTCCGCCCTTCTCGAAATTCGAGAGCACCGCATCCGCGTTGAAGAACGGTCGTGTTCGCGCCGCCTGCGAGCGAAATAGATCATTGACGTATTCCCTAAGATCATTAGCGAACCATTCCTTAAGCGGCACCGGAAAGCCCATCTTGTCGCGACGCCCGACAATGTCAGCTGGCAGATCATGTTGAAAGGCCTGCTTCAACAAATGCTTGGTATTCCCTCCTGCAAACTTCACATTCGCTGGCACCGTCGCTGCAAACTCTACAAGCGGATGATCCAGGAATGGGACACGGCTTTCTAGCCCGTGCGCCATACTCATACGATCTTCGACGTGCAACAGCGCCGGCAACAGACACTTGAAATCAAAATGCGTCATCTTATCCAGATAAGCTTCATGCTCAACATTACTGCGGTTGTTGAAAATATCCTGAAAAGCAGAAAATACATTGCTTTTGTCGATTTCTCGCCAATCCACCTCATCCTTCATGTCATTCGAGCGGTCCACAAGTCGAAAATACCGCGCATCCAGTTCGTCGAATACGCCGTCGCGCCAGAATTCGCGGATCATCGGCTTGTACTCGCGAAGCATGCCCAAATTAGGCACGATCGATTCAATTGTGACGACGTAGTTGCCGTTCTTGTAAGTACCCTCAATCGCCGCCCTGATGCACTGCTCGAAGTAAGCAATCAAGTAACGCGCGTAGCCACCGAACATCTCGTCGCCGGCCTGTCCCCCGATGACCACCTTGACATATCTGGCGGCAAGTTCTGAAATCATAAATTGCGGGAAAGAGCCAGGACCCGCGACAGGGAAGTCGAGGTGCCATATCAGGTCGGAAAAATTATCCCGGAAATCCTGCGATGATATATCCAGGATCTTCAGGTCAATATCCGCGCTATCGGCAGCCAACTGCGCATAGCTCGACTCGTCATACCCAGGATGATCAATGAAGCGACCGTGAAATCCCATGCGACTGCTGTGGCTGGCGCGCGCCGCGAGGATTCCCATTAGACTCGAATCCATGCCGCCAGACACATAAGCTCCAACTGGCACGTCCGAGCGCAGGTGAATGGAAAGGCTGTCTTCCAGCAAGTCGCGCAGGCGGGCCTTGAAAAAGCTCTCGTCGCTGCTCCAGTTGATGTCGTAGCGTACATCCCAATACCGACTCGGGGAAACCCTGCCGTCACCGATCGTAAGGCAGTATCCAGGCAGAAGCTGATGGACATGTTTGAACAGCGTCTTCTCGCCAATCGTATACTGAAACGTCAGATATTCCGCGAGCGCGCTTGAATCCGTGACAATTTCCGGCAGGAACGGTAGAAGCGCCTTGGCCTCAGACGCAAAAAATACTACGTCACCAAGGATAGCGTAGTAGAATGGTTTAATGCCGAAACGATCGCGCGCGCAGAACAGCTTCTTCTTTCGCTCATCCCAAATCGCAAAGGCAAACATTCCCCGCAGATGGTCTACGCAGCCCTCGCCCCAGCGTTCGTATGCTGCAAGAATAACCTCCGTGTCAGACGTTGACTTGAATGCCCAATGTCGCGAGAGTTCCTGCCGCAACTCGATATAATTATAAATCTCTCCATTATAAGTAATAATCGCTCCGGTTTCGCCGCTCATCGGCTGCTTGCCAAATTGCGACAGATCGATAATGGCGAGGCGGCGGTGCAAAAGACCAACCGCGCCACCCGGCGCGATCCACACACCATGTCCATCCGGCCCGCGATGAGCAAGATTGCGATCAATCACGGACAGCATTCTGTCCAATTCCGGCAAATTACCGCCTTTAAGATTTATAATACCGGCAATTCCGCACATCGAATCTAAGCGCCCCGCTTGAACGTCAAAAACTGGCGAATCCTGGCGCCCCTGCCGCGCCCTCGCCAATGATACAAAGTGACGATGTTGTAGACTTTGCGCAGTCGCGCCTGCGCTCTCGTGCGCCGAACTGGATCTAGACGTCCCAAAAGAACACGCATCACGAAAAACGCCGATTTGGTGAGGACCGAGCGACGAAACCGACGCCACCTTGTGGTGATCGTCGTTTTGACCTTTTCGAACTCCTCCTTGCTGTATGGCGACTGGCCCGCCAACTGCTGGGGCGTGACGACCCGATCGATAACAGCGTCGACGTTTTGGACAAAGTTTTGAAACGAAAAATCGGGATTGGCCGCGATCTCGTGATAAGCCTGCGCTACAATCTGCTCGATACGAGCAGCGTCTCTTAGCACAGCGACGACTTCTGTCATATTGGAATGATCCTTCTTGAGCGGAACATAATGCCGCCAAGGCTGAAGGATGCCCGAATAGGCGCCTTCATAGAGGATCATAAGCGTCCGCAAAGCCGCGGACTCGAAGCAGCGCGGCGATATCTGGGCAAAGCTGATCTTGTTGTCCTCTTCAGCAAAATATAGCGCGCGCATCTCCTCAAAGGTCGCACGGGGGTTCGATGCGGCATGGGCCTCGACTTTGGCTTGAATGTCGCCGGTAAAATCCACCAGCGACGAGCCGCTCTCCACGCCGAGCATTGATTTGCAATTCGAAACGAAATTAATCCAGTCCCTACCGTAAAGTCGATCTTCCTCTCGAAATGAAATATCGATCTTGAGGCCAAACGTCGGAGCATCCTGCAGCATTCTGACACCAATTTGCATTTTCTCCTGGCCGAGTTCGCCAAGCCAAGCCGGCAGATTCCGGCCGCGATACCCCACGTCGATAGGACGCTCCGCGGGAGGCGACACCGATACGCTGAGAAGCCGCTCGGGCACATAGCCGGTCAGAACGTTGACCACGGTGACTCCCGGAAGTTTCTCCGGCGGATAGACTACCGTCATCACATTCGGTGGCGCGCAAGTGAATAGCACATTTATGCCGATTTCACGCATCGCCGCCGTCGAGCGATCTACAAAACGATATTCGTCCTGAATGAACAGCAGCTTGAGACCCTTGAAATGTGAGAGCCTCTGCCGTGCTGACGACGACAGATAGAATTCTGAACTTGCGACGAGCGTGTAATGCACAACGACTGCATCAAACCGATCGAGATCGACGTTAGCGGGAAGATCCCCGAGCATCGACAGTCTCCACCAGCGGTGATGCGAATATTTCTCGAACGCGCCGATATGATCGCGCACTGTCGCCGCGATCTTGTCTTGATCGTCACATAACAGAAGGACATTCAATGGTCTGGCCGCGGAGGTCACTATGTGCCCTTTGAATAAAAACGGGTCGTCATGCGATGGCACGATCCGGCACGATCTCGGCAGGCACCAGACCGACCATCAGCTGGTCGTACACCCGCTCGAAACGCTCCGCGCAAGCGTCTGCGGAATGCCACTTGAGCGCGTAGACACGGCTTGCCACACCGATGGTCTTGCGGCGGCGCTCGTCAATCAGGAGGTCGCGAAGGACGGTATAGATGTCGTCCTCGCTCGCAGAGACGAGCGGGGACGTTTCAATAGACGCCAGCCGCGCCGCGCCCGGCGGCTCGTTCTTGCTGATGTAGCAGATCGTCGGCTTGCCTAGCATCAGCCCTTCCCGCGCGGTGGCGCCGTAGCGACCATAGACAAGCTGATCTATGATGATGTCAGCCTGCACTTGAATGAAGCGCACATCCTTGTTCGGGATGCTCGTAACGAACTCCAGCCGCACATTCATGCCTTCGGCACGCAACCGCTGGACTGCAGCAAAGACAGCATCCGTTCCCTTGAAGTTCTTGCCATTACGCGTGCGTGCCTGATAGTTGCCGACTGAGTGATAGACGATGAATTCACCGGGCGCACGCGGCAGCCAAAATTCGGCGGGCACCTCCAGGTCGGGCCGCCAGAATTCCGAGTCGAGCGCGGTCGTCAAAGGCTCACGATAGGCCTTCGGGCTTGCCTGCCAATCCAATGCCGGGAATCCCTCTGTGGCAATCAGGTCCGCCATCATGTGGACCTTATGGCCCCAAGCCAGATTAGAAATGTCGCTACAAACCTTCGGGTTGTTTTGCCATACGCAACGGCTGCATGCGCCGCCAGTCCATTGCTGCACCGACGACTGCGCCACGCCATCGAGGCAGCCGGACACCGAATAGCCGATCTTGATGCCAAGTTGCCGCAACCGCAGAAAGTCGAACGGCATCGCGTCGTGCTCGCCGGTCTGGTCAAAAAACGCCGGGAAAAACGACATGCGCCCACGGCCGTAGAAATGCACCATGCGGAACCGCTCGATGACCTCGGCAAAGAAGTCGTCCAGATTCTTCTGATAGATCTCCGGCACCGGATCATAGAGGCTAACATCCTCGCCGTGGAAAAACTTTGCATCGGGACTTGTCGGATTATCGAGACTGACGCAGATGGCGTCCCATCCACGCTTGCGCAGCGCCGCCGCGAGATAGAAGAAATTGTAATACGAGTGGTGCAAGAACACGACGCTGCGTCGGGCGCCACGGATATCGGACTTGACCGGGAAGGGGACGCTCTCGTTCGAACGCGCCAACTCCCTTTCAGCGCGCTGCACCCGACTGAGCAAGTTGAAGTAGTGCAACGAGTGCATAATAGAGATTCGGCCAAACCGTAGCGCCTCGCCCGTACGTAGCGCGTCGTACATCTCAACCAGGCTGTTCCCGAACTTGTTAATCATGACCGCCTTGGCCCCGCACCTCGAGCACTACATGCAAGCAATCGACATAGGCCTTCTCGCGCTCACGCAGGCTTTTCTGCATCAGATCAATGTTGTTCTTCAGCATTTCGGCCCACTTGGCCACGACCGACATCCCGGCAGGCGTCCACCATTCTGGGTGGATCAGCACCTGCAGCCGGTCCTGCGAGCCTTCGGCGAATAGGTTGCGAGGGTCGCCGCCCCGGAACACGAGGTTGCTGTCCGATGTGTAGGCGGCAGCGTTCATGTCGGTGCGGTCGTAGGTGTTAATGCAGCTGAGACCTAGGCCACCCTGGAGAATCTTGTCAGTCGGCTGGTGGAACGACACCGCTGCAATGGGCTGTCCGAATTCCTCGGCGAGAATGCCGCATTGACGATCAACCTCCGCCGCGATGCGGCTGTCGTCCGCGAGAACGGATGCATCGAAATGAAGGCCGATCCAGTGCCCGCTATCTACGATGCGCCGCACCAGCCCCATGTTCTCGGGCGCCAGAAGATTATACATCGCAGAACGCAACATCAGGAAGAACGTCGATCGCACGCCCTCCTCCCGCTCAATTTCCGCCATCGCTGCAGCTGCAACGAGATCATTGTCGCAGTCGTGCCGTAGCGCGCAGCGCTTGCCGGGACCACCGATATCGGGAAAGCCGATGAAACGATAGCCTTGCGCAAGGCCCATACGCAGAATGTCACGGTAGTCTTCATGCGTGAATGGTACGGGCTTCATGCCTGGGGATCCACGCAGCGGCCGACAAACTTTGCAGCGTCCCCGCCGCAATTCATCAGCGCATCGATGGCGGAGAGGCCGGACACGAACTCTCGCTTCCCGGTCTGCGGATAGGGTGGCAGCGTATAATCCTGATAGCAGACTTCGATACCTTTGCGCTCAAACACCTCATTGTCCTGGTATCCTCCCGCTCCACGCCCTGCGAGATACGCGGTGCCTCCGACAGCTGCCACGATGTTCGCCAGCAAATCCGTGCTGTGCCCGTCGACGGAAAGCGCACTCGACCTGCTGATATGAGCGGTCGAAAGGCCAAGTTCACTCGCGATCGCGAGGATTCCGGCCATATTGATCTCGAGTAAACTGTTCGTCCTGAGTGCGAATGCCTTTTTCACGACAATCATAGCACTGGAGAAGAACGGCGCACGCGCATAAGACTGCTCAATGCTTCGCTCTATCTTCCGACGCCAAATATCGCCCTCGATCACTTCAGCAGTGTCGATCCGGCTGCGCGCCTCCTGGCCCCGGCGCAGAGGCATCGTTACCCATGCCGGCTCCCCCTGAATGAGCATCCTCACGCGGTTAGTATAGTTGCCACCGGTCAGCTGCAGCGGCACGGAATCAAGCAGCACAAACCGGTCCGCGCGCGCGAGCTTATCGAAAAAACCGAGCCACGGCAGAAAATTCGGCTGATGGATCGCGACGAGCGTCATGATGGCTCTTCGCGCGGGTTAATCGCGCCGAGGAGGAGGATGTCCATCCATTTTCCGTCGATGAAGGCGGCATGCGTCTGCCTGCCTTCGAGCTTGAAGCCTGCCTTTTCATAGCAACGGATCGCTCGCGTATTGTCCGCGAATACGCGGGTCGTGACACGATGAAGATTTGCGTCACGCCAAGCGTGTTCCAGCAGCAGTTGCAGCGCTTCCGTTCCGAACCCACGCGACTGATCCTGCAATCCCCCAATTCTGATGATCATTTCGGCATTACGATGGACGGAGCTGATGTCGATCAATTGCACCACGCCCACCAACCGCGCATCGCTACTTGCTCGGATCGCGAAAATGACGCGGCCCGGCTGCGCGAGAACTGCCTTAAACCAGTCGGCATGATTCAATCCATGGACAGGCTTCCAGGCGGCACTGAGCAGCACGAGGCTACGATCGTTGATCCACTCATAGAGCTTGTCCCGGTCACTGTGGTCCAAGGCACCAAGCAAAACATTCTTACCTTTGAGCATGAGCGACTGAGCGGCGGGGGGTTGACGTTTTTACAGAGGCGACACTGCAACCGCGATAGATGTCCATGAGTTTGCGGGCGATACGGGCGTTGTCGTGCAGATTCAATATCGAAGAGCGAGCCACGTCGCGTTTTTTACGAAGCGCCTCGGGGTTGTCGATATAGTACGCGATGCAATCTTCCAGATTCGGCAGCGTCGTGAATATGAATCCGGAATTACACAAATCGTCGCTCATGAACTCGTCGCGCACATGCGTGACGGTCGGGACGCCGCAGCTCATCGTCTCGATCTGCGCATTGGCGTAGTAACCCATTTTCATCTTACCGATAGCAAGATCAGCTCCGGCAATGGCGGCAAGCGCCTCATCACGCTTCACGTTACGAATCCACCGGAAATCGATGTTGTAACTGCGCGCCTTCAGCCGCTCAATGACCTGCGCGATCGCCTCCGTTCCCTCGATTCCGGGTTGATTCGTGATATGCACGATAATAAAGGGCTTTCCACTCTCACGCGCCTTGGGCGCCTGCTCCGGGACGTCCGGTGCAAAGAACGGGATATGTGTCGCAGCCGGCAGGAAATCCTTCATATCCGGCGTCGTCACCAACGTAACATCCGCATATTTCCGCCCCCACGCTCGGCGGTTCGCCGCGCTTTGGGTCTGGCAAATATAAGGGCGATGCTCGCAGGTCTGACAGATGTTGACGTCGGGATGAAGCGTCATGTTGCGCTCACGATCGCGCGCCTCACAGCCACGGAAATGCGCTACAATCCGCCGCCCCATACTCCGCAGTATGCCCCATTCCCACCCGCTGTCCGAGATCGAATACATGAAGTGGGCATGGATAACTTCGTAGCGTGCGATCACTGACCAGAACAGCCAAAATTCCTGCAGTGCACGCACCCACGGTAACGGCGATGGCACGAAAACATAATCGCTCTTGTCCCAATGCGAACTTCTGCCGATGGCTAGATAGTCAGCCCGCATGCCCTGCCTCCGCAACTGGCCCACGCTCTCATAAGGTATATGGACCATATAGGAGATGTGCAGCGCGGAATTCGGGATGACGCGCGCCACGAGAATCCGTGCCAGAATTGCGTTCAATGGCCTTAAGACCGCTCGCACCAGGGGGGCGAGCGGAAGCATGACGGCGGCGAACAAGACGACCTTTTTGATCAGCTTGAGCATCGATTAGGCAGGCCCTTCGCCCTGCAGCATTTCCGCCAGCCCAGCATCGAGCCCCATCGTCGGCGCGCCTAAGGCGTGCGACATTAGACTGATATCCGCGACGAGATGGCCGGGGTGCGCGGCGGCCTCGACCTTGTATTCCGGCGCACGGCCGATCTTTTCCCCCAGCGTCTGCGCAATCTGACGCAACGTGACCACCTCAGGACCCGCGACGTTCAGCGTGCAGCTCTCATCAAGGGCAAAGCAACGCTCAATCGCCACCACTGCATCATTCACGTGAATCGGATTGAGTCTGATCCCGTCAGGACCCTGGAGCGAAATGAGGTTGCCTCTGCGTACATTGTTGGCCAGCCTCGGCAATAACATCTGCGCCGGTTGCTCCGATCCGTAGACAAAGAACAGACGCAGCGCGATGAACCGAAGCGTCTTCGCATATTGCACGCCAAGCAGTTCGCCGCAGCGCTTAACGGCAAAATAGAAACCGAGCGGGCCACCATCTCCAACCAAGGGGTAACCTTCCTTCACTGGTGCGTCGCTTGCGCCATACACGCCGCCAGTCGAAGCAAAAATGAAATGACGCACGCCCGTCTTTGCCGCCCAGTCGAGCAACTGCATCGTCGCGTTGACTGAAACACCGTAGATGTCGGGCGCTCGAGCAGGAAAATCGCGAAAATGCGGCGACTGGGCGAGATGGATGACCGTGTCCACACCGTCCGGCAGCCGGATTTGCCACTTTGCTGCTGCAAGATCCTGGACGAGCCACTCCGCACCTGGATGAAGGTTGGCGCGCGCCGCGCGTACGATGGCGTAAACGTTGTGCCGGCCCGCAAGATGTCGCAGCAGCCGTCCGCCAAGGAAACCAGTCGCGCCTGTCAGTAGAATACGCATGTCAGTATGGGTTCGCGCTGATGCTTATCGTGCCTTCACAGGTGGCCACCGTGCGGTAAAGTTGAAAATTTCCGCATTGCCTCTCCAGCATGAGAGTTTCGAGAGCCGGATCATCAAGAGTTCGCACGTACTTCTTGAAATCCTCCACGCGACCAACGACGTAGTCGATGCCGTAAACGGGCGCCAACTCCTTGAAAGGTCGACCGGGACTCGGAAAATTACCGAATAAATCCTGAAAACTCTCACCCCTGAAACGACGAAGGTCAATGTTTCCATTGTAGCAATGCAATTTTAGTTCACGGGTTGCACGCAGCACTGGCCAGAACATCGCTCCGAGCACAAACACCCGGCTTGAACTGCGATCAATCGGACGCAACAACTCGCTTAGATTGTCAGTATCCTCGGATAGAGCCAGATATTGCTGCGAGAACACATGGAGAGAATTGACGTAGAAAAATAGTCCATAAAGCACAAACAGAACAATGAGTGGCGGATACAGATTGCTTAACAGAAATGCCGCAAGCACCGATTGAACGGCGACCGTATGCTCGAGATAACGATGCCACTCGCCGAGGAACGATAGTGACCGCTGTGCAGTGAGGACAGATGCGATGAAAGCCGAGCCGAGCAATCCAGCCAGCACGACGCGAACGCTCGAAGAAAGGGGCAGCGCGTAGAGTGCCGCACACGCGACGGGAAATGTTGCGAAGAGCACCAGGAATCGATGTGGCCAGTAATCCAGCCTGACCAGATAGATGAGGCCGCGCACAGGTGACCGGATGCCGATCTTGGCGGCATCGATCATTTGGGTTGCCCACATTCGCATACTGGGCCGATGCCCAAACAAGAACGGCTTCTGTAGTCGTGTATAATACGTGAACGAATGTGCGATCTGGCCGCGGATAACGTCGAGCGCCCGCTCGCGCCACAAAAGAACGCACAGCAATATGCCCGCCAAGATCGCAGCAAGTGCAGACCAAGCTCCCGCGACCAGCAGCCCCGCTGCGGTCGCCATTAAATGTTGGTTGGCAAACTTGGACGTAACGACCAGGATCCCGACCGAGAGCACCGTTGCTACCAGCCAGAGCGGGGCTCCATCTACTTCAGCGAGGATCATTCCGGCGCAGGCGATGGTGAAGAGTAGTTGGCCAAACACTCGCGGGCTGCCAGTATAGGCGCGCGGGCCGGCCAATGCCGCGACAAAAGAGGGCGCAAACGCCGTGAGGAAAGCGGCGGATACCGCCGTCCATCCACGGCCTGCCTCCGGTAAATCCAGAACGGCATGAAGATACCAGGCCAAAAATCCAGCCAAGGCAACCTGCATGCCATCCGCGACGGCGCCGGTGAGGCGCTCCGCGGCGAACCGCCCACCCCGGAAATGGGCCAACAGAAAATGATATATGAACGGATAGGTCTCGCTATTGCTATAAAGAATTCTGTTGTCGCTCTCCGGCAAGCGAAAACCGTTGTCTGCTATGCGCTGTGCCCGGCGTAGGTGGAACGCAACATCCGACCCGAGGGGCTTCGGAAAAAACACCCGCGGTACGCCCCGAGATGCGATCGTCAGAACGCAAGCAATAAACACGCCAATCAATGCGACCGTCATTGTGCTATCGACGGCCTGCCCGACTTAATGAGCGCGAGGAGTTCGGGGTGCTCCTTTATCTCCGCTGCGTCGTAAACCCAACCGATAGGCCATTCAAGCCAATGGTCAGGGTGCATCAGCATCCCCATCACCTGCCCCGGCTCAGGCTCACATTCGATGAAATCTCGACAGATATAGGAGAACTCACCACCGCGACCAGAATCCTCGACCCAAAACGAAATGCCGCCGATGTTATGGCTACCGGTGAATCCAAATGACTCCAAGCGCCCTCCGATACGCTCAAGGAAGCGCATCCGTCGCTGCTTCCAGTTGGCGGGCGAAGGACAAACGCCATGAATAGAGAAGGTGCGCGGCGGGAATCCAAGCATCTTTTGAAATGTCTCGATCTCTTTCCGAAGAACCGAGAAGAAATCGTCCTCCTGGGGGGCAACGGTGTGCACCCCGATAGCGAAGCTTTCTTCTGCCAGCTTGCGCCACTCCGCGACATACGGGGCAGGATCATAGTGTTGGCCACTGATCACAACATCGATATCCGAGCGGATACCAAGACGTCGCTCAATATCGATCACGGGCACGAGTCGTTCTGGCGCATAATCCAAATCATGACGGATCAGGATGTAGCGCTTTGACGGATCCAGCGGCATCTCGCCGTAAAGCTCGCGTGAGGTAATGAATGTGAAGCCTTCCGCCCGCTTAGCCGTCAGAAGGTATTCATAGAGCTTCAAGTTATGCGGACTGACTGACACGAGCGGCCAGATCTTTTCCGGCACGGGATTGAGCCCAAGCAGAGTTCGGGCCCGCCCCCGTAGACCTAGAAACCCGGCAATCTTGCCAAGAAACGGAAAACGAACCGCAACCCGGATGATAAGAGATTTGAGAGGTGCCTTCACGAGCAGTAGGCCGTCACAAGACGATCACGCCAAACGCGAATCTCGTCTTTACTCAACGTATTTGTCGCCAGCATCGGCTCGTCGCGCGAAGCATAGAAATCGCGATAAGAATAACTAGCATCCAAGAGCCCTTGCGCCACGGCCTCTTTGAAGATCGCTGTGCCGGGAAGCGGTCGCAAGAATTGGATGCCAATCAGCTTAACTTCGTTCGGGTTCACTCGCTTGAGGAACGTTTCGGTTGTCAACAGCGTCTCCTCGTTCTCGCGCGGATGGCCAATCATCATGTTTAGCCCGGGCGCGATCCCCGCCTTGAGCAGGTTCGCGATGCCGCTGTCGATCAATTCATGGCGATAGCCCTTTTTGTATGCCCCCAGCAGCGCCGGATGATAGCTCTCCAATCCCATTGCCAGTTCAGCACAGCCGGAGCGCTTCAACAGCCGGAGGAAGTCCATGTCCTGCAGCCAAGTGAAGCGACTATCGGTTTCCCACCGGACGTCGATGCCTCGGTTGATGATTCCTTGCGCAAATTCGCCCGTCCATTTCGGATCTGCAAGCATATCAGCCGATAAGACGCGCACAAACACACCGCGGGGCAATGCCTCGAGCTCATCGAGCACGTCTTCAACGTTGCGATAGCGGTTGGGGCGGCTGCCGATATGACAAAATGTACACTTGAATGGGCAACCCGATCCGATGCGAATGGCAAATTCCTGGTAGCCTGCGGGATCTAAATGTTCGATCCATTTGCGGCTGCTACGCAGATGCGATAAGCGCTCCGGGTGCGCAATCGATTCGCCATGATCTACCGCTTTGCCGTCGATCCGATTAATAAGACCTTTGAGATCCAGTGCCGTTCCATCGCGTAAGTGCTGGAGCAAATTCCGCAGCGACGTCTCCACGTCCCAGCGACGGACGGCGTAGTCGACAAACGGATAGTCATCGAAGATTTGTCGACTCAAGCCCTCCCAGTCGTCAAACAGAAGCATCACGGTTTTGAGACCCCGCTGCTTTGCGACGCGGAGATAATCAAGTCCTTCATAAAGTCCGTCGGCAACTGATATCCATTGTGCGGCGACATCGTAGCCTTCGAACGCCTCGTCCACGTAAAATGGCTGATCCCTTAAATCGATGTCGAATCCCGCGTTGTCCAAATAGGCTGCCGTCAGAGGCATGCTAGCTGGAAGCTCATCCCACACCCGCCGTCCAAAACGGTTTTCTTCGGCGAGATAGCCACGCATCTTAAACAAAAGGGTTTTCATCACACCTCCGCGGGCGATGCCATTTGTGGTCGGTATGCGATTGTGAACATTGTAAATCCGCCAGGCTTAGCGGGATCATGCGTGTCCAAGGCGAGCAGCCGCCGCAAGTGGCGCACCTGTCCCTTCCCAAGTGTCGGCGTGCCCGTCTTTGCCATTTCTTCAATCATGAGACGGCAGTAAAAACGCTGCGCCTCTATTCCAAGACGCCACGTGCTTTCAACGCGCTCAAAGCCCACCTGCTCTAAATGCGATATAATGAATCCATCGCGGTCGGCATGAAACGTGCGACTCGTTCCGTGCAAGTCGAAAAAAGATTCGAGAAAAGCGTCGGCATCCTTCGCGACTGAGAAACGCTCCTGTGCCTTACGCAGATTTTCCTGCACTCTCGGCTCTGACCAAATCTCTCTCATCTGCGTATGCGCACTACCGTTGACCGTCACGAGATGGCCGCCGGGGCGCAGAACACGATAGATTTCACGCAGGCATTGGATCGCATCCGGAAGCACGGGCAGCACCTCGGACAGGAATACGACATCGAAACTGTGATCCTCGAACGGCAGGGCATGAGCATCGCCCTTCACTGGCACGAGGTTAGGCGGCAGCCTGTATACCTCGCTCATGTTTTCGATACCATCGTAATGATCGAGTGCGACTATCCGCTTTGCCCGCTTAGCTATCTCGAACGCGTATTGGAGCCCGCCTGGACCAATCTCCAGAACATCCTCACGGCCTGTCAGATCCAAAAGACGGAACGAGTCTTTGACATGCGCGCGTTTAAGCAAGTTGTCTTGCCCGTACCACCATTCCGACAAAGCCTGAATCGGCGCACGCGTATAGAACCTCATATCCCTACGGGGGCGATGTCCAAATGCCATTACTTTTCCACAATAAACGAACCGATGGCGAGGGCGTCGAGCCCCGACGTAACGAATGTGCGCAACGCATCCTCCGGCGAGCAGACGATGGGTTCTCCGTTCAGGTTGAACGATGTGTTAAGGACCATTGGAACGCCCGTCCTGCGCTTGAAGCTGGAAATCAGGCGGTAGAACAGTTCATTGTCCGCGCATTCGACGGTCTGCAGGCGCCCGGAGCCATCGCCGTGAACGATCGCCGGCACCTGCTCCCGTTTTCCGAAGCGCACCGGAAATACTTTTTCCATAAAGGGCACCCGCTCCCCGTGCGGCATGTCGAACCAGTCGCCCGCGTCTTCGGCGAGCACACTTGGCGCAAAGGGTCGAAACGACTCGCGATATTTAATAGACTCGTTGACGCGGTCCTTGGCGCCAGCCTTTCGCGGGTCCGCAAGAATCGAACGACAACCCAAGGCACGTTCACCGAACTCCATCCGACCTTGGTGCCAGCCGACGATCTTGCCGTCGATTAGCATGCCTGCAACGACGCCACTGATGTCAGAAATATGTCGATAGCGAATCTTGTAGCGATCGAGCAGCCGCTGAACGTCGGCGTCGCTGTAAGCGGGGCCGAGATAGGCTTCCACATTCCCGCGGAGCACACCTGAACCGCCCGCTGTGCCGACGCTATAGAGCGCCCCCCCGATTGCCGCACCATTGTCAGCCGCGGCAGGTCCAATGAAAACCTGCTTGAAAGGGGTATTCCCAACGATTTTACCGTTGGCAAGCGAATTCATCGCGCAGCCGCCATTGAGTACCAGATTGTCCGACTTCGTTTCGCCGTGTAACCACGTTAGCAGTGTCAATAGGCTTTCTTCAAAGACCTGCTGGCAGGAAGCCGCAAGATCAAAATGCGCCTGTGTAAGCTCTTCGTCCGACTTTCGCGGTACGATGCCGAATAATTTCTCCAGCCTCTTGCCAAAATAGCCGCCTACCCGCGTATTCGCAAATTCGAAATAGCTTTGGTCGAGATGCAGTGATCCGCCGTCGACCTTGACGATGGAGCGAATCGCGGCGGCGAAGCGAGTTGGGTCGCCATAGGCTCCCGCACCCATCACCTTCCATTCATCTCCATTCGGAGAAAACCCAAGGAATGCCGTCAGGGTCGCGTAAAAAACTCCCAACGAATGCGGAAATGGCGTGGACCGGAGCATCGTCACGGCGTTTCCGGCGATCTTGCCGAAGCTCATTGAGCTACTCTCGCCGTACTCGTCGACAATGGCGATGGCTGCTTCCTCGAAGGGGCTGGCGAAAGCCCATCCGGCATGCGCCAGGTGATGCTGCAGGAACGTGAAGCGGCTCGATCCATCTCCGAAGCCAAGCTCCATCATCTCCTGCCCGGCGTCGGGCAACAGGCCCATCAGGTTGTTCGGAACGATATAGAGCCATTCGGGGTCATAGCGCCGCCAGCTCGTGAAGCCCGACATATTCAGGTTAGCCATGTGAATCGCCGGATTCCATGGCACGACGATCTGCGCTACGTCGTGGAGTGTACGAAGGCCAGCCGAACGCAGGCAAAACTCGATGGCACGCAACGGAAAGGCACGGCTGCGCTTCTGGCGGGTCAGGCGCTCCTCCGCGACTGCGGCAATGCACTCCCCGCCTTCGAACAGGGCAGCGGCACTTTGCACCCCGGTTACGTGCAGACCGAGGATGTAGTTGCTAGAATGGGAAGACATAGAACCCGCTATATTCATTGAGCAGGATGGAACGGTCAAGGGAACGCAGTTTCTCGAGCCCGCCGAAATCTACGATCGAATAGCGATAGGGCTGCGTCTTCGCGCCCCACGACGCCTTGAACTGGCGGACACCGTGCTGCGTCTTCCACGTTCCGCCAAAATTCCACCACCGGAAATTCTCCGCAAGGCAATCGCACATCGCGCGATAGAGTACGGCGGTCGAAGGCTGCACATCCCGATAGCGCTGGTCAAACACCGGAACGAGATATTCTACCCACTCCCGCCAGCAGACGACGATAAGTGCTGCAGCAAGTTGACCGTCGATACGACCGACATAGATACGCATGGCGCCAGGGAACAGCCTCGCCAGAGCGCTAAAAAATGCTTCGCTTTTCGGTACCCCGCCTTCCCTGGCCGACATTTCGGCGAAATGCAGCCCCGCCACCGCCTGAAGGCTCTCCAGGCTTTCGTCGCGCTCCACGACGATACCGCTCTTGAGCGCCTTGCGTCGGAGGTTGCTGCGGACAAAGCCGTTAAACGACGCCATCAGGTCGTCATCGCTTTGGAACGACGTAAGATCAATGTACTGCCCTTCCCGCTCGTCGGTGCAGACGACAGGAAGATAAGCATCGTAGCCGGCGGCAGATGCGAATAACGGGTCAATAATGTTGAGCGACAGAACGGGCCGCGATGTCAGGTAGTTGCGCAACGCATCCATCAGCGGCTCGAGCATGTCGTTACTCGACATCAGGGCCCCGCCATGGCTGCCGAAATACGCCGAGGAATTGGCAACCACGCCCCAACGGCCTTCGCGCTCGCAGAGCGGCATGACGCCGACAGGGACCTCATCCCGCAGGAAGACATAACCCGCACGCGCACGTGTTACTGCTTTAATCAACAACAGCCATGCGGGCTGATGATAGACCATTGCATTTGGGTGCGTCGCGAGGAACTCAGCCTCATCGACCGTCACATCGCGGACATCCCGATAGTAACTATTCAGCGGCATCCGTATGCCGTTTCAGGAGCCTAGCCTCGCCCGGCTGACAGAAATAGCCATAGCGGTCGGTCACGTCATCCTTACGGGCGACGAAGAACGGCGATACGCCGCGATATTCACAAAAGGTCTGCCTCCCGGCGTACAGCATAACCCATAAGGAATAATCGTTGGTCGTCAGCAGCAGCGGCGACCAATCGATACGAACAACGCCCTCGTCGCCATCGATCTCCACATGGACCGGAGACGTGGGACCGTCCGCGCGCAATCCCGAAGAGGTGTTAAAGGCACCAACGTAGTTCATGCTTGCGCCCTGGAGGATACCTACGAAGACGTCGAGTTCCTTGATGATCGGGTCGTTCCGCCGGAAATGCAGATCCACCGATACAGGATCGCCCGTATAAAAGCCGTTGGTCGCCTGGCCCGCTCCGTCCCGCATGACGACCTTTGCGATCTCAACCGCGGCAGAGCCCTGCAGCATTGGAATCGTAGGAGTGTCACTCTTGCGCAAGGCACTACGTTCGCTGTCGAAAACCAGCTTGTTATATGCACCAACGATATGGCCCGGCTCGCCGTCCTCCAGAATTCTGCCGTCCTGCATGAGCAGCGCGCGGTCACACAATTCGAGAACCTGGTGCAGATTGTGGGACACGAAAAATATCGTCGCACCACTCGCACATAATTCGCGAATTCGCCGCGACGACTTGCTCAAGAAAGCAGCATCGCCAGTGGCCAGAGCTTCATCAACGATGAGAATATCGGGAACAACGCTCATCGATATCGCGAAAAGGAGCCTCGCACGCATGCCGCTCGAATAAGTCCGCAAAGGTTGATCGATGAATGCGCCAATGTCGGCAAAGGTGATAATATCCTCGGTCTTGGCCTGGACTTCCGCGGGCGACATACCAAGCAGCAGCGCGCTATAATAGATGTTGTCCCGCCCGCTCATCTCTTGGCTGATGCCGACCCCCATTGCCAGAAGAGCGGTCACCTTGCCGTAGATTTCGATGCGTCCCCGGTCGATCGGAAGCAGGCCGGCAATACACTTGAGAAGCGTGGTCTTTCCACAACCATTCGGGCCGACGAGGCCCACGACCTCGCCCCGCTTTACTTCCAGCGAGATATCGTCGAGCGCCTTGAAGCTCTGTCCGCTACCACCAAAAAATGTCCGCAACGGATGGCCGAGGTGGTAAGCTTTCGAAAGCCCCTCGACGCGTAGCGCCAGTTCTCGGTTGTCAGACATATTCGCGAATCTTGACGCGGACGGTGTGGATGACAGTGGCGCCGACCAGGAAGAAAACAGCAGCACCGATCCCCAGCACCAGCCAGCTCACCCAGTGAAAATCGCCATACACTACATCTCGAAAGGCGAAAACAACGTGGCTGAGGGGATTTAGCATGATGATCTGCCAAACTCTCTCACCCACCATCTCGGGGCGCAGAAGAACCGGCGAAACGAAAATCAGAACACTGGTCAGCAGAGTAATGATCTCGCGCAGATCTTTAAACAGCACGGCTGCAACTGACAAAATCCACGACAGCCCAAGCGCTGCGATCCCGATGAGAAGTAGCGGAATCGGCAGCAAGACTAGATGCCAACGCAATGCTCCCGCGATCGCCGCAACGATCAAAAAGACGAGCAAAGTGACCATCGCGCCAAGCGTTGCCGTGATGAGCGAACTCGCAGGCAATGTCTCAATCGGATAGATCGTCTGGCGAAGCAGTTCCTGACGGCTGAGAATCTGCTGGGGCGCATCTTCGATCGCGAGCGTTATGAGCTGCCACGCCACCATGCCGGACAACACATAGACGAGATAGTCACCCCAGCCGCCGCGGCCGACTCCGATGAAGAGCACGACGACGCATGCATACAACGTCGTACGAACCAATGGGCGCAAGATCAGCCAGCCGACGCCGAGCGCCGCCCCCTCTGTTAGCCCCCGCATCTCTCGCATTGTCATCGCAAGAACAAGCGCGCGATGCCACCACAAGCTCACCAAAAGCTCACCGGCAATGCGGAAGGGAGAAACGACGCCACGACGCGGCTCGATCACGATCATGGGTGAATGTTGAACCATAAATTTCTCTGTCAGGACTAGAACGGCTTACGCGGGATCATCGCACCTCATGCGAGATTCGAAATTCGATATCCATCATCTTTGGTTCGTCTGGATTGCAAAAATATCTTCTGCCTGTTGCCTCTTGCGAGATGTCGCCGTTAGGTAATCAGGATATTATATTACGCCATTCAAGGGTCGTCGCGAGTTTTGGGAACGAGCCGCACAATGGGCTTTCCGAAGATTGGCAGATTCCGGAATACATAGAGGCCAGACAAGAAATTGACGACGGTCGTAATCAGCACCTGCGATCTCACCTTGCGAAGCGGCGCACGATAAAAGTTGACAACCTTCTCATGCCGGATCGCGAATTTATCATCGGGTGGCAACGCCTTGGGGAAGATTAAGGCAAGCTTTCCACCATCCTTCCGACGGCAAGGAGCATCATGCGGGGCATGCCAGACATCCTATTGCCGCGACCAACTCGCCGTGGAGCCGAACCCGGCTAAGATCGGAACTGTAGTAAACTTTTCAGGCCTCTTCGACCCGCTGAGGTTCATTGGAGAAACGAGGCCTTTGTCAGGCCGAACGTTTTCAACGCGTTCTCAAAGCTCAGGAGCGACCAGATCAACAGTCGACGGTTTTCACGACCGTCGAGATGGTCCATCACAAGGCCCGTCACAGTGTCGCGATCAAGGTAGTCGTAAATCCCGGCGCGGGGGTCGAGCAGCAAGCGACGGACGTATTCGATGCTATCGCCTTTGAACCAGCTCGCGTCCGGCGCCGAGAAGCCTTGCTTTTGCGCCCCGCTGATATCCTCCGGCAAATAGCGGGCCATAGCGCGCCGCAGGATCAGCTTGCCATCTCGGGTTCGCTCGAAATATTTGCGAGGCTTGTCACCAGGTTCATTCTCATTAAAGCGCGCCACCTTTCCAAGATTTCCGAGCTTCAACCCGACCGGCATCCGCATGGCAAAATCCACGAGATCGTTATCCAGGAATGGGACGCGCGTCTCAAGACCATGCGCCATCGACAGCTTGTCCTCTATGACGAGCAGACCGTGCAGGAAGGTCTTCGCTTCGAAGTAGAGCGAGCAGTTGATGTAGTCCTCAGGTCGCATCATTCGGCCGTGACTATCACCAAACACACCGCGGAAAATAGCGCGCGTATCCACGTGACTGGCTTCATTATCGACTGGGCGGAACAGCGACAAGGCTGCTCTCGCAGGAACGAGGCGTTGCCAATAGTCGTAATATTGATCGACATAATCATCGAAATCATCCGATTCGAGCGCTCTATAATAGCGCCATGGATAACCCGCAAAAAGCTCGTCGCCGCCGGTACCAGCCAACACGACCTTGGCAAACTTTCCTGCAAGCTGTGCAGCGTAAAAATTCGGATACGACTGCCCGACCCGCGGCTCCTCGATATGCTTCGCGAGACGCGGCATAACACGCTCAAGATCGCCGGCCTTAAGCACCATCTCGTAGTGTTCGGTACGGCACAGGTAGGAAATCCGCTCAGCCTTTTCCCGTTCATCGAACGCAAGCTCGAGGCCTGAAGCAGAGGACAGGTCGAAACCCACCGTGAACGTTCGCAATTCGCCAAGCTCCTGCGCTGCCACTGCCACGATCGATGCCGAGTCGACACCGCCCGACAGGTAGGCCGACACCTCGACGTCGCTGACCAGTTGTCGCCTCACGGCTTGGAGGAACAGGCGATCGAGTTCCTCTACATACTCCTCTTCGCGGCCAGGATTGTCCGGCTCGACAAAAGCATAGTCCCACCAGCGCACCGGGCCAGTCACGCCGGCAGCGCTCACCTTCAACCAAGTGCCTGCCGGCAGCAACCGGATGCCTGAAAATAGTGTTCTATCGGAAAAAAAATTCTGAAAGGAAAAATACTCGACAAGACCTTCAACATCGACAGCCGGCGACGTAGCTGGATGGCATAAGACTGCCTTGATTTCCGATCCAAACGCAAAGGCGTCGCCGCGGTGCATCCAATAGAGAGGCTTCACACCGAACCGATCGCGCGCCAGGGTCAGCTCTTGCGTGCGCAAATCCCAGATTGCGAACGCGAACATCCCGTTGAGGCGTGGCAACAGATCGAGTCCCCACTCGGCAAACCCTTCGAGCAGAACCTCCGTGTCGGATATAGATCGGAATCTGTGACCGCGCGCCTCCAACTCAACGCGCAATTCGCTAAAGTTATAGACTTCGCCGTTATAACTAAGCACATACCGGCCATCTCGGGAGAGCATTGGCTGATGCCCAGCCTCGCTGAGATCGAGGATGGCAAGCCGCCGGTGGGCGAGACCGACACCGCGGTCAGCATAAATGCCGCTGTCGTCTGGCCCGCGATGTGCCAGTGCGTCGGCCATACGGCCGAGCACAACAGGAGATGCTGCGTCGCCGCGCATCGAAAATATACCTGCAATTCCACACATGGCCGAATAAGAGACTGCGTTATGGGCCGCTGTCGCGCTTGATGCGCCACGTCGCCGCGAGGGCTGCGGCGAGGACACCTGCGCTCCCGTCAACGACCAACTCAAACGTGCAATCGATATCGCACGAGATGACCAGCAGCGCCATCATTGACGCTTTGCGATGATGGTGATGCCAGCTTCTTCGACACGTTCGCGTTCAATCAGGAGACCAAGCTCGGCGCACCACGATCGCACTTCGTCTTCTGTCTGCCGGTGCGCATTCTTCGGCGCATACCAGTCGAAATTAATGTGGTTCATTTCATCGAGGCTCAACTCAGGCCGATAGTACATTTTCGCAACATGCCAGTAGAAAAGCCTCTGGATGGTCACGCGGCCAGCGGGAATACCAAGCAGCGGCACCTCTTCTGGAACGTCAATCTCCTTATTGAGATCGCCCAGAGCTCTCCCGAGTTGCGTCAAAGGCTCGAGCGCGGCCCATGCCTGGTCTGGCGGCATCCCCTGCAGTTTCTCACGTATATAGTCGTCAGTGAATTCGCGGACGGGCCCCTTCTTGCGATAGACGTAAAACAGAATCCGCCCCCCCGTCTTAAGCATTCGCACTACCGCCGCGAGCGCGGCGTGCGTACTGTCGGTATGGTGCAGAACACCTTCCGAATAGACAATATCAACGCTCTTATCCGGCAAGGGAATCCGGTTTAAATCTACCTGAATAAATGTGCCGGGGAAGCCACGCTCGGCAAAACGCTGCTTCGCGACGTCCACGGCACTAGAAATGTCAACACCGACGTACTGAAGCCGGTCGAGCACCGGTGCAAATAATGCAAGAGCTGTGAAGCCTGCGCCGCAGCCCGCGTCTAGCAAGACAGGCCTTTCTCCGGCCTCGAACAACCAGTCCGCCTTGGCGACTTCCCCGTAACGTTCGATCAGCCATTCGCGGGCGTTTTGCTCCTGCTGACCCTCAAAGGTTTCGCGACGCGTCCACTTGTAGCCAAAGGCCTCGCCAGTCTGTGCCTGCGCCTGCGAAACAAGCTCGCTACTTCGCAATACGCCCCCACTATTGATCACAGTCTGACCAGAAACTTCGATGCGAGCGCCTTCGGCAAGCCCACGCAACACTTCCAACGTGTTCAACAATGTCATCAGTGGCGGCGCCTTGCGATGATGGAAATGCCTGCTTCCTGAAGATGTTCGCGTTCGATTTCGAGTGAGGCCTCCTCGCACCAGGCACGAACTTGTTCGGGAGACTGGCGATGACAATTCTCGGGCGCATACCAGTCGAGATTGATGTGCGTCATCTCGTCCAGTGTGAAGTCAGCGCGGTAGTAGGCTTTCGCAACGTGCCAGTAAAACAGGCGCTGAACGTCAATAGGGCCCGCGGGAATCTGAAGCAGCCCAACGTCCTGCGGAATGTCGACGGTCGACCGAGACTCGGCCAGCGCTATACCAAGACGCGTCAATGCGCGCATCGCATTCCATTGCTCGTCAGGCGCCATACCCTTCAGACGCGCGCGAATCAGGTCATCTGTAAATTCGCGCGCCGGGCCTTTCGTTCGGTAGATGTAAAATAGGAAGCGGCCGCCCGCCCTGAGCAGTTTCGCCAGTCGATGTATGGCTTCACGGGTCGAGTCTGTATGATGAAGAACGCCTTGCGAATAGATGACATCGACCGACCGGGGATGTAAAGGCAACTGCATCAGATCGGCTTGCATGAAAGCAGCCGGAAAGCCGGCCAAAGCGAAACGTTCCGCCGCATGCTCGACCGCGCTCGAAATATCGACTGCAAGGTAACGAACCTTGGAAATCCGACTCCCAAACGTCTGTGTGCCAGAAATACCGGCACCGCATCCCGCTTCCAGGACCAATGGCTGCGCACCATAATCGTTCCACCAAGCTGCGTTCTCGACTTCACCGTAGTTTTCCCGATACCAATTGCGCATCGCGGCAAGCGACGCTTCGCTCGTGAACCGGCTGCGGTCTTTCCACAGCGAGGCAAAGCTGCGCTGTGTGCTTTCCTGCTGTCGGCTCAACACTGCCTCCGCACGCAAAATTCCATCGCGCACGACGAACTGCCCGCGTGTCGGGTCAATTAGGCTATTCAGCCAGTCCGGCGAAACGGCGGGGGCGTTAGAGATTGTGGAGACAGTCAACGACATAACGGTAATCGTCAGAATTCATGCGATTATGCAACGGGATCGCCATACTATGGCGGTCGCAATCGCGCGATGCTGGAAGCGCATCGGCCGAAATCCCGTAGGCATGACGGTAATAGCCGAGCATGTGAACGGCATGCGTGCCCGGCCGGGTTGAAATCCCTCGCTCCTGCAGGAAAGCCATGATTTCGTTTCGCGACCGCGGCGCCTTCGCCGGATCGACATAAGTCACGAACGCCTGCCAGGCGTGACGGCCATGATTGGGCTCGGCCGGTAGTTTGAGCCAAGCCAGATCCGACAATTCGCGGCGATAATAGCCTGCCCAGTGCGATCGCTCTTCGATAAAGCGGTCGAGCTTGCCGAGTTGGACCACCCCCACCGCGCCCTGCAGATCGGTCATGCGGTAATTGAACCCGACAACATCGAAATCCGGCAGCAGATAGGGCTGCGGACCATGATGGCGTTCCTCTTCCGACACGGACGCGCCATGGTTTCGCAGAATGCGAATCCGGTCGGCCAGCGCGCCCTCGTTCGTCGTCACCATGCCGCCTTCACCCGTCGTGACCGACTTGCGCGGGTGGAACGAGAACACGCCAATGTCTCCGAGTCCGCCCGCCGGACGATCGCCTAATGCCCCGCCCGCCGCGCAAGCCGCATCTTCCACGATCGCAACGGACGGCGGCAGGGCCGCACGGAGCGCTTCGATATCGGCGCAAAGTCCGAAAAGATGGACCGCGATGACGGCTTTGGTCTTCGGCGTCACCCGGCGCGCGACATCGGCAACGTCGAGATTGAACGTTGCGCGATCGACGTCGGCGAGCACGGGCGTTCCGCCGCAATACAAAACGCAATTCGCCGTTGCGACCCACGTGAACGACGGAACAATCACCTCGTCACCCGGCCCGATGCCAAGCGCAGCCATCGCCAGATGCAGGCCGGTGGTGGCCGAACTCACGGCGATCGCCTGTTGGACCTGATGTCGTGCCGCAAAGGCCTTCTCGAAGGCCGTTACGTGGGGACCATGGGTCAACCAGCCGCTTTCAAGCGGCGCACGCAGTGCAAGCCACTCCTCCTCGCCGGTGCTGGGCTGTGATATCTGGATCCGGCGCATGGCCATTCCCGTCGAGCCTATTTCGTCACCTTGGCGCGACGCGCCTCGACCTCGGCGATATGGTTGCGCCGCCAGTCGATCAGACGACGTAGGCCTTCGGCCAGATCGATTTTCGCCTCATAGCCGATCTCTTCCTTGGCGCGCTTGGGCGAGCCGATGCGGTTGCGCACCAGCGTCGCCTGGCTGCGCGGCGCATACTGGATCGGCTGGTTGGAGCCGGTCAGGTTGAGCAGCATTTCGGCGACTTCCCTAAGCGAGGTGCGCTTTCCCGTGCCGACGTTGTAATAGCTCGCCACAGCATCCGCCCGCATCGCGCAGACATTGGCGCGCGCGCAATCCTCGACGGCGACGAAGTCGAACGCTTCCGATCCGTCGCCGAAAATGGTCGGCCCCTCGCCGCGATCGATCGCGTCGAGCATCTTCATGATTACCGCAATATAGGCACCGTGATAATCCTGCCGCGGGCCGTAAACGTTCATGTAACGCAATCCGACGACGTTGAGGCCGTAACGATAATGAAAAGCCGTCGACATGGCCTCGCTGGCTATCTTGGTCGCGCCGTAGAAGTTCTTGTTATTGAACGGATGGTCTTCCGTCATCGGGTCCTCCACCGCGTCGCCATAGACCGAAGCCGACGACGAATAGACAAGGCGACCGATTTTCTTGGCCACTGCAGCCTCGAGTACGTTGAACGTTCCACGGATATTCACGTCAAAAGCCGCACGCGGATATTCGTGACACTGCAGGAGCCACAACGCGGCGAAATGGAAAACGCAATCGACGCCATCCATGGCGGACTGCAGGATATCGGTCTGCGTGATATCGCCGCCGACGTCGAAAATCCTCACACGCGGATCCTTCAACGCACCCGCAAGATTCTCCGCTGTGCCTCGCGTGAAATTGTCGTAGACCAGCACCGCCCCAACGTCGTGCTTAAGGAGTTGATCGACGGTGTGAGAGCCGATGAGGCCCGCGCCGCCGATGACGAGATGCTTTTTTCCGATGATATCCACGGGTTGGCCTTCTTAGTGGGTGACGCACAGTGGCGACGCCCCCGATGATCCGGTTTTGAGTCGCCCCGTCGAGAGCAAGAATCGATCGGGAAGAAGAATATAATCTGTGCCTGACTTGGGAGTTCTTCAGGTCCGAAGGACCATTGGAGAGCGTCGACAGGCACCTGCCGATACAGCGGTCCGGGATGGCGAAGGGCTATCATGTTGCTGCGAGAGCCATGGCCCGGCCACGCTACCGCACTCCGGGTGAATCAGGCACCCGGAGCAAGCATAATCGGAACTGCGGCCGCGCCGCTCAGGCCGCCGTCAACTCATCCGCGCCGAGGACCACCCGGACCTTGCGACCAAGCAGGTCCAGCAGGATGGCGACGCGCTCGTTGTCGCTTGTCCGCTCGAACAAACCCTCATAAGACGCGAAGGCTCCTTCGGACACCCGCACCTTGTCACCCGGCTCGAAGCGCGTGCGAAGATTGATTTCGATCAGACCGCGCTCGTTTTCGCGTGCCTTCAGACTTTCGATGATCCGATCGGGCACCGGCGCAGGATCGTCACCGTTGCAGACCAGACGCGCAACGCCCACCGTCGAATGAATGCTCCGCCAGCGCTGCGCAGCCATGTCCACCGCAACGAACACATAGCGTGGGAACAGCGGCGCGATCACGGTATCGATCCGGCGCGCATGCCGCCGCCGCTTTTGATAGATCGGCAGATACGTGGCAAAACCTTGGCGCTCCAGATGGCTGGCCGCCTTGCGTTCGGAGTGCGCCTGGGTATGGACCACGTACCATGTCGCGGCGCGGCTCATCGGGCTGCCTCTGCGCGCGCCGCCCGGATCCGAAGCAGCGCCGGAACGAGAATCCGGTCATCGCCAAACCGTGCGGCGAGCGCCTTATACGTCTCTCCGGGCGTCAGGAGATCCGTCACCACAATGGCCGCGGGGCCCTCACCCAGACCATCGAAATCGCGTAATACCGGCACGCCCATGAAACGATCTTCACCCCACGCGGCATCCACCAGAGCGACGATCTCGACCCCGGATTGCAGGGCGCAAATGGCGGCAATTTCAGCCAGATCCGACTTGCCCGCCAGAACGACCTGGGCAATGCCCCGGTGCTGGGCCGCCGCGAACAAACCGATATAGTCTTCCTTGGCCTGCCGGAAGAACGAAAATGAATAGGAAAGATACTCAACCGTGAGGCGCGATTTCTCCGCAAACCCCGTCGGCGTAAGATAGTAGACGTAGCGCCGCGCCGGCGCCTCTTGCGCCTTCACGAGCCCCTTTTTGATGCAACGGCGCAGATACGCATTCACGAGTCCCAGGGCGATCCCGAGCTCGGAAGCCAGGCGCCGCTGCGACTGCGCCCCGTCGCGCTCTACGGAATCCAGCAAACCCAGGATGATGCGCGCCTGATCAAAATTGCCTTCTCGGGCCGGGCCAGCCATCGAACCCATCCTGTCTCGGACGGGCCGGACCATAGATCGTTCAAACAATGAACGTCAAGCGGCATGTTCACGGAACGAACAGATTACACCAAAAAAATCACATATAAATTCATAGCCTTATGAGGAACCCGACTCGGCTCGCAAGGAATTCATGGCGGGGCAAAGTATCCGCATTCTATAGATGGCTCCTTCAAGCTGCCATCCGCCCGGAGCCCTTCTTGCCCCTTCTCTACATCGCCACCGAGGACTGGTACTTCCTCTCCCATCGCCTGCCGATGGCGCGGGCGGCGCAGGCTGCCGGGTTCGAGGTCCATGTCGCCACCCGCGTGGTGGACGGCGCCGCCGCGATCGAGGCCGAGGGCTTCACGCTTCATCCGGTTCCGTTCGCGCGCGGCCGGGTTTCGCCGGCGGGCACTCTGAAAGCCATCGCGGCCCTGCGGCGCATCCACCACGCGGTCGAGCCGGACATCGTCCACCGGGTGGCCGTGCAATCCACAGTGCTCGATTCGCTCGCCGCGCTCGGACGACCGGTGGCCTCGGTCAACGCGCTGACGGGGTTCGGCTACACCTTCACTTCGGGCAGTGCCAGGGCACGGCTCCTGCGCCCCGTCATGAGCGGATTGCTTCGGTGGCTCCTGAACCGGCCGGGTCAGATCGTCCTGGTGCAGAATCCGGACGACCGCGAGGCCATGCTGGCGCTCGGCATCGATCCCGGCCACATCGCGCTTATTCCCGGCTCCGGCGTGGATGTGGACCAGCTGACGCCACAGCCCGAGCCGGCGAGCCCGCCCAAGGTCGCCTTCGTCGGGCGGCTCCTCGAGGACAAGGGCATCCGGATTCTCGTCGAGGCGCAGCGGCTGCTGCGCCGGCGGGGTTCCGCCATCGAGCTTCTGATCGCCGGCACGCCCGACGCGGCCAACCCCGGATCCGTGAGCCCACAGGAGGTGGCCGCCTGGACCCGCGACGCGGGCATCACATGGCTCGGCCATGTCACGGACATCGCTTCGCTCTGGGCGCGGGCGCACATCGCGGCGCTGCCGTCGCGCCGCGAGGGCCTGCCCAAGAGCCTGCTCGAGGCCGCCGCCTGCGGCCGGCCGATGATCGCGACCGACGTGCCGGGCTGCCGCGAGATCGTCCGGCCCGGCGAGACCGGGCTGCTGGTGCCGTTCGGCGACGCGCACGCCCTGGCGGAGGCCATCGAAACCCTGGCCAACGCCCCGGAATTGCGGGCGCACTATGGCGCGGCGGCCCGCCGGCTGGCGGTCGAGGAATTCTCGGCCGAGGCCATCGGCCGCCAGACAGTTGATCTCTATCGCCGCTTCGGCGGATAAGTCCGCTCATGCATCGACCTGAAATCCACGCGAGCGGACTGCGATGAGCGGCGTCGACGTCGGCCTGATCGTCGCGGCCGCCGCCCTCCTCAGCGCCGGGCTGATCCTGGCCACCCTGCCGGTGCTGCGCCGGCTCGCGCTGGCCCATCCGAACGCCCGCTCGTCACACCGCACGCCCACCCCGCAGGGCGGCGGACTGGCGGTTGTCATCGCCACGGTCGCGGCCGCAGCCCTGGCGGTCACCTGGGGAGGGGCGGGTTCGGCCCCAGGCGTTTCCATGCTCGGGTTCGTCATCGCCGCCACGGCCTTCGTCGCGCTGGTCGGCGCCGTCGACGATATCCGAACCATCGAGGTCGCGCCGCGCCTGGCGCTGCAGGCGCTGGCGGTCGGCCTGGTGATCGCAAGCCTGCCGGCGGAGCTTCGGGTGGCTCCGTTCCTGCCCTGGTGGATGGAACGGCTCCTGCTCGCCGTCGCGGGCCTGTGGTTCGTCAACCTCACCAATTTCATGGACGGCCTCGACTGGATGACGGTCGCCGAAGTGGTTCCGGTGACGGCGGGTCTTGCCGTCATCGGGCTTCTGGGCGGCCTGCCGCCCGAGGCGGTCGCTGTTGCGCTGGCGCTCTGCGGCGCCATGCTCGGTTTCGCGCCGTTCAACCGCCCCGTGGCGCGGCTGTTCCTGGGTGACGTCGGCAGCCTGCCCATCGGGCTGCTACTCGGCTGGATGCTGATGCTTCTGGCCGGCAACGGCCACTGGGCCGCGGCGCTCCTGTTGCCGCTCTATTATCTGGCGGATGCGACGCTCACCCTCGCCCGGCGCATGCTCAAGGGCGAGCGGTTCTGGGAGGCGCACCGCAGCCACTACTACCAGCGCGCCACCGATCTCGGATGGAGCGTGCGGGACATCGTGGGGCGCGTGTTCGCCGTCAATGGGGCGCTGGCCGCACTGGCCGTGGTTTCGATCACGGCGCCCGGCGCGGCCGTCGTCTGGGTTTGTCTCGCCGCCGGCGGGCTCCTGGTGGCCATGCTTCTACGAGGCTTCGCGCGCGGCCGCAGACCCGCCCCGGTCTGACTCGGGCACCGCGGCGCGGCCGAAATCGGGCACCGCCTCGCGCAGCACGGCGTCGAGCGCCTCGCGCTCCTCGCGCCGGATCGCGTCGTCCATGGTCCGCAACCAGCCGCGAATGGCGTCGAGCGAAGGCCGCCCCGGCTCGGCGGCGACGATGCCCTCGATGCCGATCTCGCGGTGCGCCTCCTCGCGGGCGAACAGGATCTCGTGCAGCCGCTCCCCCGGACGCATGCCAGTGAACGCGATGTCGATGTCGCGTCCCGGCTCCAGCCCCGAGAGCCGGATCATGCGCTCCGCCAGGTCGAGAATCCTGACCGGCTGCCCCATGTTGAGGACGTAAACCGAAACGCCGCTGCGCTCCGGCCGCAGCGCGTGGCCCGCCGCCGTGACCACCAGATCGCAGGCCTCGCGGATGGTCATGAAGTAGCGCACCATATCGGGATGCGTGACGGTCACGGGCCCGCCGGCGTCGATCTGCTCCTTGAACTTCGGCACCACCGAGCCGTTGGAGGCCAGCACGTTGCCGAAGCGCACCGAGATGATGCGGATCGGCGGACGGACGCCGTTTCCGCCCCCGGCGGATTCGGAATCCACGGCCTGGCAGTACATCTCGGCCAGCCGTTTCGTCGCCCCCAGAACGGACACCGGCTCGATCGCCTTGTCGGTCGAGATCATCACCATCGCGGAGGCACCGGCCGCAACGGCGGCGTCGGCCACGTTGACCGAACCGAACACGTTGGTCTTGATGCCCTCGTCCCAGTTGCGCTCGAGAATCGGGACATGCTTCAGGGCGGCGGCGTGGAACACGATGTCCGGCCTGAAAGATCCGAAAAGCTGGAACATCCGCTCGCGGTCTCGGATGTCCGCCAGCCGGCCGTCGATCTCCACCGGCTGCTTCTTGCCCGCCAGAGCTTCCGTGACGGCGTAAAGCGCCGGCTCGGAGTTCTCGATGATCATCAGCCGCGCCGCGCCGAAGGTGACGACCCGGTCGCAGATCTCCGAACCGATCGAGCCGCCGCCGCCGGTCACGATGACGGCCTTGCCCCGGATGAACTCCTCCAGCCGTCCGTGATCGATCCTGACGCTCGGCCGCAGCAGCAGATCCTCCACCGCCACGGGGGCGAGCCGCACGGCTTCCCCGCCGGCATCGAGTGAAGGCAGGCGGCTCGTCGCCAGGTTGAGTCGCCGCGCCTGGATCAGCAGATCCTCCACGCCGGTGCCGGGCTCGAAGGCCGACGGCGTCAGCACCAGCCGGGCGATCGCGGTGCCGCGCGAGCGCAAAAGGGAAACGGCCTGCTCGAGGTCGTCGAACATGCCGAGGACCGGAACGCCGCGCACGGTGACGGACCGGTCGGCCTGCGACGGCGAAAGGATGCCGGCGGGCCACAGCTTGCTCACCGCGCCGCTCTCGAAGGCGCGCAGCGGCACCTCGACGTCGGCGGCCCGGCCCAGAATCAGCGTCGGAACGGCGTTGACGTCGCGGTTCTGGCGCTGCGTCCGCGCCTCGCGGAAGTAGCGATAGGCGATGCGGGGACCGATCAGGAACGCGGTCAGGATCAGGAAATAAAGCGCGATGCTGATGCGGCCGAAGAGGAACGCATCCAGCCGGTCGGCCGACAACAGCACGTAGTCGAGCACCAGCAGCGAGACGGACAGCACGGCCGCCGCCCGAACGACGCGGAACAGTTCGGGCAGCGACGTGAATCGCCACTTCGCCTCGTGCAGGCGAAACAGGAAATAGATCACCCCGGAATAAATCACCAGGCACGGCAGAAGCGTCGGCAGCCACTCGAGCCGGACGGCGAGCCGGGCTTCCTCGAAGCGCACCACGAAGGTCACGACGATGGCCACAGCCGTGGCCAGAAGATCGTGAAGCACGATCAGCCACTGCCGTCTGGTGAGATGCGACACCCCGCTCATGGAAACGCCTTCGCCGCCGTCATGGCGTGTTCAATAGCGGCAATTGGCCGGCCACGCCACGGGTGCGGCCGGCATCGAGCGCCTGCCCGACGGCGACCAGCACCTGATCGACGGCCATGCGATCGAGGCACGCGCTGAAGCTGTCGAGACGCCGCTCGCAGCCCTCCTCCTGGCAGGGCGTGCATGGCAGCCCGTTCTGCACCACCCACACGTTGCCGCGGCGCTGGATGCCGGCTGCCGCCTCCCAGTCCGGATCGGGTCCTCCCGACGGCCAGGGAGCCCACAGCCGCGGGTCGGTCGGGCCGAACAGGGCGACGGTCGGACAGCCGGCGGCGGCCGCCAGGTGGGTGACCGACGTGTCCGGTCCGACATAGACCGCGGCTGCGGCCAGCAGGGCGGCAAGCTCCGGCCAGTCGAGCCGACCGTCGAGACGCTCGATCGCAGGAGAGCCAGCGCCCCAGACGGCGTCGAGGTAGGCACGCTCCGCCGCATCAGGGCCGCCGGTGGCGATCACCGCAAGTCCGCGATCCACCAGCGCGCGCGCCAGCTCCCGCCAGCCTTCTTCCGTCCAGCGCTTGTAGCGGTACATCGGATGCGCGTGCAGCACCGCGAACGGCCGCGACGGCCCGGCAAAGCCGGCAGGCTGTCGCTGAGGCGGAACCAGCACCGCGTCCCGCCGGAGCCCGAGCGCATCCGACAGCCGCAACAGCGTTTCGACGCGGTGCTCCCGCCGGCCCGGCTGCACGGAACGATGGAACACCCGGCGTTTCCACCAGACGCCGCCGCCCCGGTCGGGGACCAGCCCGATGCGACGGGCCCCTGCGACCCATGAAAAGAACGTCGGCCGGTCGCCCGCCTGCGTGGACACGACCAGATCGTAACGCCGGCACAGGCCGGCGATCGTCCGCCACGTCTCCGCGAGCGTCGGCCGCTCGGCAATGGTCCGCACGCCGGCGATATCCGGGTTGCCTTCGAGGATTCTCTCCGTGCCCCGAAACACGAGCACGTCGAGCGCGGCGTCCGGATAGGCGCGGCGCAGCGTCCGGATCAGCGGCGTGGTCAGCAGGACGTCGCCCAGCCGGCGCAGCGTCACGACCAGAATCCGGGACGGCGCAGGGGCCTGCTTTCCCGCATTCATGGAGAAGCCGGATCGGCGCGGGCTGCGTTCCGCAGCACGACGCCGCCGGCGATCCCGACGCCGACGACGTAGAGCCAGCCGTGAGTGAAATCGAACAGGTGGGAATTGAACAAGGAGCCGAGAAGATTCTGGCCGACGACCATGAGCCCGGCCCATGCGGCCAGACCCGCGCCGCGGAACAGCAGCAGATGCGCACCCCACATCGCCCAGAGCGCAAGCGCGCCGACGGCACCCAACTGGATGGCCACGGTGAGCGTCTGGTTGTGCGGATTGTCCGCCACGTTGGCGGCCATGCCGGACGTCCCGGCCACGCGACGGAACTGGTCTTCGATCGAACCCGTGCCATGACCGACGAGCGGAGCCTCCGCGATGAAAGCAACCGACTTCCGCCAGTACTCCAGCCGCTCGCCGGCGGAGGTCGGCGCCGCGTCGCTGCGATATTCCGTCACCTCCTGGAACAGGGTCAGCACGCGGGTCTGAAGAAACGTTGCGGAGGGCCACGCCGCAGCAGCCAGAAATAAGAATGCCCCGAGCAGCGCCACCATGCCGCGCCAGCGGAACCGGACGAATCCGAAAACCACGAACAGCAGCGGAACGACGACCAGCGCCGTGCGGCTGGTCGCGGCATAGAAGATGTTGACGAGAAAGACCGTCGCCAGCAGCGCGAGCGCTACGGCCATGCGCCGCGACCCGGCTTGCCACAGATCGGCGGCACGATAGGCCAGGACCATGATGCAGACCGTAAAGACGGCGCTTTGCGCCACGTAATCCTTCACCGGAACGCCCGGCGCCTTGCCGGCCGGCGTGAGCGCGGGCAACGCCATCGTCAGCCAGGACGCCGCCAGCAGCGCCGCGCAGGAGCCGACGAAAGCCAGCAGCACCTCGCGTCCGCGCCCCGAGGTCCGGAAATGCACGATCAACAGCGGGATCACCAGCAGCTTGTGGAACCCGCCGAGGCCATGCAGCCGCTCGCTCCACGACACGTCGGCCCACAGCATGCCGATCACGCCGAGCATCCACAGCAGAACGGGAAGCCCCCCGGCCGGAGTGAAAACCGCACGCCGGACGCTCGCCACGTCGAGCGTCGGCAAAGCGGCGGCGAGCCACAGCACCACCAGGATTCCCGTGGCCGAGGTGGACCACGGCAGCGATGCGGCGAGCGCCACCGCGAGCCAGTCGGCGACCGGAACCAGCCTGCGGCGATCCAGACCGGCGCCCCCCCGCTTCGCGATTCCGGGCGCGCTCACGACGAGCCGCCTGCCGTGCGTGGCACGGGCTCGAGCGCAAGCGTGGACATGCCCCGCTTCGCACGCCCGCGTCCCGCCACGATGACGCCCTCCAGCATGCTCTCGTTTTCCGAAAGCCGGGCGCGGTCCGCCGGCGGGTGCCACAGGTGCAGCACGCCGGTCGCGAAGGCTCCGTCCTTGCGGCGCACGCCAGCGTGCAGCAGCCGCACCAGCAGGTCGGAATCCTCCTTGCCCCAACCGCTGAAGGCGGCGTCGAAGCCGTCCACCCGGTCGAGATCGGCGCGCCAGACTGCGAGGTTGCAGGAGCGCGCGCCCTGCCACGCCTGCGGCCGGAGCCTGCGCAGCGGGCCGAGCGGCAGGTGCACGAGCGAGGCGATGCGGTTGATTCCGCCGCGCAGGCGCTGCGCGAGCCAGCTTGAAAAGCCCCACGTCTCGGCGGCCAGGCGATCGCGCAGGAGCGTCTCCGTCAGCGCGGGCGACAGCAGCGCCCGGTTTCCGGTGACGAACCAGCCGCGCTCGGCGAGGTTCCGATGCACCGCGACGAAGTCCGGCCGCACCAGGCAATCGCCGTCGAGGAACACCACATAGGTCCCCCGGCTCGCGAGCACGGCGCGGTTGCGGATCTCGCCGGCGCGGAAATCGCGATGCTCATGCCACACATGGGCAAGCGGCGCGCCGAGCCGCGCTTCCCATGATTCGACGAGCGCGGCGGTCGCGGGACCCGAGCCGTCGTCAGCCACGACCACCTCGAAATCGCGGTCGGTCTGCCGCGACAGCGACCGCAGGACGGCGTCGAGCGCGTCCTCGCGGTCGTAGGTGGTGACGACGACGGAAACCAATTCAGCCACGGCCGCGCCCCAGGAGCCACGCCTTCATGTAGCGGTAGTAGGTGCCCTCGGCGTTGGCGACCGCGAGCAGGAAGCCTTCGCGGCCGTCGAGGAATCCGAGCTGGAGAATGTAGGTGCGCACGAAGGCCCACTGGCCGCGAAGGATGCCGGTGAGGAACCAGACCTTGCGGCCGGAGGCGGCCAGCCGCTCGGCTCCGGCCGTCGAATAGCGGTCCATGCGCGACAGCGCATCCTCCAGCCGGAGCACGGGATGATGCACCAGCGGCTCCTTGAGCCGCGCCAGGGGCCGCTCGCAGATCACCCGTTCATGCACGATGTCGTTCGAGAAATACGCCTTGTCGCGCCGGAACAGGCGCAGCACGTAATCCGGGAACCAGCCGGAGTGCCGCATCGGCCGGCCGCAGAAGGTCGAACGGCGCGGCAGCTCGTAGCCGTTCGCGTCGCCGCGCTCGATCGCCTTGCGGATCTGCGCGGCCAGTTCCGGCGTCACCCGCTCGTCGGCGTCGAGCGACAGCACCCACTCCCCGGCCGCCTGCGACAGCGCGAAGCCCTTCTGCGCGCCGAATCCCTCGAACGGGTTCGACACCACGCGCGCGCCCTTGGCCTGCGCCAGTTCGGCCGTGCCGTCGGTCGAGCCGTCGTCCACCACGATGCGCTCGTCGCAGAACGAAAGCGAATCGAGGCACGGTCCGATGTTGGCCGCCTCGTTCCTCGTGATGACGATGGCGCTCAGTCGCGGCACCCGAATTCTCCGCCGGCCCGCGCCGCGCGACCGCGGCGCGAGGCTCTGCAACCCGTTCTTTCAAACCATGTTTCGCGGACCCGCGCCAGACCGGCCGAATCAGCCGCCGGCCTTGCCCCGGATGCGCCGCGACCAGTTGCGCAGCATACGGAACGGAAGCGCGAGATAATATTTGCGCAGGATGGTCCAGCGCTCGGAACGATCCGGCCGCAGCGGCGAATCCTCCGGCACGTACCAGCCGTTGAAGCCGAAGCGCCGGACCAGCCGGTAGCCCGACCGCGTCAGATGGCGGTGCCTGGCGAGGCTCTCGACGTGGTCCTCCATCAGGATCAGGCGGGGCTGCCAGCGGTCGAGGTCGAGCCCCTCCAGAACCTCCACCTCGTGTCCTTCGACGTCGATCGACAGCAGGTCGAGCGGAGCCGGCGCTTCGGCCTCGACGAGGATCGAATCCAGCGTGCGCACCGGCACCATGATGACGTATTGCGCCTGCGCGCCCGCGGCCATCTTTCCCCGGTCGAGCGAGGACATGGGCCCCGCCACGTGCAGCGGCATCGGCTGTCCTGCCCTGTCGGGCGACGAGCAGGCGACCGCGAACACCTGCGCCTTGCGGGCGGTAACCAGAAACGCGGCCAGGTCGGGCTGCGGCTCCACCAGGATGCCGCTCCAGCCCGCCTGCTCCAGATGCCAGCTCTGCGAGTTCTTCGTCGGATGGTTGGCGCCGACCTCGACGAAGAAGCCGCTCCCCGCCCCGCCGAAGAAATCCCGGACGAGGCGCTCCTCCTCTTCCTGCGTGGGTTGCGCGGCCATGCCCGGTTCCGTTCAGCGCTTGCGCGGCTTGCGCGCGCGCGAGGTCTCGACGATGCGCGTGGTGCTGTGGCCGGCGACCAGATCGACCAGCACCACCTCGCCGCCGCGCGCCTCGACGAAGTCGCCGCCGACCACCTGGTCGCGGCGGTAGTCGCCGCCCTTGACCAGCACGCTCGGCCGGACGCGGCGGATCAGCTCCAGCGGCGTGTCCTGCCCGAACACCACCACGAGGTCCACCGCCTCCAGCGCGGCCAGCACCTCGGCGCGCGCGCGCTCGTCCTGGATCGGCCGCTCCGGCCCCTTCAGGCGCTTCACCGAGGCGTCGCTGTTGAGCCCCACCACCAGCCGGTCGCAGGCCGCGCGCGCCTGCGCCAGCACCTTGACGTGGCCGGGATGCAGCAGGTCGAATACGCCGTTGGTGAAGCCGATGCGCTGGTCCTGCTCGCGCCAGGGCGCGAGCCGCCCGTCCAGCGAGCGCCAGTCGAACACGATCTTCTCTTCCGCCGCGAGCGCGGCCGCGGGCAGCACGCGCGCGCGCAGCTCCGCGGGCGTCACCGTGGCGGTGCCGGGCTTGCCGATCACAACCGACGCCGCGGCGTTGGCCGTGCGCATCGCCGCCTCGAAGTCCACGCCCATCGCCAGCAGCACCGACAGCGTCGCCACCACGGTGTCGCCCGCGCCCGACACATCGCGCACCTTGACCGGATAGGCCGGCGCGTGGATCGCGGGCTTGCCGCGCACATGCAGCGCCATGCCGTCCTCGGAGAGCGTCACCAGCACGGCACGGCTCGCGGCGGCGCGGCCGAGCACAGTCGCGGCCGCGTTCACCTCGTCGAGCGTGCCGACGCTGCGGTGGGTCGCCTCCGCCAGCTCCTTGCGGTTCGGCGTGATGATCGTGGCGCCGCGGTAAATCGAGAAATCGATGCCCTTGGGATCGACCACCACCGGCTTCTTCAGCCTGTTGGCGCGCTCGATCACCGCGCGGATCACGCGCGGCGTCAGCACGCCCTTGGCGTAGTCGGAGATCACCACCGCGCCCGCGCGCGGCAGCGCCTTGAGCGCGTGCCGGATCAGCGCCGCCTCGATCCGGGCGTCGACGGGCTCGACCCGCTCCCAGTCGGCGCGCAGGAGATGCGTCGAATGGTGCTCGGACACGAAGCGCAGCTTGCGTGTGGTCGGGCGCGAGCGGTCCACCACCAGATGCGGCCGGATCGTCTTGTGCGCGGCCAGCTTCGCCTTGAGCGTGCGGCCGGCGGCGTCGTTCCCGACCACGCCGACGAAGATGCAGCGCGCGCCGAGACTCGCCACGTTGCGCGCCACGTTGCCCGCGCCGCCGACCACCTCTTCCTCCCGGCGCACGGCGATCACCGGCGCGGGCGCCTCGGGCGAAATGCGCGAGACGTCGCCGTAGACGAAGTCGTCCAGCATCAGGTCGCCGATGCAAAGGACGGTCTGCCGGCGGAGCCGGGATATCTGCTTTTCGAAATCGAGCATCGGGCGCGATTTTCTGAGGTGCGAACGTAGGGCGGGCTCTCATATCACGCCCGGTGCGACTGTCACAGAACGGCGGCCCGTCATCCCGGCTTTTGATCGCCGTCCGCCCGTGATAGGTCATCGCACGGCCCGGAACGGGCCGAACCGGGCTCGGAACGTGGATCAGGACGGACAATCCCATATCGCGTCGGCGCTGCGCACGCTCGAGATCGAGCAGAGCGGGCTGGGCGCGCTGGCCTCCGCCATCACGGACGGCCTCGGCCGGCCCTTCACCGAAGCGGTCGAGGCGATCCGGGCGGCAAGCGGCCGCGTCGTGGTCAGCGGCATGGGCAAGTCCGGCCATGTAGCGCGCAAGATCGCCTCCACGCTGGCCTCCACCGGAACGCCGGCCCTGTTCGTGCATCCGAGCGAGGCGAGCCACGGCGACCTCGGCATGATCGCGCGGGAAGACGTGATCGTGGCGCTGTCCTGGTCCGGCGAGACCGTGGAGCTGAAGAACCTCGTGGACTATTCGCGCCGGTTCCGGATCGGGCTGATCGCCGTGACCGGCAACGCGCAGAGCGCGCTCGGACAGGCCGCCGACATCGTGCTGGAGCTTCCGGCGGTGCGCGAGGCCTGCCCGAACAACCTCGCCCCCACCACCTCCGCGCTGATCCAGCTCGCCATCGGCGACGCGCTGGCGATGGCGCTGCTGGAAAGCCGCGGCTTCACCGCGCACGACTTCCGCAACCTGCATCCGGGCGGCAAGCTCGGCGCGGCGCTGCGCTTCGTGCGCGACCTGATGCACACCGGCGCGGCCGTGCCGCTGGCCAGGCAGGGAACGCCGATCTCCACCGCGATCGTGGAGATGTCCGCCGGCGGCTTCGGCTGCATCGGCATCGTGGACGATGGCGGCACCTTGAGGGGCATCGTCACCGACGGCGACCTGCGCCGCCACATGGGTCCGCGGCTGCTGCAGCAGAGCGTGGACGAGATCATGACCCGCGCGCCGAAGACCGTCCGCCCCGACCAGCTCGCCAGCGAGGTGCTGGAGCATCTCAACGCCACCAAGATCACCGCGGTCTTCGTGGTGGAGGGCGGCAGGCCGGCCGGCATCGTGCACATGCACGACCTGCTGCGCGCCGGCATCGCCTGACGTGCCCCGGAGCCGGATTCCTTGACCGTCCGGGGTCCGGTTTTCTTACGTTTGGGCGGGATCTTGCCGGAAAACCGGTTTCCGCTTCTCTGGATCACGCCCTCAGCGGTATCGATCCGCAGAGTTCATGAAATGCGTGACGTAGCGCGTCACCGCGTCTTCGAGTGGCGTGAATCCGGCATTGTAGCCGGCCCGGCGCAGGTTCCCGGTGTCGGCCTGGGTGAAATACTGGTACTGGCCGCGGATGCTCTCCGGCATGTCCACGAACTCGATGGCCGGCTCGCGGCCGAGCGCGCGGAACATGGCTTCGATCAGGTCGCGGAAGCTGCGCGCCTTTCCGGTGCCGACGTTGAACAGGCCGGACACCGACGGCGTGTCGAGCAGCCAGCGCACCACCGCCACCGCGTCCTCGACGAAGATGAAATCGCGCCGCTGGTCGCCGTCGGCGATGCCTTCGCGGTGCGACTTGAACAGCTTCACGGTGCGGCCGGCCTTCACGTCGTCGAACCGCTTGCAGACGAGACTCATCATCTCGCCCTTGTGATATTCGTTCGGCCCGAACACGTTGAAGAACTTCAGCCCCGCCCATTGCGGCGGCATCGTCTGCCCCTTCGCGACGCGATCGACGACGGCGAGGTCGAACAGGTGCTTGCTCCACCCGTAGAGGTTCATCGGCCGCAGCCGCCTGAGCGCGGCGGGCGAGGCGTCGTCCACGAAGCCGCCCTCGCCCTCCCCGTAGGTCGCCGCCGACGACGCATAGATGAACGGCGTGCCTGTCGCCGTGCACCAGTCCAGCAGCCGCAGCGAGAGCCGGAAGTTGGTCTCCAGCACGAGGTCGGCGTCGGTGGCCGTGGTCGCCGAGATCGCGCCCATGTGGATCACGGCATCGAGCCTGCGGCCCTCCAGCCAGCGGAACAGGTCCGCCGGCGGAACCAGGTCCGCAAGCTGGCGCTTGCCGAGATTGCGCCACTTGTCGTCGGTGCCGAACAGATCGTTGACCGCGATGTCGGTCCGGCCCGCCTCGTTGAGGCTCGCGACCACGTTCGAGCCGATAAAGCCGGCTCCGCCGGTCACAAGGAGCATCGGTCCCCCATCGCAATGAGGCCCTTCCTTTGCCCCAGCCCGGCGAAGGGTGCAACGTCCGGCCCGAATCCGGGGTAAACAGGCTCCCGGCAAGGCCAAACAATGAACGCGGGTTCAATTCCTACGGACGCCGGCAGCCCGTTCCTGCTGGTGCCCTACATGTGGATCGGGGACTTCGTGCGCTGCCATTCGGTGGTGAAGGTGCTGCGCGCCCGCCATCCAGACCGGCCGATCGACGTCCTGACCACCAGCCTGTGCGCGCCCCTGCTCGACTACATGCCTGAGGTGCGCAAGGGCATCGTGGTGGACCTCCCGCGCAAGCGCCTCGCGCTCGGCCAGCACCGGGCGCTTGCGACTCGCCTGCGCGCGGAGGGCTACGGCACCGCCCTGGTCATGCCTCGGACCTGGAAGGCGGCGCTGGCGCCGTTTCTGGCGGGGATTCCCGAGCGGGTGGGGTTCGCGGGCGAGGCGCGCTTCGGTCTGCTCACCGACCTGCGCTGGGGTGAGCGCCGGCTGCCCCGGATGATCGACCGCTGCGCGTCGCTGGCCCTGCCGCGGGGGACGCCCCCGCCGGACGAATGGCCGCTGCCGGAGGTGGCGGTTCCCGCGGCCGACGCCGCGGCCTGGCGGGCCGCCCGCGGCCTGCCGGACGACGGCCGGCCGGTGGTGGCCTTCTGCCCCGGCGCGGTCGGGCCCAGCAAGCGCTGGCCCGCGGCCTATTATGCCGAGCTGGCCGGCCGCCTGACCGCGCAGGGCTGCGCGGTCTGGGTGCTGGGCGGGCCGGGCGAGACGGCGCTCGCGGCCGAGATCGTCCGGGGCGGCGGAGCGCTCGCCCGCGACCTGACCTCCAACGACCTGCGCAACGCGATCCTGGCGCTCCGGGCGGCGGATGCGGCGGTGTCCAACGACTCCGGGCTGGTCCACGTCGCGGCCGCCATCGGCACCCCCAGCATCGGCATCTTCGGCCCCACCAGCGCCTGGCACTGGGCCCCCCTCAATCCGCTCGCCGCCACCATCGAAACCCTGACCGACGTGCCGTGCCGGCCCTGCCACAAGCCGGTCTGCCGGATGCTGCACCACCGCTGCATGCGCGACATCCCCGCCGAGCGCGTGTTCGACGCCGTGCGCGGCGCGCTCGCCGGAATGCCGGCCCTTCCTTAAGCCCGGCTTGCGCGGCTTTCCCTTGCCCGCTACCACCAGTCCATGACCGATCCGCGCCACGAGGCCGTGCAGGGCTTCCTCCGCCGCTCGCGCGAAGCCTTGGAGCGCGCCGCTGCGGACGCGGCCTTCGTCGTCGCGACCGCCGACATCGCGGGACGCATCGCCGGAGCGATGAAGGCCGGCAACAAGCTGCTGCTCGCCGGCAACGGCGGCAGCGCCGCCGACGCCCAGCACATCGCCACCGAATTCGTGGTGCGTTTCGTGTCGGACCGCGCGCCCCTGCCCGCGATCGCGCTCACCACCGACACCTCGGCGCTGACCGCGATCGGCAACGATTACGGCTTCGAGCACCTGTTCGCGCGTCAGATCGGCGCCCTGGGGCGCGAGGGCGACGTGTTCGTCGGCATCTCGACCTCGGGCCGCTCGCCCAACATCATCGCCGCGCTGAAGGCCGCGCGCGCGGGGGGGCTGGTCACGGTCGGGCTCACCCGGGCGGGCGCGACGCCGATGCACGACCTCTGCGATCTCGTGCTCGGCGTGCCTTCGGACGAGACCGCGCTGATCCAGCAGGTCCACATCACCGCGCTGCACGCGATCTGCACGCTGGTCGAGGCGGAGCTGTTCGGCGGGACGAAACGGACCTGACCGCGATGGCGCAGGCGGCCCCTCCTCCGACACCGAAGCCCGCGGCCTTCCTGGACCGCGACGGGGTGCTGAACGTCGACGACGGCTACATCGGCACCCGCGAACGCTTCCGCTGGATGCCGAACGCGGCGGCCGCGGTCCGTCGGCTCAACGAGGCCGGCTACCACGTCTTCGTGGTCTCCAACCAGTCGGGCGTCGCGCGCGGCCTCTACACGGAAAACGATCTGGTCGATCTTGATGCCTGGATGCGCGGCGAGCTCGCGGCGGAGGGCGCGCGGATCGACGACGTCCGCTATTGCCCGTTCCATCCGGACGGCACGGTCGAGGCCTATCGCTGGAACTCGGACTGGCGCAAGCCGGCGCCCGGCATGATCGTCGACCTGCTGCAGGCATGGCCGGTGGACCTCGCCGGCAGCTTCCTGATCGGCGACAAGCCATCCGATATGGAGGCGGCGCGCGCCGTGGACATTCCGGGCTACCTGTTCAACGGCGGCGACCTGCTGGCGTTCGTCGAGGAATGTCTCGAAGAGCACGGGCGCGCCTGAGCTAAACCTTTAGGCTCTCCACCGCCGCCCGCACCTCCGCCAGCGACGGCGACGCGCCCTGCGTGCCCAGAACCGTGATCGGGCCTGCGCCCACCGGCCCCGTCAGCCCCGGATCGCTGCCGCCGAAGATCGCGACCAACGGCACGCCGAGCGCGGCGCCCAGATGCAGGAGGCCGGTGTCCACGCCCACGACGAGGCTCGCGCCCGCGATCAGCCGCGCCACCGCATCGAGCGGCTGGCGTTCGGGCACGGCGGCGCGCGGCACGCCTGCTGCGATCCGCCCGGCGCGGACGCGCTCGGCGTCGCTGCCCCACGGCAGCGCTACGTCCATGTCGCGCGTGAGGTCGCGGGCGAGAGCCCGCCAGTTGTCCTCGGGCCACTCCTTGCGGGCCTGTGCCGTCGCATGCAGCAGCACCGCGTAGGGAGCGGATGCAGCGCCCGCAAGCCGGGCCCGATCCAGCCCGAAATCGGCCGGCCCCGCCGGCTCGTAGCCGAGCGCGAGTCCGGTCAGCCGGCGGTTGCGCTCCACTGCGTGAAGCTGCCTCGAAACGCCGTGACGCCGATCATAGAGCCTCGAAGCCGGCGGCTCCTTGATGCTCTGCGCGTCGTAACCGTGCCGCACGCCGCGGGCACTGCGCGCGACGAGGGCGGACTTGAGCAGGCCCTGGGTGTCGATCACCGCATCGTAGGCTTCCGCGCGCAAGAGGCGGCGGAACGCCGCCATCTCCCGCCACGCCGACGGCCGGAGCAGCCCCCGGCCCCAGCGCCGGGCCGCCACCGGGATCACCGCATCGACGGCAGGATGCAGCCGCACCAGCGGCGCATAAGCCTCCTCCACGACCCACGAGAACCGGTCGCCGGGCCGCCGCGCCCGCGCCTCGGCCAGCGCCGGCATGTGATGGAGGACGTCGCCCAGCGACGACGTCTTGATGAACAGGATGTCGGACATCGAACCACTACAATTGCTCCGTGTCCGTATACCCGGCCTTAAGCACAGCGGCCACTCACCTTTCGTAAACCACGCCCGATAACACGGCCGTCATACGCTCCCCGTAAGTCTTCGGCAGACGCAACGGAGCGGAATGCAAATGACCGTACTGGTCACGGGCGGCGCGGGCTATATCGGCAGCCACACGGTCCACGAGCTGGTGGATGCCGGCGAACGGGTGGTCGTGCTCGACAACCTGTCCACGGGCTTCGCATCCGCGCTGCCGCATCCGCTGCTGCCGATCGTCGGCGACACCGGCGACCAGGAACTGGTCGGATCGGTCATCCGCGACAACGACGTCGATGCGATCATCCATTTCGCCGCCTCGATCGTGGTGCCCGAATCCGTGCGCGACCCGCTCGGCTACTACCGCAACAACACCGCCAACTCGCGCGCGCTGATCGAGACCGCCGTGCGATGCGGCGTGAAGCACGTCATCTTCTCCTCGACCGCGGCCGTATACGGCAATCCGGCGCAGGTGCCGGTGGCGGAAGACGCGCCCCTGACGCCGGTCTCGCCCTACGGCTGGTCCAAGCTGATGACCGAGGTGATGCTGCGCGACGCGGGCGCCGCCCATGGCCTCGGCCACGTGATCCTGCGCTACTTCAACGTCGCGGGCGCGGACCCGAAAGGGCGCACCGGCCAGTCGACGCCGGACGCCACGCATCTGATCAAGGTCGCGGTGCAGGCCGCGCTCGGCCTGCGCGAGCGGCTCGACGTGTTCGGCACCGACTATCCGACGCCGGACGGCACCTGCATCCGCGACTACATCCACGTCACCGACCTTGCGCGCGCGCATCGCGCGGCGCTCGGCCACCTGCGCCGGGGCGGCGACAGCATGACGCTCAACTGCGGCTACGGCCGCGGCTATTCGGTGCTGGAGGTGATCGAGGCGGTGAAACGCGCCGTGGGCCACGACCTGCCGGTGCGCATGGCGGAGCGCCGGCCCGGCGATCCCATGTCGATCGTGGCGGCCGCCTCCCGCATCCGCGACCTGCTCGGATGGACGCCGGAGTTCGACGACCTCGACACCATCGTCGCCCACGCGCTCGCATGGGAGCGCCGCCTGACGACGACCGCGCGGCCGGAGCGGCGCGCGATCCCGGCCTGACCGGTACCGATCAGCGCATCCTCCGAGATTGCAGCGATTCTGCTTGAAAAAGCCGGACGCGGCGGGCAAGGAACAGCCTGCCGTGGCCGCCGGCTGCGTCTCGCCGCCGTCTTTTCAGGCTGAGAACGGATGTTCCGAAACAAGCTCCCCTCTCTGCCGGAAAACACCGAGAGCGCCTGGGCCCTGATCCACCGCCTGCTGACCGAGCAGGCGCTCGGGCAATGGCGGCGCTACGCCGTCGCCTTCGCGCTGATGGCGCTGTCCGCCGGCATGACCGCGCTCGGTGCCTATCTCATCGGCGACGTCATCAACGCGGCCTACGTGGACAAGAACCTGCCCGGCATCGTGATGCTCGCTTTCGTCACGGCCGGCATCTTCGCGGTCAAGGGGCTCGCCACCTACGGCCATTCGGTGATGCTGGCGCGCATCGGCAACCGGATCGTGGCGCTCAACCAGCGCCGCATGTTCGAGTCGCTGATCAACCAGAACATCGGCTTCTTCGCGGACCGGCACACGTCCGAATTCATGGCGCGGCTCACCACCGGCGCCGCCGCCGCAAGCAACGTCATCAACCTGCTGGTCACGGCGATCGGCCGCGACCTGCTGTCGCTGATCGGCCTGGTCGCCGTCATGGTGATCCAGGACCCGATCATGTCGTTCTTCGCCTTCGTGGTTGTGCCCCCGGCCTTCATCATGCTGCGCAAGATGATCCGCCGCGTCTACAAGATCGCCCGCAACCAGTTCCACGGCGGCGCGCGCATCCTGGAGACGATGCAGGAGACGCTTCAGGGCATCCGCACCGTGAAAGCCTTCACCTTCGAGGACGCGATGCGCACGCGCATCGACGCCGACATCGCGGAGCTCGAGGCCGAGTCCAACAAGTGGGCGCGGGTGGCGCATCGCGCCAGCCCGATGATGGAGGCGCTCGGCGGCTTCGCCATTGCCGGCGCGCTGATCTACGGCGGCTGGCGTGTGATCGAGACCGGCGCCACGCCGGGGCAATTCTTCTCGTTCCTCGCCGCGTTCATGCTGGCCTACGAGCCGGCCAAGCGGCTGGCGCGGCTGAACATCGATCTCAACACCGGCCTGGTCGGCGTGCGCATCCTGTTCGAGATCATCGACCGGCCGGCGAGCGAGCCGCGCGAGGCGGACAAGCCGCCGCTGAAGCTCGACAACGCGCGGGTCGAGTTCAAGGACGTGCGCTTCGCCTACCGCCCCGACGAGCCGACCATCCGCGGCATGTCGTTCGTGGCCGAGCCGGGCAGGGTCACGGCGCTGGTCGGCCCCTCGGGCGGCGGCAAGTCCACGGTGCTGAACCTGATGCTGCGGTTCTACGACGTGCAGGGCGGCTCGATCGCGATCGACGGGCAGGACATCGCGGGCGTCTCGCGCGAGTCGCTGCGCCGGCAGATCGCCTATGTCGGGCAGGACGTGTTCCTGTTCCACGGCACGATCCGCGACAACATCGCGGTCGGCAAACCGGACGCGACCGACGCGGAGATCGAGGCCGCGGCGCGGGCGGCGAACGCCCACGACTTCGTCAGCGCGCTGCCGGACGGCTATCACACGGCCGCGGGCGAGCGCGGCACCCAGCTTTCGGGCGGCGAGCGCCAGCGCATCGCCATCGCGCGCGCGCTGGTGAAGGATGCGCCGATCATCCTGCTCGACGAGGCCACCGCCTCGCTCGATTCCGAATCCGAACGGCTGGTGCAGGACGCCATCGCGCATCTGTGCCGGGGCCGCACCACCCTGGTGATCGCGCACCGCCTGCACACCATCACCCACGCGGACCGCATCCTGGTGCTGGAGGGCGGCGCGATCACGGAAACCGGACGCCACGACGACCTGCTGCGCGCGGGCGGCCGCTACGCGGCCTTCCACCGGCTCCAGATCCGGGAGCAGGAAAAGCCGGCGGCGGAAGCCGCGACGCCCTGAGTCCAGCGCAGGCCGACGCGATCCAAGAGAACGGCGCCGGGGCGGAAGCCGCCGGCGCCGTGCCGTGCTGTGATGGTCCGCCGCAAAGCTGGGTCCGTTCACAAAACGATCATGCGCCGCGATTCGGCCGCCCGCAAGGATCGGTCGCGCGGAAGGGCTTGGGCGAGCCTGACCGCTGTGTTATGGGACGCCGCATTATCGAGCAGGCCCGGTCGGCCATTTCCCGTCATCTCCAACCGAAAAAGCAGCATGAGCACGAGCTACGTCATTCCCCCGCAGCCCCAGGCCGCGCTCCCGATCCAGGGCTCGTCCGAGAAGTTTCCCGTCCGCCGCATCTGGTGCGTGGGCCGCAACTACCTCGAGCACATCAAGGAAATGGGCCAGGACGCGAAGGAACCGCCGTTCTTCTTCGCCAAGTTCCCCGACATGCTGGTGGCCGACGGCGGCACCTCGCCGTATCCGTCGCTGACCAAGGACATGCACCACGAGGTCGAGCTGGTGGTCGCGATCCACAAGGGCGGCCGCAACATTCCGGAGTCCCAGGCGCTCGACCACGTCTGGGGCTACGGCGTCGGCATCGACCTGACCCGGCGCGACATGCAGATCGCCTCGCGCAACATGAAGCGCCCGTGGGAGGTCGGCAAGACGTTCGACCATTCCGCGCCCGCCGGCGCGCTTCAGCCGGCCAGCAAGATCGGCCATCCGGCCAAGGGCCGCATCTCCCTCAAGGTCAACGGCGAGATCCGCCAGGACGGCGACCTGGAGCAGCAGATCTGGAACGTGCCGGGCGTGATCAGCAAGCTGTCGGAGATGGTGGCGCTGGAACCCGGCGACATCATCATGACCGGAACGCCCGCCGGCGTCGGCCCCTGCGTGGCCGGAGACAAGATCGAATGCGCGATCGAGGGCGTCGGCACGCTGACCGTGACCATCGGCCAGCCGCTGAAGTAGCCGTCCCCGCGATGGAACGGAAAGCCCGCCGGATCTCCTGGCGGGCTTTTTTTAGGTGAGGGGCAATCGGCACGGTTAAGGAGCGGTTAACGGAACCGGAGGATGCTTGTGGCGTTGCTCTTCGTCCGTGTCACCGGAACCACGCCATGCACGCCCTTCCGACCGTCGAAGTCCCGCAGGATCCCGCGCCGCTCGGCGACGTCACCTTGGCGCCGCGGGCCATGACCGGACGCCCGGAGGCGGACCTCGCGCGCCTTCTGGCCGAGCGGACGTCCGCACCGGCCGAGCGCTCCACGGCGGAGATGTTGCGCGCGCTACGCGCGGCCTATCCGGACAGCCCACTGGCGTTTCGGGTGCGCGCGCTCGCGGCGTTGCAGCGCGGCTGAGTGCCGCGTCACATCCCGAGATAGGCTTTGCGCACGCGGTCGTCCGCCAGCAGCTCCTCGCCGCTGCCGGACAGCGTGATCCGGCCGTTCTCCAGCACATAGGCGCGGCTCGCGAGCTTCAGCGACACCGCCACGTTCTGCTCCACCAGCATGCAGGTCAGACCGTCGCGGTTTAGGTCGCGGATCGTCTGCAACACCGCCTGCACCACGGCCGGCGCAAGGCCCAGCGAGGGCTCGTCGAACATCACCAGCTCCGGCGCGCCCATCAGGCAGCGGCCGATCGCCAGCATCTGCTGCTCGCCGCCCGACAGCGTGCCCGCCGCCTGCCCGGCGCGCTCGGAGAGCCGCGGGAACAGCGCCAGCACGCGCTCCAGGTTGCGCGCGCGGCCGGCGCGGGCGCGCGGCAGCAGCGCGCCCATCTCCAGGTTCTCGGCGACGGTGAGCGAGGGAAACACCTGACGCCCCTCCGCCACCTGGCCGATGCCGAGGTCGCAGACCCGGTGCGACGGCAGGCCAGCGATGTCGCGGCCGCGCAGCAGGATGCGGCCGCGCGCCGGGCGGTGCATGCCGGCCACGGTGCGGATCAGCGAGGTCTTGCCCGCGCCGTTGGCGCCGACGATGGCGACGATGGCGCCCTCCTCGACGTCGAGCGACACGCCGTCGAGCGCCTGGGCGTCGCCGTGAAACACGTCGAGGTTCTCCACCCGCAGCATCAGCCGACGGCCTCCGCCCCGAGATAGGATTCGATCACCACCGGATCGCGCACCACCGCCGCGGGCACGCCCTCCGCGATCACCGCACCATGGTGCAGAACCAGCACGCGGCCTGCGAGCGACATCACCGCGCGCATGACGTGCTCGATCAAAAGGATGGTCAGGCCGGTCTCGCGGTTGAGCCCGGTCAATATTCCGACCATCCGGTCGGTCTCGGTCGGACGCAGCCCCGCCATCACCTCGTCGAGCAGGAGCAGCTTCGGATCGGTGGCGAGAGCGCGCGCCACCTCGAGCCGCTTGCGGTCCGGCAGCGTCAGCGCCGCGGCGGGCTGCATGCGCTTGTCGTACAGGTCGAGGCGCGCCAGCACGTCATGGGCATGCCGGCGCGCCGAGGCCACGTCCGGCCGGCGCAGGAGAGCGCCGACGATCACGTTGTCCTCGACGCTGAGCGCAGGGAACGGTCTGACGATCTGGAAGGTGCGGCCGACGCCCCGGCGGCAGATCTCGTCCGGCGCAAGCCCGTCGATGCGCGCGCCGCCGAACGCGATCTCACCCTCGTCCGGCGGATGGACGCCCGCGATCATGTTGAACAGCGTGGTCTTGCCCGCGCCGTTGGGGCCGATCACGCCGTAAACCTCGCCGGGCTGCACGGCGAAGCTCGCGCGGTCCACCGCCAGCAGGCCGCGGAAGCGCTTGGTCACGCCCGTGACGGTCAGGAGCGCGCCGGTCGCCGTATTCATGAGCCGCGCCCCGACAGGCCCAGCACGCGCGCGAGCCAGGGCCAAACGCCGGTCGGCCGCAACGAGATGATGGCGATCAGCGCAAGACCGTAGAACACCGCCTTGGTTCCCGGCGCGTTGAGGCCGAGCCGCTCGGTGAGCGCGATCAGGGCCTCGCCCAGCGGCGTGAGGAGGAACGCGCCGACGACGGGGCCGAAGATCGTGCCGATACCGCCGACGATGGGCCCCAGAATCAGCTCGATGGAGCGGCCGATGTCGAAGATTTGCGCCGGAAACAGGCTGTTGTAATAGAAGGCGTAGAACACGCCGCCCACGGCCGTCATGGCCGACGAGATCACCACCGCGATCATCTTGGCGCGGAACGTGTCGATGCCGAGCGCCTGCGCCGCCGCCTCGTCCTCGCGCACCGCGAGCCAGTGGTAGCCGATGCGCGAGCGCACCAGCAGCGACACCAGAAGGACCGCGCCGGCCGCCAGCAGCAGCGCGAGATAGTAGAACAGGATCTGCCCCCCGCGCAGGTTCCACCACTCGCCCATGCGCTGCGCCTGGTAGGGAATGAACAGCCCGCCCGCGCCGCCGGTGTAAGGCAGATGGTCGAAGGCGATGCGGGTGAACTCGGCAAACGCAATCGTCAGCAGCGCGAAATAGACTCCCGCGATGCCGAAGCGGAAGCCCAGCCAGCCGATCAGCGCCCCGAACGCCGCCGCAACCACCACACCCGCAAACACCCCGGCCCAGGGGCCGACGCCGAGATAGACCCACAGCATGGCGCTGATGTAAGCGCCGAGCCCGACATAGAGCGCGTGGCCGAGCGAAAGCTGGCCGGCGTAGCCCATCATCAGGTTCCACGCCTGCCCCACATAGGCGAAGTAGAGGATCAGCGTCAGCACCGAGAGGACGTAGCGGTCCGCGAACAGCGGCGCCGCAAGCAGAACAGCCAGCAGGAGCGCACACAGCACGCGGCCGCGACGCGGCATGTCGCGCCACGGCCCGGTCATGCGCGCCGCCCCATCAGGCCCTGCGGCCGCAGCAGCAGGACCGCGATCAGGATGCCGAAGGAGAACATGCTCTTCATCGACGGGGCGACGAAGAACCCGGCCAGCGCCTCGGTCACGCCGATCAGAACGCCTCCGACCAGCGCGCCGGTCATGGAGCCGAGCCCCCCGACGATGACGATGATGAAGGCCAGCAGCGTGTAGGCCGGGCCGAGCGCTGGGGCCGCGTCCGCGATGGTGATCATCAGCGCGCCGGCGGCGCCGACGCATGCGAGACCGATACCGAAGGTGAGCGCATAGAGCCGGCGCACGTCGAGCCCCACCACCGCCGCGCCAGTGAGGTTGTCGGCGCAGGCGCGGATCGCGGTTCCCGTCCGGGTGGTGCGGAAGAAGGCCAGCAGCGCCGCCGCCACCGCGACCGCGGCGACCGCCGCATAGACACGCGCCTTGTCCACGATCAGCGGGCCGATCAGGTAGCTGTCGAAACCGTAGGGCAGATTGGCCGGCCGGGCATCCGGGCCGAACAGCATCAGCGTGACGTTCACCAGAACGATGGCGACGCCGACGAGCAGGATGAACTGCTCGTGCTCGGCGCGGCCGACGAACGGATTGATCAGCGAATGCTGAAGCGCATAGCCGACGACAAAGAACAGCGCCGCGATCGGCAGCAGAGCGATCAGCGGGTCGAGGTGTAGATAGTGGAACAGAAGGAACGCCGCATACATCGCCACCACGGCGAACTCGCCGTGGGCGAAATTAACCACCCGCACCACGCCGAAGATCACCGACAGGCCGAGCGCCATCAGTCCGTAGACGAGCCCCGTGAGCAGGCCCTGGATGACGACGTTGACGACGATCGAAGGGTCCATCACGCGCTCGACGCCGCCGCGGCCGCCATCAGAGCGGAAACGATCTGACTGTCGTCAGATTGTCCGCTCCCGCGTCCTGTTCGAGCATGATCCTGTCCGAAAACCACTTCACGCTTTTCGGGATCATGCTCTAGGTCCGCTTCTGCCATGGCGGCATCGGCAGCACGGGCTCCGCGGTCGCCGCCTCCCTGGGCAGCACCACGGTCGGGGTGCGGCCGCGGTTCTGCACCACCGCGGAGGGAATGCCGACGTTCTGGCCCTTCTCGTCGAAGCGGATCGGCGGGCCGATCATCGGATGCTCGGCGAGGTTGGTCTCGCGGATCGCTTTCATCAGTTCGGGACCGCTGGCGGTGCCGGCGCGCTTGAAGCCGTCCGCGGCGACCAGCAGCGCCTCGTAGGTGAAGCCGACGTTGAAGCATTCCACCGGGAAGCGGAACTTGGGATGCGCCGGCTTGAAGGCGGCCTCCAGCGCCTGGGTGGACTGCGCCTTGGGGTTGGCCCAGGGCAGGTTGTAGATCGGGAAGTCCGACAGCGGGCCGAGCGCCTGATAGAACTCCTCGTCATAGAGGCCGGGCGAGCCGGGCGAGATGATGCCCATCGGCTCGAAGCGCTGGCGCACCATGTCGCGCACCAGCTTGATGGCATCGGCCGCGCGGGTGACCACCAGCACCAGATCGGGCCTGATCGAGCGGATCTTCGTCACCTCGACGGAGAGATCCTGCGCCTTGGGATCGTAGGCGATGGATTCGGCGAGCTTGAACGGCATGCCGGCCTTGGGGAACAGCGCGTCCATCGCCTTGCGCTGGGCCGCGCCGAAGGTATCGTTGGCGTGCAGGAACACCGCCGTCTTCGGCGAAATCCTGGTGGCGTCGATCACGTCGCGGATCAGGCGCAGGCCGTTGTTGACCAGCATGCCGCCGGTGGGAAAGTTGCGGACCAGGAACCTGTAGCCCTGATCGGTGATCTGCGGCGCGGCCGCGATGTTGACCACGAGCGGCACCTGGCGCTGCTCGCAGACCTGGCCGATGGCGAGCGTGCCGCCGGATTCGAAGTTGCCGACGATGGCCTGCGCGCCCTCGTTGATCGCGCGCTCCGCGGCGGTGCGCGCGAGGTCCGGGTTCGACTCGGTGTCGATGTGCATCAGTTCGACGTTGTAACCGAAGTCCGCGAGCACCTTCGGCGCGACCAGCGCGCCGCGGTGGCAGCTCTGCCCGGCCTGCGCGAGATATCCCGAGCGCGGCAGCAAGACCGCGATCTTCAGGCTCTTGGCCTGCGCGCGCACGAGGCCCGGCGCGGCGAGCAGCGAGGCGGCTGCGGCGGCTCCCTTGAGAACGCGGCGGCGGCTGGGCGCGGCGGCACGGACGGACGACATGGCTCCTCCCCGGTCAGGTGCCGGCATGGTAGAGGCCCGCGCCGCCGCCGCGCAAGCCGACTCGCTCAGCCGGCCAGCAGGCGCTCCACCGCGGCCGCGATCCTGAACAGCCGGGCGTCGTGGCCATTGCGCGCTGCCAGCATGAGGCCGGCGGGCAGCCCGCCGGTCGGGATCGGCAGCGAGATCGCGCAGAGGTCGAAGAAGTTCAGCGCCGAGGTGTTGCGCAGCGTCAGCATGTTCTTCGGCCCGAAGACGGCCGGATCGGCCACCTCGTCGATCCGAGGCGGCACGATCGGCACGGTCGGCAGCACCAGCACGTCGAAATCCGACAGCCATGCGTCCATCGCCGCGACCAGCCGGTTGCGGCTCTGCACCATGTCCACGTAATCCGCGGCCGAAATCGTGCGGCCGCGCTCGATGCGCGCCAGCACGTTCGGATCGATGTCCGCGGCCTTCCGCTCCAGCCGCCCGCGATGGATCGAGAACGCCTCCGCCGGTGCGAAGCCGCCCAGCGCATTCACCTTCGCCATGCCGTCGAGCAGCGCAGTCCGATGCTCGCCGACCGCGGCGCCGGCCTGACCCAGCCGCGACAGCGCTCCGGAGAAGGCCGCGGACACGGTCTCGTCGAGACCGTCGAGCAGCAACCCGGACGGCACCGCCAGCCGCAGGCCGACGAGCGGCGAAGCCACCGGCGGCTGCGGCTCGTCGCCTGCCATCACCGCGTCGGCCAGCGCGCACTCCGCCACGCTACGCGCCATCGGCCCGACCGAGTCGAGCGAATAGGACAGGGGAAACGCGCCCCCGGTGGGTACCCGCTGCCGGCTCGGCTTCCAGCCGACGATGCCGCAGAACGCAGCCGGCGCACGGGTCGAGCCTCCCGTGTCGCTGCCGATGGCGATCTCGCACATCCCGTCCGCGACCGCGACCGCTCCGCCGGAGGTGGAGCCGCCGGGCACGCGCGCGCGGTCGAACGGATTGCCGGGCGTGCCGAAATGCGGGTTGGTGCCGATGCCGTGGAAGGCGAACTCGCTCATGTTGGTTTTGGCGACGATCACCGCGCCGGCCCGGCGCAGGCGACGCACCACGGGTGCGTCCGCCTCGGCCGGCCTCGCCTCTTCGGCCATGATGCGCGAGCCGGCCCGCGTCACCTCGCCGGCCACGTCGAACAGGTCCTTGATGCTGAGGACGGCGCCGTCGAGCGGGCCGAGCGCCGCGCCGGCGCGCGCCCGCGCGTCGGCGGCGTCGGCGGCGGCGCGCGCGGTCTCGGCATAGACGGTCAGGCAGGCGCGGGCGCCCTCCCCGGCCGGATCGGCGATGCGGGCAAGCGCCCGTTCGAGACGGTCGCGGGCAGAGGATGCGCTCATGGACACACGGGAGTTCGCGGGTTCAATGCCTCTCGATAGCACGAACGGCCGCGCGGCGCGCAACATCCCAGCCTGGCCGTCCGCGCGCTATCCGATGTCGCGGCGCGCCTCGGTCGCCATCTGGCCGAGATCGCCGCTGGAATCCGTTCCCTGCAGGGCGTCGGCGCTCAGCGTCGGCGGCGGCACCACCAGACGATGGCGCCAGATGCCCACGACCGTCGCCGGCAGCACGATCGCGGCCACGGCAATCGAGATCGCCTGATCCGGGTGGAACATGACCACGAAGGATACCGCCGCGAGCAGGAGCCGCAACGCGATATCCCCGAGCTTGCCCGGCAGAAGCCTGCCGAACATGGCGACGGAGATGCCGCAGGTCGCGATCAGCACCAGCGACGTGTCCACGAGCTGCGGCCACCCGGTCGTCACCACCATGTCGGGACGCGTGAAGATCGCGAACGTCATCAGCGTGATCGGGATGCAGATCTTCAGCGCCTCCCACATGGTCCGCATGAAGGACGCCTCCGCGATCTTCGCGGAGATCGCGGCGGTCAGCGACGTGGGCGGCGACAGCTCGCCCCAGACCGACAGCAGGAACACGAAGAAGTGGGCGACCCACGGATTGACCCCGAGCTTGACCAGCGGCTGCACGATGATCACCGCGCCGATGATGTAGGTCGCGGTCGGCGGCAGGCCCGCCCCGACCAGCCAGCCGAAGATATAGGCCATGCCGATCATCGCGATGATGTTCCAGGCGCCGAGGTCGAGCAGCGTGGAGCCCATCCGGTTGATGAAGCCGGTGACGGTGAACAGGCCGATCATGATGCCGAGCGTGGCCAGCAGCAGCGTCAGATACGAGGTCATGTCGCCGTGCGTCTCGATGCTGAGACGGATGTTACCGAGCAGCGTCTCCTTGGCGACCTCGGGGTCCTTCAGGACGTATTTGTAATAGAGGAACGCGAGGAACAGCAGGAGGAACATGAATCCCGCGGTGTAGAGCGCCGCGCGCAGCTCGCCGATGCCGACCCAGCCCATCAGGAAGATCAGGAAGGCCACCGAGGCGAAGAAAATCCCGGTCTTGATCGCGTCGTAGGGCACCACCTTCGGCGCGGGGATCGTGTCGCGCGGCAGGAGCCGCACGCACAGGAGATAGACCGCGAGCGCCAGCGCCACGTAATAGACGAACGCGAGAGCAAAGCCGCGCGCCACCACGTCCCAGTACGGAACGCCGAGGAACTGCGACATCAGGAACGCGCCCACGCCCATCAGCGGCGGCATGATCAGCCCGCCCATCGAGGCCGCGGTCTCGACCGCCGCCGCGAAGGTCGGCGGCACGCCGTAGCGCTTCATCAGCGGAATGGTGATGCTGCCGACCACCACCGCGTTGGCGGAGCCGCTGGAGCTGATGGTGCCGACCGACAGCGACCCCAGCACCGCGGTCTGCGGCACCATCTGCCGTGAGCGGCCGGCGAGCCGCCGCATCACGTTGATCATGGCGGACTGCGCGCCGAAACCGCGCGCGGCGGCCGCGAGCAGCAGGAACGCGCCGATCACCGTCAGCGCGAGCTGGCCGTAGATGCCGTAGATGCCGGTGGAGAACTCCACCGTGCTGGAGGTGACGACCCGGTAGAAGGTCGTGCCCGGATGCCAGAAGAAATCGACCGGGCTGAGATAGCCCCAGAGCGTGTAGACGACGAGAACGATGTTGGTCCAGAACAGCACCGGATGCGCCATGCGGGACAGTTCCATCACCAGCAGGAACATCAGCAGGCCGACGACATAGTCCTGCGTGGTGTAGGAGCCCTGGCGGTAGATCGCGACCTGCTCGAACTCGATCCAGAAATACCAGAAGGCATAGAGGCAGATGCCGACATAGACCGCGACGATGGCGTCGTTGATGCGCGGCGGCAGCCATTTGTAGAGATAGTCCTCCCGGTACATGAACAGCACCTGGAGGATCAGCGCCACCGAGAGCAAGCGCGAGACCAGCTCCTGCGGCCCGCCGAAGCCGGTGTAGAAGTACCAGAGCAGCCAGGTCAGCAGGACGAGCGAGAAAAACAGGATCGCGTTGTTGAGGCTGAACTGCCTCCTGAGCTGATCGAGAAACATCGCGTCCCCATCCCCTGTCACGTTCCGCCCTGTGGTCCGGAGCGGCGTCTTATTGTCGGCGCCTTGCGGTTCCCGCGGCGTCTTGCGATCGGCGGGGCGCCTCGCGAAAAGCAGGCCTGCGGGCGCTCCCGGCCGTCATGTCGTTTCGCTTCGCGTCCGGCCCCAGATGAGCCGGACAAAGTCGAGCCGGACAAAGTCGAGCCGGACAAGTCGAACCCGGCAAAATCCGGCCCGTCAAACGAACGGGGCGAGGTCGCGCGTCTTCGGCACGGCCCTCGCCCCTGACCCTTACGCCCGATCAGCCACCGGTCGCAATCTTCCACTTGTCGTTCCAGGCCTTGTTCTCCTTCAGGAACTTGGCGAGGCCCGGATGCACCGGCACGTTCGGATTGGCGCTGATGCCGGAGACCTGCATGCCGACGAAGTCCTTGGCCATCGGGCCGAAGCCAGGATCGGCCTTGGCGAGCACGTCGCGGTTCTTGTGGAAGGCCGTGACCAGCTTGTAGACGACGTCCTCGGGCATGTCGGCGCGCATGTTGTAGCCGAACAGGATCGGCACGCCCTGGATGGTCTTCACGCCGACATCCTTGGCGAACACCTTCGGGCTCACCTCGGCGATCGAGAGGCCCGCCGCCTTCAGCTTCTCCACCTCATCCGGGCACGGATTGACGATCTTCACGTCCATGCGGATCTCGGTCTCCTTCCAGTAGGGCACCATCGACTGGCCGGAAGTGGTGTAGGCAACGGAGGCGGCGACCGTGCCGCTCTTCAGCGCGTCGGACTGCGTCTTGGGGTCGATCTGGACGTGCTTGAAGTCGTAGTTGAGCGCCTTGTAGATGCGCTGGAAGTTGAGCCAGTTCATGAAGCCGGCCGGCGTGAAGAAGGTCGGCTTGCCGCTGAGATCCTTCAGGCACTTGTATTGCGAGGCCTTGTCGGCCGGCACCGCCATGAAGGATTCCATCGGATAGGCGTACCAGGAGTGGACCAGGTTTCCCTTGCCCGCCTTGTAGCCCTTGAAGCCGCCCTCGCCCGCATAGAGCTGGGTCATGCCGATGTCGGCGGTGTAGCCGATCTCGCCGTTGCCATCCATCGCCGCCTTCATGGCGCCGATGGTCGAAGGATACGGATTGACGGTCACGGTGTATTCGCCGCCCAGCGCCTCCTCGGCGATCTTCACCATCGAGGCGGCGACCTGGTAGCCGTAGGTGTCCACGCTGGCGGTCGCCCAGCGGATCGACTTGCGCTGCTGCGCATCGGCCGGCTGCGGCAGGGTTGCGGCGAGCATGCCGGCGATGACGGCCGTCGACGCACCGAGAGAAAGACTCAGCTTGATCCTGGGCATTCGATTTCCTCCAGTCGATGACCTCAGGTTAAACTCCTGAGGCTTCAATATGAATCAGGTGCGCCAACCGCGGGCCCACACGTCTCTTGTCCCATGGGGCGACTGGCTGCACCAACGCCCGGCATGCGGCGGATTGCCGCCTGGAGAGCAGCATGGACCAAATTCCAGTCCTGGTCGAGACGCGGCCCGGCTACCGGATCGTCACGCTCAACCGGCCGCAGCGGCTCAATGCCTTCACCCTCGGCATGCACGAGGCGCTGGCCCGGGCGCTTGCCGAGGCCGAGGACGATGCGGGCTGCCGCGCGCTGCTGTTGACGGGCAACGGCCGCGCCTTCTCCACCGGACAGGATTTGAACGAGCGGATCGCGCCCTCCGGCGAGGTCATCGTCCCCGGCGAGGCGCTGGAGAAATATTACAATCCCCTGGTGCTCAGGCTGCGTGCCCTGCCATTTCCGGTGATCGCTGCCGTCAATGGCGTCGCCGCGGGCGCGGGGCTCAACATCGCGCTCGCTTGCGACATCGTGCTGGCGGCGCGCTCGGCCACGTTCACGCAGGTGTTCGCACGCATCGGCCTGATCCCCGATGCCGGCGGGACGTGGCTGCTGCCGCGTCTCGTGGGACAGGCGCGGGCGCGCGGACTGGCGCTGCTGGCCGAGCCGCTCTCCGCGGAGCAGGCGGAGGAATGGGGCCTGATCTGGAAGGCGGTGGACGACGCCGCGCTGATGACCGAGGCCGAGGCGATGTGCGCCCGCTTCGCAACGGCGCCGACCTACGGCCTCGGCCTGATCAAGCGTGCGCTCGACGCGGCCGAGGACAACGGGCTGCCGGCGCAGCTCGATCTGGAGCGTGCCTTGCAGCGGCGGGCGGGCTCGCATCCGGATTACGCGGAGGGCGTGAAGGCCTTCCTCGGAAAGCGCAAGCCAAGCTACACCGGCCAGCGCTGACTCGTTCCGCCCCTTTCACGCCGCGGCACTCAGCACCCGTGCTCGTGGCCGTGGCCGTGGTGATGATGCCCGTGTGACGGCACATCGACCTCGGGATCGAACGGGGCTTCGACGGGCAGCGCGCGCGCGCCGAGGCCGGCCGCCAGCGCCTCCAGCTCCGGGTCGCGCCGGACGAGCAACAGCTCGCCCGCGATCTGGACGTCCACATGCCGCTCGCCGAGACGCCAGGCCAGCCGCACGAGATCGGCGGGCGTGCGCGCGCTCAATTCGAGCAGCGGCTCGGCCGCAGCTGCGACCAGCATCAGCGAGCCGTCGTCGAGCACGATGCCGTCGCCGTCGCGCAGGACCGCCGGCCGGTCGAGGTCGAGCAGGAACGCCGTGCCGCCCTCGCCGGTCGCGGCGAGGCCGCGGCTGCGTCGGTCGCCGGAACCGAGCAGCACCCGGTCCGCAGCGGTCGCCGGATTCCAGCGTCCGGCGGGGCAGATGGCCCAACCGCGCTTCATGCTGGCCTCCGGCGGAGAGAGCCGCATAATGGCCGGGAGATTTTCAGGGAGGCGATCATGCCGGAGCCTACCACGCTCAAAGCCAAGGTTTCAGCACCCGGCGAAGGCCACGTCTACGCCCGCGCCAACGTGGCGACCTGCAAGATCACGGCCGAGGATACCGGCGGCGCGTTCGAACTGTTCGACGAGGTCTGCCGGCCAGGCTTCCAGTCGCGGCTGCATTATCACATGAAGTCGTTCCAGGTCTGCTACGTCATTGAAGGCTCCGGCGAGTTCCTTCTCGGCGACGAAACCGTGCACGCGAAGGCCGGCGCGTGCGTCAGCATCCCGCCGGGCGTGCCGCACAAGGTCTCGTCCGCCGCCGGCATGAAGATGGTCATGCTCTACAGCCCGCCGGGTCTCGAAGGCATGATGCGGGCGATGAAATCCGTCTCGGCCGCGGAGCTGGCCGACGGGGCGCTGACGAGCCGCATCCTCGCCGAGCACGACACCGTGGTCCTGGGCGAAGACGCTGCGAGCCGCGGCACGGGTTCGGTTCTGGGCTGAACGCCCGCGCCATCGCGACCCGCGACGGGTCCCGGTCAGTCCGCATAGGCGGTCGTCGTCATCAGGGCGATCTCCGCCCGGCGGGAATCCAGCCGCGTATGCTGCACCACGATCGGGACGTCGGACACGAAGACCGACGCATAGTCCGTGTTGCGCGGGACCGGCGGATCGCGCAGGTCGTCGAAACGCACGTGCAGGGTGCGCCGCGCCCCGACCGTGAAAGCGTATTCGACCGGCTCCCGGTCGGCGAAATAGACGGTCAGCCTGACCTGCGCGTCGCCGTCGCCCGCGTTGAGGACGCAGGCGGTCTCGTGGGAGGCCAGCGCACGGTCGCCGGGAAACGCGCTGTCCTCCGGAATCCAGCCCTCGGCGATGGCCCAGCGCGTCCTGCCGATCTGCGGCATGCGGAAATCTCCCGAGCGCCCCCCGAGTGCGAACGCAGACCGGGGGATCGGGTTCCCGCCCGGAACCGGCGGGGACGGCCGGCGTTGTCGTGCATCCCGGCCGCCGGCCGCGGCTGCAGAGTGGAGTGGGTCATGGCGCCGCGTCCGAACTGGAAGGGCCATCTGAAGCTGTCGCTGGTGTCGTGTTCCGTCGCCCTCTACGCAGCCACCACGACCAGCGACCGCATCCGCTTCAACATCCTCAACCGCAACACCGGAAACCGCATCCGCAATCTCGTCGTCGACGCCGAGACCGAGGAGCCGGTGGAGGCGGAGGATCGCGTCAAAGGCTATCAGGTCGAGAAGAACCGCTACGTCCAGATCGAGGACGACGAGCTGGACGAGGTCGCGCTCGAAAGCACGCACACGATCGACATCGAATCCTTCGTGGCGCGCGACGAGGTCGACCCGCTCTATCTCGACGAGTCCTATTACATCGCGCCGAACGACAAGGTTTCCCACGAGGCGTTCGCGGTGATCCGGGAGGCCATGAAGAAGCAGGGCATGGTCGGCGTCGCGCGCGCGGTGCTGTACCGCCGCGAGCGCATCCTGATGCTGGAGCCGCGTGGCAAGGGCCTGATGGCCACGGCGCTGCGCTACCGCTCGGAGGTGCGCGACGCCGACGATTATTTCGACGACATTCCTTCGGTCAAAATCCCCGCCGACATGCTCGACCTCGCGGTCCACATCCTCAAGAGCAAGGAGACGCGCTTCGATCCGGACCGGTTCGAGGACCGCTACGAAAGCGCACTGGCGGACCTGATCAAGGCCAAGCAGGCCGGCAGGCCGCTGCCGAAGCCCTCCGAGCCGCGGCCGAGCAACGTCATCAACCTGATGGACGCGCTCAAGCGCAGCGTGAAGGCCGGCGGCGAAAGCAGTGCCGCCCGCTCGTCGCCGCGCCGACCGACGCGGGCCAAGGCCGGGGCGAAGACCGCACGCAAGCGCCCCGCGAACGCCCGCACGCGCACGCGCGTCAAGCGCGCGGGCTGACCGGGACCACGGACCGTGGCCGGCCTCAAAACCTACCGGACCAAACGCGACTTCTCGCGCACGCAGGAGCCTCGCGGCGAGACACCGCCGAGCCGTTCGCGGAACAAAGGTCTCCGCTACGTCATCCAGAAGCACGCCGCGCGCCGCCTGCATTACGACCTGCGGCTTGAACTGGACGGCGTGATGCTGAGCTGGGCCGTCACGCGCGGCCCGAGCCTCGTCGCGGGCGACAAGCGGCTGGCGATCCACGTCGAGGACCACCCGGTCGAATACAACCGCTTCGAGGGCACGATTCCACAGGGCGAATACGGGGGCGGCACCGTCATGATCTGGGATCGCGGCACCTGGACGCCCGAAGGCGATCCGCATCGGGGCATGAAGAAGGGCCACCTCGAGTTCGCCATCCACGGCGACAAGCTCAAGGGCCGCTGGCATCTGGTGCGCCTGAAGCCGCGCCCCGGCGAGCGGCAGGAGCCGTGGCTTCTGATCAAGTCCGACGACGAGAGCGCGCGTCCGAAATCCGCGCGCGACGTTCTCGAAGAGAAGCCGGATTCGGCGGTTAGCGGCCGCAGCATCGGGGAGATCGCCGAAGGCCGGAGCAAAGTCTGGCATTCCAACCGTCCGGCCGCCCAGCAGTCGCCGCGCACGGTTTCCGCCAAAGCCAAGGCCGCGATGAAAGCCGGCGGCCGCGCCCCGCCCCGACGCAAGGCCAAAGCCAAGTCCCGCGCCCGCAAGACCGGCGCAGCCGGAAAACGCGCCGCCCAGAAAAGCCCCGCGTCAAAACCGTCGAAGCCCGCTGCGCCGCCGGCGGGGCTCGCCGCAACGAGCGGCGCGCGCGCGGCGCGCCTTCCCGATTTCGTCGCCCCATCGCTCGCCACACTGAGCGAACGCACGCCTGCGCAGGGCCGCTGGGTGCACGAGATCAAGTTCGACGGCTACCGCATGCAGGCCCGCCTCGAGGACGGCAGGGCCGCGTTGCGCACGCGCACCGGGCTCGACTGGACGAAACGGTTTCCCGCCATAGCCGCGGCGGTCGGCGCCCTTGCCGCGCGCGAAGCCCTGCTCGACGGCGAGATCGTGTCCGGAGACGAAACCCGGATGTCGGATTTCGCGGCGCTACAGGACGACCTGAAAGCCGGCCGTCAGGACCGCCTCGTCTATTACGTCTTCGATCTGCTTCACCTCGACGGATACGATCTCACACGCGCGCCGTTGCTCGAGCGCAAGGCCCGACTCGCGGGGCTGCTGAACAACAAGCCACGCGGGGACATCGTCCGCCTGAGCGAGCATTTCGAAGCCGACGGCCCGACCATGCTCCAGCACGCCTGCCGGATGAACCTGGAGGGCATCCTGTCGAAGCGCGCGGACGCGCCCTATCGTTCGGGACGCAGCCGCAACTGGCTCAAGATCAAATGCACCCACAGCCAGGAGTTCGTGATCGCGGGCCACGAGCCCTCGGACAAGAACGGCCGCGCGATCCGCTCCCTGCTGCTGGCCTATTACGAGGACGGCGACCTCCGCTATGCCGGCCGGGTCGGCACCGGCTGGGGCCGGTTGCGCGAGCGCGATCTGGTCGCTCGGCTGCGAAGTGTGGCTGCGGACCGATCGCCCTTCGCCACGATCCCGCCGGAGGAAAAGCGGCGCCAGGTGAAATGGGCGGAACCCCGGCTCGTGGCCGAGATCGAGTTTCGCGGCTGGACCGGCGGAACCCGGGTGCGGCAGGGTTCGTTCAAGGGATTGCGCGAGGACAAGCCGGCCCGCCAGGTGGTCAGGGAAACGCCCGTCATGCCGCAGGGCTCAAAGCCATCGACCGGAACGCCCGTAAAGCGGGCGGCGCTGCGGCGGGCTGCCTCGCCAGCCAAGCGCTCGGCCTCCGCCGCGAGCGTCGCGGGCGTCGCGCTGACGCATCCGGAGCGGATTTACTGGGACGACGCCGGCGTCACCAAGGCCGATCTCGCCCGCTATTACGAAACGGTCTGGGATCGCATGAAGCCGCACGTCACGGGCCGCGTGCTGGCGCTGGTGCGCTGCCCCGACGGGCAGACCGCGCAATGCTTCTACCAGAAGCATGCGTCGGCCGGAGTGGACGCGACCCGGCTGCACGAGGTCAAGGAGCCGGGCGGCGAGATGTCGATGTCCATCGACGATCTGCCGGGGCTGATCTCGCTCGCGCAGGCCGGCGCGCTCGAAATCCATGTCCGCGGCTCCACCGTGGGGCATCTGGAGGAGGCCGACCGGCTGGTGTTCGATCTCGATCCCGGTCCCGGCGTGGCGTGGAAAGAGGTGGTGGAGGCCGCCCGCGCGGTGCGCGCCCGGCTCGCAAAGCTCGGGCTCACAAGCTTCGTCAAGAGTACCGGCGGCAAGGGCCTGCATGTCGTGGCGCCGATCGCACCCGCGCGCTGGAACGAGGTCAAGGCCTTCTGCCGCGCGTTCGCGGAAGCGATGGCCGCCGACGAGCCCGGCCGCTACGTCGCCACCATCCGGAAGACCGCGCGCAAGGGACGGATTTTCGTCGACTACCTGCGCAACAGCCGCGAGGCCACGGCCATCGCGCCCTACTCCACCCGCGCGCGGCCCGGCGCGACCGTCTCCGCGCCGCTGTCGTGGGAGGAACTGGGGCGAATGAAGACCGCGAGCCCGTTCACCGTCGCCACCATGCCGCGGCGCCTCGCGCGGCTGCGCCGCGATCCCTGGGCGGGTATCGGAAAGCTGCGGCAGCGCCTGCCCGCAAGCCCGGCCTGAGATTCCGCCAGGCTGCGTCTTTACGACAGGATGGTTTTCAGCATCCGTTCGAGATCCTCGACGGCGAAGGGTTTTTGCAGGATCGGCCGGCCGCGATAGGATTCCGGCAGGCCGCGCTCGCCGTAGCCGGTCGCGAACACGAAGGGCTTTTCCTTTTGCGCGAGGGCGTCCGCGACCGGAAAAACCACCTGTCCGTTCAGATGGACGTCGAGGATCGCCAGATCGAAGCTCTCGCGCTCCACCGCCGCGAGCGCCTCGTTCACGCGCGGCACCACGGCCACCACCTTGTGGCCGAGATCGGACAGCATGTCCTCCAGCAGCATGCCGATCAGCATTTCGTCCTCGACGATGAGAATTCGCCGGGCGGCATCCGCGGACGGGGAATCGGTCATGCCAGGTGTCTTCTGCGTTGACGGAACGGAACCGGATTCGATGCTGGCCGATCCGCAGCCACCCGGCAAGCCGCGTTCGTGGTGGGCGAACGTCATCTCTCCATACCCCCTGCACCCGGAAACCGGATTCAACGCACGAAAGGCCGGTCCGGTTCCCGGAAACCGGCCCCCGCGGCAGAGCCAGGCGAAACGGGATCGCGCTTGCGTCCCTCAGGAACATTCGGGGCCGCCAGCCGTTTTCACGGCACCGCAAGACACATCCTGAAAGGAGACCAGGCGTCATGGATTGGAATCGCGTGGAAGGAAACTGGAAGCAGATCAAGGGCAAGGTGAAGGAGAAGTGGGGCCAGCTCACCGACGACGACCTCGACCGGATCGCCGGCAAGCGCGATCAGCTCGAAGGCAAGATCCAGGAGCGTTACGGCATCGCTCGCGATCAGGTCCGCAAGGATGTCGACGACTGGTACGGCACCCAGAAGTGGTAACGGCGCCGGGTTCATGACCGGCGAGGCAAACGGGCTCCTTCGGGGGCCCGTTTTGCCGAACCGCGTCTGACATGAGATCCCGAAACCGGATCGCGCGCAGGCTTCAACGCCACGGCAGGTCGGCGGCGTTCTCGACGAACACCCATGCGCCGGCGCCCAGCTCCTCCGGAAACGGCACGATTCGGGCGCGGCCGGCGCGGCGCATTCGCGGCATGGACTCGATCCCCACAAGCGACGCGACCCGGACCGCATAGGCTCCCATGAACGGCAGGCCCGGGATGGCGATCTCCGGAAACAGCCGCGCGAAAGCATCCCGGCTCGTCAGTTGCACCCGGCCGCGGTCGAGCATCACCGCCTGCCCCCAGTCATTCGCCACCACCTCACATCCGGTGAAACGCGCGAAGCGCACCGCAGCCTCCGGGACATCGGCGGACGCGATCACCAGATCGAGCAGGCCCGCAGCGCCGTTCGGATGCGACAGCCATCGCTTCTGCCAGACCGTGTCCTCGGTGCGGTGCGTGAGCAGTTGCACCCGCCCCTCCGCCATGGCGCCGCGCTCGACGCGCACCACCGTGAAGGCCGCGATGCCCGGCCCGCTTTCCGTATCCACCGGACGCTGGAACTGGACCAGCGGCCGCAGCGGAAATCCGGCCTCGCCCAGCCTGCGATGCCGCTGCTCGGAATCCGCCACGGCGAAGGCCGCCAGATGCAGGCCGGCGTGGCCGGCAAGCGCCGCCTCGAACTCGCGGCCGAGCGGCGTGTCCGCGGTCTTGAACAGCACCTCGATATAGCCCCGCGTCAGCATGGCGGTGACGTTGCCGGTCCCGGTCGGCGTGCCGTCCGGGTTGGCCTGGACCGACACCGGCGTGGGCGAGAAGCCCGCCTGCACAAGCGCGCGGCTCGCTGCCTGTGGATCGCGCACGAAATGTCCGACGTGGTCGAGAACGATTTCCTCTCCGAGCGGAAGCTGACGATCGATTTCTTTTGCGGAATTCGGCTGCCCCGACACGTCTTCACTCCCCCGGATCGCGATGCAGAAAATGTTGCATCTGCGAACGTGCCACAGGCTGCAATCGGCATGAAGCGTGCTACATGAGATTTCCTGAGAGTTCCGATGACCGAGACAATCTCCCCCCAAAGCCCGCAGCCGGGCGCCTCCATCGCGGGCACAGCGCCCGCCGTGATCGCCTTCGAGCACGTCACGAAGTATTTCTCCTCGACCGCGGGCGAGCCGCTCGAGGTGCTGCGCGACGTGAGCTTCGCGGTGCCGGCCGGAAAGATCGTCGCGATCCTCGGCCAGTCCGGCGCAGGAAAGAGCACCCTGCTCAATCTGGCGGCAGGATTGATCGTCCCGGATGGCGGCCGCGTAAGCGTGCTCGGCCGGAGCACCCGCGAGGCGGTGGACTGGCGGCGCGTCGGCTACATGTTTCAGGACGACCGGCTGCTGCCCTGGCGCGTGGCGCACAAGAACGTGGCGCTCGCACTCGAGACCGAGTCGATGCCGGGCGCGGAGCGCTCCCGGCGCGCGCGCGCCGCGCTCGAACTGGTGGGCCTGACCGAATTCGCCGAAAGCTATCCGCACCAGCTCTCCGGAGGCATGCGCAGCCGCGTGGCGCTGGCACGCAGTCTCGTGGGCGAGCCGGACGTGCTCCTGATGGACGAGCCGTTCTCCCGGCTCGACGCGCAGACCCGCGGCAGCATGCACCGCGAGCTGCTGCGCATCCAGGAGCTGCGGCAGATGTCGATCCTGTTCGTCACCCACGATGTCGAGGAGGCCGTGGTGCTGGCCGATCTCATCGTGATGCTGTCGCCACGTCCCGGCCGGGTGCGCCGGCAGATCGACGTGACCTTCGAGCACCCGCGGGTGGGCACGGCCGAGACCGTCGCGCTCACCGCCGAGCTTCGGGCCTCGCTGGAGGCCGCGAACACAAAGGAGAGCGCATCATGATCACCCGCAGACTCTGGCTCGTCGCCGCCGCGGCCCTCGCCGTGGGAACGGGCGCATCCGCCGCCCAGGCGCAGCAGAAAATCCGCATCGGCTACTGGACCAGCGGATTCAGCGTCGGCTTCGGCGCGGTGCTGGAGTTCGGCAAGTTCGTCGAGAAGCAGGGTCTGCAGCCGGAATGGGTGCGCTTCGCGGACGTCAACGGCCCGACCAAGGCGCTGATCACCAATTCGATCGACGTGGGCTTTGCCGCCCCCGCCACCGGCGCCTTCGCGCTGGCGATCCAGGGCGCGCCGGTCGAGGTCGTGCTCGCGACGCAGATCGCGGAGGCGACCTTCGTGACCAAGGACGGCTCGCCGATCAAGTCGATCAACGATCTCAAGGGCAAGAAGATCGGCATGTCGCCGGTCGGCAGCGCCACCTATGCGATCGCCGCCGCGGTCCTCGAGCGCAACTTCGGACTCAAGCCCACCGACTTCACGCCGATCGGCGGCAACGAGGGCCAGCTCGTGCAGTTCCTCCAGCGCGGCGACATCGATGCCGCGGCGCTGCGTGCCGTGACCATCGCATCGGTGCCGGATCTCAAGCTTCAGGTTCTCGGCCAGCTCGTGGACGAGTGGAAGAAGATGACCAAGGGCACGGCCGCGCCGATCCTCGCCGCCGCGATCATGCATCAGGAGTTCATCAAGAAGAATCCCGAGGCCGCCGCCAAGTTCGTCCGCGCCATGATGGACGCCACCGCCTTCGGCCGCAGCAACAACGCCGAGGCCGCCGACATGCTCAAGCGCGCGAGCAACCTCGACGCCAAGAACGCAGTCTCCTACGCGCAGCTCTGGAATCAGATCTACACCGCGTCGATGGAGCCCGCGGACGTCGCGACCTTCAAGGCGATGGCGGACATCTTCAAGGCCAGCGGCACGATCAAGGGCGACGTGCCGGCCGGCCTGTTCAACACTGCGCTCTACGAGAAGGCCAAGCAGGCGAAATGAGCGAACCGGCGTCACCCCGCTTGGGGGGCGGCCCGCGCCGCTCCCGGATCGTCCTGCAACGCATCGCGCTGCTCGGCCTGCTGCTGGGCCTGTGGTGGATCGCGGGGCTGACGTCGCCGCCCTACATCTTTCCGCGCCCGGACCGCGTGTTCGAGCGCGTCGTCGAACTCGCCCAGTCGGGCGACCTGTTCTACAATCTTCTCGTCACGCTCGGCCGCGTCTGCATCGGCTTCGCGATCGCGGTGGCGATCGGCGTGCCGTTCGGCATCCTGCTCGGCTCGCACCGCGCCATCGGCGAGTTCTTCGAGCCGGTGCTGCCGGTGATGAACACCGTCTCCTCGGCGATCTGGGCGATCTTCGCGATCCTGTGGTTCGGCCTCTCGCCGATGACGCCGATCTTCGTGGTGCTGATGACCGCGCTGCCGCTGATCATCACCAACGTCTGGCAGGGCACCCAGGCGGTCAACGCCGACTATGTGGAGTTGGCGCAGGCGCTGCGCTTCTCGCGCACCCGGACGCTGCTGAAGATCTACGTCCCCTCGATCCTGCCCTATTTCTTCTCCGGCGCGCGCCTCGCCTTCGGTTTCGGCTGGCGGGTGAGCCTGGTGGCCGAGACGCTGGGCTCGGCGAGCGGCGTGGGCTACCGGCTCAAGCAGGCGTCGGACCTGATCCAGATCGACCAGGTGTTCGCCTGGACCGTGGTGCAGATCGTCATGATGCTGGTGATCGAGGTCGGCATCCTCAAGCCTGCCGAGCGGTATCTGTTCCGCTGGCGGCGCGACGTGCGCGCCTGACGGATCGACCCGCTTCACGCCGAGCGACCGCCCCCGGCTCGCCGCAGGAACGCCGCCCACCCGGGCGGTGACAGCCTGTCGCATGCGTTGTTTCCTTGCGCCGCCGGGCGCCGCGAAATAAAAGTTCTCTCCTCGCTGTTCTTACAGCAACATCGTTCTCCACAATCCGGAACAATCCTCATGAAAATCACTCCGATCCGGCGTCGCAGCGTTCTGAAGTACGGCGCGGCCGCCGTCGCGGCCGCAGCCCTGCCCAGGTCCGCCTTCGCCTATCCGGAGCGGCCGATCCGTCTGGTGGTTCCGTTCGCCGCGGGCGGCGCGACCGACGTGGCCGCGCGGCTGTGGGCGGAGAAGGTGAAGAACTCGCTCGGCACCGTGGTGGTGGAGAACAAGGGCGGCGGCGGCGGCCTGCTCGGCGCCAACGACGTGCTGCGCTCGCCCGCGGACGGCTACACGCTGCTGTTCGGCAACACCTCGACCCAGGTGCTGATCCCGCTGATCGCCGAGAAGCGGCCTTACGATCCGCTGAAGGACTTCCAGACCGTCTACCTGATGTGCGACTCGCCGACCTCGATCGTCGTGCATCAGTCGGTCCCGGCGAAAACCCTCAAGGAGCTGATCGCCCATATCAAGGCCAACCCCAACAAGATGTCCTACGGCTCCGCCGGCGCAGGCACGATGACCAATCTCTCCGGCGAGCTGTTCAAGCAGCTCATCGGCGCTCCGGGCATCGCCCACATCCCCTACAAGGGCGCGGCGCCTGGCGTGACCGACCTCGCCAGCGGCCATATCCCGATGATGACGCCGAACGTGGGCGGCCCGCTGCTCGCGTTCCACCGCGAAGGGCGGATCCGCATCCTGGCGGTCAACGCCAAGAAGCGGCTGGCGGCGGCGCCCGACATCCCGACCTCGGCCGAGGCCGGGCTTCCGGACATGATCGCCGCGAACTTCAACGGGCTGTTCGCGCCCGGCGGCACGCCGAAGGCGATCATCGACCGGCTCGGCGAGGTCACCCGGCAGGTCGTGGCTGAGGACGACGTGCAGAAGGCGCTTCTGAAGTCCGGATTCGAGCCGATTCTCGATTCCGGCCCCGCGCAGGGCCAGAAGGTCGTCGCCGACGAGCTCGCCCGCTGGGCGCCGATCGTCAAGGCCACCAGCTTCCAGAAATAACCGGCGCGCGGCCCGCCCACGGACCGCACGACAACAGATCAACGGGAGGACTTGGAATGAACCGCCGCGAATTCGCAGCCGCAGGGCTGGCCACGCTCTCGGCCGGCCTCCTCACGCCGTTTTCGGCGTTCGGCCAGGCCAAGTTTCCCGAACGTCCGGTCAAGCTGCTGGTGCCGTTCGCGGCCGGCGGCGTGAACGACGTGGTCGGCCGCCAGTGGGCCGAGCGCATGCGGGAGCCGCTCGGCACGGTCTACGTCGAGAACCAGGGCGGCGCGGGCGGTTCCATCGGCGCGCTCGAGGTGACGCGCTCGACGCCGGACGGCTACACCCTGTTCCTCGGCAGCACCAGCACGCTGGTCCTCAATCCGATGACCATGAGCCGGCTGCCCTACGACCCGGCGAAGTTCGAGCCCATCGTGGTGCTCTGCGTCAGCGCGACCTCGATCGTCGTGCATCCGTCCGTGCCGGCGAAGAACCTCAAGGAGTTCATCGCCTACGCCAAGACCAACGGCAGCAAGCTGTCCTACGGTTCCGCCGGCACCGGCACCATGAGCCATCTCGCCGGCGAGATGTTCAAGCAGATCGCGGGCCTGCCGGACCTCGTGCACATCTCCTACAAGGGCGCGGGGCCGGGCATCACCGATCTGGTCAGCGGCCATATCCAGGCGATGTCGCCGAACATCACCGGCCACCTGCTCAACCTGCACCGAAGCGGAAAGATCCGCATCCTGGCGGTCAACACGCCCAAGCGCCTGATGGCCGCGCCGGAAATTCCGACCGCGATCGAAGAGGGGCTGCCCGACATGATCGGCCAGCTCTTCCTCGGCATGTTCGCGCCCGCCGGCACGCCGAAGCCGATCGTGGAGCAGATCGCGCAGGCGACAAAGACCGCGCTTTCGAACCAGGCCTACCAGAAGACGCTGGTCGAATCCGGCTTCGAGCCGATCCTCAACTCCGGGCCGGAGGAATCCCGGCGCATGATCGCCGAGGAAACCAAACGCTGGGCCCCGGTCATCAAGAAGATCGGCCTGAAGATCAACTGACCTTCGCCGGCGCGCTCGCGGCCGCAGCGACACGCTCGGCCGCGAGCCGCACCAGCGCCCCGCGGTCGACCTTGTTGGTCGAGGCCAGCGGCAGCTCGTCCACGAACCAGACGAAGCGCGGGTGCTGGAACGCGGGCGCGTTGGCCAGCGCGAACTGCTTGAGCCCGTCCTCGGTGGGCGTCTCGCCGGCCTTCGGGATCACGAAGGCCACCGGCTTGGTGCCCTTGATGTCGTCATCCACCGGGATCACCGCGGCCTGCGCCACGCCGGGATGACGCTCCAGCATCCGCTCCACGTCCGCCGGATAGATGTTCTCGCCGCCCGACACGAACATATCGTCGGTGCGACCGACGAAATAGTGGAAGCCGTCCGCATCGCGGCGGAACACGTCGCCGGTGACGTAGAAGCCGTCCGGCGTGAACGGCGGCTTCAGGTTCGGCCGGTTATGGTAGCCGTTCATCACCGCCGGCGACTTCATCTCCAGCACGCCCTGCTCCGCGTCGCGGTCGTCGCCGTCCACCAGACGAAGCGCGATGCGCGCGTCGGGATAGCCGACCGAGGCCTCGGGCTGCGGCAGGCCCCTGGGATGGGGGCCGAACACGATCATGCCCGCCTCGGTCGTGCCATAGGCGTTGGTGACTTTGGCTTTTGGAAGCGCGCGATGGATCGCCTGCATCAGGCTCTGGCTCACGGGCGCGGAGCCCATGCGCAGAAACTCGACGCTGGACAGGTCGGTCGCGGCCATGGCCTCGCGCTCGCGCAGCATCATCGCGATCATCGGCGGCACCGCGGTCAGCCAGGTGGGCCGGTAGCGGCCGATGGCCTCGATGTACGGCTTGGCCTCGAACCTGGGCAGCAGCACGACGGTCGCATGGGCGGCGCATGCGAGCTTGACCAGGGCCAGCGCGTTCATGTGATAGAGCGGCGCGGCGATAAGATAACGATGCCGGTCGAGGCCGGGCGCGAGCCGCTGCTCCACCACCCAGAGATGGCTCTGGTGCGACAGGATCACGCCCTTCGGCAGCCCGGTCGAGCCGGACGTGTAGAGGAACATGGCGGGTTCGCGCTCGCCCGGCACCACGCTCTCGAACTGGCCCGGATCGAGGAAAGCGTCGAAGCCGTCCTCGCCCTCCGCGCCGAAGGTCACGACCGGCAAGCCGTCCGGACAGTCCTCGCGGCTCGCCCGGTCGGTGAAGACCAGCTTCGCGCCGCAGTCGTCCATGATCGCGTGGATGGTCTTGCGCGGGAACCGCCAGTTCACCGGCACCGCCACCAAACCCGCCCGCATGATGCCGAAATAGGCCGCCACATACTCCGCGCGGTTGGCCGCGAGGATGGCGATGCGGTCGCCGCGCGCAAGGCCGCGCTTCGACAGCGCGCGCGCCACGCCCTTCGCCATCGCGTCCAGCTCGGCGTAGGTGTATTCGGTCGGAACCTCCTCGCCGCCGAGATCGACGATCGCGATCTTGGAGAGATCGAGATCGCGGCGGATCAGGTCGCCGAGGTTCTGGAACTGCGGCATCGCTCTAACTCTCCGTCATCACCGGGCCGCCGCGGAGCGGCGAGTCCCGGTGATCCCGATTGATTGGCACGATCCTGCCCTCCTAAGCGAGATGGCCGGGACAAGCCCGGCCATGACGTTCTCCATCCCAAGAAATATTACGCCTTCGGCGGCGCGGTGAAGTAGGTCCCGCGCCCCGACGCCAGCAGCTTGCCGTCGGCGCTGTGGATCGCGGCCTCCGCCACCGAGAACTGGCCGCCCATGCGCACAACCCTGCCCTTGATGGTGAGGTCGCCCGGCATCGCCGCCGCGTGATAGTCCACACGCATGTCGATGGTCGGCACGCCTCGGCCGGTCTTGCGCACCATGGCCCAGTCCGCGCCGAGGTCGATCAGCGTGGCGAGGATGCCGCCGTGGGTGTAGCGGCGCTCGACGCTGACCACCCACTCCTCGCGCCACTTCGCGGTCAGCTCGATGCTGTCGTCCGTCACGGCCACGACATTGAGGCCGAGCCACTGGTGGAACGGTGCGCGGGTGACCAGGTCCTGGACCTGCTCCAGCGTCAGGTCCGCGCCGGGGCTCTTCGGCTTGTCGCCGGTCTTTTCGCTCATGGCGTCACCACGACCTTTCCGATCACCTTGCGGTCCTGGATGAGCCGCAGGCCCTCGGCCGCCTGCTCCAGCGGCAGCACCTTGTCGATCACGGGCTTCACCTTGCCCTGCTGGATCAGCGCCATCAGGCCGGCGAGATCGTCGTCGTAGAAGCTGTTGGAGCCCTTGATCTCGATCTCGAAGCTCCAGACGTAGCGCAGATCCTCCTTCGGATCGTAGCCCGCGGTCGCGCCGCAGACCAGCAGCTTGCCGCCGCGCTTGAGGCAGCGCAGCGACGGCACCCAGGTCTCGCCGCCGGTGAAGTTGACGACCACGTCGACGCCGCCGTCATAGGAGCGGCGCTGCGGCTTGCCGTACTTCTCCACCGCCCACTTGGACCAGTCGGTGGTGGTGTAATCGACCACCTCGTCCGCGCCCATATCCTTGAGCGCCTTGAGCTTCTCCTCGCTGGAGGCGCAGGCGATCACCTCGGCGCCCAGCATCTTGGCGAGCAGCACGCAGCCGGTGCCGACCCCGCCGGAGGCGCCCAGCACCAGAACCCGGTCGCCCTTCTTCACGGTGTTGTGGGTGATCAGCATGCGGTGCGCGGTGCCGTAGGCCACCGGCAGCGAGGCCGCGTCCTCGAACGACACGCCGTCGGGCATCTTCACGAGCTGGTCGGCGGCGACGAGGCAGTATTCCGCCATGCCGCCGTCGAGCATCTCGCCCATCAGGCCCTTCTTGCGGTTCACGGGATTGACCAGCACCCGGTCGCCCGCCTTCCAGCCCGAGACGCCCGGCCCGACCTCGGTGACCTCGCCGGCCATGTCGAGGCCGATGATCACCGGCATCGGCACCTTGATGCCGGGCATGCCCTTCACCGTGAACACGTCATGATAATTGAACGAGGAGGCCCGGACGCGGATGACCACATGGCCCTCGACGACCTTCGGAACGGGGTAGTCGGCGACCACTTCGAGGTCGTCGAGCGAGCCGTGCTTGCGCAGCACCAGCGCCTTCATCGTCTGACTCAAGAGACTGTTCCTTTTGTTCGTTGCGCGCTGCCGCGCCGTCCCGCGTGATGGTCAGGCGGTCTCCACCGGCCGGTTGACGTGCGTGCCGATCTGCGCGCGCTCGACGCCGTAGACGTGGATGGAGATCGCCGGTCTCGTGCCCGGATTACCGAGCCTGTGGATTTGGTCAAGGCCCGCACCCGCATGGCAACTATAGCCCGGCTCGCGGGCCTGCGTCCGCAGCGGCTCGGCCTTCGATGTCGCAGCCTCCCAGCGGAACAGGGTTTCCTCGAGCGCGCCCTCGTGGACCGCGTAGGCGCACCAGGTGTGATGGGCATGCGGCGGACTGAACTGGCCCGGTCCCCAGACGATGGCCAGGATCGTGAAGCGGCCGGCGGGATCGCTGTAGATGACGTGTCGGGCGTAGCACTCCGCCCGCGGCAGGCGCTGCTCCGGGTCCAGCAGCCGCGGCTCGGCGGCCGCGCGCTTCAGCGCGGCCTTGATGCGCTCGGCGCCTGCCTCGGGGGACTCGAAACAGGCGGCGCTGATCTCCGCCGCCAGCGTCCCGATGCCGCCGATGCTGCGGCCGGCCTCGAACGCCGGCACCGCGCTGGGGGATTTCGCCTGAATCGCCGTGCGGGGCATGACTCATTCCTCCTAAGCGTCTGAAGACACAGGGGAAACGCAAACGCGGCGAGGCCGGAATGCGTCATAGAATGAGCATTCTAATTTATACCATTAAAATAGCAAGTTATTCTATTAAGTCGATTTACGGAAGCACATACATTCTACATTGAGCAGACACGACGCGACATCCATCCTGCCGGAAACTCCCGCCCCACGGACCCGCACCGGCCCGCCGACGCGGGCCGGGGGAGGCGAGATCCTCACGCTTGCGGCAGCGTGCGCAGGAAGCCGGCCAGATGCGATGCCCAGACCGCCGCCTGTCCGGCCGTATAGTGACCCTGGGTCTGCGGCCCGGCCGGCACGACCACGCAGCGCGCGCCGGGAATTTTCTCGATCGCAGGCTCCAGCACGCCCAGCTCCGGCGGGTTCAGCGCGTCGTCTTCGAAGTTGATCGCGAACAGCCGGGCCCGGATTCGGTGAAGCTCGCCGGAGGGGTCGTAGTCCATCGAGGATTCGAGCTGGTACAGCCGGTTGTTGGCGTCACCCTTGGACGCACGCTCGACGAACTGCCGGTAGAGCGCATCAGCCTTCTCCCGCGTCGGCGCCCGCTCCTGGATGCGGACCACGCTCTGGGTCATGAGCGCCCCGATCGGCGCGGTCAGCACCCAGCGGGTCGGGTTGGTCTCGTAGTCGCCGTCCTTCCATTCGGGATCGCTGCGGATCGCCTCGATGTTGATGCGGCGCTGGATCCAGTTGCGCCCGCTCATCGGGCCGGGCTGGCTCGCCACCGGCACCAGCGCATCCATGAAGTCCGGGAACATGCCGCCGAACATCCAGGTCAGCATCCCGCCCATCGAGAGGCCCAGCACCAGACGCAGGTGCGCCACGCCCAGATGCTCGGTCAGCAGCCGGTGCTGCGCGATCACCATGTCCCTGTAGCGGTAGCGCGGGAAGCGCGCGCGCAAGCCGTCGCTCGGCTTGCTGGAGCCGCCGAAGCCGATCATGTCGGGCACGATCAGAAAATATTGCCCGGCGTCGAGCGGCTGGCCGGGGCCGAACAGCTCGCCGGCGAGCGCGGGCTCGAGCCAGCTCTTCGCGGTGCCTGTCGTGTTGTGGATCAGCAGCACCGCATTGACGATCTCGCCTGCGGCGTTCTTTCGCGGCGTGCCGAGCGTGATGACGTGCTGGCGCAGTTCCGGCAGCGTCTCGCCGCTGCCGAAGGCGAAGTCCTTGAACACGAAGGTCCGGGAGGTCTGGTTCGGCCAGGTGGTGTCGGTCATGTTCTGTCTTTCGTCCTGACGGGTCCGGCGCTGACGGCGGAGCAAGATGCTCCGGCGGGCACGCCACCCGCCGCCTGTTGAGAGGCGGCCGGCGCGCCTGTCCCTGTTTTCCCCGGTTTCCGCGAGGAATCAAGGAAGACGGAGCGCCGGCGGACGACAACCTGCGGAGCATTGCCGGCCCCCGCCCCGGTCAGTAGGTTAGCCCCGCTCCCCCCACCCCGCCCGGAGAGTCCCCGATGCAGCTTGAGAATTTCCGCCAGTTCCTCGACCGCCTGCGCGACGCCGGCGAGCTTGTGGATCTCAGGCAGCCGGTGGATATCCGCCACATCGCCACGCTGGTCGATCAGGCCAAGACCGCGCTCTTCTTCCACAACGTGATCGGCTACGACATGCCGGTGGTGTCCGGCATCATCCGCTCACGCGAGCGCGCGGTGATGGCGATGCACGCCAGGGACTTCGGCGAGATCGAGTTCAAGCTGAAGCACGCCATCGACAACCCGATCAAGCCGAAGCACGTCAACACCTCTCCGACCCGCGAGGTGACGATGGTCGGCGACGACGTGGACCTCTTCAAGCTGCCGATCCCGATGTCGTCGATCTACGACGGCGGGCCGATGATCACCGCAGGCGTGGTGATCGCGCGCGACCCGGAGCTGGGCATCAACTCCGGCATCTACCGCTTCATCGTCAAGGAGAAGGCACTCACCGGCATCGACATCGTGACGCCGAATAACATGCGGCTCTTTGCCCAACGGGCTTTCGAGCGCAAGGAGCCGCTGCCGATCTCGATCAGCATCGGCACCCACCCCTACGAGATCACCGGCTCCGGCTACCGCGCCCCGCTCGGCGTTGACGAGATGGCCATCGCCGGCGGATTGCGCGGCGCGCCGGTCGAGCTTGCGCCCTGCCACACCATCGACATGCCCTACATCGCCGACGCCGAGATCGTGCTGGAGGCCGAGATCCTCCCCACCGGCTGGGCCTGGCCGGAGGGACGGTTCGGCGAGTTCACCCGCCTGATGGGCGGGCTGCACTGGAATCCGCTGGTGCGCATCAAGGCGATCTCGATGCGCAAGGACGCGATCTTCTACAACCTGCACATGCCTTGGGAGAACACCTGGCTCGCCGCCCCCACGCGCTACGCCCAGATCCGCCAGGCGCTCAAGACCGCCAACGTGGACGTCAAGGACATCAACGTCACGCTCGGCGGCTGCGCGTTCTGGCACGCGGTGGTCTCGATCCGAAAAACGCCGGGCGACGGCAAGAACGCGCTGCTCGCCGCCCTCTCGGTGATGGACCTCAAGCACGTCGTGGTGGTGGACGAAGACATCGACATCAACGACCCGACCGACGTGGAATGGGCCATCGCCACCCGCGTCCAGGGCGACAAGGACGTGGTCGTGATCCCCGGGGCGCGCGCCAAGCCGCTCGACCCGAGCCTGCTGCAGACCGCGGGCGTGCCGCCCACCGGCGCCAAGGTCGGCATCGACGCGACCATTCCGGAGGGGATTCCGAAGGAGCACTACGAGCGCATCACCTACGCCTATTTCGAGACCGCGAAGGTGGACGACTACGTCAAGGGCAGGAAGGACGACGCCGGCCAGTCGGGCTCCGACGCCGAGGTCGAGAAGCTGGCCGCGGACATCCTCGCGGTCATCGACAAGGAGCCGCTCTACTACACCGACATCGCCGAACGGTTCTCGACCTACGATTTCCGCACGGTGGCGCGCGCGCTCGGCCACCTGCACCAGACCGAGAGGCTCTGGCAGGATCCGCGCGGCAGGATGTGCGTGCGCGGCTCGAAATTTGCGGCGGTGCCGCCGGTCAGGAAGTAAGTCATGGGCACGATCGTCGACAGCCACTGCCACGTCATCGCCACCGATACGGCGAAATATCCGCTCGCGCCGCTGTTCGGGAAGCAGTCGGCATGGTCGGCAGAGCACCCGCTCGATTATCCAGACATGGTCAAGGCGATGGACGAGGCCGGCGTGGCGAAGTCCATCCTGGTGCAGGCCTCGTCGGCCTATGCCTTCGACAACTCCTACGTCGCGGACGCGGTCTCGGCGCATCCGGACCGCTTCACCGGCGTGTTCTCCATCGACGTGAACGCGCCCGACGCGGTCGAGCGGATGAAGCACTGGACCGGCCGTGGCCTCACCGGCATGCGCATCTTCACCGCGGGCTCGACCCAGCCGGTGCAGCAGACCTTCTTCGCCGAGCCGTCGAGCTTTCCCATGTGGGAGCACGCCGAGAAGACCGGCCTGTCGGTCTGCATGCAGATGCAGGTCAAGGGCTTCGACCTGCTCAGGGACGTGCTCGAGCGTTTCCCGAAGGTGCGCGTGATCCTCGACCACTTCGCCCGCGCGGATGCCTCGGACGGCCCGCCCTTCGCGGCGGCGCAGCCGCTGTTCGATCTGGCGAAATATCCGAACGTCTACCTGAAGCTGACCCACCGGCCGATCGAAAGCTCGATGAAGCCGCCGTCGAGCCCGCAGGGGTTCTTCGGCCGCGTGGTCGAGGTTTACGGGGCCAACCGCATCCTGTGGGGCTCGAACTTCCCCGCCGCGCCACAGGCGCTGCCGGAATCGATCCGGCTCGCGAAGGAGGCGCTTTCATTCCTGCCGCAGGACGATCAGGATTGGATCTTCAGCAAGACCGCGCAGGCACTCTACCCGGCGCTGGCATGACGCGCGGCCCGGCAAGTTGACAGACTTTCCGGTTAAGGCCATTCGCAAGACGAAGAGTCAGGATTGCAAGGGAGTGAAACCGTGGCGACCCGGCCCGACAGGATGAAGCTGCACACGCTGCTCGGCAACTACGCCAACGTCATGGCGCTGAAGGACGGCCGCGTCACGTCCGACCTGATCGAGTTCGATTTTCCCGATTTCCCGGTGGCCAACCGCGGCTTCAAGCCGCTGGTGCGCGAGGGGCGCTTCGACGCGGGCGAACTTGCGATCGTGACCTACCTGCAGGCCAAGGCCGCGGGCAAGCCCTACGTGCTGATTCCGGCGACCGTGGTGGGCCGCGGCCAGCTTCACACCGTGGCCTACAATGCCGAGCGCGGCGTGAAGACGCCGGCCGACCTCAACGGCGGCAGCTTCGGCGTGCGCTCCTACACCCAGACCACCGGCATCTGGGTGCGCGGCATTCTGGCGGAAGACTACGGGGTGGACTGGGCGAAGGTGAAGATCACCACGATGGAAGACCCGCACGTCGCCGAGTACCGGGACCCGGCCTTCGTCAACCGCGCGCCGGAGACCAAGCAGCTTCCGCAGATGCTGATCGATGGCGAGGTGGACGTGGCGCTGATCGGCGACAAGTTCCCCGACCCCCGCTTCAAGACGCTGATCCCGGACGCCGAAGCCGCCAACAAGGCCTGGGCCGAGCGGAACGGCGGCATCCCGATCAACCACATGATCGTGGTGCGCGAGCAGATCGTGAAGGAGCGGCCCGACGTCGTGAAGGAGCTGTTCCGGCTGTTCAAGGCGGCGCGCGCGCTCGACACGGCATCGCAGGGCGGGCTCGATCCCTACCGCTTCGGCGTCGAGGCCAACCGTGCCTCGCTGGAGCGGATCATCGACTATTCGTTCCGCCAGCAGATGATCCCACGGAAATTCACCGTGGACGAGCTGTTCAACGACATCACGCGCGCGCTCGCGTAACGCCCGCGGCGACCACAAGGGAGAATGCCATGACCACCGCCTCGGCCGCAGAGGCCGCCGCCGGCGCGCCGGCCCTGCCCCTCGCGCGCGTCGGACTGATCATCCCGTCCGTGAACACGTTCAGCGAGCCCCAGTTCAACCGGCTCGCCCCCGAAAGCCTCGGCATTCATGTGGCCCGCGCCCGCGTCGCGGGTCCCTGGAAGCGGCCGCTGCCGGAGATGGCAGGCGAGATCGCGACCTCGGCGCAGCTTCTCGCCGACTGCGCGCCCGACCTGATCGTGTTCCACTGCACCGACACGTCGATGACGCAGGGTCCGCAGGGCGAAGGAAAAATCCTCGACATCGTGCGCGACGCCACCGGCATCGACGCGGTCGCCACCAGCCGGCTGGTGCTCGACGCGCTGCAGGTGCTGGGGATGAAGCGGGTGGCGCTGCTCACGCCCTACAAGAGCAACAAGCCGATCGTGGACTATCTCGCGGCCTCCGGGATTGAGACGGTGCGCGACGTGGCGCTCGAACTCGAACCGCTCGACTTCGGCAACGTCACGCCGGCGCAATGGGCGGAGCTTGCGGAGGAGAACGACGGGCCGGACGTGGACGGCGTGTTCCTGTCCTGCACCAACACCACGCAGATCGACGCCATCGCCGGGATCGAGCGCGGGCTCGGCAAGCCGGTGGTGAACTCGAACCAGGCGGTGCTGTGGGGCTGTCTGCGCAAGCTGCGCGGACGGCTCGCGCCGCTTCCGCCGATGCCGGAGCTGGGCCGGCTGATGAACCATCTGGATTAGGCTGGGCCGCGCGTTCGACAGCCATGTCCGGACCCGTTCCGAGACATGACGGACAACAGGATCGAAGGAGGAACGCCATGAAATTTGCTTTGGACCGCCTTGCCGCAGCCCTGATCGGCATCGCCGCGCTGGCGCTGCCCGCCTCCGCGCAGACCTATCCCAACCGCACCGTCACGCTGATCGTGCCGTTCGCGCCGGGCGGACCGGCCGACGTGCTGGGTCGGCTGATCGGCCACAAGCTCGGCGAGGAGCTGGGCCAGCAGGTGATCATCGACAACCGCTCGGGGGCCAACACCATCGTCGGCGCGCAGGCCGTGGCGCGCTCCAAGCCGGACGGCTACACGCTGCTGCTCGCCATCGACGGCACGCTGGTGATGAACCCGTTCCTCTACTCGAAGCTGCCCTACGACCCGTTCAAGGACTTTGAGCCGGTGACGCTGGTGGCCGCGGTTCCCTCGGCACTGATCGCCAACATCAAGAACCCGGCGAACACGCTTCAGGAAGCCATCGACATGGAGAAGGCCAAGCCCGGCACCTTCCAGATCGGCGTCTCCACGCCGACCTCGCAGGTCGCCATCGGCCTTCTGAACATGCGCGCCGGCACCAACATGGTGATGGTGCCCTACCGCGGCGGCACCACGCAGATCACCAGCATGCTGGCCGGCGACATCCCGCTCGGGCACGAGAGCGTCAACGTCTCGCTGCCGCTCTACCGCGACAAGAAGATCAAGATCCTGGCGCTGACCGGCCAGAAGCGGCTCGCGCTGGCGCCGGAAATCCCGATCGTCGCCGAGACCTTTCCGGGCTTCGACCTCGGCATCTGGCAGAGCGTGGTGGCCCCCGCCGGCACACCGAAGGAGGTCGTCGCCCGGCTGCACGCGGCGATCAACAAGGTGCTCGAGATGCCGGACGTGCGCGAGCGGCTGATCAAGGCCGGAATCGAGCCCACGGGCAGCAAGAGCCCGGAGGAGTTCGCGGCTTTCATCAAGTCGCAGGCCGAGACCCGCGAGAGGGTGATCAAGGCGGTGGGGATCAAGATCGAGTGAGGGACGGGCGTCGCAGGCAACGCCTGTCATGGCCGGGTTTGTCCTGGCCGGACTTGTCCCGCCATTCGTGTCTTTTCCTTTGCCATCGCCGGAAGGCGTGGATGCCCGGCCTGAAGCCGGGCATGACGCCGTCAACGCGGCTGATTGCGCTGGCTGCGTCTACGGGCGGGCTCGGGGACCGGCGTCGCGCCCGCTCGGCTACGCCCGCTTCTCGCGCACGCCCAGCCGCTCCAGCCGCGGCAGGACCTCGTCGCAGAAATACGGCAGCTCGTTCAGGTAATTGACGAACGAGAGGCCGATGCCGCTCAGGCCGGCCCTGCTCAGGCTCGCGAGCTGCTGCGCCACGTGATCCGGATCGCCGACCATCAGCAGGCCGCCGAGCCCGTTGGCGTAGGCGTGGCGCTGCCGGGTGAACTCGGCCTCGCCGACCGACTGCAGCGTGATGCCCTTCTTGGCCAGGATGCCGTCCGCCGCCGACCAGTCGGCGTTCTCGATGACGGCGTGGTGGTAATAGTCCTCCGCCTCCTTCTTCGTCCTGCGGCAGGTGACGACGCCGACGGCGTAGACGCCCATCTCGCGGCCGTGGTTGCGGGCCGCGTCCTTGGCCTCCTGCACGCGCTGGGCGGTCTCGTCGAGCGAGGTGAGCGAAGCCTGCGTAAAGAAGGCATCGCAATTCTTCACCGCGAAGGCGCGTCCGACCGGCGAGGCGCCCGCGTTCATGATCAGCGGCCGCGAGCCGCCCCACGGCTTGGGCTTGGCGCGCACCTTCTTGAGCTTGACGAACTTGCCGTCGATCTCGAAATCCTCCTCGGGACCCCAGGCGCGCTTGACCGCGTCGATCCACTCCTGCGCGTATTCGTAGCGCTGCTCGTGCTCGCGCTGCTGCACGCCGAACATCTCGAACTCGTCCTCGTTCCAGCCGACCACCACGTTGAGGCCGAACCGCCCCTGGCCGATATGGTCGGCGGTGACGAACTCCTTGGCCGCGATGATTGGGTTGAACAGCGGCGCGTGCACCGTGCCGAACACCGTGATCCGCCGGGTGGAGGCGAGCAGGCCCGAGGCCCAGGTCAGCGTCTCCAGCGTCGTGCCCTGATAGTCGGTGTCGCCGCCGTAGCCTTTCCAGCGCGCCACGGGCAGCATGAAGTCGATGCCGGCGTCGTCCGCCATCCGGGCCAGCCGGAGGTTGTCGTCCCAGCTTCCGGTCCAGCGTTCGGGAACCCGCGTGACCGCGCGGCCGGACGAGCAATTCGCGCCGAACAGCCCGATCTTGAGCGCGTTGCGATTGTACATATCCATACGATCGCGCAGCGATACGCTGGAGCTGGATGGGGCTGCGGCGTCGTTCATGGGCGCTCCTGTGTCGGCCTGCCGTTTCGCGATACGGTGGTCGCCGCTTCTAGAGCGCGCCTTGCGGCAGATCAATGTCGCGGATCGCCCGGCCGCCATTCCGCGCGCGCGGTGGATCGCGCGCGCCTTGGGACCTGCCGTCGTTCCTCATCGCCGGCGCGGCCGGCCCCGCCGCTCAGGACAGCAGCGGCAGCGAGGAGATCAGGCGGCTGAGGGGGCCCTTCTTGGCCTTGGCCTTGCGCTTGGCGGCGCGCTTCCGGGCCGGTGCCTTGGCAGCAGCCTTCCGGGCCGCGCCCGCCCGGCGCTTGGCGCCGGCTTTGGCCTTGGTCTTGGCCTTCCGGCCCTTCGCGGCCTTCTTGGTGACGCCGGTCTTTCTCCTGGACTTGACCGGCCGCTTTGCCTTCGCACTCGACTTCCGTTTGGTGGCCTTCGCCATGTTCGTCTCCTGTGAGAAGCCGTCCCTCAACGCACGCGCAGGAACCCGGTTCCATCGCAGGACCGTTTCGCCTCTCCGGAAGCGGATCAGCCCGTCATCGTCTCCTTCACGGCCGCGACGAGCTGCTTGAGCGTGAAGGGCTTCGGCAGGAACGAGAACTGCTGGCCCTGCGGCAGGCTCTTCTCGAACGCCTCCTCGGCATAGCCGGAGACGAAGATGATCTTGAGCGCGGCGTTTCGGGTGCGAAGCTCCTTGAGCAGCGTCGGCCCGTCCATTTCGGGCATCACCACGTCGGACACCACGAGATCGACCTTGCCGCCGTGCTCGTTGAACAGCTCCAGCGCCTCGACGCCGTTGCCGGCCTCCAGCACGGTGTAGCCGCGCGAGGCGAGCCCCCGCGCGTTCAGCGCGCGCAGGCCCTCCTCGTCCTCGACCAGCAGGATGGTGCCGTGCCCGGTCAGGTCCGGCGCGGTCGGGGCCGGTGCCTCGGCGACGATTCCCGGCGACTCGGTCTGCGGAATCGCCTCCGGGACGGCCGCAACCTCGGGAACGTGACGCGGCAGGAAGATGCGGAACACGGTGCCGCGACCCATCTCCGAGTCCGGATAGACGAAGCCGCCGGTCTGCTTGACGATGCCGTAGACCGTGGAGAGGCCGAGCCCGGTGCCCTTGCCGACCTCCTTGGTCGAGAAGAACGGCTCGAAGATCTTGTCGATGATCTCCGGCGGGATGCCGGTGCCGGTGTCCGTCACCTCGACCAGCACGTAGTCCGCATCCGGCATGCCCTTTGCGGCATAGGCCGGGCACTGCGCCGCCGCGACGTTGGAGGTCTTGAGCGTGAGCCGCCCGCCGCCCGGCATGGCGTCTCGGGCGTTGACGGCGAGATTCACGATCACCTGCTCGAGCTGGGAGATGTCCGCCTTCACCGGCCACAGGTCGCGGCCGTGCACCACGCTCAGCTCGACCTTCTCGCCGATCAGCCGGCGGAGCAGCATGTTCAGCTCGGCCAGCACCTCGCCGAGGTCGAGCACCTGCGGCCGCAGCGTCTGGCGGCGCGAGAACGCGAGAAGCTGCCGCACGAGGCTCGCGGCGCGGTTGGCGTTCTGCTTGATCTGCATGATGTCCTGGAACGACGGATCGGTCGGCTTGTGCGCGTTCAGCAGGAAATCGGTCGCCATCATGATGGCGGACAGCACGTTGTTGAAATCGTGGGCGATGCCGCCGGCGAGCTGGCCCACGGATTCCATGCGGGCGCGCTGGCTGACCTGGTTCTCCAGCGTGCGCTGGCCGGTGGTCTCCAGCGCGTAGACGATGGCGGCCTCGCCATCGTCCTCGCCATGCTCCTCGACCGCCGTGACGTAGAACCGGCCCCAGCGCTCCGCCGTTCCGCTCAGCGCCGCATCCACCGGCGGGATGTCGCTCTGGCCCTCGGCCGCGCTGCGGATCGCGGCTTCGAGCGCCTCGCGGTCGCGCTCCGCGACCACGGAGAGGATCGAGCGCTCGCCCCCCTCCTTGAGCGCGGACTGGAACAGGCGGGCGAACAGCGCGTTGTTGCGGCCGATCCTCCCGGCCCTGTCCACGGTGGCGATGCCCATCGGCGTGGACTGGAAGAAGCGCATGAAGCGCACCTCGGCGGCGCGCTGCGGATCGGCGACCTCGCCGCGGGCGCGGTTGAGCACCAGCGTCCGCGAGGGGCCCGGAGCGCCGTCCGCGCCGAACGCGACCTTGTGGAACAGCCGCACCGGCAGCGAGCGGCCGCCGCGGGTCTTGAAATCGAGATCGAGCACCTCGGTCTTCACTTCGCCGGGCGCGGCCGCGAGCGCGGTGAGCAGCGCGGCACCGTTGCCGGAGACGATGTCCGCGAGCTTGAGCCCGCCGGAGCCGACCTGCGCCAGATCGTGGTCGAGCCAGGCCGCAAGCGTGGCGTTGAGGTAGCCGATCTCGCCGCCTGCGTCGGCCGAGAAAAAGCCTGCGGGCGCGTGGTCGAGGTAGTCGATGGCGTGCTGCAGCTCCTGGAACACGTTCTCCTGGCGCTCGCGGTCGCGCGTCACGTCCGCGACCGTCCAGAGCGTCTGGCTCGCGCCCTGCCCCAGCGGGCGAACCCTCAGCCGCAGCCAGCGGGCGGGCTTGCCGTCGAGGCCCGGAACGCGGACCTCCTCCTGCGCGCGCCGGCTCTCGCGGGCGGCCTTCACCAGCCGGTAGACCGCCTCCGAGACGTCCGGGTCGCCGACGAACACGCGCTCGACCGGCCGCACGTCCTCGGCGCCGGTGGCGTCGGTGAGCGAGAGGTAGGTGGCGTTGGCGTAGATCACCCGGCCGCGGCCGTCGGTGACGAGCAGGCCGTCCACGGCGTCGTCCACCACGGCCTTCAGCACCGGATTGGCGCCGTCCTTGCCGGGAATCCGCAGGATGCCGGTCGCCATCGCGAACAGCGAGAACACGCCCACCATCGCGAGGAAGGCGAGCAGCGCGAGGATGTAGGGACCGGCCTGCCCGCGGCCGATCAGCAGCAGCCCGACCGCGGCCCCCACCAGCGCCACCGCCACGACCAGCACCATGCCGATGCCGCCGCCGCGCGCGGCCGTCTGGCTGCGGTCCACCGCCGGGCGCTCACCTTCGCGAAGATCCTGCGTGGTCATGATCGGCTTTAATTCCGTAGGGTTGCGACGCGACGCAGCCCCTCCTTGGTGCCCCAGCGCGGCCCGTCCGCGCAAGGGCCTCGCCTGCTTTTTCACCGATGGAATCGGGCGATTCGCAAGGCCTCAGTGCCGCGTCGCGCCGCGCAGCCGCATCACGTAGCCGATCACCTCCGCCACCGCCTTGTAGTGCTCCGGCGGGATTTCCTGGTCGATTTCGACCACGGCGTAGAGCGCGCGCGCCAGCGGTACGTTTTCCACCACCGGGACCGAATGCTCGCCCGCCACCTCGCGGATCTTCAGCGCGATGGCGTCCATGCCCTTGGCCACGCAGCGGGGCGCATTCATGTCCTTGTCGTATTTCAGCGCCACCGCGTAGTGGGTCGGGTTGGTGATGACCACCGTGGCCTCCGGCACCGCCGCCATCATGCGCTGGCGGGACTTGCTCTGGCGGAGCTGGCGGATGCGCGCCTTGACGTGCGGATCGCCTTCGGTCTGCTTGAACTCGTCCTTGACCTCCTGGAGCGACATCTTCTGGCGCTCGTACCATTGCCGGTACTGGAACAGGAAGTCGGCCGCGGCCACGATCGCCATGATCGCGACCACGGTGCCGAGCAGCGTGAGCGCCAGCGAATGGGTCAGCGCGAGCGTGCCGAGCAGGTCGGTCGCAACCAGCGCTTCGAGCCGGTGGCGCTGCGGCCACAGGATCGCGGTCATCACCGAGCCGAGCAGCGCAAGCTTGACCAGGCCCTTGACGAAGTTCATCAGCGACTGCTTCGAGAACAGCCGCTTGAAGCCGGAGAGCGGCGAGATCTTGCTGAACTTGGGCTTGAGGCTCTCGGCCGACCACACCAGCCGGTGCTGCACCACGTTGCCAGCCAGCGCCGCCAGCGCGAACAGCAGGAACGGGATCGCGACCGCCGCGAGCAGCTCCACGCCCATGCGCTGCGTCAGCGCCATCAGCCCGCGGCCGTCCACCGGGATCTGATGCGCGTTGGCGACCACGCCGCGGAACGTGGTGTTGAGCCCGCCCGCCATGCTGCCGGAGAAGGCCGCGAGCACCAGGGCTGCCGCCCCGAGCACGAACCAGGTGTTGATCTCCTGACTCTTGGCGACGTCGCCGCGCTTGTGGGCGTCGTCGAGCTTCTTCTGCGTGGGGTCTTCTGTGCGTTCGGCGTCGTTGCGTTCGTCGGCCACGTCGCGCCCTCCCTACGAATATGGCGCGAGTTCGTGGAGCACGCCCTCGACGTAGCCCAGGAACGTCATCATCATCGCGCCGACCACCAGCAGCAGGATCAGAAGGCCGATCAGGATCGAAAGCGGCATGCCGACGAAGTAGACCTGCATCTGCGGCATCAGGCGCGACAGGATGCCGAGCCCGAGGTTGAACAGGATGCCGAACACCAGAAACGGCGCGGAGAGCTGGATGCCGACCCGGAACGCAGAGGCGATGGTGCGCGTGAACAGCGCGGCCACGTCGCCGAAAGCCGGCACGTCGCCGGGCTTGAACAGCGCATAGCTGTCGTTGAGCGCCGCGATCACCAGGTGGTGGAGATCGGTCGCGAACAGCAGCGTGATGCCGAGCAGCGTCAGGAAATTGCCGAGGATCACGCCCTGCTGGCCCTGGCTCGGGTCGACCGCGGTGACAAAGCCGAGACCGAGCTGCTGCGCCACCACCGAGCCCGCGACCTGCAGCGCAGAGATCGTCAGCCGCGCGGTCAGCCCCAGCACCATGCCGATCAGGATCTCCTGACCGAGCGTGAGCAGCACCGGCTCGAAGCTCTTCAGGTCGATCGGATAGGCCGCGCGGTGCAGCGGCATGATGACCGCGGTGAGCACCAGCGCCACGGTCAGCCGCACCCGCATCGGCACGCTCATCTCGCCCAGCCCCGGCAGCAGCATGATCATGGTGCCGATGCGCGCGAAGGCCAGCATGAAGGCCGCGGCGTAAGCGGGAAGGAACGAGACGTCGATCTGCATGGCCGGGCGTCCTCACCCGCCCGCGGCGCGGGGCTCAACGGCGGCGGCGGACGCAGCCATGCGTCACCCCGCGACGATGCGCGCGGCGATCCGCGCCATCTGGCCTTGCAGTACGTCGGCCATGAACGGCAGCGCCACCATCAGGGCGACGAAGATCACCAGGATCTTCGGCACGAACACCAGCGTCATCTCCTGGATCTGGGTCAGCGCCTGGAACAGCGAGATCAGCACGCCGACCGCGAGCCCGACCAGCATCAGCGGCCCGGCCACCAGCACCAGCGTCAGGATGGCGTCGCGCGCCACGTCGAGGACTTCGGGACCGGTCATGACGGCTGCACCTGGCTTTGCTCTTTTCGTTTGCGCATGAGGGTGTCCGAAAACCGGTTCCCGCGTTTCGGGGTCACGCGCTCAGATCGGCATCCGCATGATTTCCTCGTAAGCCTGGATCACGCGGTCGCGCACCGCCACCAGCGCGTCGATCGCCACCTCGGTCTCCGCGACCGCCGTGACCACGTCCACCACGTTGGCCTTCCCGGTCGCCAGCGCCTGGGCCTGCATGTCCGAGTTCTTGGCGGTCTGCTGGATCGAGCCAACCACACCCTTGAGCATCGCCCCGAAGCTGTCGCCGTCCGGCTTCGCGCCGCCGAGCGCGCCGGAGAGACCCTTGGCGATTCCGGCGGGATCGCCGAGTTTCGCGATGTTGGCGTAGGCCTGCGTCGCGGCGGTGATCGAGGACATGGGATGGCTCCGGGGTCAGCTCGGGAGTAGGGTCGGCTCAGGATTTCAGGATTTCGATGGTCCGCTGGATCATCCGGCGCGAGGCCGAGATCACGTTGATGTTGGCCTCGTAGGAGCGCTGCGCCTCCTTGAGGTCGGTCATCTCGATCAGCGAATTGACGTTCGGGTATTTCACGTTGCCGGTGGCGTCGGCGGCGGGGTGGCCAGGCTCATACTTGAGGCGGAAGTCCGACTGGTCCGGCCGCACCCGGCCGAGCGACACCACGCGGGCGTCGAGAGTACGGTCGACCTCGCTGCGGAACGTGGGAATGCGGCGGCGGTAGGGGTCGGCGTTCTGGTTCGGCGCGGTCGAGTCCGCGTTGGCGATGTTTTCCGAGATGACGCGCATGCGCCCGGCCTGCGCGCGCAGGCCGGAGGCCGCGATCGCGATCGATTTCAGGAAGTCCATGGGCGGCCTCCGGGCAGCGGATGCGTCTCATGCGGTCCGGGCATCAGCGCTTCCCGACCGCGGTTTTGAGGAGGGCGAGGCTCTTGGAATAGAGGGTCGTCGCGGCCTGGTAGTCCATCTGGTTCGAGGACACCTTCAGCATCTCGTCTTCGAGACTGACCGCGTTGCCGCTCGGGCGGACGTTGTAGCCGCCGCGCGAGGCGCGGAACGCCGAGCTGTCCGCCGCCGGCGTGGCGATATGCCCCGAGGCGGTGCGCACCATCGTGATCGCCGGCGAGGGACCCATCCGGTTGAAGGACGGCTCCTCCAGGTCGCGCGGCCGGAACTGGGGCGTATTCGCGTTGGCGACGTTCTCCGACAGCAGGCGCTGGCGCTCCTGATGCCACGACATCTTGGTGCGCAGCATGCCGAAAATGGGCAGATCGGTGATGGCCATGACGCCTCGCGGCTGGCCCCGCCCCTTCGGAATGGCGGACGGGGTGGGCAGACTTTGCCGGGCGTATGGTTAACGCCCGGTTAATCCGCCCTTTCCCGGCCTCCCGCCATCAAGAAGCCGTTAACCATGAGGAGGCTTGGAAGCCGGGACTCGACGGTGTATGGAGCCTCTGGCGTTAATTCTTTGTTAGTCTTCCGGCCGGCATTTATTGCCGGTGGCGTTAACCCTCGGGGTTCATCCCGCCGTGCAGTCTAGGATCGTGCGGGACCGTCAGGGGGATATCCGATGAACAGCCTCTTCGGACTGGAGTTGCCGGCGCCCGTGAACTTCATCGTTGCCTTCATTGTCGTGCTGGCCCTGATCGGGGCCGCCACCTGGGCCGTGAAGCGGTTCGGCAGCGCGCGCATGGAGGCCGCCTCCCGCGGACGTCTCCCGCGGCTCGCGGTGGTCGATTCGGCGGCCGTCGATGGCCGGCGCAAGCTCGTGATCGTGCGGCGCGACAACGTCGAGCACCTGCTGATGATCGGCGGTCCGACCGATGTGGTGGTGGAGACCGCCATCGTGCGCGGCACCGCGGCCGCGCCCGTCCGCGAGCCCGCGCTGCGCGCCGCGCAGGGGGACACCCTGCCGCGCGTCGTGCCGCTGCCCGACCCGACGCCCTGGCCGCTCGCGCCCGAGCCGGCCGTCGCGCCGAGCCCCGCTCCCGCAGTCCGCGCCGAGCCTCCGGTCGAGCGCATCGCCCGGCCGGTGGAAATGGACGAGCCGCAATGGCCGGAGCCGCCCGCCCCGCTCGCAGTACCCGTTCCGCCTCCGGCGCGGCCTGCGGCGCGCGATGTCGAGCCGCCCATGGCCGCCGGCGACCTGTCCTATGCCCGGCCCGAGCCCGCTGCCCCGCGCGCACCCATCGCCGCGGGCCGCTCCCCGGCGACCGTCGAAGCGCCGGCGGCCGGCGACGCCAATCTGGTCGAGATGGCGCAACGCCTCGAAGCCGCGCTCCGCCGGCCCGCGCCGCCGGAAGCCGCCATGCCCGCGCCCGCCCCGCACGCACCCACTCCCCGGCGCGTCGAGCCCAAGCTCACGCCGCAGCCGCCCCGGCCGCAGCCCCGCCCTGCTGCTCCCGCGGCAGCGCCGGCCCGCCCTGCAGCAGCGCCTCCCGTCCCGCCGCCCGCCGCGGCCAGGGAGCCCACGGACAGCGAAGCCGCGGCGCAGGCACAAGCACAGGCGCAAACCCGGGCCGAATTCGAAAACCTCGAACAGGAAATGGCGAGTTTGTTAGGGCGTCCGTCCACCGGGAAGACGTGACCGCATCGGGCGTCGCAGCCCGCGTCCGTCTGTCGACGGCGGCGGCGACCAGCCTCCCACAGGTAGTCCGGAAAGTCCTCCCCGCGGCGCTGGCGCTTGTCTTCTGCGCAAGCCTTCCCGCGCAGGCGCAGGACCTCAGCATCACCTTCGGCCAGGGTGCGGGCCTGACCGAGCGCGTGATCCAGCTCATCGCGCTGCTGACGGTGCTGACGCTGGCGCCGTCGATCCTGATCATGATGACCTCGTTCACGCGCATCGTGGTCGTGCTCTCGCTCCTGCGCACCGCGCTCGGCACCGCCACCGCGCCGCCAAACGCGGTCATCGTCTCGCTGGCGCTGTTCCTCACCGCCTTCGTGATGGCGCCCGCGTTCCAGAGCGCCTACGACAACGGCATCCGACCGCTGATCGCCAACGAGATCACGCCCGAGCAGGCGTTCGAGCGCTCATCGGTGCCGTTCCGCGCCTTCATGCTGAAGAACGTGCGCGACAAGGACCTCAAGCTGTTCAACGACCTCGCCAAGGAACCCCAGCCGGACACGCCGGAGCAGATCTCGCTGCGGATCCTGATCCCGGCCTTCATGATCTCGGAGCTGAAGCGCGCCTTCGAGATCGGGTTCCTTTTGTTTCTGCCCTTCCTGATCATCGACCTGGTGGTCGCCTCGGTCCTGATGTCGATGGGCATGATGATGCTGCCGCCGGTCGTGGTCTCGCTGCCGTTCAAGCTGATCTTCTTCGTGCTGGTGGACGGCTGGAGCCTGGTCGCCGGCTCGC
>CAZZCV010000003.1:0-116100 GCA_964653225.1 uncultured Rhodoplanes sp. | reverse complement strand
GCCAGCGCCCGCGAAATGGCCCGCGGACAGGCCAAGGGCGGCTGACCGGCCGGCGGTTTGCGGGCCGGATATCCGAACGACCCTTCCGGGCCGCTCGGATGATTTGAATAAACGGAGCCGGAAGGCCACGAGCCTTCCGGCCGCATGGAGGCGGGCGCAGCGAATGACGGTCACCACCGAATCCGTTCGCCCCGCCGCTCTGGGCTCCGCGACGCCGTCCGCGGAGCCGGCGCTGGTCGTCCGAGACATCTACAAGCAGTTCGAGACGCCCGACGGTCCGGTCGTCGCGGTCGACAAGGTTTCATTCGACGTTGCGCCCGGCGAGTTCCTGGCGGTGATCGGCCCGTCCGGCTGCGGCAAGTCCACGCTGTTCAACGTGATCGGCGGCCTGCTCGACGACTATCAAGGCGAGGTTCGCGTCGCGGGCGAGACGGTGAAGGGGCCGCACGCCTCGATCGGCATGATCTTCCAGGAGGAATCGACCTTCCCCTGGCGCACCGTGATCGACAACGTCGCGTTCCCGCTCGAGATCGCCGGTATGGCAAAGGCCGAGCGGATCGAGAAGGCCCGGCATTTCGTCAGTCTCGTGGGTCTCGACGGGTTCGAGAACCGCTATCCGCGCGAGCTGTCCGGCGGCATGCGCCAGCGGGTCTCGATGGCGCGCACGCTCGCCTCCGAGCCGAAAATCCTGCTGATGGACGAGCCGTTCGCAGCGCTCGACGAGCAGACGCGGCTCCTGCTCGGCGACAAGGTGCTGCAGATCCAGCAGGAGCTGCAGCAGACCACGCTGCTGATCACCCACAACCTCACGGAGGCCGTGCAGCTCTCCGACCGCATCCTGGTGATGACCTACCGGCCGGGGAAGACCAAGCGGATCGTCGAGATCAGGCTGCCGCGGCCGAGGTCTTCGGAAATCGTCGGCAGCGACGCCTTCGGGCACTACGTCGCGCAGATCTGGAGCGATCTGCGCGAGGAGGCGAGCCGCGGTCTCAAGGACGACGAAAGCCGGCGCGGCGGGGCGCGGCGCTGATGGCGTCGGCGGCATTCAGGCAGGCGCGGAGATTCCCGGTCGCATTCGGCGTGGCCTGCCTGCTGCTGGCGGTGGTGCTGCTCGAAATCCTGATCCGCTTCGGCGCGATCGACCGCTTCCTGGTGCCTTATCCCTCGGACATCGTGCTGAGCTTCGAGCGCATCGTCGTGGGAGAACGGGTGCTGCAGCGCTTCCTGCTCACCGGCGGCGAGGTGCTGATGGCGAGCCTGTTGCTGACGGTGGTGGGCATCTCCGGCGGCGTGCTGCTGCATCGCGTCCGGCTGTTGCGGCTCGCGACCGAGACCTGGGTGGCGGCGATGGCGTCGGCGCCGCTGGTGCTGATGTATCCGCTGTTCCTGGTGATCTTCGGCCGCAGCGCCTGGACCATCATCATGATCGGCTTCGTCGCCGCGCTGCCGCCGGTGATCCTCAAGACGCTGGAGGGGCTCTCCGCCACCCGGCCGGTGCTGATCGCGGTCGGCAGGAGCTTCAAGCTCACGCCGTCGCAGCTCTACTGGAAGATACTGTTCCCGGCGGCGCTGCCGAGCATCTTCGTCGGCGTGCGGCTCGGCATGATCTTCGCGATGATCAACATCGTCGGCGTCGAGTTCCTGATTAACTTCGGCGGGCTCGGCCAGCTCGTCAACGAGCTGTCGGAGCGGTTCGATCTCGCCGGCACCTATGCCGCGATCTGCTTCGTGATTCTCGTCAGCATCCTGTTTTTTGTCGTCACCGAACGGATCGAGCGATGGCTGAGACCGGGACATTGAGCGCCGCACCCGCCCGTCCGCCTGCCGCGATGCCGCTGGCGCGGCGGGTCCTGCTGCTGCGCCTGGCCATCGTCGCGGGCGCGGTGCTGCTGTGGGAGGCGGTGTCGGCTTCCGGCCTGCTGTTCGGCGAGGTCGTGCCCTCGCTGCTGAGCATCGGCGGGGTTCTGGTTTCGATCCTCACGCATCCGGATCATGCGGTGACGATCGGGGGCGCGACGTTCCAGATCCCGGAGTTCTACCGGCACCTCTGGGTCACCGCGGGCGAGGTCGCGACCGCGGTGGCGATCGGCGGCACTGCGGGTCTCGCGGTCGGCCTGCTGCTCGGCACCCATCCGTTCCTGAGCGCGGCGTTCGAGCGGTTCCTCTACTATCTCGGGCCGACGCCCAAGATCATCTTCTTCCCGCTGATGATCATGTGGTTCGGGGTCGGCCCCGGCTCCAAGGTGGCGATGGGCACGCTCTCGTGCTTCTTTCCGGTGGTGCTCAGCGCCGCCGCCGGCGTGCGGGAAATCGAGAGCGTGCTGGTGCGCGTGGGCCGCAGCTTCCGCCTCAACGCCTGGCAGATGGTGACGAAAATCTATCTTCCCGCCATGCGCGAACCGATCGTCAACGGCTTGCGGCTCGGGCTCGGCGTGGCCGTGATCGGCACGCTCCTGGCCGAGACCAAGCTTTCGAACCAGGGCGTCGGATTTCTCATCATCAATGCCTATTCCACGTTCGACATGCCGCGCATGTATGCGCTCGTCATCCTGCTGTTCGTGGTCGCGATCGGAGCCAATGTCCTGGTCAGCCGGTTGAGCCGGGCCGAGGGTCCGACGCAGCGGCGTTGAATCCGGACGCTTCGCCTGTTCGGTGCGGGCGCGATCCGGTCCGAAAACCGGCTCCCACCTTTCGGACGCATGCTTTAAGGTGCCCGCCGATCCCGAATCGGTAACTTTGGAATGGTTTCAGGAGTGATCCGCCATGAATACGCCTGTGTCGCCGTCGTCGCTCGCCTCGATCAAGCTCAACCTGCCGACCCGGCGCGGGGTCTATTACGACGGCAAGTGGCATGAGCCCAAGGCCGGGCGCACCTTCGAGACCACCAATCCGGGGACCGGCGATTCGCTGGGCCGCGTCGCCGACGGCGGGGCGGAGGACATCGACGCCGCGGTGAAGGCCGCCCGGACCGCCTTCAGGACGTGGCGCAAGGTGCCGCCGCTGGAGCGGGCCAGGATGCTCCGCCAGATCGCCGACGTGCTGCGCAAGAACGCCGGCGAGCTGGCCATGATCGACGCCGCCGACTGCGGCAATCCGCTGGCGGAGATGATCTCCGACGCCAACATCGCGGCGGCGCAGATCGATTTCTTCGCCGGCCTGGTCACCGAGATGAAGGGCGCGTCGATCCCCATGGGACCCGACCGGATCAACTTCTCGGTGCGCGAGCCTTTGGGCGTCGTCGGCCGCATCGTGCCGTTCAACCACCCCTTCATGTTCATCGCCGGCAAGGCGGCCGCACCGCTCGCCGCCGGCAACACCATCGTCATGAAGCCGCCGGAGCAGGCGCCGCTGTCCTCGCTGCGGCTGATGGAACTGATCGACGGCATCCTGCCGCCCGGCGTGTTCAACCTGGTGCCCGGCGGCCGCGATGCCGGCGCGGCGCTGGCCAGCCATCCGGACGTCGCCAAGATCGCGCTGATCGGCAGCGTGCCGACCGGCAAGGCCGTGATGAAAGCGGCGGCCGACACGCTCAAGGGCATTCTGCTGGAGCTGGGCGGAAAGAACGCGCTGATCGCCTATCCGGACGCGGACCCCGACGCGGTCGCGGCCGGCGTGGTCGGCGGTATGAACTTCACCTGGTGCGGCCAGTCCTGCGGCTCGACCAGCCGCGCCTTCATCCACGAGAAAATCTACGACGCGGTGCTCGAGAAGGTGAAGGCCAAGATCGGCCACTACAAGCCGGGCATTCCAACCGACCCGGCGACCACCATGGGCGCGATCATCTCGAAGACCCAGTTCGACCGGGTGATGGGCTACATCGAATCGGCCAAGAGCGAAGGCGCGCGGCTGGTCAACGGCGGCGGCCGTCCGGCCGACCCCGCGCTCGCCAAGGGACTCTACATCGAGCCGACCGTCTTCGCCGACGTGAAGCCGTCGATGCGGATCTTCAAGGAGGAGATCTTCGGGCCGGTGGTCGGCGTCATCAAGTGGAGCGACGAGGCGACGATGTTCGAGCAGGTCAACGGGGTTGAATATGGCCTGACCGCCTCGATCTGGACCAACGACCTCGTCACCGCGCACCGCGCCGCGGCGGAGGTCGAGGCGGGCTTCGTTTGGATCAACGACACCAGCAAGCACTTCCTCGGCACGCCGTTCGGCGGCTTCAAGCAATCCGGCATCGGCCGCGAGGAATGCATCGAGGAGCTGATGTCGTTCACGCAGGAGAAGAACATCAACGTCAATCTGGCGGTGAAGAAGTAGATTCTTCCGGTGCGATCCTGAATCGACTCGGCCCCGTCCTTTGAGGACGGGGCCGTTGGTTTTATCCCGCCGCTTTCGCTTTCTGGACCTCAGCGTAGCGCCGCGGCGGGTCTCGAACGGCGCGGCCGCGACGGGCCGATCCGTCCCGTCTTCCGGGAGCGCACTCGCTCCATGCGGGCTCCTTAGGGGAGGGCGGCGCTCCGGTCAGCGTTTCCGCTTCTTCGGTACGGCCTTCTTCGCAACCGCCCGTTTCGCAACGGCCGCGCGCTTCGCTGCGGGATACTCGCCCGCCTTCTTCAGCCGCGTGCACCAGTATTCCCACGCGCGCGCCTGCGGCCGCGGCTGCAGGTTTCGCTCGCCGGCCAGCATCCGCTCGCCCGCGGTCAGCGGGCTCGGCGTCATGCCCTGCGCGCCCATCGCGAGCTGAAGCTCGGCGTTGCGGTAGGTGTAGATGGTTCGGAACACCAGCTCGGTCAGGCTCTTCGCCGCCACGGTGACGCCGTGCCGGCGCAGCAGCACCAGCCAGTGCGGGCCGAGCGCGCGGGCGAGCGACGCGCCCTCCTCTGGCTTGACCACGAGCAGGTGGGTGTCGCCGAATTCGTCGCGCGAATCCCAGAACGGGGCCTGTTCGCCGATCATCGCCCCGAGGTGAAAGAGCGGCTGCAGCGGCGTGCCGGAGTTGCAGAACGGCAGGAACGCCATGCCGTGGTGATGCGCGACCGCATTCACGTCCGGTCGTGCCTTGTAGATCTCGCCGTGGATGACCCGCTCGCCGTAGCCGCGGATGCCCCGCGGCAGCGGCTTCACCGGCTCCGAGTCGAGCGTGTATTCGTGGATGTCCGTGGGCTCCACCAGCTCGGGCGAGCGCGAATGGGAGAGCAGGTAGCGGTCCGGCCGCGTGGGATGCCGCATGCTGACGTGGCCGAAGGCGTCGATGATGCCTTCGAGCGCGACGATGCGGTTGGCGATGGAAAGATCGAGCCGCGCCTGGGCAAGGGAATCGGGCATGGAGTCTCCGGTTCGATTCAGAAGGCGCGGCCGATCAGCCATTGGTCCAGCGAGAGCGGGCCGCCGCCGTTGACAAGAAAGTAGAGCACGCCGGCCGCCCACATGGCGGGGTATTCGATGCCGGACCTGTTCCAGAAATAGCCGTCGTGCCGGCCGTGATCGTAGGCCGATAGCGCCAGCAGCACGAACAGCGGCAGCGCCGCGAGCCGCGTGAACAGCCCGAGCGCCAGCATCGGCGCGGCGACGAACTGGGTCAGGACCACGCCGTAGGCCCAGAGCCAGCCGGGCCGGTATCCCTTGCGGTCGAACAGCTCCGCCACACCCTGGACGCTGGAAATCGGAATGCCGGTGCCTTTGAACCAGCCGAGGCACATGCGCAGGCCGTGCGGAACCATCGCCAGCCCGACGGTCACGCGCAGCAGCGCCTCCGCCCATGGCCCGAGCGCCTGATACAGCGGCCCGAGCGCGGGGATGATCAGCGGGGTCTCGCCCATCGAAGCGCTATTCCGCCGCCTGGTCCGCGGCGCCGGCGTAGCGGCTCGGCGGCCGCGGCAGGCCGAGATGTTCGCGCAGGGTCCGGCCCGTGTACTCCTCGCGGAACAGGCCGCGGCGGCGCAACTCGGGAATCACCAGCGCGATGAAGTCGTCGAGTCCGCCCGGCAGCGTCGGCGGCATGATGTTGAAGCCGTCGGCGGCTTCCTCGACGTACCATTGCTCCATCTGGTCCGCGACCTGTGCGGGCGTGCCCCGGACCACCATCTTCGCCCGTGCCCCGGCCACCACCTGCGCGATCTGACGCAGGCTGAGCTTGTCCTTCCGCGCAAGATCGGTGACGTACTGGAACGTGCTCTGGCTGCCGTTCGTCATCGGCAGGTTCTCGGGCAGCGGGCCGTCGAACGGATAGGGTGTCAGGTCCACGCCGCCCAGCACCGTGGACAGGATCTCGCGCGCCACCTCCGGATGCATCAGTGAATTCTGGTGCTCGAACTTCTCGTTCGCTTCGTCCTCCGTGCGGCCGACATAGATCGAGAGGCCGGGCAGCACCTTGAGATGGTCGGGGTTGCGGCCGAATTTGTCGGCCGCGCGTCGCTTGACCTCTCTGTAATAGGCCTGCGAGGCGGCCATCGTCAGCGGCGCGCCGAAGATCACCTCGGCGAAGCGAGCGGCCACGTCCATGCCGTCGTCGGACGTGCCGGCCTGTACGATCACCGGATGGCCCTGCGGCGGCCGCGGCACGTTGAGCGGCCCCCTCACCTTGAAGTGCTTGCCCTGGTGGTTGAGCGTGTGCAGCCGCTCCGGCTCGAAGAACAGCCCGCTGTCCTTGTCGCGCACGAAGGCGTCGTCGTCCCAGCTATCCCAGAGCGCCTTGACCACCTCGGCGAACTCGCGGGCGCGGTCGTAGCGCTCGGCGTGGCCGTAATGGGCGTCGCGGCCGAAGTTGTACGCCTCGGCGCCCATGCCGGAGGTGACGAGATTCCAGCCGACGCGCCCGCCGCTGATGTGATCCATCGAGGCGAACTTGCGCGCGACGTGGAACGGCTCGTTGTAGCTGGTGGAGGCGGTGCAGACGAGGCCGATGCGCCCGGTGACCGCGGCGAGCGCGGACAGCAGCGTGATCGGCTCGAAGTTGGCGATGTACTGCGCGGAGCGCGACAGCGCCACCATGCTGGCCTCGCGCACGCAGATGTTGTCGGCGAGGAACACCATGTCGAATTTGGCGCGCTCCGCCGCCTGCGCCAGCGCGGCGTAGTGGGCGAAATTGATCCCGGCGTCGGCCTGCGAACTGGGATGCCGCCAGGACGCAACATGATGGCCGGTGGGATTGAAGAAGGCCCCGAGCCTGAGTTGCCCTTTCGATCGAGACATGAATTCCTCCGGTCATCCCACCGTCGACGACTGTCGCACCACGTTCATCATGCCCTTGAGGTCCCCGGCCAGGAACGAGCGGACGTTATGCTCCAGGATCGGCATGGCGAGATCGACGTAGGTGTCACAGAATCCGCCCTGATGGGTGGTGATGATGACGTTCTCGAACGACCACAGCGGGTGGTCCGGCGGCAGCGGCTCGTGGTTGAACACGTCGAGGGCCGCACCCGCGAGGTTTCCTCCCGGCTTCAGCGCCTCCATCAGCGCATCCTCGTCCACCACGCCGCCGCGCGCCACGTTGATCAGGTAGCTGCGCGGCTTCATCGCAGAGAACACCTTCGCTCCGATCATGTGGTGGGTGGCCGGCGAGTAGGGCGTAAGCAGCACGAGGTAATCGACCTCCGGCAGCGTCGCGATCAGCAGGTCCATGCCGAGCACGCGGTCGAATCCCGGCACCTCGCGCGGCGCGGAGGTGAAGCCCAGAACCTTCATGCCCAGCGCCCTGCATTTGGGCGCCAGCGCTTCGGCGATTACGCCGATGCCGACGATGCCCACGGTCTTGTCGTGCAGCAGGCGGGCCGGCCAGCGCCTCCACTGCCGCTCGTCCTGCGCGCGCACCGCGCCCTGGATGTTGCGGCTGAGCGCCAGCATCCCGGCCAGCGCCGCCTCGGACACCGGTGCGCCGTGCACCCCGTGCAGGCTGGTGACGACGACCTCTGGCTTGAGCGCCGGCTGATCGGTGATGCCGTCCATGCCGGTGCCGAGCGCCTGGATGAAGCGCAGCCGCGGCGTGTCGCTCAGCTCGACCGACAGGTTCTTCATCATCTGCCCGAAGGTGACGAGAATGTCGGCCTCGCGCAGGGGCGCCGCGACCGCGTCCCGCTGCGTCACCACGTCGATGGCCAACTCGGGGAACAGCCTGCCGAGACGCAGGCGGTATTGCTCCACGACGTCGGGGGGCAAGGTAAGAAGCAACAGGAGACGAGTCATCGAACGATCCGGAAATGGGAATGGCGAGGCCTGGCGGCCGCGGTGAGTATGGCAAGGTTTGACGCGGCGCGTCTATGCAACCAGCTCGCGCATGATGGCGTAGAGCGCGGCCTGGCCCTCGAAGCCGATCCCCGGCCGGTCCGACAGCGTCAGATGGCCGTTCTCGATCCTGGCGTCATCGGCGAAGCCGGCGAACGGGCCGAACACCCCAGGATAGGATTCCGCGCCGCCCAGCCCGAAGCCCGCGGCGATCGCCAGCGACATCTGGTTGCCGCCGTGCGGGAACAGCGCGGAGCGCGGCCAGCCGTGGCGCGCCAGCATGTCGAGGGTGCGGGAATATTGCACGATGCCGTAGGCCTGCGGCGGGTCGACCTGGATGACGTCGCCGCGCGCCGGAGAGAGGCCGCCGAAACGTACCAGATTCTCCACATCCTGGGTGGAGAACAGGTTTTCACCGGTGGACAGCGGGCCGGGATAGGCGGCGGAAATCTCGGACAGGGTATGGTGGTCCAGCGGGTCGCAGGGCTCCTCGAACCAGCGCAGGTCGAACGGCGCGAGCGCCTTCGCATAGGCCAGCGCCTCGACGCGGCCGAACTTGCTGTTGGCGTCCACTGCGAGCTGCGCCCGCGCCGGCAGCATGGCCTTCACCGCCTCGACGCGCGCGACGTCCTCGGCGAGCGTCATGCCCCCGACCTTCATCTTGAGCATGGTGTAGCCGGCGTCGAGATGCCGGCGCATCTCGTCGAGCAGGTCGTCGACGGTCTGGCCGGGCGTGTACCAGCCGCCGCCGACGTAGCAGAACACGCTGTCCGCCAGCCGGCCACCGCTGTAGCGGTCGGCCAGCACGCGGTGCAGCGGCCGGCCTTCAATCTTTGCGACGGCGTCCCACAGTGCGACCTCGATGGTGCCGATGGCGATCGAGCGTTCGGTATGGCCGCCCGACTTCTCCCGCTGCATCATGCAGGCGAGCGCCTTCGCCGGATCGAAGTTGCTCCCGGTCTCGTCGAGCAGGCTGTCCGGCGGCGCGGCTTTGAGGCGCGGAACGAATCGGTCGCGCATCTGTGCGCCGCAGGCGTAGCGGCCGGTGGAGTTGAAAGCGAAGCCCGCGACGGGTCGGCCGTCGCGAGCCACGTCGGTCAGCACGGCCACGACCGAGGTGGTCATCTCCGAGAAGTCGAAGCCGGAGTTGCGAAGCTGCGATTTCAGCGGGACCGCGGTTTCGCGGATGTCGAGGATGCGCATGGTTCTCTCCACCTCATCCAGAGGAGCGGGCGCAGCCCGCATCTCGAAGGATGAGGCGGCCCCATGCCTCGAAACGCCCGTTTCGCGGGCTCCTCAGCATGAGGCCGCGGGTGGTGACAGGATTGTCGCCCGCCCTACCGATAGTCTGCGTCAGATCCTGTTGATCTTCGCGTCGCTGATGACCTTGCGCCACTTGGCGATCTCGGCCTTGACGTAGGCCACGAACGACGCCTGCGAGTCGCCTTCGGCCTCGACGCCGAGTTCGAGCAGCCGCGCCTTGATCGCCGGCGTGTTGACGATCGCCGATATTTCCTTCTGGAGCAGGTCCACGACGTTCTTGGGCGTGCCGGCCGGGACGAACACGCCGGTCATGGTCTCGGCATCCTGGCCCTTGATGCCGGCCTCTTCCAGCGTGGGGATGTTGGGCATCGAGGCCGAGCGTTTCTTCGCGGTCACGCCGATGGCGCGCAGTTTGCCGTCCTTGATGATGTTGACGGCGTTGCCGAGCGCGCCGCACATGATCGGCGTGTGGCCGGCGAGCGTGGACTGGGTGGCGGGGCCGCCGCCGGCGAAGGGCACGGTCACGAAGCTGACGCCGAGTCCCAGCTTGAGCATCTCGATCGACAGCGACGGCGTGGTGCCCGCGCCCGGCGAAGCGACACTGTACTTGCCGGGCTCCTTCTTCATCAGGTCGACCATCTCCTTCATGGTCTTGGTCGGGAAATCGGGGTTGACGAGCCAGGCGTTCGGCGAGCCGCCAGCCTTGGTGACGGGGATGAAGTCCTTCTCCACGTCGAAGGGCAGCTTGGCGTAGAGGCTCGGATTGACCACGATGCTCGACGACGCGAACAGGACCGTATAGCCGTCGCCGGCCGCCTTTGCTGCGTTGGCCATGCCGATGTTGCCGCCCGCGCCGCCGGTGTTCTCGATGTAGAACTGCTGGCCGAGCTTCTTGGACAGTTCGGCCGCGATGAGGCGGCCGGCGATGTCGGTGACCCCGCCCGCCGCGAACGGGATGATGATCCTGACGGGCTTGCTGGGATATTTCTGGGCGAATGTCGGGCCGGAGATGGTCAAGGCGGCGCAGGCCGCCAGCAGCCGAAGCAGCGACTTCATGAAACGTCCCTCCCTGATGTCGGCCGGTCTTGAACCCCGGCCGTTTTGTTGCTGCTATCGTCGCCGCAGTCCGCGCCGAAGTAAACTCGGAATCGTCGGTCCCGCGGTCGCACCCGCTGCGGCCGCTCGAAAAAATGCCAGGGGAAACGCCATGTCAGGCCGCAAGTACACGCGCCAGGACCTCGCCGAGGCCGCGGAACGCTACAAGAACTGGGGCAAGTGGGGGCCGGACGACGAGGTCGGCACGCTGAATTATACGAGCGCCGAGGACATCGTGGCCGCCACCCGGCTGGTGAAGAAGGGCAAGGTGATCTCGCTGGCGCTCAACTTTGACCACACCGGCCCGCAGGGCGCGAAGAGCAAATATCCGGCGATGGGCCGGACCAATCCCATCCACACGATGCTGCGCACCGGAACCGACGCCTATGCCGGCGTGCTCGATCATCGTGGCATCCGCGCCGCCGACGACATGGTGACGATGCCGCTGCAATGCGGCACGCAGTGGGACGGGCTCGGCCACATCTTCTATGAGAACTTCATGTGGAACGGTTACGACTGCCGCGAGGTTACGAGCGCGGGCGCGCAGAAGTGCGGCATCGAGAAGACCAAGAGCAAGATGGTGGGGCGTGGCGTGCTGCTCGACGTGGCCCGCTTCAAGGGGGTCGAGTCGCTCGATGACGGCTACGGCATCACCTGCGCCGATCTCGACGACACCGCGAAGGCGCAGAAGGTCGAGGTCAAGCGCGGCGACTACGTCATCGTCCGGACCGGACAGATGGAACGCTGCCAGAGGCTCGGAAGCTGGGACGGCTATCCCGGCGGCGACGCGCCGGGTTTCGCCTTCGAGACGCTGGAGTGGATCAAGCGCACCGAGCTTGCGGCGCTGGCCTCCGACACCTGGGGCTGCGAGGTGCGTCCCAACGAGAGCGAGGCGGGCATCAACCAGCCGTGGCACTGGATCACCATCCCGATCATGGGCATGACCATGGGCGAAATCTTCCAGCTCAAGGAACTGGCCGACGACTGCGCCGCGGACCGGATCTACGAGTTCCTGTTCGTCGCGCCGGCGATCCCGATTACGGGTGCGGTGGGCTCGCCGGTGAACCCGCTGGCTATTAAATAGGGAGCAAGCGTTCGCTTCTGGCTTCGCCTCACCCTGAGGAGCCCGCGTAGCGGGAGTCTCGAAGGGCGAGGGCGGCCATCCTTCGAGACGCATCGTTCGCAATGCTTCTCAGGATGAGGCCGGCCGGCCGCGGCGCAAATTGGACAACGGAGCCACGTCATGGACACCAAGACCTACCCCGTCACCCGCACCGAAGCCGAATGGCGCGCGATGCTGACGCCCGAGCAGTACCATGTCATGCGCGAGCACGGCACCGAGCGCGCCGGAAGCTGCACGCTGCTGCTGGCCGAAAAGCGCCCCGGCGTCTTCGCCTGCGCTGGCTGCGACCAGCCGCTGTTCGTGGGCAAGACCAAATTCGAGAGCGGCACCGGCTGGCCGAGCTTCAACGACCCGGCCGAGGGCGCGGTCGAGACCACCACCGACCGCAGCTACGGCATGGTCCGCACCGAGGTCCATTGCAGCCGTTGCGGCAGCCACCTCGGCCACGTGTTTCCGGACGGCCCGCCGCCCACCGGGTTGCGCTACTGCATCAACGGCGTGGCGATGAACTTCAAGCCGGTATAGTCTGCCGCGGCGGACGAAGCCGGCGCCAGACCGGCGGCCGTTCCAACAGGGAGGAAACCATGACGGCATTGTTGCGCCTTGCCGCAGTGGTCGCGGCGCTTGCCATCGGCCTGCCGCATGCTCTGCACGCCCAGTCCGGTCCGAGCCGGCCGGTTACGCTGGTAGTGCCATCCGCCGCCGGCGGCGGCACCGACACGCTGGCGCGGGTGATGGCCGACCAGCTCGCCCGTCAGACCGGCCAGAGCTTCGTCGTCGAGAACCGCACCGGCGCGGGGATGCTGGCCGGCACGACGGCCGTGGCGAAGGCCCCGCCGGATGGGCACACCCTGCTGGTCGGGCTCAACGGCAACATGACGGTCAACCCCAGCCTGTTCGCGAAGCTGCCCTACGACCCGGTTGCCGACTTCGTGCCGGTGGCGATGCTCGCGACCTATCCGTTCCTCGTGGTGGTGAACAACGATCTGCCGGTGAAGTCGATCAGGGAGCTGGTCGCGCACCTGAAGGCGAACCCTGGCAAGATCGACTACGCCTCTGCTGGAAACGGCACCGGGCAGCACCTCTCGGCGGAGCTGTTCAAGATGATGACCGGCTCCCAGATGTCGCACATCGCCTATCGCGGCGCGCAGCCGGCCTACCTAGACGTGATCTCTGGCCGCGTGCCCGTGTTTTTCGACAACATGTCGACGGCGATGACGCTCGCGAAGGACGGCAAGGTGCGCGCGCTGGCGATCACCTCCCGGACGCGCTCGCCGCTGATGCCCGAGCTGCCGACCGTCGACGAGGCCGGAGTGCCGGGCTACGACTACCAGACTTGGTTCGGACTCTGGGCGCCGAGGGGAACGCCGCCGGCGGTGGTCGCGCGGCTGCATGCCGAGGTGGTGAAGGCGCTCGCCGATCCCGGCGTGCAGAAGCGGATCGCGGCGACCGCGGGCGTGCCGTCGAACATGCCGCGCGCCGAGATCGAGCCCTTCATGAAGGCCGACATCGCCAAGTGGGCCGAGGTGGTGAAGCGCGCAGGAATCAAAGTGGATTAGGGCGAACTCCGGGTTTTTGGTCCGTCGCGTTTTCGTCGCGTGACTGGTCCCGCTTCGCGGCCTTTCCGCTCCATCCCGGCCATGTCATGCTCTGCCCAACGAACGTCTTGGGGGGAAAGCGTCACATGCTCGGACACAACCGGAAAATGCTTGGCGCGGAATGCATGGCCGACATGCTGGAGGCCTACGGCGTCACGCACGTCTTTCATGTGCCGGCGGTGCTGCGCAAGACCTTCGCGGCGATGGAGACGCGGACCGGCATCAAGCGCCTGCATGTGCACGGCGAGGCCACGGCCGCCTACATGGCCGACGGCTACGCGCGCGCGACCGGCAAGCCCGGAATCTGCATGGCGCAGGTGATCGGCGCGCTCAACCTCGCCGCCGGCCTGCGCGACGCCTGGCTGGCGCATTCGCCGGTGATCGCCTTCACCGGCGGCCGCGAGCCGAAGACCAAGTTCCGGCAGGTCTATCAGGAGGTGGACGACATGCCGGCGTTCGAGCCGGTGACAAAGTGGAACGCGACGGTCGACGATGTGGCGCGCTTTCCGGACATGGTGCGGCAGGCGTTCCGTGTCGCGACCACCGGCCGGCCCGGTCCGGTGCATCTCCAGTTCCGCGGCAACGAAGGCCAGATCGACGGCGATGAGGCCGAGATGGAGCCGCTGGTCGAGCTGGAGTTCGCGCGCGTGCCGCCGTTCCGGCCGGAGCCGGACCAGGGAAGTGTCGTCGGGGCGCTGAGGGCGTTGCAGGAGGCGGCGCGGCCGGTCATCGTCGCCGGCGGCGGCGTGCGGCACTCCGGCGCGGGGCGCGAACTGGTCGCGCTGGCGGAGGCGCTGCAGATCCCGGTGGTCACCTCGCTCAACGGCAAGGACACGATCCCCGGAACCCATCCGTTGTGCTGCGGCGTGGCCGGCACCTATTCGCGCGAGAGCGCCAACAGGGTGGTGAACGCCGCCGATCTCGTCTGCTTCGTCGGCACCACCGCCGGCGGCATGACCACGCATTTCTGGGCGGTGCCGAAGATCGGCGCGCCGGCGATCCAGATCGACATCGATCCGCAGGCGCTCGGCATGAACTATCCTCTGCAGGCGCGGGTGCAGGGCGATGCGAAGGTGACGCTTGCGAAGATGCTCGCGGCGGCGGACCGGTCCACGGCATCGAAGCGCGCGGGCTGGATCGCCGAGGCGCAGGCGCATTGCAAGGCGTGGTACGATCAATATCGTCCGCTGCTGGAATCGGATGCGGCTCCGATCCACCCCGCGCGCATCTGCCACGAGCTGTCGCGGCATGTGCCGGACGATGCCATCGTCTGCGTGGACACCGGGCACGCCGGCATGTGGATGGGCGGCATGTTCGACCTGCGCGCCGACACGCAGAGCTACATGCGCAGCGCCGGCCATCTCGGCTGGGCGTTCCCCGCAGGCCTGGGCGCGAAATGCGGCGCGCCGGAGCGGCCGGTGGTGACGTTCACGGGCGACGCCGGCTTCTGGTATCACATCGGCGACATCGAGACCGCCGTGCGCTGGAAGATCAATGCCGTCACCGTGGTCAACAACAATGGCGGCGGCAACCAGTCCAAGCGCGGCTTCGACCGCGCCTATGGCGGCCAGCAGACCGAGAAGGCCCGCGAACTGTGGACCTTCAGCAGGGTCAACTTCGCGCGCATCGCGGAGGACATGGGCGCGCTCGGTATCCGCGTCGAGGATCCGAAGGGCCTGCCTGCGGCGCTGGCGCAGGCGCTGGCCGCGAACCGTCCGGTGATCATCGACGTGGTAACCGACATCGAAGCGCTTGCGCCGGTGGCCGTGAGCTAGGTCTTCGCGCCATCATGCCCGGCTGACGTCGGCCCGCCGATCAGACCTGCGGCGGCTTCATCACGCTGCCGATCGCGGCGCGGAGCCGGTCGGCCGAGATCGGCTTGGCGAGCACGGGCGCCCCCGGCACGATCCGGTCGATCCGGGCGCGGGTCTCGGCGTCGCCGTGGGCTGTGACGAAGATGATCGGCGTGTCGCTGCGCTCGCGGATCCGGCGCGCCGTCTCGATACCGTCGAGACGTCCGGCAAGGCGAATGTCCATGACGATCAGGTCGACCTCGTCGGCCTGCTCGATGGCGCCGTCGCCGTCTGGCACCATCGCGCAGACATCGAGATGCTGGTCGCGCACCAGCGATTCCAGATGCCACGCCACGAGCAGCTCATCCTCGACGATAAGCACGCGCGCCAACTGCCCCGAAGCGGGGCGGGGTTGCAACGACGTTGGCAGGGACGACGGCATCGGAAATGCCTTATTGCGCTCCGTCATTGTAGAGAATCGATCAGGCCGCGCCAGCCCGTTGCTTTGCCGGGCCGCCCGTATCCCCGATTCACAAGTCGGGGACCAGCGGCGGGGGATAGCTGTCGCGCCGGGAATTCCAGGCGGGGCGGAAGCGATCCGCGTCCTGCACGATCACCTCGGCGTCGCGGCCGTTGCGGCCGTCAAGGTGGGCCAGCGAGACGGCGTCGCGAACGGCATCGTGCCGGTTCGCGTAGGTCTCCGAGTTCTCTCCGTCGCACTGAATTCGCCAGCCATCCTGGTCGAACACCACGAAATAATGAGATCTGTTCACGTCGCGATCTCCTGACATGTATTGGTCCCGCACCTGATATGGGGAGCCAATGTCGTGCGTGCAGGATCGGTTCCGCGGTGGATTTCAAAATGCGCGAGAAGGTTGCGGGCGGCTGTGGACGAATGTGAGAAACGCGCCGGGCGGCCACTTCAATGATTTGATATCATTGAGTTTTTCAAGTGACCCGTGGGGACGGCCGTGTCAGCCGCCCCGGTTCGCCTCCGCCGTCCGGATCGCCTGCCAGAGCCGCGCCGGGGTCGCTGGCATCTCGAAGTGCCGCACGCCGAGCGGGCCCAGCGCATCGTTCACCGCATTGAGCACGACCGGCAGCGCGCCGACACATCCCGCTTCGCCCGCACCCTTGACCCCGAGCGGGTTCATCTTCGTGGGCACGTCGTGGCTGCCCACCTCGAACTTGGGGAAGTCGTGGGCGCGCGGCATCTGATAGTCCATGAACGAGCCGGTCAGGAGCTGCCCGCCGCTGTCGTAGACCATGCTCTCGCCGAACGCCTGGCCGGCGCCCTGCGCAATCCCGCCATGCACCTGGCCCTTGAGCAGCAGCGGGTTCACCGTCACGCCGACGTCGTCGACCACGGTGTAACGGAGGATTTCGAGCGCGCCGCTCTCGGTGTCTATCTCCACCTCGCAGACGTGGAAACCGTTCGGGAAGTTGGCGCCGTCCGGCACCACGATGGCGCTGGCGCCCAGTCCCGGCTCCATGTCACGGGGCAGCTTGCCCGGCGCGAACGCGGACTGCGCCACCTCGACGATGTTTACGCTGCGGTCGGTGCCCGCCACCTTGAACGCGCCCTCGGCAAACTCGATATCGCCTGTCGATGCTTCCAGCAGATGCGCCGCGATCAGCTTGCCTTTCTCGATCACCTTCTCGGCGGCCTTCACCACCGCCGCGCCGCCGCTGGCCATCGAACGGGAGCCGAAGGTGCCGCGGCCGTGGAACACCTTGTCGGTGTCACCCTGCACGATGTTGACCATTTCGGGCGGCAGGCCGAGCACGCGATAGGCGATCTGCCGGAAGCTGGTCTCGTGGCCCTGGCCGTGGTTGTGCGAGCCGAGCAGGAAGGTCGCGCTGCCGGTGGCGTCGAAACGGATCTCCGCGCCCTCGTCGGTCGGCCGGTCGAACGGCCCGCCGGCGATCTCGATCGCGCTGATCGCGCCGAGACCGTACAACCGGCCCTCGCTGCGCGCCTTTTCCTGACGCGCCCTGGCGCCGTCCCAGTCGGCGAGTGCCAGCGCCTTGTCCATGCACTTCTCGAACTCGCCGCAGTCGTAGGTGTAGACCAGCCCGGTCTTGAATGGCATGGCGCTCGGCGGGATCATGTTCCTGCGCCGGATCTCGATGCGGTCCATGCCGATCTCGCGCGCCGCGATATCGATGATCCGCTCGATGCAGTACGACGCCTCGGGGCGGCCTGCGCCGCGATAGGGGCAGGTCGGGTGGGTGTTCGAGAATACGCCCGATACCGCGACATGGATCGCCGGCGTCATGTAGGTTCCGGCCAGCCCGCCGATGTTGTTGAGCGGCACCAGCATGCCGTTGGCGGAGATGCGGCCGCCGATATTGGCGAGCGTCTCGACCTTCAGCGCCAGGAACTTGCCGTTCTCGTCCAGCGCCAGCGTCACGTCCGAAACGTTGTCCCGGGCATGATAGTCCGCCATGAAGGTCTCGCTGCGCTCGCCGAGCCACTTCACCGGCCGGCCGATCTTGCGCGCGGCGTAAAGCACCAGCACCAGCTCGGGATAGATGCTGCCGCGCAGGCCGAACCCGCCGCCCATGTCGGGCGAGATCACCCGCAACCGGGTCGCCGGAATCTTGAGCACGCTTTCGGCCATCTCCTGCCGGATGGCGTGCGGGGACTGGACGCCGGATTGCAGGGTGTAGCGGCCGTCGCGCTCGTCGTAGGAGCCGAGCGCGGCGCGCGGTTCCATCGGATGCACGCCGACGCGGCTGATGTGGAAGCGCTCGTGGATGACGTGCTTTGCGCGCTTGAGAGCCTCGTCCACGGCGGCCTTGTCGCCGACCTCCTGATAGAAGCAGACGTTGTCGGGGCACTCGTCCCAGACGGCTGGGACGCCGGGTAAGACGGTTTCGGCCGTGTTCGTCACCGCCGGCAGAACCTCGTACTCGATCTCCACCAGCTCGCCGGCATCCTTGGCCTGGGCCACGGTGTCGGCCACGATCGCCACCACCGGATCGCCGATCATCACCACCTTGTCGCGCGCCAGCGCCCGAAACGGCGGCATGAAGTTGGGCTTGCCGTCCTTGGTCTTGCGCCGGACCCGCGAGGGCAGGTGGCCGATGCCGTCGGCGTCGAGGTCCTCGCCGGTGAACACCGCGACCACGCCGGGCGCGGCCTTGGCGGCCGAGACGTCGATGGAAAGGATCTTCGCGGAGGCGTGCGGCGAGCGGACCAGATAGAGCCGCGCCTGTCCCGGCAGCGAGATGTCGTCGGTGTAGTGCCCGCGCCCGCGCAGGAGCTGCAGGTCCTCGACGCGGGGGCGCGGGTGGCCAATGTCGAATTCGCGCATTTCGTGTGGTTCCAGCCGTTCGTTTCGTGAGCTTATTTAGAGCATGATCGCAAAAAGTGGGAACGGGTTTTCCGATCGGATCGGCTTCGGGGCGCGGCGGGATCCGGATCGGGACCCGGTTCGGCCCAAGGGCCGGCATGGCGGCACGCCCGGTTTGCACCGGACCGGCCGGATGCTGTAATGCCCGCCGCGCCGAGGGGAGAAAGAATGTCCAAGCTGCCGATCACGTTCGCCTGTGGCCTCTACGACCGCATGCTGGCGCTTCACACCGGCGAGGTCGCCGTCGAGGGCGTCGACCTCGATTTCGTGGTGGAGGACAATCCGCGCAATATTTTCGACCGCATGGCCGCGCGTCTCGAATACGACGCCTGCGAATTCTCCTCGTCCGAATACATCTCGCGCTTCGCGGCCGGCCAGTGCCCGCTGGTGGCGATCCCGGTGTTCGCCTCCCGCGTGTTCCGGCACAGCTTCATTTTCGTCAACCGCCGGTTCATCAAATCGCCGAAGGATCTGGAGGGCAAGCGGATCGGCGTGCCGGTCTACACGATGACCGCGGCGATCTTCCAGCGCGGACTTCTGGCCGACGAATACGGCATCGATTTCTCGAACGTCGAATGGGTCGAGGGCGACATCAACAGCACCAAGCCCTACGGCAACCCCACCATCCTGCCTCCGGCCAAGCCGATCGCCATTTCCGCCGTTCCGCCCGGCCAATCGCTGAGCGCTCTGCTGGACGCGGGCGAATTGCAGGCGCTGATCGGGGTCGGCGTGCCGGACTGCTACGGCCGCAACCCCGATATCGTGCGGCTCTATCCCGACTACCGCGCCGCCGAGATGGATTATTACCGTCGCACGCGGATTTTCCCCATCATGCATACCGTGGTGATCCGCAAGGACCTGCATGAGCGATCGCCGTTCCTCGCCGCCAGCCTGTTCAGGGCGCTCAACGCCGCCAAGGACATCGCCTACCACAAGATGCGCTACCGCGGCACGCTGCGGGCCATGCTGCCGTGGATGCACGCGGAGCTGGACGACATCGAGGCGGTGTTCGGCGGCGACCCCTGGCCCTACGGCGTGGAGCCGAACCGGCCGACGCTTTCCGCGCTGGTCCGGTACCTGCACGAGCAGGGCGTGATCGCAAAGCCCGTCGCGGTGGACGACCTGTTCGTGCCGGTCACCGGCGCGCCCTGAACGGGGCGCGACGCCGGCGGCGGTCGCGGCGATTGTCGCGGCCCGCGCGAAGGGGCAATATGCGGGCAGGCGGGGTCGGTCAGCGGCCCTGAAAGGGAGGATGCCCATGCTCAAGCTCAGGCCGCTCGTGGCCGCCTTCGCGGTGCTGGCCGCGACCACAGTCACCGCTTACGCGCAGGAAAAGCTCAAGGTCGCCATCCCGCAGCGCGGCTTCTGGGATTCCACCTGGGTCGAGTTCGGCCAGGCGGCCGGGTTCTTCAAGGAGGAGGGGCTGGAGGTCGAGATCTTCTGGACCGACGGCGGCGCCCAGACGCTCACCGCCGCAGCCTCGGGCAGCGTGGACCTCGCGCTTTCGAACGGCACGCTCGGCGTGATCGGCGCCTATTTCAAGAACGCCCCGGTCAAGATCGTCTCCGCGCAGATGACCGGCGCGCACGAGCTGTACTGGTGGGTGCGCGCCGACAGCCCGTACAAGACGCTGAAGGACGTGCCGGAGGGCAAGACCGTCGGGTTCTCGTCGCCCGGTTCCTCGACCAACCTCGTGCTGCTGTCTCTCCTGCGCCAGGCCGGCTCCAAGGCCCGGCCGCTCGCCACCGGCGGGGCGCCCGCGACTTACACCCAGGTCATGACCGGACAGGTCGACGTCGGCTGGTCGGTGGTGCCGCGCGGCCTGCCCGAGGTCGACAAGGGCACGATCCGCATCATCGCGCGCGCTAGCGAAGCCAAGGACATGGTGAACCAGACGATCCGCGTGAACGTCGTCAACGCCAACACGCTGAAGAACCGGCGGCCGGTGATCGAAAAGTTCATGCGCGTCTACGCGAAATCGATCGACTGGGCCTACACCAACCCGAAGGCGATCGAGATCTTCGCCCGAAACATGAAGGTCACGCCCGAGATCGCCAAGCGGGCCGTCACCGAGTTCTATCCGAAATCGGCGATGCAGATGGGCGAGATCCGCGATCTCGAGCGCTCGTTGCGCGAGGCGATCGAATCCAAGTTCGTGCCGGCGGGTAAGACGGTGAAGGATTTGGCTGGCCTGATCGACATCGTCTACAAGCCGTAGGGTCCGGCAAGCCGCTGTTGCGGCAGCGGGAATCGGATTGCGAGTGGCGGAGGCGGCCGTGCGGCCTCCTCCGCCTCAATCTTTCCACAGGGCATCCTGCTGGCTCAGCTAATTAATTTGGCCGCCGGGGGCGGGGTTGCTAGCCTTCGTCTCTCGTTCCGGGGGCGATTGTGCCCTGCCGGTTTGTCCGGCAGTCCGCGTGGGTTGGGCGTCGTATGCGTCGGTCAGGGTTGCAGCGTTCGGTGTCGTCGCATCGTGTCCGTCGCTTCGTCACGAGCTTTGTGTGCGCCGCGCTCGCGCCCGTCCTGGGCGGCTGCTTCGTCGGCACGGAGAAGCCGGAGGCCGCGCTCGACATTCCGGCGACCTATCGCGAAGCGCCCCGCAATCCGGCGGCCGCCCTGCCGTCGGTGGTGTGGTGGCGCGGCTTCCGCTCCGCGCAGCTCACCGAGTTGGTGGAGGCGGCGCTCGCCTCCAACCTCGACATTGCCGCCGCCGTGGCCCGCGTGGTCCAGGCCGATGCACAGGCCCGCATCGCCGGTGCCGCCCTGCTGCCCGTGGTCGATGCCGGCGGCAGCGCGCTGCGCGCCCGCAGCGCGGGAGGGCCGGAGCGGGACGTGCTGAGCGCCTCGCTCGCCGCCAGCTACGAGATCGACTTCTGGGGCAAGAATCGCGCTGGCCTGCGCGCTGCCGAGCAGCTCGCCGCCGCCACCCGCTTCGACCGCGAGACCGTGTCGCTGTCCACGGCGGCCGCGGTCGCCAACGCCTATTTCCAGGTGCTGGCGGCGCAGGACCGGCTGCGCGCCGCGCGTGAGAACCTCGCCGCCGCCAGCCGCGTCTACAACCTGATCCAGGAGCGGCTCAACGTCGGCACCGCCTCGGCGCTCGACACCGCGCAGCAGGAGAGCGTCGTCGCCACCCAGCGCGCCGCGATCCCGGCGCTCGAGCAGGTCGTGCGCGAGAACGCGATCACGCTCGCGGTGCTGGTCGGCCGCGCGCCGGCGGCCGTTTCCGTTCGCGGCGGCAGCATGAACACTGTGGCGATCCCGCCGGTGACGCCGGGCCTGCCCTCGGACCTCGTGGTGCAGCGTCCCGACATCCGCAACGCGGAGGCCCAGCTCGCAGCCGCCAACGCCAATGTCGAGACCGCGCGCGCCGCCATGCTCCCGAGCATCCGCCTGACCGGCGAGGGCGGCTACACCAGCGATGCGCTGCGCACGCTGCTGCGGCCGGAATCTGCGTTCTTCAATCTCGCGGCGGGCCTGACGCAACCGATCTTCGACGGGCTGCGGCTGCAGGGCCAGCTCGACCTGACCAAGGGACGGCAGGACGAGTTGCTGCAGAACTACCGCGGCGCGGTGATCAACGCTTTCGCCGACGTCGAGCGCGCGCTGGTGGCGGTGCGGCTCACCGCCGAGCGCGAGCGGCTTCAGCGCGCCGTGGTCGCAAGCTCCCGGCGGGCGTTCGAGATTTCCGAGACCCGGTTGCGCGAGGGTGCGGTCGATCTCGTGACCGTGCTCAACACACAGCAGACCCTGTTCCAGGCGCAGGATGCGCTGTCGCAGGCCCGGCTGGCCCGGCTTCAGGCCGTTGTCAGCCTTTTCCAGGCGCTCGGCGGCGGCTGGCCGCTGCCGCGCCAGGAGGCCAATGCCGCGCGCTGACACCCCGGCAGGCGGCGGAGACCCCCGCCAAAACAACGGGATATGTCCAAAGCGCCGGAGGCCGGCGGCCGGACGAAGGGACCGCCGGCGCGGCCCGCTCACATGAAATCTCCGTAAGGTACTGTAAATTCGCCGCTTTTGCCGTTATGTCTGAAACCCTGTGCGGATTCAGGCTGGCGAGCGATGACGATCAAGGGACGCCTTTTCACGATTGCTGTTGTTGCCGTCGTGATCGCCGGGGCGGTCTACGCGCTGATGCCGGTGTTCGAGCCCCGTCAGGCGCAGCAGCAGCGTCCGGGAGGCGGCCGCTTTGCCATGCGGGACGACGGCCCCGTACCGGTGATCGCGGCGCTGGCCCGGCGCGCCGACGTGCCGGTCTATTTCGAGGGCGTGGGCACCACCCGGCCGCTGAACACGGTCACCGTGCGTCCGCAGGTCGAGGGCCGGCTGATCGGCATCGACTTCAAGGAGGGGCAGGACGTCAGGCGCGGCGACGTGCTGGCGCGCATCGATCCCACCACCTACCAGGCGCAGCTCGACCAGGCGATCGCCAAGAAGGCGCAGGACGAGGCGCTGCTCGCCAACGCCCGGCTCGACCTCGAACGCTACGGCAAGCTGGCCGAGACCAATTCGGTCGCGCGCCAGCAGCTCGACACCCAGAAATCGACCGTTGCGCAGTACGAGGCGCAGGTGAAGCTCGACCAGGCCGCGATCGATAACGCCCGTGCCGTCCTGCAGTACACGACCATCCGCGCGCCGAACGACGGCCGCACCGGCATCCGGCTGGTGGACGAGGGCAACATCGTGCGCGCCTCCGACACCGCGGGCATCGTGGTCATCACCCAGCTCCAGCCGATCGCGGTGCTGTTCACGCTGCCGCAGCAGCAGCTCGCCGACGTCAACCGCGCCTTCGGCCGGGGACCGCTGAGCGTCGACGCCTTCGGCGCCGACAACCGGACGGTCGTGGATCGCGGCGTGCTCCAGGTGATCGACAACCAGGTGGACCCGACCACCGGCACGGTGCGGCTCAAGGCCGAGTTTCCGAACGCGACCTATCAGCTCTGGCCCGGCCAGTTCGTGAACGTGCGCCTGCTGGTGAACACGCTACCGCAGGTCGTGATCGCGCCGACCGCGGCGGTCCAGCGCGGTCCCAACGGCACCTTCGTCTTCGTGGTGCAGCCCGATTCCACGGTGGCGGTGCGGCCGGTCACGGTGGCGATGCAGGACGAGAACCAGGCGGTGGTGTCCAGGGGGCTGGAGGCGGGCGAGCGCATCGTGACCAGCGGATTCGCGCGGCTGACCGCGGGCACCCGCGTCAACGCGACCGACGCGGAGAACGTCGCGCCGCCCGAGAACCTGCCGGTGGCGCAGCCGCGGCGCGAGCGCCGGCCCGGCGGCGGCGAGCGGCCGACGCGCCGCTCCGAAAGCGTGCCCGCCCGGCCGAGCGCGACGCAATGAACGGCGTCTCGACCCCGTTCATCCGCCGTCCGATCGCGACTTCGCTGCTCGCCCTTGCCACCCTGCTCGGCGGCTGGCTCGGCTATTTCTGGCTGCCGGTCTCGTCGCTGCCGCAGGTCGATTTCCCGACCGTGCAGGTCACGACCCAGCTTCCCGGCGCAAGCCCCGACACGATGGAATCGCTGGTCACTGCGCCGCTGGAGCGGCAGTTCGGCCAGATTCCGTCGATGCAGCTCATGACCTCCTCCAGCTCGTTCGGCATCAGCCAGATCACGCTGCAGTTCGACCTCGGCCGCGACATCGACGGCGCGGCGCAGGACGTGCAGGCCGCGATCAACGCCGCGGGCTCGACGCTGCCGCGCAACCTGCCCTATCCGCCGACCTATTCGAAGGTGAACCCGGCGGATGCGCCGATCATCACGCTGGCGCTGACCTCCGACACCATCGAACTTCGGCAGATGAGCGATCTCGCGGATACGCTCATGGCGCAGCGGCTGTCGGAGCTGACCGGCGTGGGCAGGGTCTCGGTCCAGGGCGGTATCAAGCCGGCGGTGCGCATCCAGGCCGATCTCGGCCGGCTCGCCGCCTACGGCATCAGCCTCGAGGACATCCGCACCACCGTGGCCGGGGCCAACGTCGCCGGCCCCAAGGGCGCGCTCGACGGCGCGACGCAATCCTACACGATCTCGTCGAACGACCAGCTTTCCGCGGCCTCGCAGTATCGCGACCTGACCGTGGCCTATCGCAACAACGCGCCGGTGCTGCTGCGCGACGTGGCCGAGATCGTGGACGGGCTGGAGAACGCCAAGGTCGGCGGCTGGTATCGCGGCAAGCCGGCGGTGGTGATCGACGTGCAGCGCCAGCCCGGAGCCAACGTGATCGCCACCGTGGAGCGCATTCAGGTCGAGCTTCCCCGGCTGCGGCGCGCCATTCCCGTCGGCATCGAGCTGTCCGTGGTGCAGGACCGAACCGAGACCATCCGGGCCTCGATCCACGACGTCCAGTTCACGCTGATCCTCAGCGTGTTCCTCGTCGTCATGGTGGTGTTCGTGTTTCTTCGCACGGTACGCGCCACGATCATCGCCGGCGTCGCCCTGCCGCTGTCGCTGATCGCCACCTTCGGCGTGATGTGGTTCTGCGGCTTCTCGCTCAACAACCTGTCGCTGATGGCGCTGACCATCGGCACCGGCTTCGTCGTGGACGATGCGATCGTGATGATCGAGAACATCGTTCGCCACATCGAGAAGGGCGAGCGACCGCTCGAGGCGGCGCTCAAGGGTGCCAGGGAGATCGGCTTCACGGTGATCTCGCTGACGCTGTCGCTGGTTGCCGTGTTCATCCCGCTGCTGTTCATGACCGGGCTCGTCGGCCGCATGTTCCGCGAGTTCGCGCTGACGCTGACCATCGCCGTGGTCGTGTCGATGGTCGTCTCGCTGACGCTGACGCCAATGATGTGCTCGAAGATCCTGCGCGCTCACGGCGAGACGCGGCAGGGGCGGGTGACGCGCTTCTTCGACAATTCTCTGGACTGGGTGATCGGCCGCTACCATCGCAGCCTGGAATGGGTGCTGCGCCACCAGGTCGGCACGCTTCTCGTGACCGCGGCGACGCTTTTGGCCACCATCTGGCTCTACGTCATCGTGCCGAAGGGTTTTCTGCCGTCGCAGGACACCGGGCTGATCTCCGCCGTCTCCGAGGCCGGGACCGAGGTCTCGTTCGAGCAGATGCAGCGTCTGCAGGGGCAGGTCGAGGCCGCGATCAAGGCGGACCCGGACGTGGCCGGCGTGGTCTCGATCATCGGCGTCAGCCGCATGAACCCGACGCCGAACGCCGGCCGGCTCTCGATCACGCTCAAGCCGCGCAGCGAGCGCACCGCGAGCGCCGACCAGATCGCGGAGCGGCTTAAGTCGGCGGTGGCGCCGATTCCCGGCATCGTCGTGTTCTTCCAGCCGGTGCAGGACATCCAGATCAGCACCCGCGTCAGCCGCGCGCAGTATCAGTACACGCTGGTCGGTACCTCGTCGCGCGACGTGGTGGAATGGTCCGAGAAGCTCGCCGCGCGGCTGCGCGACGATCCGATTCTGCGCGAGGTCGCCTCCGAGGCGCAGGAGGGCGGCCTGCGGCTCCAGATCGACGTGGACCGCGAAAAGGCCGGTCGGCTGGGCGTGTCCATGCAGGCCGTCAACGACACGCTCAATAACGCCTTCGGCCAGCGCCAGATCTCGACCATCTACGGCCAGGCCAACCAGTACCGCGTGATCCTCGAGGCCGAGCCGCGCTACCAGGCCGATCCCGGTTCGCTGGCGCGCCTGTACGTGCCGGGGACGGGCGGGGTGCAGGTGCCGCTGAGCGCGTTCTCGCGCTTCGAACACACTTCCGCGCCGCTGTCGATCGCGCACCAGGAGCAGTTTCCCTCGGTGACGATCAGCTTCAACCTCGCGCCGGGCGCGGCGCTGTCCGATGCGGTGGCGGCGGTGAACGTGGCGGAGCGGGACATCGGCATGCCGCCCTCGGTGATCGGGACCTACTCGGGCGACGCTGCCGAATTCGCCAAGTCGCTGGCCAACCAGCCGTGGCTGCTGCTTGCCGCCGCGGTGACGATCTACATCGTGCTGGGCATTCTCTACGAGAGCTTCATCCATCCCTTCACGATCCTGACCACGCTGCCTTCGGCGGGCGTGGGCGCGCTGCTGGCGCTGATGCTGCTCGGCTACGACCTTTCGGTGGTGGCGCTGATCGGCATCATTTTGCTGATGGGCATCGTGAAGAAGAACGCGATCCTGATGATCGATTTCGCGATCGACGCCGAGCGCGAGCGCGGGATGTCACCGCGCGAGGCCATCGTGCAGGCGGCTCTGCTGCGCTTCCGGCCGATCACCATGACCACGCTGGCCGCGCTGTTCGGGGCGATCCCGCTGGCCGTGGAGAGTGGCACCGGTTCGGAGCTGCGCAATCCGCTGGGTATCTCCATCATCGGCGGCCTGCTGCTGAGCCAGTTGCTCACGCTCTACACGACGCCGGTGATCTACCTGAAGATGGAGGCGCTGCGGCAGCGGCTGACCCGCGCCCGCGCGGTCGTGCCGGCGCAACCGAGCCCAGCCGCGGGGCCGGCCGAATGACGGGAGGGGGCGCGTGAACTTCTCCTATCCGTTCATCCGCCGGCCGATCGGCACCGCGCTGCTGGCGGTCGGCCTTTTCCTCACCGGGCTCGTGGCCTACACGCAGCTTCCGGTGGCGAGCCTGCCCACCGTCGAGTTCCCGACCATCCGGGTCTCGGCCAGCCGTCCCGGCGCCGATCCCGAGACGATGGCCGCGACCGTGGCCGCGCCGCTGGAGCGCCGCCTCGGCGAGATCGCGGGCGTCACCGAACTGACCTCGACCTCCTCGCTCGGCTCCGCCAACATCACCATCCAGTTCGACCTCAACCGCAAGATCGACGGCGCGGCGCGCGACGTGCAGAGCGCGCTCAACGCCGCGATGACCGACCTACCGGGGGACCTGCCGTCGCTGCCGAACTTCCGCAAGTCGAACCCTTCGGCGTCTCCGATCCTGATCCTGGCACTGACCTCCCGGACCTCGCTCGGCAGCGCGATGTACGACGCCGCCGACACCATCGTCGCGCAGCGTATCGCGCAACTCGACGGCGTGGCCGAGGTCAGCGTCAGCGGTGCGGAACAGCCGGCGATCCGCATCCGCGTGAATCCGATCGCTGCCGCCTCGATGGGCATCAGCCTGGAGGATGTGCGCCTCGCGGTCGCCAACGCCAACTCCGCCATGCCGATCGGCACCTTCGACGGCCCCGATCTTGCGCGCACCATCGGCACCAACGAGCAGCTTCACGACCCGAAGCAGTATGAGGGCATCGTCATCAAGTCCTCCGACGGCAACGTGGTCCGGCTCGGCGCCATCGCGACGATCGAGCAGGGCGTGCGCAACAGCCGCTCCGCCGCATGGTTCAACATGCAGCCGTCGGTGCTGCTGATCGTCACCAAGCAGGGCGATGCCAACGTGATCGACACCGTCGACCGGATCATGGCGCTGCTTCCCGAGCTGAAGCGCTGGATTCCGGCCGATATGGACATCCAGGTGCTGTCCGACCGCACCCAGACCATCCGCGCCAGCGTGCTCGACATGCAGCTCACGCTGGTCGCCACCATCGCGCTCGTGATGATGGTGGTGTTTCTGTTCCTGCGGCGCGCGGCGGCCACCGTGGCCGCTGGCGTCACGGTGCCGCTGGCGCTGACCGGCACCTTCGCGCTGATGTGGGTGGCCGGGTTTTCGGTCAACAACCTGTCGCTGATGGCGCTGGCGGTGGCGGTCGGCTTCGTGGTGGACGACGCCATCGTGATGATCGAGAACGTGTTCCGCAATCTCGAGAAGGGCCTGTCGCCGCTGCGAGCGACGCTGGAAGGTGCACGCCAGATCGGCTTTACCGTGGTCTCGATCACGGTCTCGCTGATCGCGGCGTTCATCCCGCTGCTGTTCATGGGCGGCGTGGTCGGCCGGCTGTTCCACGAATTCGCAATGACGCTGACCTTCGCGATCGCCATATCGATGGTGGTCTCGCTGTCGGTGACGCCGATGATCTGCGCGCATTTCGTGCGCAAGGCGCCGAGCCCGGACGCGACCCGGCTCGACCGGCTGGTGGAGGGCGCACTCCGCCGTATGGTGGCGTTCTATGCCGCGACGCTTTCGGTCGTGCTGCGGCATCGCGTCCTGACCATGCTCACGTTCCTGCTCACCATCGGTCTGACGGTGATGCTCTACATCCAGACGCCGAAGGGCTATTTTCCGCAGGACGACACCGGCCTCGTGTTCGGCGGCACCCGCGCCTCGCCGGAAATCTCGTTCGAACGCATGAAGGAGCTGCAGCAGCGCGCCACCGAGATCGTGCTGGCGGACCCCGCGGTGGCCGCGGTGGGCTCCTCCGTCGGCGGCTCGGGCTTCAGCGGCTCGGTCAACAACGGCCGCATGTTCATCAGCCTGAAGCCGCTGTCGGAGCGCGGGGTCAGCACCCAGGCGGTGATCAACCGCCTGCGGCCCAGGCTGCTCGACGTCGGTGGCATGCGTGTCTTCATGTTCCCGGCGCAGGACATCCGCGCCGGCGGCCGGCAGTCGTCGTCGCAGTACCAGTTCACGGTCTGGAGCCCGGAGCTTTCCGAGGTGCAGCGTTACGCGCCGCGCATCGCCGCGCGCGTCCAGAAGGTGCCCGAGGTGGTGGACGTCAACAACGACCGCGAGCAGGGCGGCTTGCAGGCCAACGTCGTCATCGACCGGCAGGCTGCGGCGCGGCTGAACGTCAAGGTCGCCGACATCGGCAACGCGCTCAACAACGCCTTCGCGCAGCGACAGGTCGCGACGCTCTACACCGAGCGCAACCAGTACCGCGTGATCCTGGAGGTCGATCCCCAGTTCCAGCGCGATCCTTCGGATCTCACGCGAGTCTACGTCCCTGCAGCGGGCGGAACGCAGGTGCCGCTGTCGAGCGTGGCCCGCGTCGAGCGCGGGCTCGCGCCGCTCACGGTCAACCACCAGGGCTCGTTTCCCTCCGTGACGATCAGCTACAACCTCGCGCCCGGGGTCACGCTGGAGCAGGCGTCGGTGGCGATCGAGCGCGCGGTTGCGGAGCTGCACCTTCCGGATACGGTCCGCACCGAGTTCTCCGGCGATGCGCGGCAGGCCCGCCAGTCGGCCGGTGCGCAGCCGCTTCTGATCCTGGCGGCGCTGCTTGCGGTCTACATCATCCTCGGCGTGCTCTACGAGAGCCTTGCCCATCCGCTGACGATCATCTCGACGCTGCCGTCGGCGGGCCTCGGCGCACTTCTGGCGTTGCAGGCGTTCAGGGCCGATCTCACGCTGATCGCCTTCGTCGGCATCATCCTGCTGATCGGCATCGTGAAGAAGAACGGCATCATGATGGTTGACTTCGCCTTGCAGGCGGAGCGCCGTGGCGTGCCGCCCGAGAAAGCCATTCACGAAGCCTGCCTCGAGCGCTTCCGCCCGATCTTGATGACCACGCTGGCCGCGATGCTCGGTGCGCTACCCCTGGTCATCGCGACCGGGCCGGGATCGGAACTGCGCCGGCCGCTCGGCATGACCATTATCGGCGGCCTGCTGGTGTCGCAGGTGCTCACGCTCTACACGACGCCGGTGGTCTACCTGCTGCTCGACAAGCTGCACCGCCGCTTCGGCGGCAAGCGCGATCCGCGAGCTGATGGGCCGGCAGAACCCAAGCCGGCAGCATCCTAGCTCGCCGCGACCGGGATGCTGCTCGCGCGATGCCCCCGCCGGGCTTGTCCCGGCAAACCGCTTAGGAATGCATCGCGCGCTCCGAAGCGAGATCGCCGGGCCCGGAACCAGCCAAGTCTGCCTCGGCCGGTTGGGCTCTTGAAGACCGATCTCGGATAAACCCGGGATCGGTGCGGCCGGTGACGACGAAACCAGCGACCTCGGAGCGGAATCTTACGCCTTGTAGGTGCTGTACACAGGCTCCGGCTGCGTGAAGAACGCATGCAGGATGTGCAGCATCAGCTGGTAGTTCTTCTGCTGCAGCGAGGCATGCGCGATGCCCGGCATGACCGCGAACTGCTTGTCCGGGTTCGGCAGCAGCTCGAAGAACCGGATCAGGTCCGGCATGGCGGCGATCCCGTCGTATTCGCCGCGCATGATAATGGTCGGCGAGGTGATCTTGAGCGGGTCCACCACCGGCAGGTTGTTGCACATGTCGATGTAGGTGCCGTTCGGGATCGAGTCGTCCAGCTCCAGGATGTAGTCGGCGAACGCCTCGATCGTGGCATCGTCCGCGGTGCCCGGATGGTCGCGCTCGAAAATCGAGCGCACGAAGGCGCGGTCGATCGGTCGGCGCTTGGTCTTGAGGTAGTCCGGCAGCTTCTTGCGGCGCTGTTCCAGCGTCGGGGAGCCTTCGCCGGTCCAGACGTGGGCGTCGAGCGCCAGCCGCTTGACGCGCTCGGGGTGGCGCTGCGCGAAGGCGGCGGCCCGCAGCGCGCCCGAGGAGATGCCGTAGACCATCAGCGGTCCGCTGTCTCGCGTCTTCATGATGTATTCGGAGCCGGCGCTCAGGTCGTCGGCGCCCTCGGAGATGAACGCTTCGGTGCCGCGGTCCTTGGTCGAGCGGCCGTAGCCCTCGACGTCCATGCACCAGGTGTCGAAGCCGCGCTCCGCGAAATACTCCATCGCCGAAGAGTCCGGCCGGCCCTCGACGTGCAGGTCGAACACCGGCTGCGAGGCCATCGAGGAGCCGTGCACGAACAGCACGGTGCCCTTTTTCGCCGTCCCCGGAACCGCTTGCTTCTCCCAGAGGAACAGGTTGGCGTCGCCCTTCTTGGTCCAGTGCTCTTGGCCCTTGATCCTGTTGGCGGCATAGCGGCGGCTCATGAGACCCATTCCTCCCCTGCGTCCGGCGCTCGGCCGGGTTGTGCCGCAGAGCTTTAAGGTCGAAGCCCAGGCGCGTAAAGTCCAAACCTTGGGCCGCACAGAGTGGGGATGACCGTGCCGAGCGAGAAGAGACTGGAAATCGGAAGCGTGACCAGCCTGGTGGTCGCGGGATGGACCGGGCGCAACGTCGAGGCGCTGGAAGCGCATATCAAGGAGCTGGAAGCGCTCGGCGTCAAGCGGCCGAAAACGGTGCCGATCTTCTACCGCAACGCCGCGGCGCTGCTCACCACGGCTCCCGCCATCGAGGCGGTGGGCGACAGATCCAGCGGCGAGGTCGAGTTCGTGCTGTTTTCGCAAGGAGACGGGCTCTGGCTCGGCGTCGGCTCCGACCATACCGACCGCAAGGCCGAGACCATCAACGTCACGCTCTCCAAGCAGATGTGCGCCAAGCCGGTCGGCGCGCAGCTCTGGCGCTACGACGAGGTCAAGCCGCACTGGGAGCGCCTGATCCTGCGCTCGTTCGTGACCGAGGGCGGCGAACGGCGGCTGTACCAGGAGGGACCGGTCACCAACATGCGCTCGCCGGAGGAACTGATCTCGCTCTACACGGGCGGTGGCGCGCTGCCGGCCGGCACGGCGATGTTCTGCGGCACCTTCGCGGTGCACGGCGGCATCTGCTACGGCGGGACGTTCGAGATGGAGCTGGAGGACCCGGTGCTGGGTCGCAGGCTGACGCACCGCTATGAGATCGTGCAACTGCCGGACGAGGGGTAGGAGAGGCATTCTCCGCAACAACCTCGACTCTTTCCCGCCTCATCCTTCGAGACGCGCCCTTCGGGCATTTCTCAGGAAGAGGACGGATGAGGCTTATGAAAGGAAGGCTTATGAAAATCGTCATCCCGGACATGATCTCCAACTCCTACTTCCCATCGATCGCCGCGGCCGAGCTGGGCTTCTTCAGGCAGGAGGGGCTCGACGTCGAGCTGGAGCTTCTGTTTCCGGTCGACAAGTCCTACGAGGCGCTGCGCGACGGAGCGGCGGATTTCGTCGGCGGTTCGGCGCATTCGATTCTCGCCGCGTTTCCGGACTGGAAGGGCGCGAAGCTGCTCGGCGCGCTCGGCCAGGGCATGTACTGGTTCCTGATCATGCGCGCGGACCTTGACGCGAAGCGCGGCGACGTGAGTGTCGTGAAGGGCAAGCGGATCGGCGCGGCGCCCTGGGTCGATTACGGCTTCAGGCGGCTGCTCGCCGATGCCGGCATCGACCAGACGCGCGATCAGGTGACGGTGATGCCGGTGCCCGGCTCCACCGGTGCGGGCGTTTCGTTCGGCGTCAACGCCGCGCGCGCGCTGGAGGAAGGCAAGATCGACGGTTTCTGGGCCAACGGCATGGGCGCGGAGGTGGCGGTGCGGCGCGGCATCGGTACGGTGGTCCTCGACGTGCGTCGCGGCGACGGGCCGAAGCCGGCGTTCGGCTACACCTTCGCCTGTCTCGCCACCACGTCGAAGCTGGTCGAGCAGTCGCCGGAGACGGCGGCGGCCGCAGTGCGCGCGCTGGTGAAGACGCAGAACGCGCTGAAGCAGGATCCGGGGCTTGCGACCACGGCCGCGGCGAAGCGATTCCCGGAGTTCGAGACCTCGCTGATCGCGGAATTGATCCGTCGTGACCTGCCGTTCTACGATCCGTCGATCTCGCGCGGCACCGTGGAGTCGATGAGCCGGTTCGGCCTCGACATGGGACTGAGCCGGCAGCCTGCGGTGTACGAGGAACTGGTGGCGACGCAGTTTTCCAATCTTTGGAAGGCGTAGCGGCATTCGCTTCGTTGGGCAGACGTATTGCCGGTCTGCCATGCGCCGCGAAGCGAAGGTGGGGCATTCATGTCTTGCGCAGAACGGATGGATCGCCCTCCGGCGCGGGCGATCCTTGCAACAATGGGCGACGCCTGTTGCGAACGTGCGGGCGACACTCCATCCGTCCCGCATCCGCGCCGCAGATTAATCCGCGTCTCCCTCTCGCCAGTTCTTCCCCGGCTGCGGCACTGGATCGTTCATTGCCACGTCGTCGCGGCGTTGCCTGGCCGTCTCTTCGCCGGTCAGGAAATACTCGCTTGCCGTCGCGCGGCGGGCCTGCGCGTCGAGCGCCGGCGGCCAATAGCCGAGGTCGTAGCCGTGCCACGGCGGCTGCGGCTTGAGCGGCGGCAGGCCGAGCCGCTCCCAGATCGCGCGCGCGTTCTCCATGAACTCCTTCTTCGGCAGCGCCACAGGCGAATAGGTGCCTTTCAGCGTGGCGTCGATCAGCACCGACGCGGTCGCGCCGTTGTCGCGCGGCCCGCGCGGGCCATGGCCGGGATCCTTGTGCGGCAGCACATGCAGGTCGTGCTGCGGCTGGCAGCGGTAGGACATGGCCCAGAACAGCGAATCCGCGTTGTCCGGATCGATGTCCTCGTCCACCGCGATCACCCATTTGCCGGCGAACCGATGCAGCGCCGTCGCACCGTGGAGCCCGCGCCAGATTTCGCTCGCCGGCGTGCCGCGCGCGAACTGCAGCGCGACCACCGCATAGAGCGAGGTCAGCGGCTCGTGCATCGCCACCCGCTTGATGCCACGAACCGACATGACCGATTTCAGATGATTGAGGAACACCGGCTCCATCGCCACCTTGCGGATCACGCTCGATTCCGAGGGCGTCACCTGGCTGATGAACGAGGTCAGGATCGGGTGGGTCCGCCGCGTGATCGCGGTGACCTCCATGAAGGCGTTGTATTCCTGCAGGTTGACGTAGCCGTGCGATTCCCCGAACGGGGCCTCCGGCTCCAGCCAGCGGGTGTCGATGAAGCCCTCGATCACGATTTCGGCTTCGGCCGGAACCATCAGATCCACGGTCCTGGCCTTCACGACGTTGATCGGCCCGCCGACCAGCCCACCCGCCACGGCGACCTCGTCCAGGTGCTCCGGCATCTTCTGCACGGCCGCGTAGGAGATCGCAGGCGGGCAGCCCAGCACCACGGCGCAAGGCAGCGGAATCCCCTTCGCGCGGCACTTCTCCCAGTGCGCGTAGATGCCGGCACGCAACTCCACGGACGGGTTCATGCCGAGTCGCCGCGGCGACTTGATCTGGCCGCGGTAGTTGCCGACGTTCTGGATGCCGGTGTCCGGGTCCTTCGTGATGAAGTGCGCCGAGGCGAGATAGGGCCCGTTGTCCCAACCCGGCGTGGAGATCGGCACCGGCAGGCCATCGAGCGCCTGGCCCTCCTCGTCGAGAGCGTCGCCCTGAACGATCACCTCCTGACATGGCGCGTCCGGCACGACGCGCGGCGGAACCGGCGAAGCCAGCGCGTTCACCCAGGCCGCGCCGATGTCCTCCAGCGGCTTGCCGAAGCCGATGCGGTAGATATCGCGGTTGCCGGCGAGCCCCGCCACCAGCACCGGATGCGCGTAGCGGCGGCCCTTGGAGTCGGTCGGCCTGGTGAAGAAGAACGCCTTGCGCTCCGGTTCCTCGATGCCGCCGCGGTACTGCCAGCGCACCAGCGGGTGCATCTCGGTGTCCTTGTTGATCGGCTCGTCGATGACCTGCAGCCGCCCGGCCGCGGCCAGCGCCAGCAGGTGGTCGTGCAGGTCCGGATAGGAGCGCGGCAGGCGCGGCGTCTCCCGGTAGCGCTCCAGCAGCGTTCGGGGGTCGCTCATGGACGGACGGCGGGGGCTTCGAGCGGCAGGCCGCGGGCGCGGGTCATCAGGTACAGCTCCAGATCGACGTATTCCGGCGCGCCGTATTCGAAGGGCTCCGCGCGCATCCCGATCATGCAGTTGCGCAGCCGCCGTTGCAATGAACCCACGCCCTGCCATTCGAGGCGGTACAGCGGATAGTTGTTCGCGTGGCCCTGCGGGATCGTCGCGCCCGCGAGCTTCCGCCCCCAGTTGTCGTCGTGGCAATGGCCGCAGGCGAGGTTGAGCTGGCCGATGCGCGTTTCGTACAGCCTGCGGCCGGCCTCGACATGCGGCGCGAGCCGTGGATCGTCCGGCGGCGCGACCGGCATGCCGCGCGACTGCATGGAGACGTAGGCGGAGAGCGCGAGCAGGTCGCGGTTCTCGTGGGGAAACGGTGCCGCCTGCTGGCGCTCGCTGCGGCAGGCGTTGATGCGCTGGTCGAGATTGACGGGACGGCCGCGCGCCGCGTCGAACGCGGGATGACGCGCGGCCACGCCTTTCATGCTCGTTTTGGCGTCGCCGTGGCAGTCGGCGCAGGCACGGTCGGCCTTGCCCGCCTTGCGGCTCCACAGCGCCCCGCCGTCGAGGACCGCGAGCATGCCGGGGTTGGCGGTCAGGTCGTCCTGCATCTGCCGGAGTTCCGGCGTCATGAAGTCGTAGCCGGAGCGCTTGTCCTGCGCGCTCGCCGGCCCATGCAGGACCGCCAGCGCCAGGATCGGTCCCAGTGCCCTTTTCATTCCACCACGATGTTGGCCTTCTCGGCGAACACCTTGCCGTCGTCGGCGTGCCAGCGGAATTCGATCGTGCCGCTCTCGGTGGCGACCGTGGTGAAGGACAGGAACGGATTGGCGGAGATCGCGGGGAACAACTCGGCTTTGAACACCTCCATGCCGTTATAGGAGCATGTGAAGGTGTGGATGATGTCGCGCGGGTAGAGCTTGCCGGTGCGGTCCGGGCGGAAGCCGGTCTCCATCGGATGCGAGATCAGCGCGCGGAGTTCCAGAACCTGTCCTCGCTTCGCCTTCGCCGGGACGCTGATCAGGGCGCGCGCCATCAGAGGTTCTCCTCGAGGCATGCGGCAAGCGTCACGACCACGTCCACGCTCGCGGTCCAGAACGCGCCGTCCGACATTTCTGCAACGGCGACCACCTGCTGGCTGTCGGCGAGCCGGATGCGCGTTCCCACGCTGGCGCGGCCACTGCGCGGGCCGAGGTGGAAGTTCGCCACGTTCGGCTGCGGGTTCTTCTCGTTGAAGATCAGGATGCGCCGGACGTGATCGACCTCGGTCATCGGGCTTTCGACCGTGACGCGAACCGGCACCGCGTTGCCGTTCTCCACCAGCGGTGGCAGTTCGAGCTTCACCCGGCCTTCGTTCAATCTGGCGTCGCCGACGGCCTTCCTGATCGCGGCAGCCATCGCCTCCGGCGTGGCCGCCGCGGGCGCGATCCGCAGCGCGAGAGCGCCCGCGAGCCCGCCCGCGCCGGCGAGAAACCGGCGGCGGCTGGTCGTGCTATGCGGCATGTCGCTCATCGGCTCTCGTCCCGCAGCGTCGTCAGGAAAGCCACCACGTCCTCGATCTGTCCGGCGGTCAGGATCGGCTTGCCGCGCCAGGCTGCGCCGACGCGGTTGAGGCCCTCCACTCTATAATAGGACGGCATGATCGTCGCCGGATTGAGGCGGGACGGGTCCACGAGACGCAGGCGCAACTCGCCCGCGCTCCAGCGCGAGCCGGCACCGGCGAGGTCCGGCGAGAGGTCGCCCTGAAAGCGCTCTTCGGGAAACGGTCCCGCGTGGCACAGCAGGCAGGCGTTCTGCCGCGCCGCCACGAGCTTGCGGCCGCGCGCCGGATCGCCGGGCTTGCCGGTGAGCGAGTCCGGGATGGCGTCGCCTGCCACGCGATAGGCAACGAGCGGCTCGGCCTCCGCGCCGGCGGCGGAGGCGAGCAGCAGCGCGAGCGTGAGCGCGGCACGTCTCATCCGAACACCTCGCCGGTGATGCGGCGATACCAGCCGGCCGCGTCGCGCGCTTCGCTGGCCCGCCGCTCCGACGGTGCGTCACGCGGGCTGGTGCCGGCAGAGCCCTCGATCTCCAGCATCACCTCCCGGCCGGGGCGGTATGCGCCCCAGATGCTGATGCCGTAGTCCGGCGCGACGAGGCTGGTGCAGATGTTGTCGAGCTTCGGCTCCGGCGGCGGCTTGCCCGCAAGCAGCGCCGCGACCGCGGCGGCGCAAGCCTTGCCTTGCGCGTTCGCGCCATGTGCCGACTTCGGGATCGCGCCGGAGATCGCGGCGTCGCCGACGATGTGGATGCCCGGCCGCAGGGGCGATTCGAAGGTCGCGGGATCGATGGGGCACCAGCCGGTCCGGTCCGCCACCCCCGCGATCTGCGCGATGCGTCCGGCGCGCTGCGGCGGGATCACGTTGGCGACATTCGCTTCGTATCGGTCGAAGTCGGTCTCGACGGTCATCGTCTTCGGATCGACCGAGGCGACGTTGCCGCCCTTGGACAGCGGCACCCATTCCAGCAGACCCGGATAGAGCCTGCTCCAGGCGTCCTGGAACAGCCGCTGCATGGAGAAGGATTCCTTGGCGTCGAGCACGATCAGCTTGGAGCGCGGCTTCCGCTCCTTGAGATGGTGCGCGATCAGGCTGGCGCGCTCGTAGGGGGCGACCGGGCAGCGCAACGGGTTGTCCGCAACCGAGATCACCACGAGTCCGCCGTCCTGCATCGCCTCCACCTGCCGGCGCAGCAGCGCGACCTGTCCGCCGCCCTTCCAGGCGTGGGGCATGCGCGCGGCGGCGGCCTCGTCGTAGCCGCTCAGCGCGCCCCAGCGGATGTCGATGCCGGGTGCGATGATCAGCCGGTCATAGGGAAGGGACGTGCCGTCGGCGAGGCGGACGTTCCGCGACTCTGCGTCAACGCCGGTCGCGGCGAGCAGCGCGACGGCGACGCCGCTCGCCCGGATGCGGTCATAGCCGAATTGCAGCACGGCGGGCTCGGCAAGCCCCGCGACCACGGCATTACTGCCAGGCGGACTGGTAAACACCGGACTGGTCTCGACCAGCACCACCTCGATATTCGGACCGAGCGCCTTGAGCGTGCGGGCCGCGCTCGCGCCTGCGAATCCGCCGCCGATTACCACCACGCGCGGCGCGTCCCGCGCCACGGCCGGACGCGTCAGCGCGGCCAGCGCGCCGGCCGCCGCCGATGTCAGAAGCGTGCGCCGGGTCTGCACCAAGAAGCGTCCTGTCGCCGCAGCCCCAAAAGAAAGGAGCGGCGGCCGCGGGGCCGCCGCTCCATGCCGGTTCAAGCCTTCTTCAGGTCGTGCTTCGCGAGCGGCAGGTCGCGGATGCGCTTGCCGGTGGCGGCGAAGATCGCGTTCAGCACCGCGGGCGCTGCCACGAAGATCGTGGGCTCGCCCACGCCGCCCCAGAAGTCGTTGGACGGCATGATGATGGTCTCGATCTTCGGCAACTCCGCGATGCCGATCGGCGTATAGGTGTCGTAGTTGGTCTGCTCCACGGCGCCGTCCTTGATCGTGATCTCGCCGCGCAGCATCGCTGTGAGGCCGAAGGCGAACGAGCCGCAAATCTGCCGCTCGATCTGCCCCGGATTGACCGCATGGCCGCAGTTGGTGGCTGCGACGATGCGGTGGATCTTCACCTCGCCGTTGGCCACCGACACCTCGGCGCAGGCCGCGACGTAGCTGCCGTAGCCCATCTGCTGGGCGAGGCCGCGGAACACGCCGGCCGGAGCCGGCTTGCCCCATCCCGCGCGCTCGGCCACGGCGTTGAGCACGCCCAGGTGCTTGGGATGCTTCGCCATCATCTTGCGCCGGAATTCGAGCGGGTCCTGTCCGGCGGCATGGGCCAGTTCGTCCATGAAGCATTCGAGGTAGATGGCGTTCTGGTTGTTGTTCACGCCGCGCCAGAAGCCTGGATTGACGTGCGGGTTGCGCATCGCGTGGTCGACCAGCAGGTTGGGGATGTCGTAGCCGATCGCCCCTTCCGCGCCGCCCGGATACAGGCCCTGGAAGGTCGCGGGGTCGCGGCCGTTCTGGAGCCGGCCCGGCGCGACGCGCGCGAGGATCGACTGGCCGGAAATGCGCACATGCAGTCCGGTCAGGTTGCCCTTGTCGTCGAGTCCCGCGGAGAGCTTGCACTGGGTGGTCGGATGGAACGTGTTCTGCGCCACGTCCTCCTCGCGGCTCCAGATCAGCTTGACTGGCGTGCCGGGCATCTGCTTGGCGATCAGCACCGCCTGCGTGACGTAGTCGGTTCGCGCGCGCCGGCCGAAGCCGCCGCCGAGCAGCATCTTGTAGACCTCGCACTTTCCGACCGGCAGGCCGGAAGCCTCCGCGGCGGCGGCGAGCGCGGATTCGCCGTTCTGCGTGCTGGTCCAGACCTCGCACTTGTCGGGCGTGTAGAGCGCGGTGGCGTTCAGCGGCTCCATCGCGCCGTGGTATTGATACGGATAGCTGTAGACCGCCTCGATCTTTTTCGCCGCGCCCGCGAGCGCCGCCTTCACGTCCCCGCGCTGGTTGCCGACGAAGGTCTGCTCGGCCGAGAGGCCCTCCTTCAGCCAGGTGGCGATGCTCTCGCTCGACACCTTGCCGCTCTCGCCCACGTCCCACTCGAACTTGACCTTATCGAGCGCGCTCTTGGCGCGCCAGAACGTGTCGGCCACCACGGCGACGGCGTTGTCGCCGATCTGGAGCACGTTCTTGACGCCCTTCATGCCCTTGGCCTCGGCGGCGTCGAAGCTCTTGAGCTTGCCGCCGTGCACCGGGCACTGCCGGATGGTGGCGATCACCATGTTCGGCAGCTTCGTGTCCATGGAGTACATCGCCTGGCCGACGGTCTTCTCGGCGGTGTCGAGCCGCTTCAGCGGCTTGCCGGCGATCGTCCAGTCCTTCGGGTCCTTGACCTTGACGTCCTTCGGCGGCGTCAGCTTGGCCGCAGCCTCGGCGACCTTGCCGAAGGTGATGCTGCGCTTGCTCGCCGTGTGGGTGATGACGCCGTTGGCCACCGTGCATTCGGCCGGCGGGACCTTCCACTGGTCGGTCGCCGCCTGCAGAAGCATCGCGCGCGCGGTCGCGCCGCCGGCGCGGACGAAGTCGTGCGAGTCGCGAATGCCGCGGCTTCCCGTGGTGTTGAAGTCCCGCCACACGCGCTTGCGCGCCACGTTCTGGCCGGGCGTCGGATATTCGGTCTTCACCTTCGACCAGTCGGCGTCCAGCTCCTCGGCGACGAGCTGGGCGAGGCCGGTCATGGTGCCCTGGCCCATCTCGGAGCGGGCGATGCGGATCACCACGGTGTCGTCGGGGCGGATCACCACCCAGGCGTTGACCTCGGGCGAGCCGTCGGAGGCGCGCACGACCTTCGGACCGAACGGCAGGCTCATGCCGAGGGTGAAGCCGGTGCCGACGGCGGCGGTGCCGACGACGAAGGAGCGGCGGTTGAGCTTGGGCATGAAGTTCATGATGCCCTCCCTCAAGCGCTGACGGCGGCGTGGATCGCCGCGCGGATCTGCTGGTACGTGCCGCAGCGACAGATGTTGGTCAGCTCGCGGTCGATGTCCGCGTCGGTCGGCTTGGGAGTCTTCTTCAGGAGGTCGGCGACCGCCATGATCATGCCGGACTGACAGTAGCCGCATTGCGGCACGTCATGGTCGATCCAGGCCTGCTGCACCTTGTGCAGCCGGCCGTTCTCGGCGAGCCCCTCGATGGTGACGATCTGCTTGCCCTCGGCCTCGCTCACCGGCAGCGCACAGGAGCGCACGGCCTCGCCGTTGACGTGGACAGTGCAGGCGCCGCAGGCGGCGATGCCGCAGCCGTATTTGGTGCCGGTCAGTCCGACCTGCTCGCGGATCGCCCACAGCAGCGGGGTCTCCGGTTCGACGTCGATGTCGTAGGCTTTGCCGTTGACGGTGAGACGGGCCATATGCCGTTCCTCCCCTGAATGGGCGGGCCGCTCGCGGAGGCCCGCGTTTTTGGATGCACAGACTGTAATTAGATTATTTCGAATCAACAATCGCGGGCGGCGACTATTCCGCTGTGCGTGCGCGGTGCAGCAAATTCCGGGGAAGGCTCAGGGCGCGATCCTGAAAGGCACTGTCCCGCCTTGAACGGGGGCGGGAACCAGCTTTCTGAAAAGATTATGTCCGAAACGTCAAAGAGCGGGCCGCAGCCGGTTTGATCCCGAAGAATCAGAATCTAGCCTTCGACCCAGCCTTCGATCTTGAGGCCGGAGGCGTTCTCGGCCTCTTCGCGGCTCACGATCTTTCTGGTCTGGCCGAAGTTCCAGACGTGGCCGCCTAGATCGCGCGCCAGATAGGTGCGGTCGCCATAGAACTCATCCGTCGGCTCGCGCAGGATCGCGGCGCCCGCAGCCTTTGCGCGTGCACAATGCGCGTCCACGTCTTCGTCGAGGTGGACGTGCAGGGATTGCGTGTTGCGGTCGCCGATTTCCGCTGGTGTCGCGGTATGGTCGGCCCAACTCTCGCCCACCATGATCAGGCCGCCGGCGAATTTCATCTCGGAATGGACGATTTTGCCATCCGGCGCGGTGATGACCATGCTGCGCCTGAAGCCGAACGCCCTTTCGAGCCAGTCCAACGCCTCCCGCATATCGGGATAGAACAGCGCGGGGACGAAGGTCGGTCGCTTGAACGGATCCTGCATCGGGCAGCCTCGATACACACGGGGTGTCACGATAACGGCTGTGTGCCCCGCGGGTTTCGCGGCGGCGCGTCAGCGCGTGTCGCTGCGATCCGCGTCGCGCACCGGGGTTTCGGGGGTCAACCCGCTCCGCCGGCCGGCGAAGGTTTCTTTTCCGCTTTCCTCCCACGCGCCGGAGACGGCCCGCCGGGCGTAGGTCTCCCAGGTCTCGCTCCAGTCGCCGAGCGTGTAGCCGTGCCAGGGCGGCTGCGGCGCGAGTCGTGGCAGGCCCAGATCCTCCCAGATCGCCTGCGCCCTCTCCATGTACGGCTTTGTGGGCAACGCGAGCGGCGGGAACGGGGTCTTGAGCGTGGCGTCGATTAGCAGCGACGAGTCGTTGGGCTTGCGGCCGGCCTTCGGTCCATGCCCGGCGGAGCGGTGCGGCACCACATGCACGTCCTCCACCGGGTTGGCGCGGTAGGCGATCGACCAGAACACCGCGTCGGTGTTGGTCGGGTCGATGTCCTCGCTCACCGCCACGACGATCTTGCCGCAGTCCGCGCGCAGCGTGGATGCGCCGGACAGGCCGCGCCAGACCTCGCTGCGCGGCGTGCCCGGCGCGAACGTGAGGAAGATCACCGGCCGCACGTTGGAGAGCGGCTCGTGCAGGGAGACGCCGCGGATGCCGCGCACCGAAAGATGGTCTTTCAGGTGGCTGAGGAACATCGGCTCGTAGGCCACCTTCTTGATCACGCTCGATTCGGAGGGCGTCACCTGGCTGATGATCGAGACGAACACCGGCTTCGCCTTGTGGGTGATCGCCGTCACCTGCATCGACATGTTGAAGTCTTCGAGCGCGATGTAGCCATGGCTCTCGCCGAAGGGCCCCTCCGGCTCCAGCAGTTCGGGGTCGATCAGGCCTTCGATCACGATCTCCGAATCCGCCGGCACGTCGAGGTCCACGGTGACGCCTTTCACCGTGCGGATCGGCGCGCCCGCGAGCGCGCCCGCCACGCCCATCTCGTCCATGTCGATGGCGAGCTTCTGCGGCCCGGTGAAGGTCACCACCGGCGCGCAGCCGACCACGATGGCGATCGGCATCGGCGTTTTCAGCCTGCGGTGTTTGAGCCAGTGCTGGTAGCCGCCGGCGCCGCCGATGCGCGAGGCCATGCGCACGCCGAGCCGGTCGGTCGCTTTCAGCCCGGCGCGGTAGGTGCCCATATTCTGGACGCCGGTTTCCGGGTCTTTCGTGATGCACAGCGTCGCGGTGAAATAAGGCGCGGCGTCGAATCCGGGCGTGGAGACCGGCACCGGCAAAAGTTTCAGTCCGCCGTCTGGCCTCTTCAGGTCGTCGCCGAGGGTCACCACCTGCTGGCACGGCGCGGGCGCGTCGCTCCGCACCGGCCGGACCGGATGTGCGACGGCGTCGAGCCAGGCTCGGCCGATGTCCTCGACCGTCCGCCCCATGCCGAGCGCATAGATCGCCGGCGAGGCCGAGAGCGCGCCGACCACCACCGGCATGTCGTAGCGCCGCCCCGATCCGTCCACGACGTTGGTGAACAGGAACGCGCGGCGCTCGCTCTCCGGCAGCCCGCCCTGGAACTGCCAGCGCACCAGCGGGTGAAGCTCGGTGTCCTTGTCGATCGGCCGGTCCACGCGCACCAGAAGCCCCGCCGCCTCCAGCGCTGCGAGGTGCTGCTGGAAGTCGGAGGGCGGGCTCTCGGCGCGACCCGCGGGCGCGCTCTCCCGGGGCTGGTCGGGCATGCGTTCCTTACGTCTTCTCGTGCGCGTCGATGATCGGCTTGGCGGCGCGGAAGCAGTCCACGCCCACCGGAATCCCGCAATAGACCGCGATCTGGGTGAGCACCGCGCGGATTTCGTCCGGCGTGACACCGTTGGTCAGTGCTCCGCGCAGGTGGGTCTGGAACTCCTCCATCTTGCCGAGCGCCGCCAGCATGCCGAGGTTGAGGATCGAACGCTCGCGCGGCGGGATCGTGTCGTCGCCCCAGCATTCGCCCCAGGCGTATTGCGTGACGATGCGCTGGAAGTCGCGGTTGAAGTCGCTGACGTTCGACATGGCCTTGTCGACGTAGGCGTCGCCCGCCACCTTGCGGCGCATCCTCATGCCGGCATCGTAGGTCTTCTGGTCCACCTTGGGCCTCCCTCGATCGTTATCTTCCCGGATTTTGCGTCCACCGTCTCGAAGGATGGGCGGTCTCATGGTTCGAGACGCTCGCTCCTCACCAGGCGGCCGGTGGCGCTCAGTCCTCCGCCGGCCCGCCTTCCCACCGCTTCACCACCTGGGTGTCGATGTCGAACAGGTCGAGCAGCCGGCCGACCGTGTGGTTGATGATGTCGTCCACCGTCTTCGGCCGGTTGTAGAACGCCGGCACGATGGGAGCCACCACCGCGCCCATGTCGGACAGCGTGGTGAGCGTGCGCAGGTGGCCGCCGTGCAGCGGCGTTTCGCGCACCCCGAGGACCAGCCGGCGCTTCTCCTTCAGCACCACGTCGGCCGCGCGGCTGAGCAGGGACGAGGTGACGCCGGTGGCGATCTCGCTCATGGTCTTGATCGAGCACGGCACCACAAGCATCCCCATCGTGGGGAACGAGCCTGATGAGATCGATGCGCCGATGTCGCCGACCGGATGCGCCACCGTGGCGAGCGCCTTGACCTCCCTGGCCTTGATGTCGGCTTCGTAGGCGAGCGTCATCTCGGCGGACTTGCTCATCACCAGATGCGTCTCGACGCCGGCCTTCTTGAGCAGCTCCAGCGCGCGGATGCCGTAGACCACGCCGGAGGCGCCGGAGATTCCGACCACGAGCCGCCTCGGTGTCCTGCTGGTCATCGCCCTTCCTGCCGGTTCGCGCCGTGGACCTTATCCCTAAACGGGGGCTTCGAACTTTGCAAAGGCGGCCAGGATCGTGTCGAGCGGGCCGGGCGGGAACGGTCGCAGCACCCGCTGGTAGGCGGAAACGCTGCCGCGCGCGGCCTCGTCCGCGGAGGCGGCCGGACGGCCGAACCGGCCGCTCTGCGCCAGCGCGAACATCGCTTCCTGCTGCAGCCGCTCGGCCTCCAGCTCCGCCGACTTGATGCGGGTGCGAAACCCCTCGGCGGTCTCCGCCGGCACCAGCGGCGGCGGCGATTTCAGCGCGCGGCGCACCGCGCGCAGCGGCACCACCGCCATTTCGCGCCAGCCGCCCGCCAGCCGTTCGATCTCGGCCGCATCTGCCTCGTCGTAGGTTCGCTTCTGCGTGGCTTGCCACAGGAAGAACAGCAGCACGTTCACGTCCACGCCGGCCTCGTCCTGCAAGGCGAGGCAGGCAGGAGCCACGCCCGGCGCGGCGTAGAATTTCAAGGAGAAGGTCCAGAACGGCGAGCGGCCGGCGGGGGTGTCGTTCATGCCGGCAATGTGTCGTAAGCGCCGGCTGCGTGCAACGCCGCCACGATCCTCTCCGGCGACAGCGGCATCTCGTTGAACCGCACGCCGAACGGCGACAGTGCGTCCTCGACGGCCGCGACGATGGCGGCCGGCGAGGGGATCGCGCCGCCTTCGCCTGCGCCCTTGACGCCGATGGGGTTGAGCGGGTTCGGCGTTTCGATATGCACGATCTCGCAGCGTGGCACCTCGGGGGCGCTCGGCAGCAGGTAGTCCTGGAACGTGGTGGTCAGCGGGTTGGCGTCGGCGTCGAACATCATGTGCTCGAACAGCGCGTTGCCGATGCCGTGCGCGGTGCCGCCCTGCACCTGTCCATCCACGATGGTGGGGTTGATCAGCGTGCCGCTGTCGTGCGCCACGGTGTATTTCAGGATCGTCACGCCGCCGGTCATGGCATCGACCTCCACCTCGGCGATGTGGGTGCCGTTGCAATAGGAATAGGACGGCGGGTGGTAGTAGGCCGTGTGCTCCAGCCCGGCGGTCTGGCCGGCGGGGAACGAGACGCCGGGCGCGCCCTGTGCCAGCCGCGCGAGATCGCCGAAGGTGATCGACGGCCGGTTGCCGGAGCGCGCGACGGCGCAGCCGTCCTCGATGTCGATTTCGACGGCCGGCACACCGAGTGCGCGCGCGGCCATCGCCACGACGGTCTCGCGCACGGCGAGGCTCGCGCTGTGCGCGGCGCTGCCGGCGGCGATCGCCTGCCGGCTCGCGAAGGCGCCGACGCCGTTGGGAAACGCCGCCGTGTCGCCCAGCGTCACCACGACGTCCTCGATCCGGCAGCCGAGCCGGTCCGCCACCACCTGGGTCAGCGCGGTGCGCGTGCCCTGGCCCTGGCTGGTCGCGCCGGTCGCGACCGCGACCTTGCCGTTCGTCAGCACGCGCACGGTCACGCCCTCGAACGGGCCGAGCCCGGTGCCCTCGACGTAGTTCGCAAGGCCGATGCCGATATGGCGGCCGTGCCTGCGTGCCTCGGCCTGCCGCGCCGGAAAGCCGTCATAGCCTGCCGCGCGGATCGCGGCGGCCTGTCCGGCGGGGAAGTCGCCGCCGTGATATGTCATCGGCGTGCCGTCCTGGCCCACGAGGCCGATCCTGTAGGGCATCTGCTCGGGCCCGATCAGGTTGCGGCGGCGGAACTCGGCGCGGTCCAGGCCGAGCCCCCGCGCCGCGCGGTCCATCAGCCGCTCCATCGCGAACACCGCCTGCGGCCGGCCCGCGCCGCGCACCGGCGCGATCGGCGGCTTATTGTTGACCGCGACCTTCATCGTCAGCCGGTAGTTCGGGATGACGTAAGGACCGGGCACGGTGACCGCGGCGATGTAGGGCATCACCATGCCCCAGGGCATGAACGCGCCGGAATCCTGCAGGACGCTGCCGCGCACGCCGAGGATTTTCCCCTCGGCGTCGGTCGCCATTGCCAGCGTCCAGTGCTGGTCGCGCTCCTGCGCCGACGCCAGAAAATTCTCGCGCCGGTCCTCTGACCATTTCACCGGCCGGCCGAGCTTCAGCGCCGCGGCCGGGATCACCGCCTCCTCTGGGTAGAACGGCGCCTTCAGCCCGAAGCCGCCGCCCACGTCCGGCGCGACCATCCGGATCGTGTCGATGTCGCGGTCGAGCAGATCGGCAAGGATGCGGCGGCCGAGATGCGGCGTCTGCGTCGCCGACCACACCGTGAGAAGGCCGGAGAGCGGATCGTGCTGCGCCAGCACGGCGCGCGTCTCCATCGGCATGCCGCTGCCCCGGTGCATCCAGAACGTTTCCTCGAACGCATGCGCCGCGCCGGCAAACGCGGCGTCCGGATCGCCGTGGCCCATCGCGAGGTCGCAGGCCAGGTTGTCGGACAGGTCGGAGTGCGCGGGCGGCGCGCCCGGATCCAGGGACCTGCGCGGGTCTTCCGCGACCGGCAGCGGGTCGTATTCGACCTCGACCAGCGCGGCGGCGTCCTCGGCAACGTAGCGGTCGTCGGCGATCACCACCGCCACCGCCTCGCCCACGAAGCAGACCTCGTCGGTGGCCAGCGCCCGCTGGGTCCGCATGATCCGGATTGCCGGATTGGGCATCAGGTTCGGGATGCGCTCCCGGTCCATCGGCGCGGGCAGGTCGGCCGCGGTCAGCACCGCATGGACGCCGGGCATGCCCGCCGCGGCCGCGCCGTCGATCCGGAGGATTTTGGCATGCGCGAAGGGCGAGCGCACGAAGCAGGCGTGCAGCGCCCCCGCCGGGGCGAGGTCGTCCACGAAGCGTCCGCGGCCGGCCAGCAGCGCCGGGTCTTCAAAGCGCGCGACCCGCGCCCCGAACGCTTTCACGCCCATGCCCTGCACTCCATCGCCCGCCTGGCCGGCTGCCGGCCGATCCGGGTCCCCCGGCCCGGGAGTATCCGCCGCCCGCCTGCCGAAGAAAAGACGGCCTGGAACGGCATGCCGGGGCGCGCCGCACCGCTTTCGCCGGGATGGCGCAGCGCGTCGGCCTGCGACCCGGTCGCGCGTCAACGCTTCCTTAACCTTGCCCTTTTCCTGTCTGCTCGTTTGCAATTGGCTTCATAGTTTGCTTGCCATTGGCTGCCATGGTCCGCCCATGAGTCAGGTCCATTCCGCAGCCCTCGACGCCGAGCTCGGCGAAGACGAGGTCGTCGCGTCCGCGTCCTCCGTTGCGGCGAAGACCGTGCGGCTGTCGATCCACGACGACATCGCGGCCGTCGAAGGCGACTGGCGCGCCTTTCAGGTCGTGGCCGACGCCACCGTCTTCCAGAGCTACGAGTGGCTTTCGGCCTGGCAGCGCCACGTCGGCGCGCGCATGGGCGTGCGCCCCGCGATCGTCGTGGGTCGCGATGCCGGCGGCGGCATGCTGTTTCTGTTGCCGCTGATGGTGGAGCGGAGTGCGGGGTTTCGCCGGTTGACCTGGCTCGGTTCCGACCTGTGCGATTACAACGCACCGCTGCTCGCCCCGGGCTTTGCGGGGGCGGCGGGCGTCGCGCCGTTCGCGGCGCTCTGGCATGAGATCGGCACGAAGCTGCGCGCGCATCCTGCTCTCGGTTTCGATATCGCGGTCCTGCCGAAAATGCCGGCGGAGGTGGGGTCTCAGGCCAATCCGTTCATGCAGCTCGCGACCACCAAGAACCCGAGCGGCGCGTATCTGGCGCATTTCGGTGGCGACTGGGAGACGTTCTACGCGGCCCGGCGCTCGGTCTCGACCCAGCGCCGCGACCGCACCCGGCGCAAGAAGCTGTCGGAGCTGGGCGAGGTCCGGCTCGTGACCCCGGAGCGCATCGACGAGATCGAACGAACTCTCGGTCTGCTGATGGCGCAGAAGGGGCAAGCCTTCGCGCGCATGGGCGTGCCCAACATCTTCGAGCGCCCCGGCTGGACGGAGTTCTTTCACGCGCTGACGACCGATCCCGCAAGCCGCGACATCGCGCATCTCAGCCGGCTGGACGTCGGCCCGACCGCGGTCGCGGTGACGCTCGGCCTGCACCGCAACGGCCATTACTATTATGTCGTGACCGGTTACGAGGCCAGCGGCGAGGCCGCCAAGTATAGTCCGGGAGCGGTGCATCTCCAGGATCTGATGCGCCACGCCGCCGGGAGCGGCTGCGCCGTGTTCGATTTCACCATCGGCGACGAGCCCTACAAGCGCGAATGGTCGGACACCGATCTTACGCTGTACGACCATATTTCGGCTGCGACCTGGCGCGGCTGGGCCGTGATGGCTCCGATGCTCGCCGCACGGCGCGCCAAGCGCTGGATCAAGCAGACCCCGGCGGTCTGGAATGCGGTCCGCCGGGTGCGGGCCCTCACGGGTTCCCTGCGCGGCCGCTGACGAGAGTCCTTCACCGCTTCATGGAAACGGTGCAGGACTCCCGATCCCCTGTTTGTCGCGTTTTCTTCACGCGAACCGGTTCCCGCTTCGCTCGAAAACGCTCTAGCGGCCCGCGGCGTAGCCCTGCATGCCGCGCGGATTGGCGGCGGCGCGGCGGCGGTTGCCGACCTTGGATGCAGCCGTCAGGCGACCCTCCGACCACTCCGGCTCGACCTCCACGATGTGTCCGCGGCGCTCCAGCTCGTCGCGGGTCTTCTTGGGGACCCGTGATTCGATCTGAAGCACGCCGGGCCGCGCGGTGCGCGGCCAGAACGAGATCGGGAAATGCTCCGAGTGCCAGGCCGGCGCGTCGATCGCCTCCTGCAGGTTCATCCCGGCATGAACGTGGCGCAGGAAAAACTGGGTGATCCACTGGTCCTGCTGGTCGCCGCCGGGCGAGCCCCAGGCGAGATAGGCGTCGCCACCACGCAGCGCCATCGTCGGAGATAGCGTGGTGCGCGGCCGCTTGCCGGGCATCAGCGACGCGGGGTGACCCTCTTCGAGCCAGAACATCTGCATGCGCGTGCCGAGGCCGAAGCCTAACTCCGGGATCACCGGCGAGCTTTGCAGCCAGCCGCCGGACGGCGTCGACGTGACCATGTTGCCGTCCTTGTCCACGATGTCGAAATGCACCGTATCGCCGATCACTTCGCCCATGCGGCCCACGGTCGGCTCGCCCGCGCCCATGCCTGCGATGAGTTTTGCGCCGGTCTTGAGCTTCACCACTGCGCCGTAGCCCTCGACCGAGCCGGGCCGCAGCTCCATCGATGCGCGCTCGCCCACCAGCTTGCGGCGCTCGGCGTTGTAGGAATCCGACAATAGCGTGTCGAACGGCACCTCCACGAAGTCCGGATCGCCGTAGAACTTCTCGCGGTCGGCGTAGGCGAGCTTGGAGCATTCCACCACCAGATGGATGAAGTCCGGCCCCGTCACGTCCGCGCCGTCGAGGTCGAAGCCCTTGAGCAGGGCGAGCTGCTGCAGCGTCACCGGACCCTGGCTCCACGGCGCCTTGCAGACCGTGTACTCGCCGTAATCGTAGGTGAGCGGAGCTTCGATGCGCGCCTGCCAGGTCGCCATGTCCTGGCCGGTGAGCACGCCGCGGTGGCGTTCGCCGCTGGTGTCCATGATCTCCTGCGTGCGGCAGAACCGGTCGATCGCCTCGGCGACGAAGCCCTGCGACCAGGTCTTGCGCGCGGCCTCGATCTGTTTCACGCGGTCGCCGCCCGCGCTTTCGGCCTCGCGCAGCACCCGCTTGTAGGTCTCGGCCAGCGTCTTGTTGGTGAACAGCGAGCCGGTCTCGGCAGGCTTGCCGCCCGGCATGTACACCGCTGCGGACGTGGGCCAGTGCTCGCGGAACAGCTTCTCCACCGTGGCGATGGTGGCGTTGGCGCGCTCCACCAGCGGGTGGCCGTGCTCGGCGTAGAAGATCGCAGGCCCCAGCACGTCCGCGAGCGTCATCGTGCCGTAATCGCGCAAGAGCAGCATCCACGAATCGAACATGCCGGGCACGCAGGCCGCCAGCAGGCCGGTGCCGGGCACCATGTCGAGGCCGAGGCTCTTGAAATGCGCGATGGTCGCGGCCGCGGGGGCGGGACCCTGGCCGCAGATGATCTCGGGCTTGCCCTTTCGCACGTCGTAGAGGATCACCGGCACGTCGCCGCCCGGTCCGTTGAGGTGAGGTTCCACCACCTGGAGGGTGAAGGCGGTGGCCACGCCGGCGTCGAAGGCGTTACCGCCGCGCTCCAGGATGCCCATGCCGACGCCGGTGGCGATCCAGTGGGTGGATGTCACGACCCCGAAGGTGCCTTCGATCTCGGGGCGGGTCGTGAACGGATTGGGATTGATGTTGCCTGCCATTGTCGACCCTTGCTGGAACTTCGGCGCTGCGAAACGGAACCGGACTATAGCGGGCCGTCGCCGATTTCCACAGGGTCCGGTCGCGGGGCAGGGCTGCGCGCCTGTATAGTGGGGCAAAGCCCGTGCGATCCCGCGCGGGCGGCTTGCGTGGTGTCCGATGCGTTTCCACGCCGACCTGCACGTCCATTCGAAATATTCGCGCGCAACCAGCCGCGATCTCGACCTCGAGCACATCGCGGCCTGGGCGGCCCGCAAGGGCATCGGCGTGGTCGGCACCGGCGATTTCTGCCATCCCGCCTGGCGCGCCGAGATCGGCAGCAAGCTGGTGCCGGCCGAGCCCGGCCTGTTCCGCCTCCGGCCGGATATCGAGCAGGCGGTGGCCGAGACGCTGCCGCCGGCGTGCCGAACGCCGGTGCGCTTCATGCTCGAGGTGGAAATCTCCACCATCTACAAGAAGGGCGAGAAGACCCGGAAGATCCATCATCTGATCTACGCGCCCGATCTGGCCTCCGTGGACCGGATGTCGGCGCGGCTGGCGAAGATCGGCAACATCGCCTCGGACGGCCGGCCGATCCTCGGCCTGGACTCGCGCAACCTTCTGGAAATCGCGCTGGAGTCAGGCGAGGGCTGTTATCTCGTGCCGGCGCACATCTGGACGCCCTGGTTCGCGGTGCTCGGCTCGATGGGTGGTTTCGACACGATCACGGACTGCTACGGCGACCTCTCAGACCACATCTTCGCGGTCGAGACCGGACTGTCCTCCGATCCCGCCATGAACTGGCGGCTGTCGATGCTCGACCGCTACCGGCTGACCTCGAACTCGGACGCGCATTCGCCCGGCAAGCTCGGCCGCGAGGCCACGACCTTCGACTGCGCGATGGACTATTTCGCCATCCGCCAAGCGCTGGAAACGGGCGACGGTTATGCCGGCACCCTCGAATTCTTTCCGGAGGAGGGCAAGTACCACCTCGACGGGCACCGCAAGTGCGAGGTGCGGCTCACGCCGAAGGAGACCCTGGCGCTTGGGGGCCGCTGCCCCGTGTGCGGCGGGCCGGTCACGGTCGGCGTCGAGCACCGCGTCGAACTGCTGGCCGACCGCGACGAGAACCCGACCCCGCCGGCGACGGCGGGCGCGGTCTCGAATCTGGTCGCGCTGCCGGAAATTCTGTCGGAGCTGATGGGCACTGGGCCGTCGTCCAAGGCGGTGGCGGCCGGCTACGACAGGACGGTCGCGAAGCTCGGCGCGGAGCTGGACATTCTCCAGCACGTTCCGGTCGAGGATATTGCGCGCGCCGGCTCGCCGCTGCTCGGCGAGGCGATCGCGAGGCTGCGCGCGGGCACCGTGTTCCGCGAGGCCGGCTACGACGGCGAATACGGCGCGATTCGGCTGTTCGAGGAGAGCGAGCTGAAGCGGCTCACGGCCGGTGGCATGCTCTTCGATGCGCCGGTGTCGCGGCGGAAGAAACCCGAGCGCGGCGTCCCGGCTGCGGCCGAGGACGCGCCCCTGCCAGACCGCCGGATGCCGGCGAAGCCGCAGCAGGAGGCCGAAACCGCCACCGGCATCCTCGCATCGCTCGACGCCGACCAGCGCGAGGCGGCCGCCGCGACCGGCGCAGTGCTGATCGTCGCGGGGCCAGGCTCCGGTAAGACCCGCACGCTCACGCACCGGATCGCGCACCAGGTGGCCGAGCGCGGCGTCGCGCCGGAAAGCTGCCTCGCCATCACCTTCACGCGGCGCGCCGCGGCCGAGATGCGCGAGCGCCTCACGCACCTGCTGCCGGACGAAGCCGACCGGATCGCGATCCACACCTTCCATTCTCTCGGCCTGTCGATCCTGCGCGCGAACCCTGCGGCCGCGGGCCTTGCGCCCGGCTTCCGCGTCGCGGACGAGGCCGAGCGCGTCGGCGCGCTGGTCGAGACGCTCGACGTGTCCGCGCACAAGGCGGAGCGGATGCTGCGCGCGATCTCCAGAGAGAAACACAGCGGCGAGACGAGCCAGGAGCTGGCGGTGTATGGCCGCGTGATGGCCGCGAAAGGCTGGATCGACTTCGACGATCTCGTGAGCCTCGCAGTGCGGGCGCTGGAGGGCGACGCAGCGCTCGCCGCGCAGCATCGCGCGTGCCTGCGCTCGATTGCGGTGGACGAGTTTCAGGATGTGGACGCGCAGCAATACCGGCTGCTACGCCTGCTGGCCGCGCCCGACGCCGACCTCTGCGTGATCGGCGATCCGGATCAGGCGATCTACGGTTTCCGTGGCGCGGACGCCGCCTGTTTCGACCGCTTCCGGGAGGATTATCCGGCCGCGCGTACGGTGCGGCTTTCCCGCAACTATCGCTCCAGCGGTGCCATCGTCACGGCCGCCGGTCAGGTGATCGCGGCCGGCGAAGCGCGCGCCGTCGCCGACATCGTCCATGCCATGCAGGCGCGCATCGCGATCCACGCCGCGCTGACCGAGCGCGCCGAGGCCGAGCATGTCGTCAGCAGCATCGAGGCGATGATCGGCGGCCACTCGCTGTTCTCGATCGACAGCGGCCGCGCCACCGGCCGCGAGCTGGCCAACCTCTCGTTCTCCGATTTTGCGGTGCTCTATCGCACCGAAGCGCAGTCGGACGCGCTGTGCGAGGCGCTGCTGCGTTCGGGCATTCCGTTCAAGAAGCACGGCCACGCGCCGCTGGCGGAGAGCGGGGCCGTGCGTGCTCTGATGCAGGAGATCGGGGCTTTCGGCGGCGGCGCGCCTCTGGCCGACGAATTGCGCGACGCCGCAGGGCGGTTGCAGGCTCGCGACGCCGCGCCGGATTCCGCCGCGGTGGTGACGGCGTGGCAGCGCCTCACGGCGCTCGCCGAGTCCTGCGGCGGCGATTTCGCGCGCTTTCTCGATACGGCGGCGCTCGCCGGCGAGGCGGATTTCTTCGATCCGCGCGCCGACCGGGTGTCGCTGCTGACGCTGCATGCGGCCAAGGGCCTCGAGTTCCGCGTCGTGTTCGTGGTCGGCCTGGAGGATGGCATCCTGCCGCTGTCATTCGGCGGGTCGCCGGACGAGGCCGCGCTCGCCGAGGAGCGCCGGCTGTTCTACGTCGGCATGACGCGAGCCCGGGACCGCCTGGTGCTCAGCCGCGCGCTGCAACGCGCCTGGCGCGGGGCCTTGCGCCGGCTGGAGCCGTCGCCGTTCCTCGCCGACATCGAGAAGGAGCTGGTGCGCGATCAGGAGGCGCGGCCGTTCCGCCGCAAGCCCGAGGACCGGCAGCTCAAGCTGTTCTGACGCGCCGCATGCGTCCTTACAGCGTCAGCCTTTCCCCCGGTGCAAAGCCGTAGAGCGCCGCCGGATTGTCCACCAGGATGCGCGCGCGCGCTGCGGCATCGGGCGCCCAGCGCGCCAGCAGGTCGGCCATGTCGCCGTCGTTGGCCATCGGCTTCTTCTTCATGACGTGCGGCCAGTCGGTGCCCCAGATCATGCGGTCGGGGCGGTGGGCGATCAGCCCCCGCGCCGGCTCGTCCACGTCGGCATAGGGCAGGTCGGGTGCCGTGGTGATGCGGTAGGGCCCTGTGAGCTTGATCCAGCACTGCCCGCCATCGAGCAAACGCAGCAGGTCGGCGAAGGCGCGCGTGGCCGTCCAGGTGGCGGCGAGCGCCTTCGGGTAGCCGAAATGGCCGAGAACCACCGGCACGCCGAGCGAACCGAGCAGCGGCGCGAAGTCGCCGGCCTCGTCGAGCTGCACCAGCATTTCGACGTGCCAGCCGTGCGGCGCGATCCTTTTCGCCACCGCGCGCAGCATGTCGGCCGGCACCCGGTTCCTGTCGTCGCGGCGATCCACCACGTTGAAGCGCAAGCCCCGCACGCCGGCCGCGTGCAGCCGCGCGATCTCGTTCTCCGAAACCTCGGGCGGCGTCACCGCCACCGCCCGCATGCCCGGCCCGGCGTTCGCCAGCGCGTCCAGCATGGCTGCGTTGTCGTCGCCGTAGACGCTGGGCTGCACCAGCACCGCGCGCTCGCAGCCGAGCGTCTTCAGCAGGTGCCTGTAGTCGGCCAGCGTGCAGTCCGGCGGCGTATAGATGCGCTCCTTCGCATAGGGGAAGCGCGCCTCGAAGATGTGGGCGTGGGTGTCGCACGACAGCGCCGGCAGCGACGTTCGCGGCGGCCGCGGAGCGCGATCCGGGCCGCTGCACAAGGGCGCGTGCTCGGGAATCTCCAGGGCCATCAGTTGACCTTCGCGCCCGACGCCTTCACCACCGCGGTCCACTTCGGAATCTCGGCCTTGATGTAGGTCTCGAACTCCTTCGGCGAGTTGCCGACGATGTCGACGCCCAGCTCGCCGAGCTGTCTGCGGACCTCGGGGTCCTTCAGCGCGTCGACCGTTGCCTTGTGCAGCGCCTCGATCACGGCCGGCGGCGTGCCGGCGGTGGCGACGAGGCCGTGCCAGGTGGTGGCGTCGAAGCCCTTGATGCCGAGCTCGTCGATGGTGGCGATGTCCGGCATGACCGCGGTGCGCTTGGGCGTCGTCACCGCGAGCGCGCGCACCTTGTCCGTGCGGATATGGCCGACGACGGAGGCCGCGGTCGCAAACATCAGCTGCACATGCCCGGCGATGACGTCGTTGAGCGCGGGAGCGGCGCCCTTGTAGGCAACGTGGGTGATGTCGACCTTAGCCGCGGTCTTGAACAGCTCGCCGGATAGATGCGCGGCGGCCCCGAAGCCGGACGACGCGAAGTTGAGCTTGCCGGGCTGCGCCCTGGCGAGCGCGATCAGCTCGTCCATCGTCTTGGCCGGCACGTTCGGGTTCACCACCAGGATGTTGGCCTGGGTCCCGATCAGGCTGATCGGGACCAGATCCTTTTGCGGATCGTAGTTCAGTTTGCCGTAGAGCGCCTGGTTGGTGGCGAGGATCGAGTTGTTGCCCATCAGCAAGGTGTGGCCGTCGCCCGCCGCGCGCGCGACCTGCTCGGCCGCGATGTTGCCGCCCGCGCCGGGGCGGTTCTCGATCACGAAGGGCTGACCGAGAAGCTGCTCCAGCTTCTTGCCGACGATGCGCGACAGCACGTCGCTCGGCCCGCCCGGCGTGAACGCCACCACCAGCGTGACCGGCTTGCTCGGATACCTGGCCTGCGCCTGCGCGGGTGAGTGGATGGCGGTCGCGGCCAGCGCGACGACGCCCATCAGGAAAGCGGAAATCCTCGTCACGATCCTCTCCCTCATTTCAGATGTTTCAAAGCCGCGCCGTCGTGCCGCCGTCCACCGCCCACGAGCTTCCGGTCACGAACGACGCCCGCTCGGACGCCAGGAACACGACCACGGAGGCCACCTCCTCGGACGAGCCCATGCGCGCCAGCGGCACCTTGGCGACGCGCGGCTTGAGCACCTCGGCTTCGCTCTGGCCGGTCCTGGCCATCGTGTCCTTGATGTTCCTGTCGTGGCGCTCGGTGCGGATCGCCGTCGGCACCACGGCGTTGACGAGGATGCCGTCCTTGCCAAGCTCGTTGGCGAGCGCGACGGTGAGGTTGTTCACGGCGGCGTTGTTCAGCCCCACGGTGATGGCGCCGAGTTGCGGCGTCCAGGCCGCGCCGCCGGTCAGGTTGACGATGCGGCCCCAGCCGCGCTCGCGCATCGCCGGCACGGCGAGGCGGATGCAGCGCACGGTGCCGTTTAGCTTGTTGTCGAAGGCATGCTGCCAGGCGGTCTCGTCCATCGCGAAGAAGTTGCCCTGCGCGATCATGGCCGCGTTGTTGACGAGGATGTCGAGCCGGCCGAACTCGGCGAGCGTGCGCTTAAACAGGTTATCCACGGCGGCCGGGTCGTTGAGGTCGGTCGGCACGCCGATGACTTTGCCCTCAGGGCGGCCCGCCTTCAGCCTCTCCACGGCCTCCGCGTTGCGGCCGGGATCGAGGCTTGCCACCGCGACATGCGCGCCCTCCGAAAGCAGAGCGGCCGAGATGGCGTAGCCGATGCCGCGGTTGCCGCCGGTGACGACCGCGGCGCGGCCCGAAAGTCCGAGGTCCATGGTTTATTCCCTCAACCCGTGTATTCGAGAATGTGCATGCCCGCGCCGGCGCGGTCGATCAGGTAGAGCCGGCCGTGCTCGTCGGCGCCGATGTCGTTCGACTGCACCGCGGTGCGGCCGTTCTCCAGCGCCGGGACGTAGCAGCCGACCTCCCGCGGGTGGAACGGATCGCTGACGTCCACCGCGCGCAGGCCGGCGTTGAAGTAGGTCAGGAACACGATGTCCTTCCACGGTCCTTCGGCCGGCAGGTTCTCCAGGATGTTGTGCGCCCCGTAGCGGCCGGGCCGGTTGAAGTACTTCTCGCGGTCCGGCATGAAGGTCGCAATCGGCGTGAGGCGATCCTCCTTGCGCGCATCGATCACCCACATGAACTGCGCATCCCAGTATTTCTGCTTGGCGCGCGCCTCGTCGGTGACGATCAGGTAGGGCCGGTCGCCGAGCGGCCAGCAGGTGTGGTTGGAACCGGGGAACGGCGGCGCCCACGCGAGGTGGCCGGCCAGCTTCATGTCGGCGAGGTCGGTGCAGTCGATCACCGAGATGCCGCCGCCCCACCACGCGCAGTACATCCGGTTGCCGCGGATCACCGGCGGGCCGTGCAGCGTGCACAGGTCGTCCGGCGGATGTCCGGCCTCCTCCTCGCCCTTGCTGTCCGCCTGCTTCATCCACGGCAGGCCCCAGATGCTCACCACCTCCGGCTTCAGCGGGTCCTTGATGTTGAGCGTCCAGATCACCCGCTTGTTCCAGCCCGGCGCGGCGTTCGGCAGGAACGCGAGCTTGCGCTTGTTGTCCACGCCGAAGCGGTGCGGTCCGTTGCCGGGCGTGTCGTAGAAGCCGACCTGGCGGGGCTCGCCGCCCTTGGAGATGTCGAAAATGAACAGGCCGGTGCGGGCGTTGCGGCCGGCGTCGCCGCCGAGCCGCTCGGAGTTGACGTAGAGGAAGCCGCCGTCCACCACGCGAAGCTTGTGCATGTGAACGCCGGGCGGAGCTTTCACCTCGGCGACCTTCTTCGGGTTCTTCGGGTCGCGCACGTCGTGGACCGTGAAGCCCTCAGGCCCGTTGAAGCTCGATCCGCCGACCGCGCCGACGTAGGCATAGCCCTTGTAAATCTCCACGATCGAGCCGCCGCCCCAGGCCGCGCTCGGGTCGTGACCGATCAGCTTGAAGTTCCTGGCTTCCTCGGGAATGTGCTCGGTCATCGTTTCGACTCCCCTGAATTTTTATCCACCATCATCGCTCAACTGGTGCGAAGCGCCGGGGCCCGGTGCTCAACCGGGCTGAAACCGACCCCCATAGGCCGGCTTGCTGACGCCGGTGCCGGGCAGCTCCCAGACGCCCGCGCCCCCGGGGTTCTTGTCGCCGCCGATGTTGGCGTCGATCAGGAACGGCCGGTTGGCGGCGACCGCCATCTTCACCGCGTCGTGCAGGTCGGACGGCTTGTCTACGCTGACGCCGTCGATACCGGCGGAGCGCGCCATCGCCGCGAAGTCGGGGTTGTAGGGCGCGCCGGTCTCCGGGTGCTTGAAGTCGGTGGCCAGTTCGCGGCCATCGAGATAGCCACGCTGCAGGCCGCGGATCGACCCGTAGGCATAATTGTTCCACACCACCCACACGACCGGAAGATTGTATTCGACCGCGGTGCCCAGAACGTTGGCGTGCATGAAGAACGCGCCGTCGCCGCAGACCGACACGCAGGGCCGGTCGGGGGCCGCGAGCTTCGCGCCCATCACGCCGGCCACGCCGAAGCCCATCGGCCCGAAGCCCATCGAGCCGACCAGCGAGTCCGGCCGCCGCGGATTGCAGAACTGGAGCAGCCAGTTGTGATGCACGCCGATGTCGCTGACCAGGATCGTGTCCTCTGGCAGCGCGGTCTCGATCTCGCGCACCGCGCGCTGCGGCGGGATCGGGGTGCCGTCCTCCTTGAAACCGGGTGCGATAAAGTCGTCCCATTCCTTGCGGTAGCCCTCGATCGCGGCGCGCCATGGCCTGCGGCGCGCGGCGCTGTCGCTGACACCTTTGCGGCGGTCGAGTTCCGCCAGCACCTGCCGCAGGAAGGTGCGCACGTCCGCCATCAGGCCGAGCGCGACGGGGTAGTTCCGCGCGATCTCCTCGGGGTCGATGTCGACGTGGATCAGCTTCGTCGGCGGGATGGTGAAGGAATAGCCGGGCAGCCACGACGACGAGGTGCGGTCGTCGAAGCGCACGCCGAGCGCCAGCAGCACGTCGGAGGTGCGCGCCGCGTGGTTCGACTGGTAGGGACCGTTGCGCGCGATCAGGCCCAGCGCCAGCGGGTGGTGCGAGTCGATCGCGCCGGTGCCGCTTGCCGACCACGCCACCGGGATGTTGAGCTTCTCGGCCAGTGCCAGCAGGTCCGCGGTCGCGCCGCCATACTTCACGCCCTGGCCCACGAGGATGACCGGCCGCTCGGCGGCAAGCAGCATGTCCACGGCCTTGACCACGCCTTCGGGATCGGCGCCGGCCCGGCACGAGATGTTGGCGCTCCACTCCTCGGGCCTGGGCGTCTCTTCGGCCGCGGCCTCGCGGAACACGTCGAACGGCACGTCGAGCACCACCGGCCCCGGCCGCCCCGTCACCATCGTCTTCCACGCCTGCCGCACCGCCAGCGGCACCATCTCGCCGCGGGTCGGCTGGAACACCTTCTTGCACATGGTCCGCACGGTGGAGGGGAAATCCGCCTGGTAGTGCCGGTACAGCTCCTGGAACGCGCCTCGGTTGAACTGGCTGGTCGGAATGTTTCCGGTCACGGCGAAGAACGGCACCGAGTCGAGATAGGCGTTGGCGAGCGCGATCGGCAGGTTCACCGAGCCCGGCCCGCAGGAGGTGAAGGTCGCGATCGGCTGGCCGGAGACGCGGTAGTAGACGTCGGCCATGAAGCCGCAGACGCTCTCGTGGTGCACGGAGATGGTCTTGATGTCGTTCTGGCGCTCGTAGAGCGCGTCGATGAACTGGATGTTGCCGTGGCCGCACAGGCCGAAGGCGTAGGGGACCTTCTCGCGGACCAGATAATCGACGATGACCTGCGCGCCGTTGAGCGTGTTGGTGGACATTTCGCGTTTCACTCCCCAGGTTCCGGCGCACCCTAGCCTCCAGCCCTGGCTCTGTCATCGGAATGCGGGCGGGCCGGCCCGCGGGGCGGCCTTCCGTGGCGGGAGGCCGCGCGCCGAACCAAGAGAATTGCTGATTTCGACCCCGGTCTCGGCTAGGTTGCGGGCCGTCAAAGGAGATCGGGAATGAGACTGGGCTATTTCACCATGCCGGTGCACCCCATGCACCGGAGCTGGGCGGAGACGCTGCAGGAGGACCGCGAGGCCATCATCCTGGCCGACAAGCTCGGCTTCTACGACGCCTTCGTGGGCGAGCACGTCACCGACAAGTGCGAGACCATCACCAATTCGATGATGTTCCACGCCACCCTCATTCCGGCGACCCGAAACATCAAGCTCGCGACCGGCACGACCAACCTCTCGCACACGCATCCGGTGCTGGTGGCGGCGCAGGCGGCGATGTTCGATCACCTGTCGCAGGGCCGGTTCATCTTCGGCGTCAGCCCCGGCGCGCTGACCTCGGACGCGGAGGCGCTCGGCATCCTGGAGCAGGACCGCAACAAGATGTTCGCCGAGGCGATCGACGTGATCCTGGCGACATGGGAGCGCGAGCCGCCTTACGACATCGACTTCCCGGACAATCGTTTCAAGGTCTCGACCGCCCGCACCCAGGATCTCGCGCTCGGCCTGGGCTATCTCGCCAAGCCCTACCAGAAGCCGCGGCCGGAGATCGTCGGTACCGTGGTCGCGCCGTTCTCGCCCGGCGTGGTCCACATGGGCCGCCGCGACTTCCATCCGCTGTCGGCGAACTTCCTGCTGTCAGCGCACCTCAAGTCGCACTGGACCAATTACTGCAAGGGCAAGGCCGAGGCCGGCGTGGAGCCCGACGTCAACGACTGGCGGATCGCGCGCACCATCTTCGTGGCCGACGATGACAAGACCGCTGCGCGCTATGGCCGCGACGACGGGAACAGCCCGTACCGTTTCTACTGGACCCAGATCTACTCCAAGATGAAGCGCAGCAAACGGCTCTACGTGTTCAAGAGCCACAAGGACCAGCCGGACGAGGAGATCACCCTCGATTACGTCCTCGACCATTGCATGATCACGGGCTCGCCCAACAGGATCGCGGACCGCATCCTGGCGCTGCGCGAGGAGGTCGGCGACTTCGGCGAGATCGTCTATGCCGGCGTCGACTGGGCCGACAAGGCGCTGGAGGCCCGCTCGATGACGCTGATGGCCGAGCAGGTGCTGCCGCGCGTCAATGCGGCCATCGGCAAGTCCGCGGCGGCGTGATGAGCGGCGCTGCGGTCCCGACGCAGCGCGCCGCGGCCGCGCCGGACGAGGCGGCTTTCGTCGATCTGCGCGGTCTCAGCAAGCGGTTCGGCAGCGTCCTGGCCGTGGACGACGTGTCGTTCTCGGTCGGCGAGGGCGATACGCTGGCGCTGCTCGGCCCCTCGGGCTGCGGCAAGACCACGGTGCTGCGCTGTCTGGCGGGGCTGGAAACACCGGACGCCGGGCGGATCGCCATTGCCGGCCGCACCGTGTTCGACGCTGGGGCCGGCCTCGACGTGTCGCCGGAGCGGCGTGGCATCGGCATCGTGTTCCAGTCCTATGCGATCTGGCCGCACATGACCGTGGCCGGAAACGTCGGCTTCCCGCTCAAGGTGCGGGGGGTTCCGAAGGCCGAGCAGCGCGACCGCGTCGCGCGCGTGCTCGACATCGTCGGGCTGCGCGCCTTTGCCGAAAGCCCCGCGACGCAATTGTCCGGCGGCCAGCAGCAGCGCGTGGCGCTTGCGCGCGCGCTGGTCTACGAGCCGCGGCTGATGCTGTTCGACGAGCCGATGTCCAACCTGGACGCGCAGATGCGCGACCAGGTGCGGATCGAGCTGAAGACGTTGCAGGACCGGCTCGGCTTCACCGCGATCTACGTCACCCACGACCAGTCCGAGGCCTTCGCGCTGGCCGGGAACGTGGTGCTGATGAACCGCGGCCGGATCGAGACCACCGGTCCGCCGCGCGAGGTGTCGTTCCGACCGCGCACGCCGTTCGTGGCGCGCTTCCTCGGACTCAACGTGCGCGGCGGCACGGCGCTGCGCACCGGCGATCCGGCGGTCGGGCTGTGCCACGCCGAGGTTGCGCTGTCCGAGCATGTGACGCTGCGCGGGCTGATCGGCGGCGAACGTCCTATGCCCGTCGGCGCGCCGGTGGTGCTGTGCGTGCGCAAGGAGCACGTCGCGGTCCGAAGGCTGGCGCCGGGCGAGGCGCCCGGAGAAGGCGCGCTCGCGGGCGAGATCGTGGCCGCCTCGTTCCTCGGGCTGGAAGAGGAATACGTGGTCCGCCTCGACGGCGTCGAGCTGCGTGCGGTGCAGGTTCCCCTCGGCGTGGCGGCCGGCGACCGCGTCGCGGTGACGATCCGCCCGGAGGATTGCACGGTGCTCCCGGCGGAGGAGCCGGTGGGCTGAGCTGCGGCCTTCGGACCTGCGACTTTTCTTCGCCCGGCCTGCTCGCATCCACAGCAGTTTTGGGCTATTCTAATCAGCATGGACAACGCCGGATTCGAAGAGGCGCTTGCCGCCCGCACGAGCGACATGCTCGACGCCTGCACCCGTTGCGGCGCGTGCTTCTCGGTCTGTCCGATCACCGGACCCGCGGGTCTCGCCGGTGCGGACTCCAAGGAGGTGGTGTCCGGCGTGCTGGACATCGTCCGTTTCGGCAAGGGCCCGAAGGAATCCGAAACCTGGGCGTCGGCTTGCACGCTGTCGGGCCATTGCATCGAGGCCTGCGATTACGGCGTCAACCCGCGCTTCCTCCTGCTGTTGGCGCGCGTCGCCATGCAGAAGGCCAACAACGACCCGCAGCAGCGCCGCAAGAACGGCGTGCTGACCTTCCGCAAGGTCAGCGAGGAGGTCGGAGCGCTCTCCCGGCTGCAACTGAGCGAGGAGGCGCTGATGCGCCTCGGCCAGACGCCGGCCGGCCGCGCTTCGCCCGAAAGCGGCGAGCTGCCGGACGTGATCTTCTACACCGGCTGCAACGTGCTCAAGACGCCGCACATCGCGCTGCTCTGCCTCGATATCATGGATGCGCTCGGCACCCGCTATCAGGTCATGGGCGGGCCGACCCATTGCTGCGGCGTGGGCCAGCTCCGCGTCGGAGACACCGAGACCTCGTCGCGCTTCTCCGCCAGCACCATCAACAAGCTGGCGCAATCCAGGACCGGCGAGGTGCTGGCCTGGTGCCCGTCGTGCTTCGTGCAGTTCTCCGAGAACATGCTGCCGACCTTCGAGCGCGCCACCGGCACGACGCCATTCGACATGACGCCGTTCATGCGTTTTCTCGTCCGCGACATCGAGCGGCTGCGGCCGTTCCTGACCAATCCGGTCCCGATGCGGATCGCGCTGCACCGCCATCCCGGCGTCGCCGGCGTGATGGAGGCGGCGGAGGAGCTTCTGCGTGCGGTGCCGGGCGTCGAGATCGTGGAGCTTCCCGTGCCCGCGGTCGGTCTGCAGAGCGTGAATCTCGCGACGCTGCCGGCCTACCGGCGCGAGCTTCAGCTCCGCGAGTTGGAGGCGGCGGCCGCCGCCGGCGTGGACGCGCTCGTGGCCGTGTATCACTCCGACCATCGCGAGCTGTGCGCGCACGAGCGCGACTGGCCGTTCCGCATCGTCAATGCGCTGGAGATCGTGGGCGAAAGCATGGGCTTCCGGCAGGAGGATCGCTACAAGGCGCTCAAGATCAGGCAGGACGTGGACGCCATCGTGCGAGACAGCGCGGACCTGATGCGCGCGCACGGCCTCGATCTCGACACTGCGCGGCGCGTGATCGCCAAGGGCATGCTGGACGACCAGCCGCTGCCGCTGCGCGGAGCTTCCGCTCAGTCCATCCCCGCGCGGGGTTGACCCTCCGCCGTTCCCGGACGGGTCTCACCCGAAGGCGATCAGCCCGCCGGTCACGATTCCCAGGATCACCAGCGTCGTCCCCACCACGGTCGCGACGTGCCGCAGGCCGAGCGCGGCCACGGCCGAGACCGAGGTGCCGAGCCCGAGCGCGCCGATGGCGAACAGGAGACCCCAGGTCGAAACCTCGCCGAGCAGGGCTTTCACCGGCACGTAATAGGGCATCGCCGCCGGCGTCGCCGACAGCACGCTGTTGAGGATGCACAGCGCGACGAAGGCCAGCGCGAAGCCGGGGATCGAGGTCTTGAGCGCCGCCAGCGGCGGCTTCGGCCGCAGGAACCACCACGCCACCGCCACCACGACCGGAAACAGCAGCAGAACCCGGAACAGCTTCACCACCACCGCGGCGTTGCCGGTCTGCTCGCCCGCGGCGTAGCCCGCGCCCGCGACCTGCGCCACGTCGTGGATCGTGGCGCCGAGCAGGATGCCCGTGGTCGTCGCGTCGAAGCCCAGCACCGTACCCAGCGGCGGATAAAGTACCATCGCCACGGTCGAGAGCGCGTTCACGGCGATCACCACGAAGGCGACGTCCGCCTCCCTGCCCTTGTAGTTCGGCAGCACGGCCGAGGTGGCCAGCGTCGCGGATGCGCCGCAGACCGCGGTGCCCGCGCCGGCCAGCGCGCCGAACGATTCGCTCTGGCCCAGCGCGCGCGCCAGCAGGAAGCCGGAGAGCAGCGTCACCGCCATCGCGGCCACCACCAGCAGCGCGGTGCCCGCGCCGAGGGCCGCGATCTCGCCGAGCGCGATGCGCAGGCCGAGCAGCGCCACCGCCCAGCGCAGCAGCGTCTTGACGCAGAACACGATGCCGGGCTGGAACGCGGGACGCCGCGCCAGCGGGTTGAGCGCGATGCCCACGATCAGGGCCAGCACCATCGCCGGAATCGGAAACAGCGGCGCGATCCACGGCGCGGCCACCACCGCGGCGATGGCCACGGCGGCCGACAGCGCGACGCCGGGCGCAAGCCGTTGCAGCGTCACGGAAGAGGGAAGGAACCGGGACGGATCGGTCATGAACGGAAATCTGCCGTGAGGGGATGCGGCGGGCGGGAACGCATGTCTTTTAAGGAATGTGTGCAGGCGTGTCGAGCGGCCGTCGAACACGCGAGGGGAAATCGCCTATGCTGCTCGCAGGGGGACGCCGCATGCACGACATGAAGCCGGTTCCGGACGCCGTTACGCTACCGCCGAACATGAACCTCGGCGGCGTGTCCGGCGTCGCCGTCGACTCCGCCGGCCACGTTTTCCTGCTGCACCGCGGGCCCGGTCCGCTGATGGAGTTCGATCCGGATGGCCATTTCGTCCGTGCCTTCGGCGAGGGCCTGTTCGACCGGCCGCACGGCCTGCGCATCGACGCCTGGGACAACATCTGGGCCACCGATGTCGGCGGCCACGTGGTCTACAAGTTCGACCGCACGGGCCGTCTGCAAATGGTGCTCGGCGTGCGCGGCCGCCCCGGCGAGGGGCACGAGTTCGGCCACTTGCGGCTGTTCGAGGAGCCGAACGATCTGGCGTTCGCCGCGAACGGCGACATCTTCATCGTGCAGGGGCACGGCAAGGGCGCGTGCCGCCTGCTCAAGTTCAACGCCAACGGCGACTTCATCAGGACCTGGGGCGTCAAGGGCTCCGGCCCGGGCGAGTTCGATCTCTGCCATTCGATCGTGATCGACGCGCAGGGTGTGCTGCACATCGCCGACCGCAACAACGGCCGCATCCAGGTGTTCGATGCGGACGGCGGATACCTCCGCGAGTCGAAACACCCCGGCACGCCCTGCGGCCTCGCGATCACGCCCGACCAGCGGCTCTGGCTCGCGCACGGCCATTGCGGACAGGTGATGACGCTCGATCTCGACGGCAACGTACTGGGCGTCACCGGGTCGCAGGGCAAGGGGCCGAACCAGTACGGCGAGGCGCATTCTATCGCCGTGAGTCCCCGCGGCGATGTCTATGTCGCGGACACGCTGAACTGGCGCGTGCAAAAATACGTGAGGGCTTAGCCTTCGCACCCCGCGCGCGGTGCGCCCCCCTCCCGTTTACGGGCAGAGGCGAACGGTGCGTGCCGCGCCCGCGTCAATCCAGCCCGAAGCCTTTCTTCCGCACGAACGTCCCGAAGTCCGCACGCTGCGGCACGCCGTATTGCCGCGCCTTGTCCTCGGACCAGCCGTAGAATTCCGCCGTGCCCCAGCGTGCCGGATCGCGTTGGCTGCGGTAGCCGTGGATCGCGTGCCGCCGCCGGTCGTAGCCGTCGATCTGCTGCGCGAGATCGCCTTCGTCGTAGCGGTCCACATGCACGGTGCAGGACAGTGGCAGCCGCGGCGTGACGTGACCTTTCTCCGCGGGCCAGCCCAGGCACAGGCCCGCCACGGGGATCACCCGCTGCGGCAATTCCAGCAGCTCGCTCACCCGTGCGGAATGATCGCGGATCACGCTGATCGGGCAGGCGCCGAGTCCGGCCGCGTCGGCCGCGCGCAGGAAGGTCGTGAGCACGATGGCCGCGTCCACCGCCGCATTGAAGAACTGGTCGAGATGGTCGTTGGGAAACGGCCGGTCGCGGAAACGGAAAATCTCCACGAGCCTGCGGCCGTTGGCGAGGAACACCAGGAAGGCGGGCGCGTTCGCCACCCACGGCTGGTCCGGCAGCAGATCCGCGATCGCGCTCCGCTTTGCGGGATCGTTCACGATCAGGATGTCGGCCTGCTGGAGATCGCTCTTCGAGGGAGCCGACAGCGCGAGCGCGCACAGCGTCCGCAGCATCGCCGGATCGACCGGCCTGTCGAGATAGCGACGGTGCACCTTGCGGCTCGCGAGCCGCGCCCATTCGTCGAGGCCGGAAGCACCGGCATTGACCGCGAGGTCTTCTCCGAAGCGGGCCGCGAGCGCGTCGCGGACGGCTTGAGCGGGATCGGGTTCAGCCATGGGTGCGTTCCGGCTTGCTGGGACGGGTTCGGTGTGCGTAGTTGTGAGCATTCATCTCCGATCCCCGCGCCGCCGGAAAGTCTTTCCTCCATGCCGCCGACCGCAGCCCCCGCCTCCGGGAGCGATCCCCATGTGGGTTGAGTGGGGCGATCCCGCCTTGCAGGCGGTGCTGACCTGGCAGACGCTGGGCCTGGTCCTGCTCGGCGCGTTCCTCGGCGGCATGGCGTCCGGTGCGGCGGGCTTCGCCTATGGCGTCGTGGCCACCGCGATCTGGTTGCATGCGATTCCACCGATCTATGCGGCGATGCTGGTGGCCGCAGGAGGCCTGACGATCCAGAGCGGCATGGTCTGGACCATGCGGCGCTCGGTGGACAGGAGGCGGCTGCTGCCGTTCCTGATTCCAGGTCTGGTCGGGGTCCCCATCGGGGCGGCGCTGGTGGTGCGGACCGACCCCGGTCCGGTCCGCCTCGCCCTCGCGGTGTTTCTGATCCTCTACGGTGTCTACGCACTGGCCGCGCCGCGGCTGCCGCGCACCGCCGCGGGCGGGAAGGTGGCCGACGCGGCGATCGGTTTCCTGGGCGGCGTCACTGGCGGGATGTCGGGACTCTCCGGCGTCTTCCCGGCGGTCTGGACCCAGATTCGCGGCTGGCCGAAGGACGTCGCGCGCGGCGTGTATCAGCCCTTCATCCTGGTGGCGCAGGCGGCGACGCTGACGGCGATCGGCGTGGTCGCGCTCGACCGCGTGGCCGTGGTGCTGTTCCTGATCCTGCTGCCGGCGCTGTTCGCGGGCGCCTTCATCGGCTGGAAGATCTACGGCCTGCTCGACGAGCGCCGGTTTCAGCAGATGTTCGCGGGGCTTCTGGTCGCATCGGGCCTGCTGCTGGTGCTGTGACGCGCGGTGGCCTTGCACCGCGCGCCCTGCGGTGGATACTGGCCTGTCCGCCGAACGAGGTTCTCCGTGTCCGATCCCATGCTGCCGCGCGAGCGCGCGGACTACTCCGCCATCGTCGACCGGCCGCCGCTCAGGCTTCCCGGCGATGCGCGGATCGTGTTCTGGACCATCGTCAACCTCGAAGTGTGGGACATTTCGAAGCCGATGGCGCGGCAGGTGCTGGCAGCCCCCACCGGGCAGGTGCTGCTGCCGGACGTCGCCAACTGGAGCTGGCACGAATACGGCATGCGGGTCGGCGTCTGGCGCTTCTTCGACCTCTACCGCCGGCTCGGCATCCAGCCGACGCTCGCGATCAATGCCCGCGTCTGCGAGGACTATCCCCGCGTCGCCGAAGAGGCGCGCACGCAGGGTTGGGAGTTCATGGGCCATTCCTACGAGCAGGGGCCCATTCACAAGGAGGCGGACCAGACGGCGATGATCCATCGCTCGATGGACATCTGCGAGCGGTTCGCCGGGAAGCGCCCGGTGGGCTGGCTCGGGCCCGGCCTGACGCAGACGCTGGAGACGCCCGATCTGCTGGCGGAGGCGGGCGTGCGCTATATCGGCGACTGGGTCTATGACGACGAGCCGACCGTGATCCGGACGACCAACGGTCCGCTGGTCACGCTGCCCTACACGATGGAAATGAACGACATCCCGATGATGGCGGTGCAGCACCACGAGAGCGACTATCTGCTCAAGCGCATGACCGACCAGTTCGACCGGCTCTACGCCGAAAGCAAAGACCGCGCGAAGATCGTGTCGCTGGCGATCCATCCCTATCTCTCCGGCCAGCCACACCGCATCAAGTACCTCGAGGCAATCTACGATTACGTCTCGCGCTTCGACGGCGTGCTGCACTGGAACGGGGCGCAGATCCTCGACTGGTACCGGACCACGCCCGCCGGCGAGGCCGGCTTGGCCGCGAAGTGAGCCGAGCGAAAGCGGAGTGACATGACCCAGGATTCCGTCGTCATCCCCAAGGCCGAGCTTCTGGCCTTCGTCAGCACCGTGTTCGTGGCGGCCGGCGTGTCGCCGCCTCACGCCGACGAGTGGGCGAAGATGCTGATCTGGGCCAACCTGCGCGGCACCGATTCGCACGGCGTCATCCGCATCCCGCGCTATCTCGATCTGCTCAGGCGAGGCCAGATCAACCCCACGCCCGACATCCGCATCGAGAAGAAGTCCGGAGCCATCGTCGTGCTGGAAGCCGACCGCGCGCCCGGCGCGGTGGCGATGACGCGCGCCGTGAACGAGGCCATCGAGCGCGCCCGCGAAGTCCACGTCGGCTGGTGCGCGGCGCGCAACATCACCCATTCCGGAGCCATCGGCTATTTCGCGCAGCAGATCGCGGAGGCCGGCCTCGCCGGCATCGTGATGAGCGCGTCCGGGCCGATGATGGCCTATCCCGGCGCGCGCGTCGCCGCGGTCTCGACCAACCCGATGGCCTTCGCGGTGCCGGCACAGGGGCGGCGGCCGTATCTGATCGACTTCTCCACCGCCACGGTCGCCAACGGCAGGATCATGGGCGCGAAGGACCGCGGCGAGAGCGTGCCACTCGGCTGGGGCATCGACGCCGAGGGCCGCGACACCACGGACCCCCGCGCCATCGCCACGCTGCTGCCGATGGCGGGCGCCAAGGGCGCGGGCCTGTCGTTCATGATCGAATGCCTGTGCAGCCTGGCGCTGTCGAACCCACGTCTCGCGCCCACGCTGCTCGCCAACGATACCAGCGACAATCCGTTCCTCAATGGCGTGGCGATCGCCGTCGATGTCGGCGCGTTCGGCGACATGGACCGCTTCCTGGCCGACGCCGGGCAACTCGGCGACGCCATCGCCGGCCTGCCGAAGTCCGAGGGCGTCGAGCGCATCCTGCTGCCGGGCGAGCGCGGCGACGCGGTCCGCGCCGAACGCGAGGCGAACGGCATCCCGATCCCGAGGGGGACGTGGCAGCGCGTCACCGAGGCGACCGGCAAGCTCGGCGTTCCCGCGCCGGTCTGACACGAATTCAAGAGGAGCAAGCGATGGGTTTCAGGAAAGACGCCTTTGAGTTCACCGGCATCGATCTCAAGGAAGGATTCCACAACGTGCCGGGATATCCGCCGGGCTTTTCCGAGCGCATCCTCGCAGGCTCGCTCGACGAGAAAAACAAGGTCGGCAACCGCACCCGTATCCTGCGCATCGAACCGGGAGCCTATTCCACCGTGCCCTTCGTGCACGAATACTGGGAGGAGGTGTTCCTGATCGAGGGCGATCTGGTCTGCGGCTCCGACGACAGGGGGCAGGGCGGCGAGCAGTTCACCGGCCCCACCTACTGCGTGCGCCCGCCAGGCGTCTATCACGGCCCGTTCACGTCGAAGACCGGCTGCTACCTGCTGGAGACGCACTATTACGCGGAGTCGTGAGTATTTCTTCTCCGTCATCACCGGGCCGGCGCGAAGCGCCGAGTCCCGGTGATCCCGATTGGGAAGGCAAGAGGCCCGCCTGATCGGGACCGCCGGACAACACCGGCCACGACGCCGGTGGGCGACGATGCTATCCCGGCAGCCCCAGGTGCTTCACCGCGTTGTTGAACGCGATGTCCGCACGCACCGACTCGTCCAGCCTTTCGCCGTCCATCCAGTGGCCGGCCTCTTCGGCCGCTTCGAACGGATAGTCCGCTGCGAACATGATCCGGCCGTGGCCCAGCGCGGCGATGGCGCAGTTCAGCGGCTCGGCCGAGCACATGCCCGAGGTGGTCACGAGGATATTCTCCCGAATGTAGTCGGACGGCGCCTTGGCGAGCCTGATGCCGTAGAGCTTCGCCCGGCTGTCGAACCGCCACAGCAGATATGGCAGGGTCTCGCCCATGTGGCCGAGGATCACCCGCGCGTTGGGATAGCGGTCGAACACACCGCCGAACACCAGACGCAACGCGTGCGATCCGGTCTCGAAGGTCCACTCCCAGGTGGCGCGGCGCAGGCCCTTGTGGCCCTCGAGCGCGGGCGAGGGCACAACCGGATCGGTCGGATGGATGTAGACCGCGGCGCCGAGCGCGTCGGCGCGCTCCCAGAACGGCGCGAGCGACGGATCGTCGAGATACTGGCCGTTGGTATGGCCGTTGATCATCACGCCCGCGAACTTCAGGTCGCGCACGCACCGCTCCAACTCGTCGGCGGCGGCCTTCGCGTCCTGCATCGCGAGGTGTCCGAAGCCGGAATAGCGCGCCGGGTTCCTCGCCACCTCCGCCGCGAGAAAGTCGTTGGCCGCGCGGGCGTTGCGCACGGCGGCCGCCGGATCGCGCTCGGCCTGCACACCCGGACCCGCGAGGGAGAGCACCGCACGCTCGATGCCCGCGCCGTCCATCGCGTTGAGCCGCAACTCGCCGAAATCCGACAGCCGCGCCACCACCTGCTTCAGAATGGCGGGATCGACGTCGCCGACCGTTCCCTTCCAGTAGTCCTCGAAGCCGGGGCACAGGAAATGCTCTTCCAGGGCGATCTTGCGGACCATGCGTGCGTTCCTCTTACGTTTTTGCTGCAATGCAGCAACTTTTCCGCTTTTTGATGTATCGGATATTGGGCTAGACTGTACCGACATGCAAGCAATGCCGCCGTGACCGGTCCCATGAAGTCAGCGTCCAGCGAGAAGAACCAGATTCAGGTGATCGCCCGCGCGGCCTCGATCATGCGCGCGCTGGAGGACGAGGATGCGGGGTTGAGCCTCGGCCAGATCGCGCAGCGCGTGAAGCTTGCGCGCTCCACCGTGCAGCGGATCGTCGCCTCGCTCGAGGCCGAGAAGCTCCTGATCGCGGCCTCGCCGTACGGCCGGGTGCGGCTCGGCCCCACCATCCTGCGGCTGGCGGCCTCGGTGCGCAGCGACTTCGTCGCGATGGCGCGGCCCTACATCATGCGGCTCTCGACCGAGCTGCGCGAGACGGTGGACCTGTCCACGCTGCGCGGCGACCATCTCGTGTTCATCGACCAGGTGATCGGCTCGCACCGGCTGCGCACCGTGTCGGCGGTGGGCGAGACCTTTCCCCTGCATTGCACCGCCAACGGCAAGGCTTATCTCAGCCTGCTCTCGGACGCGGAGATCGAGCGCCTGATCGGCGCGCGATACGAGCCGCGCACGCCGCGCACGATCACCGCGCTCGACGCGCTGCTCGCGGACGTCCGCGCAGTGCGCGAAAGCGGCGTGGCTTACGACCGCGAAGAGCACACGATCGGCGTCAGCGCGGCCGGCGTCGCGCTGCACGATCCGTTCGGCAATCCGGTTGCGATCTCGGTTCCGGTGCCGAGCCAGCGCTTCGACGACCAGCACGAGACCATCGCCGAGCGTCTGCTCGCGACGAGGCGGGCGATGCAGGCCGGATTGGGCGCGCTGGCGGCGTGATTTCGCTGCCGCCGGCGCGTCCGGCGGATGATTGGGAAGCGCGTGAGGCGCAACGACAGGGAGGAGTGCCTTGGCCAAGAAGATCCGCGGCATCGCGTTCGAGGAGAACCTGAAGAACGACATGGGGCTGGAGTTCTACAACCTGTCCCATCGCTTCGGTTATCAGTCCCCGAACTGGCCTTATTTCGAGGACGTCAAGATCGAGCGCATCCACTACATGGCGAAGTCGGGCGTTCTGTCGCAGCGCATCACGACCTCCATGCACAACACCACCCACATCGACGCGCCCGCCCACGTGGTGCAGGGTACGCCGTTCATCGACGAGGTGCCGCTGCCGCACTTCTTCGGCTCCGGCATCGTCGTGTCGATCCCCAAGAAGAAGTGGGAGCAGATCACCTACGACGATCTCGAGAAGGCCGCCGGCAAGGTGGTGCGCCCGCGCGACGTGGTGATCGTGAACACCGGCTGGCATCACCAGTACGAGGATTCCGAGGACTACTTCTGCCGCGCGCCGGGCTTCGTGCCGTCGGCCGCCGACTGGTTCGTCGAGAAAAAGGTGAAGGTGGTGGGCCACGACACCCAGGCGAACGATCATCCGCTCGCCACGGCGATCGGCCCGCAGCGCAACGGACCGCTGCATCCGCATCTGGAGCAGGAGTACTACGAGTGGTCCGGCGGCCGCGACTGGAAGGATGACTTCCCCGAGTGGGAGCCGGTGCACCGCAAGCTGTTCAGCAACGGTATTCTCGGCATCGAGAACGTCGGCGGCGATCTCGACAAGGTGACGGGCCGGCGCTGCACCTTCGCCTTCTTCCCGTGGAACTGGGACCGCGGCGACGGCTGCATCATCCGCCTGGTCGCCATCCTCGACCCCAAGGGCAGCTACCGCATCGAGAAGGGAGCGCGATTCAAATGATCGTCCGCAAGTTTTCCGAGGCGAAGCCTTACGAGGCGCCGAACCACCGCGACTACAAGTCGTTCAGGGTGTTCGGCGCCGAGATGGGCGGCTCGCAGTCGCTGGTCTTCGGCGTCTCGCACTTCCTGCCGGGCGGCGGCGCGGGCCCCGACGCCTCGCCGCCGGAGAAGATCTACTACGTCCTGGCGGGAGAACTCACGGTGATCGCGGGCGGCAAGGAGACCGTCATCAGGACGGGCGACAGCTGCTACATCGCGCCCAACGAGGAGCGCGAGATTATCAACCGCTCCAACGAGGTCTGCACCATCGCGGTGGCGGTGGCCGCGCCGCCGAAGTGATGTGGAGAACCTAGCAACACACTCCGCTGTCATGCGCGGGCTTGGCCCGCGCATCCCGCTTGGGTGCGCACAGTGCCCTCTTAAGCGAGATGGCCGGGACAAGCCCGGCCATGATAGCCGAGACAGAAAACGAGCAATCCCATGTCCGAAGACTTACTGAAGAATCCGCTCTCGCTGTTCGACATCAAGGGCAGGACTGCCATCGTCACGGGCGCGACCGGTGCCTTCGGCGCCATTGCCGCCAAGACGCTCGCGGGCGCGGGTGCCAACGTGGTGATCTGCGCCAACGGCGCGGAGGCGCTGAAAAAGCTCGCGGCCGAATGCGAGGCGCTCGGCGGCGGCAAGGTCCTGACCGTCGCCAAGCGGCCCTCCTCCGAGGAGAACTGCGCCGCCATCGTCAACGCCGCGGTGGACCGCTTCAAGGGCGTGGACATCCTGGTGGTGGCTTCGGGTCAGAACAAGGTCTCCAAGATCGTGGACCAGAAGGCCGAGGACTTCCTCGACGTGATGGATGCCAACGTCACCCAGAGCTGGCTGATGGCGCGCGCCGCCGGCCGGCAGATGTTGAAGCAGGGCCGCGGCGGCAAGGTCATCCTCATGTCGTCGGCGCGCGGCCTGCTCGGCCATCCGGCGGGCTACACCGCCTATTGCGCGTCGAAGTCGGCGGTGGACGGCATCACCAAGGCGCTCGGCTGCGAGTGGGGCGACACCGGCATCACCGTGAACGCGCTGGGCCCGACCGTGTTCAGGTCGCCGCTCACCGCCTGGATGTACGAGGACACCGAGCGGGCGCAGACCGTGCGCAAGGGCTTCCTCTCGCGCGTGCCCAAGGGCCGACTCGGGGAACCCGCGGATCTCGCGGGCCCGCTCCTGTTCCTGGCGTCCAAGGCATCGGACTTCTACACCGGCCACATCCTCTACGCGGACGGAGGCTATACCGCAGGATGACCGACAAGCCCCGCATCGCCGTTGTCGGCGCCGGCCTCATGGGCCACGGCATCGCGCAGGTGTTCGCGCTCGCCGGCCACGAGGTCGCGATCACCGACGCTCACGCTCCCAACCTGGACACCGCGAAGGCGCGGGTCGAGGCCAATCTGCGCGACCTCGGCGACGACGAGACCGCGGTGGCGCGGGTCTGGCCGATGGCCGATCTGGCGGAGGCGGTGCGCAACGCCGACTTCGTGGTCGAGGCGGTGCTGGAGGATCTTCCGCTCAAGCAGAAACTGTTCGCCGAGATCGAGACCCATGCGAAGCCCGATGCGGTGCTGGCTTCCAACACCTCGGTCATCCCCATCACGAAGATCATGGAGGGCCTGCGCGACCGCTCGCGTGCGCTCGGCACCCACTGGTGGAACCCGCCCTATCTGGTGCCGCTGGTCGAGGTGATCGGCACCGAATGGACCTCGCCCGAGGCCGTCGCCTTCACGATGCGGCTTCACGCCGACGCGGGCAAGCAGCCCGCTCATGTGAAGAAAGACGTCCCCGGCTTCATCGGCAACCGGCTGCAGCATGCGCTGTGGCGCGAAGCCGTGTCGCTGGTGGAGCGGGGCATCTGCGACGCAGAGACCGTCGACACCGTGATCAAGGCGGCGTTCGGCCGCAGGCTCGCGGTGCTCGGCCCCCTGGAGAACGCCGACATGGTCGGCACGGACCTGACGCTCGCGATCCACCGGACGGTGCTGCCGGATATCGAGGGCAGGCCCGGCCCTTCGCCCTATCTGGAGAAGCTGGTGCAGGACGGCAGGCTGGGCTTCAAGAGCGGCGAGGGCTTCCGAACCTGGACGCCGGAACAGCAGGCGGCGCTGCGGAGCAAGGTCGTGCAGCACCTGAAGAAGGCCAGATGAAGCCATGTCGATGCGCGGGGCAGGCCGCACGCTGGACGGGCAGCAAGGTCAATTGCGCTCCGACGCCGTAACGCATAGTTTCACGGAAGAACAGGCGCCCTCCGGCTCGGCCGTGGGCGCGCGGGAGACAGGGAGACCGACATGACCCAGATTCGTTCGATGGCCCAGCCGGTGCAGCGCCGCCCCGGCGAACTGGGCGTCCATTCGCTGGACCGTTTCAACTTCATGGTTCCCGATCTCAAGCAGGCCGAGAAGTTCTACGGCGAATTCGGCCTCGATCTGCGGGAAGAGAACGGCGCGCTGGCCATGTACACCCATGGCAACGCGCACAAGTGGGGCAGCGTCTCGGAGGGGTCGCGCAAGGCGCTCCAGTTCCTCACTTTCGGTTGCTTCGAGGAGGATCTGCCGCTGTTCCGCAAGCGTCTCGACGACATGCGGATCGAGCGGCTCGACCCGCCGAAGGGCTTCGAGTCGAACGGCCTCTGGTTCCGCGACCCCAACGGCGTGCTGCTCGAGATCCGCGTCGCCGAGAAGACCTCGCCGAACTCCAAGATGCCGGTGGAGACTTACGGTGGCGCGCCCGGCCAGCAGAACGCGCCGAACCGCTCCAAGGCCCCGCGCGTGTATCCGCGCCGGCTCGCGCACATCCTGATCTTCGCCCGCGACATTCCGAAGACCATCGCGTTTTATCGCGACGTGCTCGGCATGCGCCTGTCGGACCGCTCCGGCGACATGATCTGCTTCATGCACGGCATCCACGGCAGCGACCATCACATGATCGCCTTCGTGAAGTCGGAGGGACCCGGCCTGCACCATCTGTCGTGGGACGTGCCCTCGATCAACGACATCGGTCTTGGCGCCAGCTACATGGCCGACAAGGGCTTCTCGAAGGGCTGGGGCCTGGGTCGGCACGTGCTGGGTTCCAACTTCTTCCACTACATCCGCGACCCCTGGGGCAGCTATTCGGAATACTCCTCCGACATCGACTACGTCCCGATCGAGCAGGACTGGCAGGCCGGCGATCATCCGCCGGAGGATTCCTTCTACGTCTGGGGCCCGAACCCGCCGGAGGATTTCGCGCACAACTACGAGGTCGCGAAGTAATCGCGACCCGCTTCGACCGATTTGCAGCCCGCTGCCCCGTGCGGCGGGCTGCGCTGTTTGGCGACCACCCATCGGGGGAAACGACATGGACCTGCAATTGTCCGGGCGCGCGGCGCTGGTCACCGGCGCGAGCAGGGGCATCGGTCGCGCCATCGCCCTGACGCTGGCCGACGAGGGCATGGACGTGGCGCTGGTGGCGCGCGACGGCCCGGCGCTGGAGACGGTCCGCCGCGAGATCGAAGCCAGAGGGCGCCGCGCGCTGGTGCACCGCGCCGATCTCACCGATCCCGACGAGGCCGGCGCGGCGGTGGCCGCGACGCTGCTGAAGCTGGGCCGGATCGACCTGCTGGTGAACAACGCCGGCGCGACCAGACGCGGCGACTTTCTGACGCTGACCGATCAGGACTGGAGCGACAGCTTCGGGCTGAAGTTTTTCGGTTATGTCAGGCTGGCGCGCACCGCCTGGCCGCACCTGATGCAGACCAAGGGCGCGATCGTGAACATCGCGGGCGTGGCCGGCCGCTACGGCGACGCCGAGTTCGGGCCGGTGGGCGCGGTGAACGCAGCCATTGCCAACCTGACCAAGGTGCTGGCCGACCGCGGCGTGAGGGACGGCGTGCGGGTCAACGCGATCAACCCGGGCACCATCGAGACCGACCGTACGGTCGGCCGCGTCGATCGCTGGATGAAGGACCGGGGCGTTTCGCGCGAGCAGGCGGTCGAGGAGATCATTGCCGACCAGAAAGTCGCGCGCTTCGGCAAACCTGAGGAGGTCGCGGCACTGGTGGCGATGCTGGCGAGCCGGCGGATCGATTATCTGCACGGCGCGGTGATCGATATCGACGGCGGCCAGATCCGGGGAATCTGAGCGCTCTCGCTCTCGGGAACGCCTTGCGGCTCTCTCCGCCGGCATGCGCGGATCCGGCCCGCGCATCCGCGTCTCTCCTGGAATGCGCCTCGGCCCTGGCCGGGCGGGTGCGCCGCCCTCAGTCCAGCTTCTGCATCTTCCGCCCCGCGCGCATGCACCAGTTCTCCCAGGCGCGGTTGAGCGTGTAGGGTCCGGTGCGCGCGATCACGGCGTCGACCTCGCCCTTGGTCAGATACTTGATCTTGCCCATTGTCATGGACTGCATCTGCAGCTTGGCGTTCAGCTCCAGATAGTTCGAGATGAACACCGAGTGCCGGATCGACGTGCCGGCCACCACCGCGCCGTGGCCGCGCATCAGCGCGGTGCGGCCCTTGCCGAGCCGTTTCGCAAGGTCGCGGCCCATCGCCATCGAGTTCACCAGCAGTGCGGTGTCGCCGAACTTGTCGTGCGAGTCCCACAGGGGAACCTGATGCCCGATCGAGGCGCACATGTGCAGCAGCGGTTTCAGCGTCTTGTTGGTGATGCCGAACGGAATCGTGCTCGGCGAGTGGTTGTGCACCACCGAGTTGATCTCCGGCCGCATCTCGTAGATCGCGCCGTGGATGAAGCGTTCGGTGTAGGGGGCGTGCGTGGTCCTGGCCTTCTTGGCGTCGATCGGATCGCCCTCCAGCGTGAACTCCAGGATGTCGTCGGCCTCGATTCGTTCCGGCGCGCGGGCGCGTGACAGCAGGTAGCGGTCCTTCCGCGTCGGGTGGCGTACGCTGATATGGCCGAAGGAGTCGACGATGCCCTCATGGGCCAGGATTCGGTTGGCTGTGACCAGCTCGTCGATCAGGTCGAACTTTTTGGGCATGGGCGTTTCCTCGAAGGCTGTTCGTTCGGACGCGGTGGGAACGCGCGAATCGGTCTGCGCCGCCGCAGGCCACTCATAGCGGCGCGCCGAATTGCCGCAAGCGGCGCGGCGGAGGCGTCAGAGCTGCGCGGGCCGGCCGGCCCTCAGACCGGGGATGACGTGCTGCCCGAACAGGCCGATGGAGCGCGTCATCTCGTCGAGCGTCAGATCGCCGAAGGCGAACTGGCCCACGACGTAATTCGCGCCGCAGTCCGCAAGCTGTGCCGAAAGGAACGCGCGCACGGTGTCCGGCGCGCCTGCCACGCCGAGGCCGCGCTCGGCCACCGCGTCGAAGGTTTCCGGCCGCGCAAATTGCGGCAGCGTGCCGTGGGTGCGGTGCAGGTGGTTGAAGCGGTCGAGCCACGCCGGATAGGCGCGCCGCGCCACGGCCTGCGCCGCCTCGTCGGTCTCCGCGACCACGACGAACCGCACCATGCCCATCTTGGGCAGCGGGGTGTCCGGGCCCTGCGTCTCGCGCCAGACCTCGCGATAGCGGCCGAGCGAAGCGCGGGTGACCGCGGGCGCGTCGTTGCTGACCACGTTGAGGCCCTTGCGCGCGGCGCGCTCGGCGCTCTCCGGCGAATGCGCACCGTACCATAGCGGCGGATGGGGTTGCTGCAGCGGCCCGATCTCGATCGGCACGCCCTCGAAGCGGTCGTATCGGCCGTTCCAGTCAAGCGTCCTGCTGGTAAAGGCCTTCAGGATCAGCTCCAGCCGCTCGGCGTAAATCGCCTGCCGCTCGTCGGCGCTCTGCGCGTAGTAGGTGACCTCATAGGGCACCGAGCCGCGCCCGAAGCCGATCTCCATCCGGCCGCCGCTCATGTGATCGAGCATGCAGATTTCCTCCATCACCCGCAGCGGGTGGTGGAGCGGCAGCGCGTAGACGAAGGTGCCGAAGCGCAGCCGGGTGGTGCGCTGCGCGACCGCTGCGAGGAACACGCTGGGCGAGGGCGCCATGCCCAGCGGCGTGAAGTGGTGCTCGGCGATGTGGTAGGCGTAGAAGCTCGCGCGCTCGAGCGCCTCCGCCACCTTCAGCCGCTGCTCGTAGAAATCCTGGAGCGGCAGCGCGTTGCGGTCGAGATGGTCGAAGACGCCGAATTCGAGGCTCATTCCGGCTCGACCCACTCGACATGCGCCTTGATCGCGGCGCGGGCGTCGTCGATCCAGCCGTGCGGCCGCGCCTTCTCGATCATCGCGTCGAAAGAGGCGAGCCATGCTGCGTCGTCCGCCACTTCGGGGCGCTGGCGCAGCGCGCCCTGCGCAATCCACGCCACCACCGCGTCTTCCAGCTCAGCGGTTCCGGCCAGCGCCGTCCGCGTCTCGGCGAGCTGATCGGGGTCGCCCTCGACCACCAGTTTGAAGGCGCGGAAGTTGTCGCGGTCTTCCAGCGTGATGCGCCGGTCGGCGGACAGTTTGACGTACATGGGGTGCTTCCTCTTGTGCGGTCAGATGGCGGCGGGCGCGAGCGGCGGGCGGCCGCGGATCAGGTCCGCGGCCTTCTCGGCGATCATCGTCACCGCCGCGTTGATGCCGCCGCCCGGCAGGTCCGGCATGACGGAGGCGTCCACCACCCGCAGGCCTTCGAGGCCGCGCACGCGAAGCTGCGGATCGGTGACGGCCATCGGGTCGCTGTCCGGTCCCATCCTGCAGGTGCCGAGGGGATGGTGCAGCGTGACCGCGGTCTGGCGGATATGCTCGTCGAGAGCGTCGGCGGTGGTCGCGCCGGTGCCCGGCAGCAGCTCCTTGCCGGCAAAGGGCGCGAGCGGCGACTGCCTGACGATCTCGCGGAACAGCCGGATGCCGCCGCGCAGCGTCTGCCAGTCGCGCTCCGCCGAGAGGAAGTTCTGGTGGATGCGCGCGGGTTCGCGCGGATTCGCAGAGGCGAGCCTGACCTCGCCGCGGCTCTGCGGGTGCAGCATCACGATCCGGCCGCCGAAGGAATCCTCGTAGGCGCGCCGGAACGGCCAGAGATAGGGCGCGGCGGTCGCCGGCGCGCCGACCAGCAGCATCTGCACGTCCGGCACCGCGGAGTCCGGCATCACCTTCACACAGGAGGCGATGCCGCCGGGGATGTCGCTGGCGACGCCATGCCCGAGGAAACAGGTCCTGGCCAGCTCGCGCACCATGCGGTCCGCCCGCATGGCGTGGTGGATCGGACCCTGCGGACCCTTGCGGGCGTAGGCGACGCCGACGCTGACGTGGTCCTGAAGGTTCTTTCCCACGCCCGGCAGTGCGGCCTTGGCCTCGATGCCGTGCGCGCGGAGCGCGTCCGGGTCGCCTATCCCCGACAGCATCAGCACCTGCGGCGAGTTGATCGCGCCGCCGCACAGGATCACCTCGCGCCCGGCGTGCACGGTGAACGTGCCCGCGTCGCGTTGGACCTCGACGCCGGTGGCGCGGCCCTGCTCGATCCGGATGCGACCCACCAGCGCGCCGGTTTCGACCGAGAGGTTCTTCCGCCGCAGGGCTGGCCGCAGATAGGCCGTGGCGGCGCTGCAACGGCGGCCGTTGCGGATGGTGTTCTGGACGCGGCCGATGCCCTCGTTGTCCGGCTCGTTGAGGTCGTCCCTCCAGCGCAATCCGATGCTTCTGGCGGCCGCGACGAAGGCGTCGGCCAGCGGATCGGAGAAGGTCGAGGCGCAGGTGGTGAGCGGGCCGTCCCCGCCGCGGTGCGCGCTGGCTCCGCCCTGCCAGGATTCCTGCTTGCGGAAGTAGGGCAGCGCATGGGCATAGGACCAATCGGGCAGGCCGTTCGCGGCCCAGCGGTCATAGTCGAGCCGGTGGCCGCGCAAATAGGTCATGGCGTTGATCGAGGAGGAGCCGCCGACCACCTTGCCGCGCGCGCATTCGATGCGCCGGCCAGCCATGTTGGGCTCGGGCTCGGTGAAATACATCCAGTCGTGCATGCGGTTGCGCAGCATGTGCGGCCAGCCGAGCGGGATGGCGATCCACGGGTCGCGGTCCCAGCCGCCGGCTTCCAGCAGCAGGACGCGCACGTCCGGATCTTCGCTCAGCCGGCTGGCCAGCACGCAGCCGGCGGAGCCGGCGCCGATCACGATATAATCGAAGGCGGGAATGGACGGCATGGACGCGCAAGGCTATCGGTTGAAGGCGCAGGAATGCAAGGCAAGCTCTCCGTTTTGACGTGGAAGGATGATGCCGTGACGATTGCTTCAGGCGGGCCGGTGGAACGCGACGCGCTCGAGGATCTCGCGGCGGCAAGCCGCATCCTCGTGGACCAGGGCGTGTTCGACGCCGCGGGTCATGTGTCGATGCGTCATCCCGGCCATCCGGAGCGGTTCCTGATGTCGCGCTCGCTGGCGCCTGCGATGGTGACGGCCGACGACATCATGGAGTTCGATCTCGACTGCTTGGCGGTCGATCCGCGGGGCCGCAACGGCTTCATCGAGCGGTACCTACACGGCGAAATCTACCGCGCGCGACCGGACGTGCAGGCGGTCGCGCACAGCCATTCGGCCTCGGTGATCGCCTTCGGCCTGTCGGGGACGCCGATGCGGGCGATGTACCACAACGCCGCGTTCCTCGCGGCGGGTGTTCCGGTGTTCGACATCCGGGAAAAATTCGGCGCGACCGATATCGTGATCAGCGACGCGGCCAAGGGCGCGGCGCTGGCCGCGGCATTGGCCGACAAGCCGGTGGCGCTGCTGCGTGCCCACGGCATGGTGGCGACGGGCGAAAGCCTGCCGGTCGCGGTGTTCCGTGCGATCTTCACCGAGGCCAGCGCCCGCATCCAGCATCAGGCCCAGGCGCTGGGCGGGCCGATCGCCGCGCTCGACGCCGAAGAGGGCCGGCTCGCCGACGTGGTCAACGTCGCCACTGTCGGCCGCTCCTGGGGTTTGTGGAAGCAGCGGGTGATGCGCTAGGTTCGCGGCACACGAGAACCGGGGGAGCCGCCGATGTCCCAGCAGCCGCAGGTCATCGCCATGCCGCAGCTTCAGCTCAAGCAGAAGCTGGTGGACGCGATCCGGATGCTGGAGAAGGCTGACTACATCGACCACAACGGCCATTGCAGCGCCCGCCGCGATGCCACGAGCTTCTGGATCAATTCCGGGTCTTCGATGCGCGGCGCGCTCACGGTGGACGACATCGTCGCCATCGACCTCGAAGGCAACCCGGTGGAGGGCACGGCGAAGCCGCCGCTGGAATTCCCGATCCATGCCGAGGTCTACCGCGCCCGGCCCGAGGTCAACGCCGTGTTCCATACCCACCCGAAGTGGTCCACGTTCCTCACCATGACCGGCGTGAAGTACCGGCCGGTCTATGCCCAGGGCGTTCTGCTCGGCGACATTCCGGTGATGGATTCGCCGCTGTCGGTAAACACCAAGGCGATGGGCGAGAAAATGGTCTCCATCATGGGACGGAATCCCGCGGTGCTGCTGAAGGCGCACGGCGTGGTCGCGGCCGGGGCCGATCTCGTTGAGACCTTCGCGCTGGCCGCCTATGTCGAGGAGAATGCTTATCGTCAGTACATGGCGATGCAGATCGGCGAGCCTTACGTCTTCAGCGAGGAGGAGCAGCGCGCCTGCCGCGAGAAGCTCTGGAATCCGGGCCTGTTCAAGAAGACCTGGGACCATTATCGCTCCAAAATTTCATGATCCCGGTTCCGCTTCCTTAACAACAATCCGAGTCTGCCGCCTCCCGACCGCGTTCCGTTCACATTGCGGTCTCGATTCCCCAGCAAACGTGCGCCCTGTCGAGGGGCACACCTCAAAAATAACGACAGGGGCAGGCGGCTTCATGCGCGCCTGCATATAAGGCGGCGGTGCGAGTGGGGATGCGGGTCTGGCTTGCAGGCGCGGGGCTGTGCGCGTTCGTTTCGGGCGCGGCGCTGGCGTCTTCCGAATACGATCCTTCGGAGATTTCGTTCGCCTATGCGGCGCGTCATGACGTGGCGGCGCTGCCGGCACGCGTGGTGGAGGCCATGCACCCCGGCGAGGACGTGACCGTCTATCGCCGCGAGGACGCCGCGCCGGTCATGCTGCCCCCCGACCAGAAGCTGCCGCGTCCGGGGCTCACCCGCGCCGACCTGTGCAGCGCTGTTGCGTCCGTCGCCGCCGCCAACGATCTGCCGGCGCCGTTCTTCGCCAACCTCATCCAGCAGGAAAGCGCGTTCCGCCCGCACGCCATCAGCCCGGTCGGCGCGCAGGGCATCGCCCAGTTCATGCCGCGCACCGCGCGCGCGTATGGCCTGCACAATCCGTTCGACCCGATCCACGCGATTGCGGTGTCGGGCCAGTTTCTGCGCGAGCTGCTTGGCCAGTTCGGCAACCTCGGTCTGGCTGCAGCCGCCTATAACGCGGGCCCCGGCCGCGTCCTCAACTGGGTGCAGAGCCGCGGCAAGTTGCCCGACGAGACGCAGAATTACGTCAAGACCATCACCGGCCGCCCGGCGCTGCAATGGGCGCGACCCAAGAAGGACGACGAGATCGTGCTGCCGCCGCATGCGCGCTGTCCGGGGCTTCCGTCAGCGGAGGCCGCCGCGGTTGCGATGAAGGAGCCAGCGGTGAAGGTAACGCTGGCCGATCCGAACCGGGCGAAGGCGGTGGCGTCGAAGGGCAAAGGGGCTAAGCCGGTGGTGCTCGCCGCAGCGGCCAGGGGCAAGCGGGTGACAGCCGTGATTTCCACGAAGAAGGGCGCGTCCGGTATGACACTGGCTTCGGCCAAATCCACGCCGGCGACAAAGCCTGCCGCGAAGAAAAGCGCCAGGGTGGAGAAGCCCGCGGCCAAGCCGGCCGCCGCCGGCAAGAGCATCCGGGTGGCCGCGGCGCGCTGAGCTAAAGCGACGCCTCTATCAGCGCGCGCAACTCGGCCGTCACCTTCGGCTCGATGCCGAACCACGCCTTCCATGCCGGCCGGCCCTGGTGCAGCAGCATGCCGAGCCCCGTGACCGTGCGGTGGCCGCGCGTACGCGCGGCCGCGAGCAGCGGCGTCTCGCGCGGGATGTAGATGATGTCGGAGACCAGCGCCGACGCCGGCAGCCGGCCGAGCCTGAGGTCCAGCGGAGCCTGCCCGATCATGCCCTGGCTGGTGGCGTTCACCAGCATCGCCGCGCCGTCGAGCGCGTCGTGGCGCGCCTCCCACGGCAGCACCGTGATCGGCCCGCCGATCTCCTTTGCCAGACGTTCCGCCCGCGCCTGCGTGCGGTTCACCAGGCGGATTTCCTTGGCGCCCCGTAAAGCGAGTCCGTAGACCACGGCCCGGCCGCCGCCGCCCGCGCCAATCACCGTCACGGGGCCGGCGTCCGCGCGCCAGCCCGGCACGAATTCGAGAATGTTCTCGGTAAAGCCGTACCAGTCGTTGTTAGTGCCGGCGAGCGAGCCGTCCGGGCGCACCGTGACGCAGGAGATCGCGCCGATCTTCGTTGCGGTCTCGTCCACCGCGTCGACGATCTTCATCGCCGTCTGCTTGTGCGGGATCGTCAGGTTGCAGCCCGCGAAGCCAAGCGGATGCAGCGCGCGCAGCGCGGAACCGATGCCCTCCGGGTGGATCGCGAGCGGAACGTAGGAGCCCTGCAATCCGTGCTGTCCGAACCAGTGATTGTGCAGCATCGGCGAGCGCGACTGCATCACCGGCCAGCCCATCACGCCGGCGAGAAGGAAGCGATCGTTCATGGAATGGATACGCTACGCCGCGTCGCGCTTCTTGCCGTCGAGCAGCCCCGCCGCGACCAGCGCCTGGCGGATGCGCTCGATCTCGCCGCGCTCGATCTTCACCAGCGGCGGCCGCACCACTGCGCGCGGCAGCCGGCCAAGCAGCACCAGCGCCTCCTTCATGCGGTTGTGCATGTCGGCCCAGGGCTGCGCGTAGAACACGCTGGCCAGCGGATAGATGCGGTCGTTGAGCGCCTTCGCAGCGGCGAGGTCGTTGCCCTGCACCGCACAGAACAGCTGCGCCTGAAGGTCCGCGATCACGCTGCCGCTCCCGGAGAGCAGGCCCTTGCAGCCCAGCACCAGCGAACTCATCAGCCACGAGCTTTGCGTCGAGAGCACATTGACCGGCCGGGGCAGGCTCTGCAGCGTGCGGACGTGCCATTCGTGCTGCTGCACGGTGCCGGCCCAGTCCTTGATCGCCGCGATGCTGGAGATTTCGTCCACCATGCGCTGCAGGGTGTCGTTCGGATAGCCCTGGCCGGTGGCGAGCGGATACTGGAAGGCGATGATCGGCAGGTCGGTGGCGTCGGCGATGCGCTTGAAGTGCGCCAACGCCATGGCGGCGTTCTGGCCGAGCGTGAAGGGCGCGGGCGGGAACACCAGCAGCGCCGACGCGCCGTCGGCCGCGGCCTGCTTCGCGATCCGGGCGGCCTCCAGCGATCCGTCGGCCCAGATGCCGTGGACAATGGGCAGCTTCCCACCGATCTCGTCCTGCGCGATGCCGTGCACCCGCCGCTGCTCGTCGAAGGTGCAGGATGCGACCTCGGTGGAGTGCGCGTTCAGGGTGATGGCCGAAAGCCCCTCCACCGCGGCCACGTCGCGCAGGTGCTTGCGATAGCTCGCCTCGTCGATCGACAGGTCGTCGTGGAACGGCAATAGCACGGCGGGGATCACGCCCTGCGGGACGAAGCTCTTGTGACGGGGCATCGCGGTCTCCTGGGCTTCCGGCCGGCGGGGCTGGGCCTGCGGCCGATTTGGTCTATCATGCCCGGAAAAGCGCGGCGCAGCACGCGCAAATCGGGGAGGGTCTCATGCGTCTTCAACGCCGTCAGTTCCTGTATCTGGCCGCCGGTGCCGCAGTTCTGCCCGCGACGGCCCGCGACGTCGCCGCGCAGGCCTATCCGTCCCGCACGATCACGATGGTCGTTCCGGTCCCGGCCGGCGGCGCGATGGACACCAACGCGCGGCTGGTGGCCGAAGGCATGCGGGCGGCGCTCGGCCAGACGGTGGTGATCGAGAACGTGACCGGGGCCGCGGGCTCCACCGGCGCGGGCCGGATCGCCCGCGCCACGCCGGACGGCTACAGCATCCTCTACGGGGCGAACGTCACACACGTTCTCAACCCGGCGGTGCTCAAGCTCAACTACGACGTGGTGACGGACTTCGAGCCGATCGCGCTGATCGGCAACACGCCCTGGCTGTTCGCGGTGAAGAACGATCTGCCGGTGAAGGACCTCAGAGGCCTGATCGCCTGGCTGAAGGCCAATCCGGACAAGGCGACGTTCGGCACCGCCGGGCAGGGCAGCCCTTCGCATATCGGCGCGGCCCAGTTCCAGAATGTCACCGGCACGCGCTTCCAGCTCGTTCCCTATCGCGGCACGGCGCCGGTGGTGCCGGACCTCGTGTCCGGGCAGATCGACATGGCGATCCTCGATCCGATCACCTCGCTGCCGCAGTTCCGCGCCGGCCGGATCAGGATCCTCGCGGTGATGGGGAAGAAGCGCGGCGCCGGCTCGCAGGACATCCCGACCACCGACGAGGCCGGCGCGCCCGGCGTCTACACCGAGCCGTGGCAGGGCATGTGGGCGCCGAAGGGCACGCCCAGGGAGATCGTCGCCCGGCTCAACGCCGCGGTGGTCGGCGCGCTGGGCGATCCCGCGATCCGCAAGCGGTTCGCGGACCAGAGCTACGAGCTGACCCCGCGCGAGAACCTGACGCCGGAGTATCTGGCGCAGTTCCACAAGGCCGAGATGGAAAAGTGGTTTCCCATCATCCGGGCCGCCGGCATCAAGGGCGGGTGAGGCGCGTCAATAGGCCCGGCGCTCGCGCCAGTAGGTTTCCGGATCGACCCGGCGCTGGCGCGACTGCGGGGCGCGCTCCTGATACTGGGGCTGGGCCTGCTGCGGCGCGTACTCGTATTGCGGATGGCCGGGATAGCGCTCGCGCCGTACCGGGCGCGATCCGCCGCGGTCGCCGGCCTGCCACCCGCCGTGCTGCGGCGGCGACAGCAGCGGACGGTCGTCGTCGAAGAGGCCACGCGGGCCGCGTGACGAGAAGAAGCCGAACGGATCGTTCCACGGCGCGCCGGTGACGTCGCCGAGCGGATAGCCCGACTGGCCGTGAGTCAGCCGGTGCTGGGTCTCGCTCAGCCGGCCGTTCTCCAGCCGGAAGTATTCCGCGAACGCGCCCTGTCCGCCGCCTCGCTCGCCCAGACGGTCTCCCGTGTGCAGGTTGATCGGCAGCGAGACGAGCTGACGGGCGGCCTCGCGCGAGGGGCCGCGCAATGCGGTGCGCGGCGCGTGCTTGTCCCACACCGCCTGCATGATCTGCTCGAAGATCGGCAGCGCGACCTTGCCGCCGGTCTGGCCGCGGCCGAGCGTGCGCTTGCCGCGGGCGTTGTCGTAGCCGACCCAGACCGCGATCGTGACGTCGTTGGAGAAACCGACAAACCAGGCGTCGTTCTCGTCGTCGCTGGTGCCGGTCTTGCCGCCGATGAAGGATGCGAGATGCGCCCGCGAGGCGGCGGTGCCGCGCGCCACCACGCCCTGCAGGATAGACTTGAGCTGGAAGAACGCCGCGCGGTCGGCGGAGCCGATCCGGATCGCCCGCGGCTGGGCCTGGTAGACCGTCTGTCCGTTCTGCTCGATCGCGGCGACGGCGTGCGGAGTCGGACGCACGCCTTCGTTGGCGATGGCGGCGTAGAAGGCGGCGAGGTCGATCAGCCGCAGCGGCTGCGCGCCCAGGATGAATGGGTAATAGCGCTCGCAGGTCTGGTAAATTTGCGCCTCCATCGCGAGGCGGCAGATCTGGTCCAGGCTGCCCTCCGGCGTGCCGGCGATGCCGCCCTGCAGCAGGTGGGCGGTGACGAGATTTTTCGACGCCTCCAGCGCGCGCCGCAGCGTCATCGCGCCCGAATGGCCGCCGTCGTAGTTCTTCGGCGACCACCAGTCGCGGCCGTAGTCGTAGCGGGTGTAATTCGTGCCGGTGTGGCCGATCGGCGGGAACGTGATCGGCCCGTCCTCGATCAGCGTGTTGGGTTGCAGTCCGGCGGCCAGCGCCGCGAGATAGGTCATGGGTTTGAACGCCGAGCCCGGCTGCCGGCGTGACTGGGTCGCGCGGTTGAGCTGGCTGATCGGATAGGAGAAGCCGCCGACCATCGCCAGGATGCGGCCGGTCTGATTCTCCAGCACCACCGCCGCGCCCTGCACGTTCGGCCGGCTGCGCAACTCGACCCGCACGCCCTGCTGCTTGTTCCGCGGCTCGGTCACGCTGACGTAGACCAGATCGTGGACCAGAAGGAGCTGGCGGGTGCGGTTGCCCCAGGTCGAGAGCGGCAGCACGCGGCCGTCGCGCAGGCCGACCCGGATCGACTCGTGCCCGCCTTTGAGCCGCGCCTTCTCCACCACCACGGCCGGCTCCCACTGCACGTCGTAGAGCGGCTTGCGGGCGGCCGTGAGCGCCTGCTGCCACGCTGGCCGGCTGGTGTCGGCGTTCGGGTTCGCCTGGATTTTCGCGATCGCATCGGCAAGGCTCGCCTCGCCGCCCTGGAAGTTCACGCGGCCCACCGATTGCTCGTAGCGGGCGAGCCCGTCCTGCAGGGCCAGCTCGGCCGCCCGCTGCAGATCCGGGTTCACCGTGGAGCGCACGACGTAGGGCGCGGCCGTGAGGCTCTCGACCTTCGCCATGGTGCGCGCTTCGCGGGTCAGATGATCGACGAAATGGAAGCCGCTGGTGCGGCGCGGCCGGTCGTAGGCGGCCAGCGCCAGCCTGTAGCCTGCCGCCTCCTTGGCCTGCGCGGCGGTGATCGCGCCGTCCTCGAGCATGCGGTCGAGCACATAGGCGAGGCGCTCGCGCGCGCGGGTGGGATGGCGGTCGGGGTTGTAGAAATTCGGACCCTTGGTGAGGCCCGCGAGGAACGCGCCCTCGACCAGCGTCAGGTCCTTCGCGCTCTTGTTGAAATAGCTGCGCGCGGCCATTTCGATGCCCCAGGCGCCGCGGCCCAGGAAGATGGCATTGAGATAGGTTTCGAGGATCTCGTCCTTGGTCAGCGCCTGCTCCACGCGCGTGGCCGCCACGATCTCGCGGATCTTGCGCTCGTAGCTGATGTCGTCGCCGACCAGCAGGTTCTTGGCGACCTGCTGGGTGATGGTCGAGCCGCCCTGCCGCCGGTTCGGCTCCGACAGCGTCACCAGGAACGCCCGGATCACGCTGCGCTCGTCGACGCCCTTGTGCTCGTAGAAGCGCTTGTCCTCGGCCGCGATGAAGGCGTCCCGGACGTGCTTGGGCACCTCGGAGAGCCGCACCGGGATGCGCCGGTTCTCGGCCTCGAACAGCTCCGCATAGGCTTTGCCTCTGGCGTCCGTCACCGTGGACAGACTCGGCAGCTTCAGGTTCTTGAGCCGGTTGTGGTCCGGCATGCCGGCCAGCGTCTCGTTGTAGAACGTGATGAGCTGCGCCGCATCGACCACGGGCGTGTCCAGCGTCTCGCGCTTGCAGACCTGGCGGTAGGCAAGGTGGAGATCGGCGAACTTGAGCCCGCGGAAGCCCTGCACCTCGCCGGGCGTGCCGCGGGTGTCGATCATCGCTGTCTCGATCAGGTCGTCGAGGTCGATGTTGTCGAGGTCGAAAGACTTGCGGAGCTGGGCGCAGCCGTCCGACAGAATCTGCATGACCTGCGCCTGGTCCTGCGCCGGGTCGAATTCGGTCTTCACGGCCTCCGGCCGGGTGATGACCTGGCTCAGCGCAAGCGCCGTGGCGAAGACCTTGATGAGTATGGCGTCCATTTCACAAGCGCAGGTTCGAGGGCGGCCTCCCCGACAGTCAAGCTATACATCAAGGCGGATTGAGGGAGGTGGATTGTGACCGCGGCCGGAAGATTATTTTTGCCATCGGCGCGGTGTCGCTTTACCTTGCGGTCTCAAGGATTTGTGGCGACAGCACCGGACAGGGGGGCGACGATGGGTAGCAACGGACGCGGGGCTTTGAGCGAGCGGCTCCAGACGCCCATTTCCACGGCCGAACTGGAACGCCGCTGGGCCGCAGTTCGCGCCGCCATGAAGCTCGAGAAGATCGACGTTCTGCTGATGCAGAACAACAACGATCACATGGGCGGCTACTGCAAGTATTTCACCGACATGCCGGCGACCAACGGCTATCCCCAGACCGTCGTGTTCCCTCTCGACGACGAGATGAGCGTGGTGCAGCAGGGACCGTTCGGCGGCGACGGCCGCCCGCCCGCGGACGTCTGGCGCGGCGTCAAGCGGCTGCTCACCACGCCGAGCTACGCCTCCGCGCATTACACGCAAGGCTACGATCCGGAGCTGGCCGCCAAGGCGCTCGCGCCCTACGCCCGGGCCACCATCGGCTTCGTCGGCATCTACCAGATGTCGTTCGCGATGGGCGACGCGATCATGAAGGCGTTTCCCAACGCCCGCTTCGTGGACGCCAGCGAGCTGGTGGACCGCATCAAGGTGATCAAGAGCCCCGAGGAGATGGAGCTGGTGCGCCGCGCCGCGATCATGCAGGACGGCGCCATGCGCGCAGCCTTCGCCGCGGTGAAGCCCGGGATGCGCGACACCGAGGTCGCGGCGATCGCGCAGGAATACTCCGGCCGGCACGGCAGCGAGAACGGCATCTATCTCTGCGCGTCGTCGCCGCTCGGCCAGCCAGCCAAGTTCGGCCAGCGTCACGTCCAGAACCGCACCATCCGGAAAGGCGACCAGCTCGCGCTGCTGGTCGAGGATTCCGGGCCCGGCGGCATGTACACCGAGCTGGGCCGCACCTGCGTCGTCGGCGTGAAGGTGCCCTCGGAGATGAAGGACGAGCTGGCCTTCTGCATCGAGTCGCGCAAGGTCACGCTCGACATGCTCAAGCCCGGCACCCCTTGCAAGGACATCTGGGAGGCGTTCAACGCCTTCATGCGCAAGAACGGAAGACCGGACGAGGCGCGTCTCTACTGCCACGGCCAGGGCTACGACCTCGTCGAGCGCCCGCTGATCCGCAACGACGAGCCCTGGACCATCCAGAAGGACATGAACATCGTGGTGCATCCGACCTATACGCACCGCGGTTTCATCAACTGGCTGTGCGACAACTACATCGTCGGCGACAACGGTCCGACCGAGCGCATCCATCGGTTCGAGGAAGAGGTCGTCGAGGTGGGCTGAGGCCGGCGACGGCGGCCTCGCCGGGAGGATGGCGCGGACGATGATGCGGAATCCGAAAATCGCGGCCGCCGTTTGCGGCGCGGTGGCGCTCTGGCTGATCTACGGCATGGCGACCGCGACCGAGCAGCCGAGCACGGCGCTGATGGTCCTTCAATGGGTCATGCTCGCCGGAGTGCTGCTCGGCTTCGTCGATGCGGTGCGGAGGCTGGCGGGCGGGAACGCCGACGGGCCGTCGTAGCCTGGAGCCTGTCGGATTCCGCTCTGCGCAATCCGACAGGCTGTTTCCCGCGACGCAGCTATTCCGCCGTCACGCTGTCGCGCAGCGACGGCATCACATGCTTGCGGAACAGCTCCAGCGAGTGCAGCGATTCCGCCAGCGAGAGGTCTCCGAACGCGAAACGGCAGCACAGGTAGTTCGCCCCCGAATCCGTCATCTCCTTCTTCAGGGCGCGCAGCACTGTTTCGGGCGAGCCGACCGCCGCGCGGCCGTCGGCCATCTGCTCGTCCACCTCCGGCGGATAGACCACGCCGACCGGATTGCGCCCGTGCTTGTTCCATAGCCACATGAAGTTGGCGTACCACACCCGGTAGGCGCGCCGCGCAATGGCCAGCGCCTCGGCGTCGGTGTCGGCCACCACCACGTAGCGGGCGATGCCGATGCGCGGCATCGTCTCGCCGGGGGTCGCCGGCGTATAGGCCGCGCGGTAGCTGTCCGCCATCCCGCGGAAGCGCGCGGCGTTCACGTTGGCGATCACGTTCATGCGCGCTTTGGCCGCGCGCGCCGCACTGTCGGGCGAGATGATGCCGTACCACAGCGGCGGCATCGGCGCCTGGAAAGGCTTGAGCTGCACCGGCACGTCCTTGAAGCGGTGGAACGCGCCTTCGAAGTCCACCGTATCCTGCGTGAGCGCCTGCCGGATGACGGCCAGCGACTCGTCGAAGATCGCGTTGGCGTTGTGGTAGTCGATGCCGTAGTAGCCGGTTTCCAGCGGCGAGATGCCCTTGCCGATGCCGAGATCGAGCCGGCCGCGGCTCATCTGGTCGAGCATGCAGATTTCCTCGGCCAGGCGCAGAGGATGGTACAGCGCCAGCGTATAGACCAGCGGGCCGAAGCGCAGCCGCGTCGTGCGCTGCGCGACCGCGGAAAGGAAGACGCTCGGCGAGGTCGCCATGCCGAGCGGCGTGAAGTGGTGCTCGGCGCAGTGGTAAGTGCGGATACCGGCGCGGTCGTAGGCCTCGATCAGTTGCAGCCGCTGCTCGTAAAAGTCGGGCAGCGGGACGTGGCTGCGATCGACGTGGTCGAAAATACCGAATTCCAGGGGCATTGCGTCGGATTCTCCGGGTTCGTTCAGGGATGACGTCCTTCACCATTTCATGAAAACGGTAAGGGATGCCAGGCTTCGATCGGTCGCGCGTCCTTCACGCGGGCCGGCTTCCGCTTCGCTCGAAAACGGCCGGGCGCGCCGTGCCCTGCATGGCCTCCCACACCCGCGCGGAGGTGGCGGGCATCGGGATGTCGGTCACGTCGTAGTCGCGCAGCGCATCCACGATCGCGGCGATGATCGCGGGCGGGGCGCCCACCGTGCCGTTTTCACCGGCTCCCTTCACGCCGAGGGGGTTGCTCCTGCAGAAATCGCCCAGCTCTCCGAGCCGGAAGCTCGGCATGTCGTGGGCGTGCGGCATGGCGTAGTCCATGAACGAGCCCGAGACGATCTGGCCGGAAGCGTCGAAGGCGACGAGTTCGAGCAGCGCCTGGCCGATCCCCTGCGCGATGCCGCCATGGATCTGACCCTCGAAGAGCAGCGGATTGATGATGGTGCCGCTATCGTCCACGCACGAGAAGCGGACGATCTCCACCTTCCCGGTGTCGGGATCGACCTCGACCTCGCAGACGTGGCAGCCATTCGGGAAGTTCGAGCGCGTCGGCGTGAACGTGCCGACCGCTTCAAGGCCCACGCCGAACTCGGCCGGCCAGCCCGCGGGCGCGAAGCTGCGCTTGGCCAGATCGACGAGCCCGATGGATTTGTCGGTGCCCGCCACGGTGAACCGGCCTTCGGCGAAATCGATGTCGCCGGGCGAGGCCTCCAGCGCATGGCCGGCCATTTTCCGGGCTTTTTCCACCAGCACCTCGGCCGCATGTTTCAGCGCCGCGCCGCCCACGGTCATGCTGCGCGAGCCGAAGGTGCCACGGCCGAAGGCCACGGCGTCGGTGTCGCCCTGGATCATGCGCACCGATTGGAAGTCCACTCCGAGCCATTCCACCAGCATCTGAGCGTAGACGGTCTCATGGCCCTGGCCGTGGTTGTGGGTGCCGGAAACGATGGTGACGGTGCCGTTCTCGTCGAAGCGGATTTCCATCCGGTCGTTGAAGGGGGCTGCGATCTCCATGAAATAGGCCATGCCGCGGCCGCGCAGCCTGCCGTTCGCCTCGGACTCGCGGCGGCGCGCCTCGAACCCAGCCCAGTCGGCGAAGTGGAGGGCCTTGTCCATCACCGCCTCGTAATTGGCGCTGTCGTGGACGGCCGTGAACGGCGTCCTGTAGGGCACCTGCGGCGGCTTGATGTAGTTCTTCCGCCGCAGTTCCACGGGGTCGAGGCCGAGCTTGCGAGCGGCGGTGTCGATCAGCCGCTCCATCAGGTAGACGGCTTCGGGCTTCCCCGCGCCGCGATAGGGACCCATCGGTACGGTGTGGGTGTAGACGTGGCGGTAGCTCACATAGGCCGCCGGGAGGTGGTAGCAGTTGGTGTAGGCGAGCGAGCCGAGGCCCGAGGGCACGCCCGCGCTGGCGGTCAGATACGCGCCCTGAGCGAAGTCGGTCTCGATGGTCAGGCCGACGAATTTGCCGCTCTCGTCCAGGGCGAGAGACGCAGTGCTGATGCAGTCGCGAGCCTGGGTGTCGCTCAGCAGACCTTCCGACCGCTCTGACACCCACTTCACCGGCCGGTGAACCTTGCGCGAGGCCCAGACCACCAGCGCGTCCTCGGGATAGATGCCGCCTTTCATGCCGAAGCCCCCGCCGACGTCCGGCGAGATCACGCGGAAATTCACCTCCGGCTCGCGGAATACGGCGCCGGCAAGTCCGGCGCGGACCTTGTGCGGCATTTGCGCCGAGGTGTGGAGCGTCGAGCGGCCGATGGCCGGATCGTGGTCCGCCAGGGCCGTGCGGGTCTCCATCGAGTTGGCGGCGATGCGGTTGTTGTTGACGCGCAGCGTCACCACGTGGGCTGCGGATTTGATCGCAGCCTCGGCCGCCGCACGGTCGCCGCGCTCCAGCGCGTACCAGATGTTGCCGGGCGCTTCGTCCCACACCAGCGGCGCGCCGGGCTTCGCAGCCTCGTCGGTGACGATCACCGCCGGAAGCGGTTCGTATTCCACGCGGATCAGCTCGGCGGCGTCGCGCGCCTGATGCAGCGTTTCCGCGACGACGAATGCGACCGCCTCGCCGACGTGGCGGACGCGGCCGCGCGCCAGCACCCGGTTCAGGGCGTTGTAGGTCTTGGGCGGGCCGCCGAACGCGACCGGCGGCGTGGCCGGCAGCACGCCGATGTTCTCGGCATCGGCGTTCGCGCCGGTGAGGATCAGCAGCACCCCGGGCGCGGCGTCGGCCCGGGACGTGTCGATCGACACGATCCGCGCGTGCGCGTGCGGCGAGCGCAGCACGTAGCCGTGGGAGAGGTTGGCCGGCAGCAGGTCGGCGACGTAGCGCCCGCGACCCTTGAGAAAGCGCGGATCCTCGTTCCGCGGCACGGGTTGCCCCACTCCGAACTTCATCCGCATCGCCCCCGTTCCGCAACTCTCGTTCCCGGCGGCATCTTGGAGACCGGGGCTGCCGCTGCCAAGACCCCACCTGTGTCGTTTTGGATGGCGTCCATGCGGCGTGTTTCGTTGACCCTCGCGGACCGGCGGGACTAGATTTCAAGGAAGACCGATGCAATCGACAGGAGCGCGACATGAGCGTTGCACGTCACCCGCGACCGAAGGAGCTTGAGGGCGTTCCGCTCGAGGATATTTTGAAGCGTTACGTCGGCCGTTTCCGCGACAAGGTCGGCGACTGGGCGGCGTTCGAGGACGCCAAGATCGAGGGCTACAAGCGGGCGCAGCACCGTTTCATCGGCGCCGGCGGCTCGGGCAAGCACGGCGACCCGAACGTGATTCCGGCGTCCGGCTTCACGCTCTCGATCATGTATGTGCCCGTGGGGCAGGGCAATGCCGCGCACACCCACGAGGTCGAAGAGTGCTTCTTCGTGCTTCAGGGGACGGTCACGGTGTTCATCGAGGACGAGACCGGCCAGCGCATCTCCACGCGGCTCGGCCCGTGGGACTGCATTTCCTGCCCGGCGGGCGTGATCCACGGCTATCAGAACGACGGCGTCGAGCCGGTCTTCATGCAGGTCATGCTCGGCCGCGGCAAGCCGGAAACGATGGGCTATGCCGACGAGGAGCTGTTCAAGCGGCGCGGGGATCATCTCAAGGCGGTCTGAACAGCCATCGGGCTCCGGCCGGCGCCGGGAACCGGGCCGGACAACCGCAGGAAACACGAAGCCCTCTCCGGTCTCCGGAGGGGGCTTCGCCGTTTCGCGCGCGGGCAGGCCCTTCCGGAACGGCTTCCGCTCCCATAAGAGAAATGTCGGATTCCGCTCCCGCCGGGGCGTCGCACCGGATTTCATCATGCCGATCGTGGTCTGACCGCCGATGCCGCCCGCCGCCTCCAGAAGCAAGGACCGCGCAGGCACGAAGGGCGCCGCGAGGAAGGTCCGCGGCGCGGGGCCGCGCGATCCGGAGCGCACCAGCGCCGCGATCCTCGCGGCGGCGGTGAGCGAGTTCACCGAGAAGGGCTACGCGGGCGCGCGCATCGACGCCATCGCGCTGCGGTCCGGCGCGAACAAGCGCATGATCTATCATTACTTCGGGGACAAGGAGGCGCTCTATCTCGCCGTTCTCGAAAGCGGCTACGCGGGAATCCGCTCGGCCGAGGCGGGCTTGCAGCTCGCCGATCTCGCGCCGAAGGCGGCGATAGAGCGGCTGGTCGAGTTCACCTGGAGCTATTTCCTCGAGCACCCCGAGTTCCTGAGCCTGCTCAGCACCGAGAACCTGCACCGCGCGAAGCACCTCAAGCGTTCGGCGCGGGTGCTCAAGCTGCATTCGCCGCTGGTGTCGGCGATTTCGGACGTGCTGCGGCGCGGCGCGGAGCGCGGCGAATTCCGCGCCGGCGTCGACCCGGTCTACGTCTACATCTCCATCGCCTCGCTCGGCATCTTCTATCTGTCGAACCGCTGGACCCTGTCGACGATCTTCAGCCGCGATCTGACCGCCGAGCCCGAAATCGCGGCCTGGGGACGGCACATCGCGGAGGTGATTCTGGGCCACCTGCGGCCGGACGGGGCGGGGCGGCCGGCTTGACGGCCGCCGCGGCTTGTAACTATATAGTTACTAACTCGGACGCGCGCGGCACGGGAGGAAGACATGGCGCAGCAACGGCTCGGCATCATCATGAACGGCGTGACCGGGCGCATGGGGATGAACCAGCACCTGATCCGCTCGATCGTCGCGATCCGCGACCAGGGCGGCGTGCTGCTGAAGAACGGCGACCGCGTGATGCCCGATCCGATCCTGGTCGGCCGCAGCGCCGACCGGCTCGCGAAACTCGCGAAGACTCACGGCATTGCGCGCTGGACCACCGATCTCGACGCGGCGCTCAAGGACAAGAAGGACACGCTGTTCTTCGACGCGGCCACCACGCTGCTGCGCGCCGAGCTGCTCAAGAAGGCGATGCGCGCCGGCAAGGACATCTATTGCGAGAAGCCGGTTTCCGACAATCTCAAGGACGCCATGGAGCTGGTGCGCGCCGCCAAGAAGGCCGGCATCCGGCACGGCGTGGTGCAGGACAAGCTGTTCCTGCCCGGTCTGCTCAAGCTCAAGCTGCTGATCGATTCCGGCTTCTTCGGCCGCATCCTCTCGGTGCGCGGCGAGTTCGGCTACTGGGTGTTCGAGGGCGACTGGCAGCCGGCGCAGCGGCCGTCGTGGAACTACCGCAAGAAGGACGGCGGCGGCATCATTCTCGACATGGTGTGCCACTGGCGCTACGTCCTCGACAACCTGTTCGGCAACGTCGAGAGCGTGTCGTGCCTCGGCGCGACCCACATCCCGAAGCGCTGGGACGAGAACGGCAAGCCCTACAGGAACGACGTGGACGACGCGGCCTATGCGACGTTCGAGCTGGAGGGCGGCGCGATCGCGCAGATGAACATGTCGTGGTGCACGCGCGTGCGCCGCGACGATCTCGTCACCTTCCATGTGGACGGCACGCACGGCTCGGCGGTCGCCGGCCTGCAGAAGTGCTGGAGCCAGGCGCGCGTGAACACGCCCCGGCCGATCTGGAATCCGGACGTGCCACAGCCGATCGACTTCTTCGAGACCTGGTCGGAGGTGCCGGGAGTCGGCAATTACGACAACGGCTTCAAGGTGGAGTGGGAGATGTTCATCCGCCACCTGTTCGAGGACGCGCCGTTCAAGTGGACGCTGCTCGAAGGCGCCAAGGGCGTGCAGCTCGTCGAGGCCGCGCTGAAGAGCTGGAAGGAGCGCCGCTGGATCGACGTGCCGGCGCTGAAGGCGTGAGGAGGTCGCTATGCCGACGCTGAACCTTCCCAACGCATCCGGCGCGCTCGCGCCCTACACCACGAAGCCGCCGCGCGCGTTCCCCGCCGCGAAGCCGCCATTCAAGCGTATCGCCTATGCGGCGGCGCATGTGGTGGCCGACCCACTCGCGGATGCCAACCCCTGGCTCGACATGGCGATCGACTGGGAAGCGACCATCGCGTTCCGCCGCCATCTCTGGTCGCTGGGTCTGGGCGTGGCCGAGGCGATGGACACCGCGCAGCGCGGCATGGGCATGGATTGGCCGGCCTCGCTGGAGCTGATCCGGCGCAGCCTCGACGCGGCGAAGGATTTTCCCGGCGCGCTGATCGGCTCGGGCGCGGGCACCGATCATCTCGCGCCGTCCGCCGACGTGACCGTGGACGACGTGATCCGCGCTTACGAGGAGCAGTGCTCCGCGATAGAAAAACTGGGCGGGCGCATCATCCTCATGGCCAGCCGCGCGCTGGTGAAGGCCGCGCGCTCGCCCGAGGACTACGCAAAGGTCTACGGCCGCATCCTGGGCCAGGTGAAGCAGCCGGTGATCATCCACTGGCTCGGCGAGATGTTCGACCCCGCGCTCGACGGCTACTGGGGCCACAAGGACCACCTGAAGGCGATGGACGTCGCGATCGACGTGATCGCGGCCAACGCCGCCAAGATCGACGGCATCAAGATCTCGCTGCTCGACAAGGACAAGGAGATCGCCATGCGCCGCCGCCTGCCCAAGGGCGTGCGGATGTATACCGGCGACGACTTCAACTATGCCGAGCTGATCGCGGGCGACGAGAAGGGCTATTCCGACGCGCTGCTCGGCATCTTCGACGCCATCGCACCGGCGGCCTCCGCCGCGCTGGGCGCATTCTCGCGCGGCGACGAAAAGACCTTCCATGACATTCTCGCGCCGACCGTGCCGCTGTCGCGTCACATCTTCAAGGCGCCGACCCGTTTCTACAAGACCGGCGTGGTGTTCATGGCCTATCTCAACGGTCACCAGAGTCATTTCACGATGATCGGCGGGCAGGAGAGCACCCGCTCGACGCTTCACCTGGCCGAGCTGTTTCGCCTGGCCGATGCGGCCGGCCTCCTGAGCGATCCGGAGCGCGCGGCCGCCCGCATGAAGGCCGTGATGGCCACGCGCGGCGTGGAGGCGTGATGCGCGACCTGTCCGAAGATACCAGGCTTCTCGCCATCAATTCCGCGACCGTGAAGGCGTGGTCGCTGCCGCAGCTCGTCGAGGGCTGCGCGCGCGCCGGCATCTCCGCCATCGCGCCGTGGCGCGACATCGTGCAGGCGCAAGGCATCGAGAAGGCCGGCAAGGTGATCCGCGATGCCGGCATCGCGGTGTCGTGTCTGTGCCGCGGCGGCATGTTCCCGGCGGCCGACGAGGCCGGCCGCAAGGCCGCGCTGGAGGACAACAAGCGCGCGGTGGACGAAGCGGTCGGCATCGGCGCGGGTTCGCTGGTCCTGATCGCGGGCGGGCTGCCGAAGGGCTCGAAGGACATCGCCGGTGCGAGGGCGCAGGTCCGCGACGGGCTTGCCGCGCTGCTCGAGTATTCCCGCACCGCGAACATGGCGCTGGCGATGGAGCCGCTGCATCCGATGTACGCGGCCGACCGCGCCTGCGTGAACACGCTCGCGCACGCCAACGACCTCTGCGACGAGTTGGGCGAGGGGCTCGGCATCGCGCTCGACGCCTACCACGTCTGGTGGGATCCGGACCTCGCGGCCCAGATCCGGCGCGCAGGCAAGCGGATCGTCACCTATCACGTCTGCGACTGGATGGTGCCGACCACGGACCTGCTGCTTGATCGCGGCATGCCGGGCGACGGTGCGATCGACCTCAAGTCGATCCGTGCGATGGTCGAGGCCACGGGTTACGACGGCCACATCGACGTGGAGATTTTCTCGGCCAACAACTGGTGGAAGCGCGACCCCGACGAGGTGCTGCGCATCTGTCTGGAGCGGCACCGCACGGTGGTTTGAGACAGGGGTCTTGCCACTCCACCGCCGTCATTGCCGGTGGCAAGCCCGGCGATGACAGGCGAAGCGACGGAGTCTCAATTCCTGATCTTGTATCCGGTCCTGAAAATCCACCCCACGATGCCGAGGCAGAGCGCGAGGAACAGGAGCGTCATCGCCACGCTGGTCGCAATCCCGACATCGGCGGATTCGTAGAAGCTCCAGCGGAAGCCGCTGACCAGATAGACGATCGGGTTGAACAGGCTCACGGTCTGCCACGCCGGCGGCAGCACGCTGATGGAATAGAACGTGCCGCCGAGGAACGTCAGCGGCGTCAGGATCAGCAGCGGGACGATCTGCAGCTTCTCGAAGCCGTCGGCCCAGATGCCGATGATGAATCCGAACAGGCTGAAGGCGACCGCCGTGAGCACCAGGAAGGCGATCATCCAGAACGGATGCGCGATCCGGAGCGGCACGAAGAAGCCGGCGGTGGCTAGGATGATCAGTCCGAGGATGATCGACTTGGTGGCGGCGGCGCCGACATATCCCAGCACGATCTCGATGTAGGACACCGGCGCGGACAGAAGCTCGTAGATCGTGCCGGTGAACTTCGGGAAGTAGATGCCGAACGAGGCGTTGGCCACGCTCTGCGTCAGCAGCGTCAGCATGATCAGCCCCGGCACGATGAACGCCCCGTAGCTCACGCCGTCGATTTCGGCGATGCGCGAGCCGATGGCCGCCCCGAACACCACGAAATAGAGCGAGGTCGAGATCACCGGCGCCACGATGCTCTGCATCAGCGTGCGCCCGGTGCGCGCCATCTCGAACAGATAGATCGCCTTGACCGCGTGGAAATTCATCGGCCGCCCCGCACCAGATCGACGAAAATGTCCTCGAGCGAGCTTTGCGTCGTGCTGAGGTCCTTGAAGCGGATGCCGAGGCGGCCCAGCTCCTCCAGCAGCGCGGTGATGCCGGTGCGCTCGCCCCGGGTGTCGTATTGATAGACCAGTTCGCGGCCTTCGGCGGCGAGCGCGAGGCCGCGTCCGGACAACTCCGGCGGCAGGGCCTCGAGCGGCTTCTGGAGCTGCAACGTGAGCTGCTTGCGGCCGAGCTTGCGCATCAGCTCCGCCTTCTCCTCGATCACGACGATCTCGCCCCCGTTGATCACCGCGATCCGGTCGGCCATCTCCTCGGCCTCTTCGAGGTAATGCGTGGTGAGGATCACGGTCACGCCATCGGCGCGCAGGTCGCGCACCACCTGCCACATGTCCTTGCGCAATTCGACGTCCACGCCCGCGGTCGGTTCGTCGAGGAACAGCACCTTGGGCTCGTGCGACAGCGCCTTGGCGATCAGCACGCGCCGCTTCATGCCGCCGGACAGCGTGATGATCTTGCTGTCCTTCTTGTCCCACAGCGACAGCGAGCGGAGCACGCGCTCGATATGCGCCGGGTCCTTCGGCTTGCCGAACAGGCCGCGGCTGAAGCTCGCCGTCGCCCACACGGTCTCGAAGGCGTCGGTGGTCAGCTCCTGCGGCACCAGTCCGATCAGCGAGCGCGCGGCGCGATAGTCGGCGGCGATGTCGTGGCCGTCCACCGTGACCGTGCCGGACGACGGGTTGACGATTCCGCAGACGATGCCGATCAGCGTGGTCTTGCCCGCGCCGTTCGGCCCCAGCAGCGCCAGGATCTCGCCGCGTGCGATGCTCAGGTCCACGCTCTTCAGCGCCTGGAAACCGGAGGCGTAGGTCTTGGATAGGCCGGAGATCTGGATGATGGGCTGCACGCGCGGGCCGATGTCCGGTGGAGGGGCAGGCGGTATTTAACGCCCCGGCCGGAAAATGCCAGCCCTTCCCCTTCGTCGCCGGTCCGGACGATCACGCCTTGGCGGCGTGATGGGGCAGCACGAACGGCATCGCGTTCGCGGGCACGCGGCCGACCGCCGAACGCACGCCGAACACCCGCTCGACCATGTCGTCGGTGACGATCTGCGCGGGCGCGCCCTCGCAGGCCAGTCGGCCCTGGTGCAGCACCATGATGCGGTCGGCGAACAGCGCGGCCAGGTTCAGGTCGTGCAGGATCGCGACCACGGTGACGCCGCGGCCGACGCAGCGCCGCGCCGCGGCCACGATGTCGAGCTGGTGGCGCAGGTCGAGGCTCGCGGTCGGCTCGTCGAGCAGCAGGACGCCCGGTCCGTGCGCCGCCTCCCCGCAGGCGAGCTGCACCATCACGCGCGCGAAATGCGCGCGCTGCTGCTCGCCGCCGGACAGCGTGCCGATGATCCGGTCGCGGAAGCCCGCGAGATCGACCTCGGCCAGCGCGCGGTCCACCATCGCGTCCACGCCCGGCCCCCGCCGCTCGCCCGCGCCCATGCGCACCACCTCGGCGACCGAGAACGGAAACGCCACGGTGACGCTCTGCGAAAGCACCGCGCGATGCAGCGCCAGCAGCCGCGGGCCGTAGGAGCGGACCTCGCGGCCCTTCAGCCGCACCGTGCCGGCGCCGGGCGCGATTTCGCCCGACAGGGTTCGCAGCAGCGTGGACTTGCCCGCGCCGTTCGGCCCGACCAGCGCCACGGTCTCGCCCGCTGCGATGGACAGCGAAACACCGTCGAGCAGCGCCTTGCCGCCGACGTGCACGCTCACGGATTCGGCTTCGATCACCGCGCTCATAGGCCGATCAGCGAACGCTGGCGCAGCAGCACCATGAGAAAGAACGGCGCGCCGACCAGCGCGGTCAGAATGCCGATCGGCACCTCGGCGGGCGCGGCGAGGGTGCGCGCGAAGGTGTCGGCCATCAGCAGCAGCGCCGCGCCGAGGCACGCGGACGCGGGAAGCAGGAGCCTGTGGCCGGGCCCGATCGCCAGTCGCAACAGATGCGGCACCACGATGCCGACGAAGCCGATCACGCCGGCGAAGGCCACGGCCGCGCCGGTCATGGCGGACACCAGCACGATCGACATGCGCTTGAGCCGCTCGACCTCCACGCCCATGTGGAACGCTTCGGCTTCGCCGAGTACGAGAAGGTCGAGGCCGTGAGCGACGAACGGGATCGCCAGCAGCATGACCAGCACGAAAGGCGCGATGATCGCCGTCTTTTCCCACGTTGCGCCGGACAGCGAACCGAGCATCCAGAAGGTGATATCGCGGAGTTGCCGATCGTCGGCCATGAACACCAGCAGGCCGATTCCGGCCCCGGCGAGAGCCGCGAGCGCGAGCCCGGCGAGCAGGAAAACGGCGATGGAGGTCCGGTTCTCACGGGTCGCGATCCGGTAGAGAACCAGCGTCACGCACAAGGAGCCGACGAAGGCCGCGACCGGGAGCGCGCCGAACGGCAGCGCCGCCTGTCCTGCGCCGACGAGGCGGTCGCCGAGCACGATGGTCGCGGCCGCGGCCAGCGCGCCTCCGCTGGAGACTCCGACCAGTGCGGGGTCGGCCAGCGGATTGCGGAACAGGCCCTGCATCATCGCGCCTCCGGCCGCGAGCAGCGCTCCGATCATTGCGGCCATGACGATGCGCGGGAGCCGGATCGACCACAAGACGAGCTGGTCGCGTGCGAACAGGGCCGCGTCCCCATGGTCGGTCGAAAGTCCCAGCGCCGCCGGCAGACGTGACACCGGAATGCCGGCCGCGCCGATCGACAGCGCGATCAGGGCGACCGCGGCGAGCAGCGCCAACAGACCGGTGATCACCACGGCGCCGGCCGCAGCGGAGCGCCCGGACAGGCCGCGCAGCCCTGCACCGGCCTGCGGCGTACCCGCGGCGAATGTCATGAACGGCAGGCTCCGGCGGCCTTCGCATCCTGTCCGGCCGGCGGCGCCGCGGCGGCCAGCGAGGGATAGAGGATGAGGGCGAGGTCGCGCGCGGCGTGCGCGGTGCGGGGGCCGAAGCCGAGCAGGTAGAGCCCGTCCATCGCGGCGAAGGCCTTGTCGGCGGCGGCGGGGGAGGTGGCGAAACCGGGATGCGAGAAGACCTCGTCGGCGGTCAGCGAATCGGTGCTGCTGCGCTTCATGGTCAGCACGAATTCCGGCCGGGCCGCGACCACCGCCTCGTCGCTGACCGGCTTGTAGCCCTCGTATTCGCCGATCACGTTGACGCCGCCGGCCAGCCGGATGATGCCGTCGGCGGCAGTGTTGCGGCCGGCCACCATCGCGCGTCCGTTCATGAACGACAGGATGAACATGACACGCCGGGGCTTCCCGGCCTTCGACCGCAGCGCCGCCAGCGCCCCGAGGTCGGAGCGCACCGCCTCTCTCAGGCAACGGCCCTGCGCCTCAGCGCCGGTCGCGCGCGCGATCAGGTCGATCTTCCCCAGGATGCCGTCGCCCGAGAACGGGTCCGGCACCAGCACCATCGGCACCCTGGCCGAGCCCAGCACCGCGAGCGTCTCCTTCGGGCCCGCCCCCTCGATCGCCAGGATCAGCGAGGGCGCGAGGCCGAGCACGCCTTCGGGCGAGAGCTGGCGCAGGTAGCCGACGTTCTTCTTCTCGGCCAGCGCCTGTGCGGGATACTGGCTGGTCGAGTCGACCGCGACGATGCTCTTCTCCCGGCCCAGCGCATAGAGGATTTCCGTCACCGCGCCGCCGACCGACACGATCCGGCTCGCATCCGCGATCGTAACCTCGCGCCCAGAAGCGTCGCGGACGGTGACAGGGTCCGCGGAAGCGGAAGGTGTGAACAGCAGCACAAGCGCAGCAGTTACGCCCGCGAGCCACGACACGAACCGGACGGTGCTGTTCATAGCGATTCTAATCTCTATTTGGTGAGGATCAGCTTGTTCTGCGAGGTCAGCCGCAGGCGGTAGACGTCGTCGCCATGGGCGATCGTGATTTCTTTGACCGCGCCGAAGAGTTGCCGGCTGTCGATCCGGTTCTCGGCCAACACAACGGTGCGCGTCGGGTTCGAGATACTGGATGTCGCCGCGCCTATGCTCGATCTGTCTTTGTTGTTCTCTGCGTTCATCTGTCGTCTTGCGTAATTTCGTCTGTGGTTATCGTGTTTTTATTACTTTAAGGATGCTTCGTTTCCGGATGCTTTTTCCGTTCAATTATTAACTTTAGAGCTATTTTAACTTATGAATTCCTGTCTTGACCTCACTAATACACGCCGATACCAATGGCAACATTCAGGCTGCAGTTCCGAAACGAGGGGCGCAGCCGCCAGCCAGCCAGCCGTCGCTTTCAGTCCGTGCAAGCGTCCGCCAGCCCGCCCGCCAAAAACTCAAAACACGTGGGACGGGGGTTCCGATGTCGGTTGGTTTGCAGAGCGCGCGTGCGCTCCTGATGGGCGTTTCGTCGATGGCGATGCTGGCGAGCGGCGTGCTCTCCGCACAGGCGCAGAACGCGATGGTGCTGGATTCCATCACGGTGACGGCGACGAAAACGGAGGAGAAGGTTGTCGACTCGCTGGCCCCGGTCAGCGCCGTCGACCGGGCGACGATCCAGATGATCGACCCCAAGCGTTTGAACGAGCTGTTTTACAATATTCCCGGCGTGTCCTCGATGGACCGCGGCGATTCTCCGGAAACCGCGATCAATATCCGCGGCCTGCAGGACTTCGGCCGCGTCGCGGTGGTGATCGACGGTGCGCGGCAGAACTATCAGCGCACCGGCCATAACGGCAACGGCAGCTTCTTTCTCGATCCTGAATTGCTGGCCGGCATGGATGTTGTGCGCGGGCCGACCGCGAACATCTACGGCTCGGGCGCCATCGGCGGCGTGGTGTCGTTCCGTACCAAGGACGTCGACGACGTCGTGGAACCTGGGAAAAAGTGGGGCATGGAGCTGGGCGGAAGCGTCGGTTCGAATGCCCGGCGCGGGCTGGTGTCAGGCTTCACCGGCGTGCGCGTGAATCCGAACATCGACGTGTTCACGGGCGGCACGCACCGCCTGCAGGACAACTACAAGGACGGGGCCGGAGTCGAAATCGCCAACACGGCGAACCGCGTCAGCACCGGCATTGCGAAAGTGACGGTTCGTCCGCTGGACGGGCACGAATTCAAGTTCAGCGGCATCTTCCAGGAAGACCTCTACAACAACGGTCAGCCGACTCGTCCCGGCGCGGGCAACACCGGAACCTCGGTGTACGCGACCGACCTCAACAATTATCAAGCGAGTGCCCGGTGGCGCTATTCCAAACCCGAAGACCGAATCTTCAACTGGGATGCCAACGTCTATTGGAACCGTACCCACAGCGACCAGACGAAAACCTATCACAATAGCGCGGCTCCGAGCGCCTATTGTGGTGGCGGCCTGTCAGGCAACAACATCACCGGCTGCGTCGGCGACAAGAGAAGCTACACCATCAATACGGCCGGGTTCGACGTCCACAACACGTCGCGTTTCGATATCGGTGGCTGGAGGAATGCGCTGACGGTCGGCGGAGACGCCTTTCAGGACAACGTCACCACGGCCGACACGCGCGGCGCTTCGAACGTCACGACGCCGGGAGGAGAGCGCACGGTTTCCGGCGCGTTCGTCCAGTTGAAGTCGAGCTATGCGTCGTGGCTGGAGATCGTGAGCGCGGTACGCTACGATCAATACAACCTGAAATCGGCCGGGATCACGTCCAGTGGAGACCGCGTGTCTCCGAAAATCACCGTTGGCGTTACGCCGATCGCCGGGTTCACGCCCTATGTGAGCTATGCGGAGGGATACCGCGCTCCGGCGATTACTGAAACGCTGATTTCGGGCGCTCATCCGACGGGCGGCGGTCCCCAGGCGCTGCCCTGCGGTCAGGGAATGTTCTGCTTCCAGCCGAATCCCAGCCTGCGGCCGGAGGTCGGCAAGACGAAGGAAGCCGGCCTGAATCTCAAGTACGACAACATCTTCGCAGCCAGCGACAGCTTCCGGGGCAAGTTCAACGTCTTCCGCAACGATATCGACGACTACGTCGAACTGACGTTCTTTGGACCGGTGGGTCCTTACGGCCCCACCATTGCCCAGTACCAGAACATCCGAAAAGCCCACATCCAGGGATTTGAGGCCGAGGCGGCCTATGACGCCGGGAACTGGTTCCTCAGCATGTGGGGCAGCATTCAGCGCGGATACAACGACGTCACCAATTTGGGGCTGGCGACGGTTCAGGGAAACAAGTTCGGCACGCTCGCAGGCGTCAGGCTGCTGGACCGGAAGCTGACCCTTGCCGCGTCCTTGGTTTCCGTTGCGTCGAACGAGAATGTTCCGGCAAACTATCTCCCGAGTTCATCCTACGATCTGCTGAACTTCTATCTGACCTATCAGCCGATGAAGGACGTGTGGATCAACTTCTCCGTGGACAACGCGCTTGACCGGTACTATCGGCCGTTCGCAGTTCCCCGGTCGACCCCGACTGATAACCAGAATGACACGCTCTGGGCTTCGGCGGCTCCTGGAAGGACCTTCAAGGCGTCGATGCGGGTTCGTTTCAGCGCCCTTTGATAGGAGATCATTGCAAGGAAGCCGTCCGGAACTCGACAAGATTGCTGCCTTGCAGCTTGGCTGCGCCGATCTTCTCGTCGGCGCAGCCAAGCCTTTGCTCGCCGCGGCCCGGATGCAACCCGAAGGCGGAAAGATAGCGTTGAGAGGATTCCAGATTTGCGCGACATCGAACCTCCGATCGACCGCACCAAGCTCTAACAATCGCCAGCCGCAGCCAGCCAAGAAGGAAACTACGATGTTCATCGCCATGAACCGCTTCCAGGTGAAGAAGGGCTCCGAGGAGGCCTTCGAGAAAATCTGGTTCACCCGTGAGTCCTATCTCGACCGGCTGCCGGGCTTCGTCGAGTTCCATCTGCTCAAGGGGCCCGAGGCCGAGGATCACACGCTCTATGCCACGCACACGGTCTGGCAGACCAAGGCGCACTTCGAGGGCTGGACCAAATCCGACGAGTTCCGCAAAGCGCACGCGCGGGCGGAGAACACTCCCACCACGGGTTCGATCTATCTCGGCCATCCGAAGTTCGAGGGCTTCGAGGTGAAGCTGACCCAGGGCGGCCAGAAGGCCGTGGCCTGACGGCAGCCGGCGGCACTGTTTCGATCGTGGAGATGAATCATGGCTCAAACGGCTGAAGCACCCGCCCTCGATCTGGCCGGCGTGCTTGCCGCCAATCCCGGCGCGCTGTTCGAGGATATCGCCAAGGAGCATCGGGTCACGCTGCGGCAGGTCGTGGATGCGCTGCCCGCGGAGATGCGCCGCTTCGCGCCGGGCACGGCCTTCGCCGAGGTGCTCTGCGACGTCGCCGCCTGGGGCGAGGTCACGGTGATCATTCACACCGACGACGGGGTGATGGAGTTCACCGGGCCGATCCCCAAGGGCGAGGTCGGCCGCGGCTACTTCAACCTGATGGGCCGCACCGGTTTCCACGGCCATCTGCGCCACGACCGTTGTGCGGCGGTCGGCTTCGTCGAGCGGCCGTTCTTCGGCCGGCCCTCCGCCTCGATCCTGTTCTTCAACGTGGACGGCGGGATCATGTTCAAGGTGTTCGTGGGCCGCGACGACAAGCGCGAGCTTCTGCCGGACCAGCTCGCCGCGTTCCGCCGCCTCGCTGACCGGCTCTGCTGACCGTCCGCCGGACGGATTCCGCGGACACGGCGTCGGGCGGACCGTCTTGTGCTGCCGCCATCCCGCTCTAAAGTGCCGCGCTTCGGAATGGCGGGAGGTCGCGTTGCGCACTCGGGGTCGTGTGTTGTGCTGGCTGCCGGCGATCGTCGGCGCGATGATGGCGGCCGCCGCGCCGGCGCAGGACGATTCCCGATTCACCTACACCCCGCTTCCCTACCAGGAAGGCAAAGACGTGGTGTGGGTGCCGACGCCGTCGCCGCTGGTCGAGAAGATGCTCGACATGGCGCGGCTGACGCCGCAGGACGTGGTGATCGACCTCGGCTCCGGCGACGGCCGCAACGTGATCGCCGCGGCCCGGCGTGGCGCCCGCGCGCACGGCATCGAGTTCGAGGCCGGTCTGGTGGAATTGTCGAGGCGCAACGCCGCAACGGCGGGCATCTCCGATCGCGCGACCTTCGCCGAAGGCGACATGTTCGAGGCCGACCTCTCGCAGGCTACGGTGCTGCCGCTGTTTCTCCTGGAGGAGAACCTTGCCCGGCTCGTGCCGAAGTTCATGCAGTTGCGGCCGGGTACGCGGATCGTCAACAACAGCTTCAGGATCGCGGGCTGGGAGCCCGACGAGACCGGAACCGCCGGTGGCGGCTGCGAGCGCTATTGCACGGCCTATCTCTATATCGTGCCCGCGCGCGTGGCCGGCACCTGGCGACTGGGCGGCGGGGAACTGGTGCTCGATCAGCGGTTTCAAATGCTGTCCGGCACGTTCACGTCGCAGGGGCGGCTCGTGCCGGTTCTCGATGGGAGGCTCGATGGCGACGCGATCAGCTTCCGTCTGGGAGATGTCCGCTATAGCGGCCGCGTCGCCGGCGAGGCCATGAGCGGAGAGATCAGGGGCGCGGCTTCGCGGCCGTGGACGGCAACCAAGGCCACGGGGCCGACGCAGCGGGCTCGATGAGGCGGCGCGCCGAGCGGACGATCACCGGCGGATAACGCCGAGGTTGCGAAGCGCCGGCGATGACGGCTTGAGCGATCGGATATTTCGACGGCTGACGGCTCGAGCGATTGACGGCTCGAGCGATTTGAAACTTGAGCGGCGGCGGCGGGGAATTTCGCTCGGGCGAATGGTTCCGCCCGAGCGAAACCTTACTTCTTCTTCGCGGCTTTCGCCTTCTTGGCCTTCTTCGCCTTTTTCGCCTTCTTAGCCATTGTGTCCTCGTTTGGTTTCAGGAACACGGACTACAGATGAGACGCGCCCGGCGGAGGGCCGACCTGCGCAGTCTCGCCGGCGATTAGGACCGATTCGCGGATGCTTGTCCTGGAAGTCAATCCTCGATTCACAGATCAAATGGATTGGGATGCGTGACGCCCCGCGCGGCCGCTCAGCCGCGGTCGGCCGGCACGTCGTCGTCGGACAGGATGCGGAGCGCCGAACCCTCCATGTCCTCATATTGGCCGGCGCGCAGCGACCACAGGAACGCCGCAAGTCCCGCGAGACCGAGGCCGAGCGCGATCGGCACCAGATAGACCAGCACGTTCATGTCGGAATCCCCCGCGTTTGCGCAGAGCCAGCAGAGCGGCCCCTGGCCCGCAGCGCGTTGAGCGTGACCAGCACGGAGGAGCCCGACATGGCCGCCGCCGCGATCAGCGGCGTAACGAACCCTGCCACCGCGATCGGCACCGCGATCATGTTGTAGATCACGGCGAGCCACAGGTTCTGCAGCATGATCCGGCGCGCCCTCTGCGCCGTGCGCAGCGCTTCCGCCACCGGCGCGAGCCGCTCGCCGAGAAACACGGCATCGGCCTGAGCCTGGGTGATGTCCACCGCGCTGATCGGCGACAGCGAGGCATGGGCGGCCGCCAGCGCCGGGGCATCGTTGAGGCCGTCACCGACCATCAGCGCGCGCCGGCCTTCCGCCTTGAGAGCTTCGAGCGCGGCGATCTTGTCGGCGGGCTTGAGGCCCCCGCGCCATTGCGCGATGCCCAGGGCAGCCGCGATCGGGGCGACGGCCTCCGGCCGGTCGCCCGACAGGATGCGGATGTCGAGCCCTTGCGCCGCGAGCCGCTCCACCACCTCGGCTGCGTCCGCTCGCAAGGCCTGCCGCACCGTGAGGATCGCGCGACGGCCCGCGTGCGAGAAGCCGATCAGCGACGCCCCGGATTCGGCGGCCGGCTGCGCGCCCTCCGGGAGGCCGCAATAGGCGAGGCTGCCGAGCCGGGCTTCCTCGCCGTCGATCACGGCGCGGACGCCGCGTCCGGGCTCTTCCACCGCGCCGTCGAACGGCGTGCGGCCGTCGGCATGGCGGGCCACTGCCGCGGCGAGCGGGTGGTGGCTGGACAGCGCCAGCCGTGCGGCGGCCTGAAGCACACCCGTGGGAATTTCCGCAGCGTTCTCGACGCGCGGCTCGGGCAGGGTGAGGGTGCCGGTCTTGTCGAAGATCACGGTGTCGATCTCAGCCAGCCGTTCGAGGGCGTCGCCGGCGTTGAGAATGAGGCCTGAGCGGAACATCGCGCCGGACGCCACCACCTGTACGGCCGGGATCGCCAGCGCCAGGGCGCAGGGACAGGTGATGATCAGCACCGCGATGGCCGTGACCACGGACTGGTGGACGGAGGTCCCCGCAAGCAGCCAGCCGGCCAGGGTGAGCGCGGCGGCGGCGTGGACTACCGGGGAATAGAGCCGTGCGGCGCGGTCGGCCAGATGGAGGTAGCGCGACCGGGCGGCGGTCGCTTTTTCGAGCAGGCGTTCCACGTCTGCGAGCAAGGTGTCGGAGCCAGCGGCCGTGACCTTCATCGTGAACGCGCCGCCATGGTTGAGGCTGCCGGCGTGGACCGTGGTCCCGGGCGCGACCGGACGGCGGTCGGTCTCGCCGGTCACGAGGCTTTCGTCCAGCTCGGACGATCCGGTGAGCACCGTGCCGTCGGCGGCGATGCGTTCGCCCGGCCGCACCAGCAGCCGGTCGCCGGGGATGAGGGCCGCGACCGGAACCGTGACCAGTTCGCCGTTGTCCGCGATGCGATGGCCGACCTCGGCCTTGAGCGCGGCGAGGTTGCCGGCCACGGCGCGGGTCCTGCGCCGCATGGCGTGATCGAGCGCGCGGCCGCAGAGCAGGAAGAACAGCAGCATCACCGCGGAGTCGAAATAGGCGTGCTGCTGGTGGTTGGCGGTCTCGAACACCGAAAGACCCAGCGCGAGCAGCACGCCGAGCGAGATCGGCACGTCCATGTTGAGGCTGCGGGCGCGTAGCGCGCGCCATGCGCTCTGGAAGAACGGCTGTCCGGCATAGGCCGCGGCCGGCAGCGCGATCAGTGCCGACAGCCAGTGGAACAGGTCGCGGGTCTCCTGGCCCATGTCCACGCCGCCGGACCACACCGACACCGACAGTAGCATGATGTTCATGGCGGCGAAGCCGGCCACCGCGAGGCAGCGCACCAGCCAGCGGCCGTGCGCGGCTTCCTCGGACTCGGCCTGCTTCGGCTGGAACGGATGGGCGCGGTAGCCGATCCGCGCCAGCGCCTCGACCACGTCCGTGGCCTCGAGGTCGCCCTCGCGCCAGCCGACCGCGAGACGGCGGTTGGTGAAGTTCAGGCGCGCGTCGACCACGCCGGGGATCTGCTTGAGCCCGGTCTCGATCTTGCGGATGCAGCCGGCGCAGCCGACACCCTCGACGGCAAGGTCCATTCGGGACGTGCCGTCTCCGGCGCGATGCACGAACAGGGAGAGGTCGAGGGTGTCGCTCATGGCCGGTCCACACTCTTGAGCACGATGCGCTGTCGAGAACGGAAGAGACGTTCGCCGTCCCGCGCGAGTTCGACGACCAGATCCCATTGCCCCGGCGCGGCCGTCGCGCGCCCGGTGAAGCGGCCGGCCCCTTCGGGCCGGACCTCGACCGCGGTGTCGAGCCGGCGGCTGGTGGGATGGGCGAGCAGCATGCTGGCTTCGTAGCCCGCAAGCGGCCGCTTGAGGCTGTCGAGGGCTGCGAGTTCGATGCGGACCTGCCCCCCGGCCTCGGGATGCACGCGGGCATCCACCTGCCAGTTGCGCGCCTGCTGGGCATGGGAAGCCGCGATCTCGCGCGCGAAGGCGAGACCGGCCTGATAGGAGCTTCGGGTCTCGACCCCGCCGAAGGTCGTCACGGCCGCCGTGACCATCACGGCGTTGACCGAAGCCACCACGCCGAAGAAGGCGACGAGGCCGAACAGAACCGTCCGCCCGGTCAGCGGTCGCCGCGGCGCCGTTTCGTGAGGATCGGAAGGGCCGACGTCTCGGGAAAGGTTCTGGGTCATGGCTTCGGTCCCCTGAAGTGATCCCGGGTGCCGGCCGACTGGCCGCCGGCGGTGTCGACGATCCGGAACGTCAGCGGAGCCGATCCGCCCGTGGGCTTCGTCGACGAGGTGACGAGCGCACGGACCTCGTGTGTGCGATCCGCGCCGACCCGCACCACGGGCCGCCCGGCGGTGCTGTGGCTGTTGCCGACCACCTCGATCGAAAGATCCGGCAGGCCCTCGACCGACAGCTCGAAGCTGCGCTCGTCCCGCGCCTTGTTGATGATCTGCACGGTGTAGGCGTTGCGCAGCCGGCCGTCGGCGAGCCGCACGAACACCGGATTGCGGTCGTGAACGACGCTGATGCCTTCGTGCTGCCGCGTGGCCAGCGCGTAGAGCATGATCGTGCCGACCAGCGCGATCAGAACGGCGTAGAGCACCGTGCGCCCGCGCACGATTCGGTGGATCGGCGGCTGGCTGTCGGCGCGGCGGCGGATGTTGATGTCCGTGTCGTAGGCGATCAGCCGCGCAGGCCGGCCGATTTTCGCCATCACGGCGTCGCAGGCGTCGATGCATAGGCCGCACTGGATGCAGCCCAGATTCGCGCCGCCGCGGATGTCCACGCCGGTCGGGCAGACGTTCACGCACTGCATGCAGTCGATGCAGTCGCCGGCCGGAATGCCCCTAGCGCGTAGCGCGGTGCTCTTCTTGACCGAGCCGCGCGGTTCGCCGCGCTCGTAGCGGTAGGTGACGTTGAGCGCCCATTCGTCGGTCAGGGCGGCCTGGATGCGCGGCCACGGGCACATGTAAAGGCAGACCTGCTCGCGCATGTGGCCGGCGAGGACGTAAGTCGTGAAGGTCAGGATGCCGATCCACAGGTAGGCGGCGAACGGCGCCTCCAGCATGGCGAGATCGCGGACCAGCGTGGGCGCGTCGGCGAAATAGAGCACCCAGGCGCCGCCGGTCCACCACGCGATCATCAGCCAGGTGATGTGCTTGACGACGAGCCGCGCGGCGCGCTCGAAGGTCCAGGGACCGGCGTTGCGTGCCAGATGCTCGCGGCGGTCGCCTTCGATCCAGCGTTCGACGGTCTGGAACAGGTCGGTCCAGACCGTCTGCGGGCAGAGATAGCCGCACCACAGGCGGCCTGCGACCGCGTTCATCAGGAAGAGGGTCAGGGCCGCGAGAATCAGCAGGCCGGTGATGTAGTAGACTTCCTGCGGCCAGATCTCGATCCAGAAGAAGTAGAAGCGGCGGTTCGAGAGATCGACCAGCACGGCCTGGCCGGGCGCGTTCGGCCCGCGGTCCCAGCGCACGAACGGCAACGCGTAGTAGATGCCGAGTGTGATGCCGAGCAGCGCCCACTTGATGCGCCGGAACGTGCCGTCGACATGTTGTGGATAGATCGCCTTCCGCGCTTCGTAGAGCGGCGTGTCATCCGGCGGCGGGACCCAATCGTCTTTTGCCTGCTCCACCAGCCGGTGCAGCCCGTGCTCCGCCGGTTTGGAGGCGGCTCCGGGATCGGGAATGGTGGGAGCGGACGGCATGCGTCACCTCTCGCCGCCGCCCAGCGTGTGGACGTAGACCGTCAGCGCCTTGATGGTGCTTTCGTCCAGGCGGGCGCCCCAGCCCGGCATCATGCCGTTGCGACCGTTCCAGAGCCCTTCGACGATGGTTTCCAGCTCCGGCCCGTAGAGCCAGATCGCGTCTGTGAGGTTCGGCGCGCCCAGTTCGCGGTTGCCCTTGCCGGCGTCGCCGTGACAGGCCGCGCAATTGTCGACGTAGAGCTTCTTTCCCGCCGCGAGGTCCGCTTTCGGATCGACTGGAAGCGCGGCGAGCGAGCGGACGTAATGTGAGACGGTCTCGATCTCGGGACGCTTCATCATGCCGTCGCGGCCGAAGGCCGGCATTCCCCCCGCGCGCGTCTTCGGGTCGGTCGAGCGGATGCCGTGGCGGATGGTTTGGGCGATGTCGTCGAGCGTGCCGCCCCACAGCCATTCGTCGTCGTTGAGGTTGGGATAGCCCTTGAAGCCCGCGCCGCCCGCGCCATGGCACGGCGCGCAGTTCTCACCGAAGGCCGGTCGCGCCTGCGCGCGCGCGAAGGCGAGCAGGTCTGCGTCGTTTACGATCTCCTTCAGCGGCGTGGCGGCGAGCTTCTCCACCATCGGGCCGCGCAGGGCCTTCAACTCAGCCATGTCTGCGACGACGCCCTCGCGGGCATGCCAGCCGGACAGGCCTTGCGTATAGCCGGAGATCAGCGGCCAGGACGGATAGACGATCCAGTAGCCGATGGACCAGAGGATGGTGGCATAGAACGTCCAGAGCCACCAGCGCGGCAGCGGATTGTTCAGCTCCCGCACGCCATCCCACTCGTGGCCCGTGGTCGCGATGCCGGTGACGTCGTCGATGTGAGGCTTATGTTCGGCCATGGTTCAATCCTCGCGCAGCGGCATGCGGGCGGCTTCGTCGAACTGCTGCTTGCGGGACGGCCAGAGCGCGTAGGCGAGCACGATCAGGAACACCGAGACGAAATAGACGAGGCCCCAGGTCTGGGCGAAGCCGGCGAGCATCAGATAGGTTTCGGACATCGTTCGGTTCTCACCGGATGTTGGCTTTGTTGTCGTAGAGTTTGAAATCGACCTGCGTGCCGAGCATCTGCAGGTAGGCGATCAGTGCGTCGGCTTCGGTGATCCGCTGCGGATTGCCGTCGTAGTCGCGCGCCTGCGCGTTGGGATAGCGCCTGGTGAGGGCGTCGAGATCGGCGGGGTCGTTGGCGGCCTGGATGCGCACGTCGGCCACGGCCGCCGCGACCATCTCGGGCGTGTAGGGGACGCCGAGATGCGCCTGCACCTTCAGGTCGGTGGCGATGTGCCGGAAGTCGAGGTCGGTCGACGCGAGCCAGGGATAGGCCGGCATCACCGAGCCGGGCACCACGGACTTCGGTGCGCGCAGGTGGTCGCGGTGCCAGTCGTCGGAATATTTGCCGCCGACGCGGGCGAGGTCCGGCCCGGTACGCTTGGAGCCCCACTGGAACGGCCGGTCGTACATGCTCTCGGCCGCGAGCGAGTAGTGACCATAGCGCTCGACCTCGTCGCGCAGCGGCCGGATCATCTGTGAGTGGCAATTATAGCAACCCTCGCGGACGTAGATGTTGCGTCCCGCCAGCTCCAGCGGTGCATAGGGACGCACGCCGCCGACCTTCTCGATCGTGCTCTTGAGATAGAACAGCGGCGCGATCTCGACGATGCCGCCGATGGCGATGACGACGAGGATGCCGATCAGAAGAACGATCGAGTTCTTCTCGAAGACGGCGTGTCTGGACCAGAGCGACATCGTGACCTCACTCGGCGGGCTGGAGGGCGGGCGCTTCGCGCGTCTGCTCCACCGGGGCTTGAATGGTTTTCCAGATGTTCCAGACCATCAGCAGGGCGCCGGCGAGGAACAGGGCGCCGCCCAGCGCGCGGATGATGTAGAACGGGTGCATCGCCTCGACGGTCTCGATGAACGAGTATTCGAGGAAGCCGAGGCTCGTGTAGGCGCGCCACATCAGACCCTGCATGATGCCGGACACCCACATCGAGGTGATGTAGAGCACGATGCCGATGGTCGAGAGCCAGAAGTGCCAGTTGACGAGCTTGAGCGAATGCAGCGGCCGGTTCCAAAGCCACGGCACCAGGCAGTAGATCGCGCCGAAGGAGATGTAGCCGACCCAGCCCAGCGCGCCGGAGTGGACATGGCCGATGGTCCAGTCGGTGTAGTGCGACAGCGAGTTCACCGCCTTCACCGACATCAGCGGGCCTTCGAAGGTGGACATGCCGTAGAAGGC
>CAZZCV010000002.1:8858-123288 GCA_964653225.1 uncultured Rhodoplanes sp. | reverse complement strand
ACTATCCGGTCCGCCCCGGAGACAGCATCACCGTCGGAGAACGATGGTTCTGAGCGTTTGAGAAGGATGCCTGCAACAAAACGCCCGGCTTTGCCGGGCGTTTCGCATTCTCGTGCGCCGTCAGCGGCCGTCGTCTCGGCCGACGATCACTTGAGATGCTGGGCGAGGAAGGCGGTGGTGCGGCCCCACGCCACCTTCGAGCTGTCGGAGTGGAAGCTGCCGCGCTCGTCGCAATGGAAGCCGTGGCCGGCGTCGGCATAGGTGTGGATCTCGCAGTCGCCGCCGCGCTTCTGCTTGATGATCTCGACGTCCGACATCGGGATGCCGTGATCCTGCTCGCCGAAGTGCAGCTGCACCGGGATCTTCGGCTTCTCGTCCGCGACCTTGGCGATGTAGCCGCCGTAGTATCCGACCGCGGCCTTCAGCCCCGAAAGCCGCGTCGCGGCCAGGAACGCGATCGAGCCGCCCATGCAGAAGCCGACAATGCCGACCGGGCCCACGCCCTTGAGTTCGTCGATCGCGGCCTGGGTGTCGCGCAGCATCGCGTCCCAGTCGGGCTTGGCGATGAAGGAGCGCGCCTTCTCGATCTCGGCCGGCGAATAGCCGGACTGGAAGTCCTTCACCTGACGGTCGAATAGCGCCGGCGCGACCGCGACATAGCCCTCGGCCGCGAAGCGGTCGCAGACGTTGCGGATGTGCGGATTGACGCCGAAGATCTCCTGAATGACCACGATGCCGCCCTTGGGCGTGCCGGTCGGGTCGGCGCGGTAGGCGCCGAGCTGGTGCTGGTCTGCGGCGGTGAGCGTGAAGTGCTGGCCCAAGATGGTCCTCCCATTCGGTTGCGGCGACTGGCGCTGTTTAAGCATTCCGCTCCGATGCCGCCAAGCCCCGGTCGTCTTCGACGGGCGCGCGCGTTGAACCGCATCCGCCCGGCGGGCGACCAAGCTTGCGAAGGCACAACGCGATCCAGCCCCCCAGGAGGGTTCCATGCTTCGCAAGTCCGCTCTGCTCGCGTTCGCCGCCGTTGCGGCGTTCGGCGCCGCCACGCTCGCCCCAACGGCCTCCGAGGCCGCGCCGGGCTGGAAGGGCAAGCCCGGCATCCACAAGCCGCACGGTCATGTCCGCCCGCACCGCCCGCCGCACTGGCGTCCGCATCGCCCGCATCGTCCGCACGGCCACTGGCGGCGTCCGGTCTATGTCGCGGCTCCGGTGGTGTATTCCGTGGCGCGCCCGGCGGCGGCCGGTCCCTGCACCTGTCTCGCAAAGGAGTATACGCCCGAGGGCGCGGTGCTGTTCAAGGACCGCTGCACCAACGAGATGGCGATGAACCCGCCGGCGCAGCCGCAGATGTCGCAGGTCGTGCCCCAGTTCCAGCAGCAGTTCGTGCAGCCGCAGCCGCCGCAGCTTCAGGCGCCGCCGCAGCAGCCGTAAAGCCGCGCTCCAGACGCGAACCCCGGCCGCGAGGCCGGGGTTCGTTCCGTTGCAAGCTCGGTCGCTAAAGGCTCGGCCGTTCTATTTCTTCACGCGCTTGATCACGTCCGCCTTGCGCTCGATGTCGCGTTGCAGGCGCTGCCTGAACGTCGCGGCGTCGGCGAAGTAATCGGGCGGCTGCGCCGCACCCTTGGCCACGGTGGCGTAGCCGCCGTCCTTGGCCGCGGCTGCGCAGGCCTCGGCCAGCTTCGCGACCACCGGCGCAGGAGTCGATGCAGGCGCGAGGAGTCCGCCGAAGCTCGCCGGGCTCACGTCGAAGCCCTGCTCCTTCACGGTCGGCGCGTTGGGGAACGACGGATGCCGTGTCTCCGCGAACACGCCGATCACGCGCACCTTGTCGCCCTGGCCCTGCGCGGTGCCGAGCACGATCGAGGCCACGTCGATGCGCCCGCCCAGCAGGTCGGTCATCACCGCGGGTTCGCCGCGGAACGGCACGCCGTTGATGTTGATCTTGGCGAAGCCCAGGAATTCCTCCATCGCGAGATGCGGAATCGTCATGGGGCCCTGATGGCCGTAGTTGAGCGCGCCGGGCTTTTCCTTCGCGGCGCGGACCAGATCCGCGACGCTCTTGATCGGCGATTCCTGCCGCACCGCCAGCGCCATCGCGTTGGAGAACGTCTGGCACACCGGCACCAGCGAATCCGGCTTGTAGCCGGTGTCGTCGCGCGACTGCGGATGCACCGAGACCACCAGCGCCGGCGCGAACAGCAGGGTGTAGCCGTCGGCATCGCCGCGGGCGACGGCTGCGGTGCCGATTGCGCCGCCCGCGCCGCCGCGGTTCTCGACGATGAACTGCTGGCCGAGCCGGCTCGACATTCCCACGCCCAGCGCCCGCGCCAGAAGGTCGGTGGTGCTGCCGGCCGGATAGGGATTGATGATCTTGACGACCCGGTTGGGATAGTCGCTTTGCGCGTGGGCCGGCGCGCTTAGGGCCACGGCCGCGGCCAGTGCGGCGATCGATGTTCGCATGGGATCCTCCCTGGTGATTTCGACTCGTAGGAATGGCCAGTCCGGAGAAGGCTAGTCCGGCTGGCCGGGCAATCCAAGATGGAGGGACGTCAGGCTGTTTCCTTGAGCCCGAAGGCTTCCGCCATCAGCGCGTAGGACCGCTTCCGCGCCTCGTGGTTGTAGACCATGGTGGTGACCATCAACTCGTCGGCCTCGGTCGCCGCCATCAGCGGTTCGAGATGCGCCATCACCTTGGACGGGCCGCCCACCACGAGGCGGGTGCGGTTGCGCGCGATCAGCTTGCGGTCCATCGGCGAATAATCGTGCGCCGCGGCCTCCTCGGGTGAGGGCAGCGGCTCGTAAAGGCCCTGCCGTCTTCGCGCGAAGTTGAGGTCCACGGTCGTCGCGAGACGCTCGGCCTCGGCGTCGGTGTCCGCGCACACGACATGCACCGCGAGGATCGCAAGCGGCTCCGGCCGCTGCTCGGAGGGCTGGAACTGCCGGCGGTAGGTCAGCATCGGTCCGGTCGGGTCGAAGTCCGAGAAGTGATGCGCGAAGGAGAAGCCCGCGCCGACATGGGCGGCGAGCTGAGCGCTGTAGTCGCTCGACCCGAGCAGGAACAGGGGCGGCAGCGGCACGTCCTGCGGCATCGCGCGCACCTTGCTGAACGGATGGTCGGCGGGGAAGCCGCGCTGCTCGAGGAGCAGCAGCTCCCGAAACCGCTCCATGAAGTCGTCGGCGTTGGGGTCGTCCTGCCTGCGCCGCAGCGCGAAGGAGGTCACCGGATCGGTGCCGGGCGCGCGGCCGAGCCCGAGGTCGATGCGGTCGGGAAACAGGCCCTCCAGCACCTTGAAGCGCTCGGCGACGACGAGCGGCGCGTGGTTCGGCAGCATCACGCCGCCGGAGCCCACGCGCAGCCGCGTGGTCGCGGCCGCGATCTGCCCGATCATGATGTCGGGCGCGGAGCTGGCGATCGACGGCATCGAGTGATGCTCGGCGACCCAGTAGCGGGTGAAGCCGAGCCGGTCGGCAAAGCGCGCCAGGTCGATGCTGTTGCGCAGCGCCTGCGCGCCGGAGATGCCGGTGGTGACGGGGGAGAGATCGAGGATGGACAGCGGGCGCATGACGCACAAGTAGCGTGCCGCCGGCCGGTTTGCCACCGGCTGCGGCGGCATCCGCTATTGCGGGCCGGCGAACAGGGTGGTGAAGGGATTCGTCGGCGCGGCCGCGGCCGGCGTTTCCTGCTTCGGAGTGGCGGTGCCGCGCGGCGTCCGCGATTTCTTGGCCCGCCTCGCCTTGCGCACCGCCTTCGGCTTCGCGGTGTGCGGATTCGCGGCCGGTGCGACCGGCTGCGACACGCCGGGGTTGGCGACACCCACCGGCGGTTTGCGCTCCTCGATCGCGATCGAAGCGGTGAAGTCGTCGGCGACCGGGGCCGGTTCGCCGGCGGGTGCGGCGGGCTCGGGCAGGGCGGCGATCTGCCGTGCCGGCTTCTCGGCCTTCGGCTCTTCCATCCGGGCATCTTGCGTCCGCGCCCGTGCGGGCGCCACGCCGGTGGTGGCGAACGGCTCGACGTCCGGGGGCGCGGCCTCCTGCGGCGGCGACACCGCGGGCAGGAGGAGGGGCACGAGGGCCGGCGCTTGCGAAAGCGGGGCGGTCGGCTCGGGCGGCGTCTCGATCTCCGGACGGACCGGAATCGCATCCGGCTCGGTTGTCGGCGCGACGACGGCTGGCGCCAGGGCCGCCGGAATCGGAGCGGGCACCGCCTCGGCCAGCGGCGGCTCGTCGGGCGCGATGCGGATGGCGCGGTCGATGGCGTAAAGCGTCAGGCTCGCAGGCACGGCCGCCGGCGGCTCGCCGGCTCCGAAACGCATGTCGAAGATCACGGGCACGGAAAGGTCGGCCTGCCGCCATTCCGACGCGCCCGCGCCGCCGCGCTGGAGCGCGGCCCGTTCGTCCGCCGGCTGTCCTGCGACGCGCGCCGGCGCAACCAGCCGCAGGCCGGCATACACCAGTACGAAGCTGCACAGGAATGTCAGGGCAACCAGGCGAAAACTTGGAAGCACGACCGGGTCACCTCCAAAGCCATGCCGCGTCCGGCGATGCGATGCCTTGGCGCGGGACGATCGAAGCGCAGCCATACCTGAGTCGCGGAATCGCAGGACATTAATTCTTCGCGGCGACTCGCATTCCCGTCCGCGCAACGCCGGTGCGGTCCGCGCCGGCGGGGGCGGGCCGAAAAATCGGCTTTGAGGTTGCACATCGGATCGTCGATACTGGGCTGTGCGCGGCCCGACGTTCGAAGCCGTGCATCGCAGGAGTTACGCATGCCGTCTTCGAGCGACTGGAAGGTGTCGCCGGCCGTTCAGCCGAAGCCGGAGGACTACGACTTCGATCTCGACCGTGCGCTCTCCGCCGTGGTCGGCATCCGCTCCGTGGTTCCGGCCGACGCCTTCACTGCCGAGACGCTCGGCACCGAGCGCGCGGGCAACGGCGTCCTGATCCGCGCCGACGGTCTGGTTCTGACGGTCGGCTATCTCGTCACCGAGGCGGAGACGATCTGGCTTAGCCTGATCGACGGCAGCAACGTGCCGGGCACGGTGCTGGGCTTCGACCAGACCACCGGCTTCGGGCTGGTGCAGGCGCTGGCGCGGCTCGACCTGCCGGCGCTGCCCATCGGCAGCTCTGCCGCCACCCGCGTCGGCCATCCGGTGGTGGTCGGCGGCGCGGGCGGGCGCACGCGCTCGGTCGCTGCGCGCGTCGTCGCCAAGCAGGAGTTCGCCGGCTACTGGGAGTACGTCGTGGACGAGGCGATCTTCACCGCGCCGGCGCATCCGAACTGGGGCGGCACCGCGGTGATCGGCCCGGCCGGCGATCTCGTCGGCATCGGCTCGCTGCAATTGCAGGAGGGCCGCGAGCAGGGTCCGCCCGGCGATCTCAACATGGTGATCCCGATCGACCTGCTGAAGCCGATCCTCGACGACATGCGGACCCTGGGCCGGCCGAACCGGCCGCAGCGGCCGTGGCTCGGACTCTATGCCACCGAGATCGAGGACAAGGTGGTGGTCGTGGGCCTCGCCAAGAACGGCCCGGCGCAGCGCGCCGACCTGCGCACCGGCGACGTGGTGCTGTCGGTCGGCGACGACGACGTGAGCGATCTCGCCGGGCTCTACCGCAAGGTCTGGTCGATGGGCGTGTCCGGCGTCGAGGTGCCGCTGTCGATCTACCGCGACGGCAAGACCTTCGACGCGCGGATCAAGTCCGGCGACCGGCAGCGCTTCCTGAAGGCGCCGCGCCTGCACTGAGAGCAGGGATCGTTTGCGCCGATGAATCCATGGTGGCCGCGGTGCTAGGCGTTGCGCCTGCGCGGGTGTAGGACGTGATCCGGACACTCTGCCGGAACCGGCCATCGTGAGCATGCCCTTCAAGCCCGAGGCGACGACCTCGGATGCCCCCGACTCCCGCGCCGCCTGGACCCGCCTTGCCGTGGCGCTGGCGCTCGGCACCGTGGGCAGCATCGGCATGTGGTCGTTCGTGGTCGCGCTGCCTGCGGTGCAGGCCGACTTCGGCGTGGCGCGCGGCGACGCCTCGCTGCCCTTTGCGCTGACCATGATCGGCTTCGGCGCGGGCGGCATCGTGATGGGCCGGCTCGCCGACCGCTTTGGCGTCGCATGGCCGGCGGTGTGCGGTGCGCTGCTGCTCGGCGTGGGCTACGTCGCCTCGGCGCAGGCCGGCAGCCTCTGGCTGTTCGCGCTGGCGCAGGGCCTGATCGGCTTCGGCAGCTCCGCCACCTTCGGCCCGCTCATGGCCGACATCTCGCACTGGTTCGAGCGCCGCCGCGGCATCGCGGTCGCGCTCGCCTCCTCGGGCAATTACCTCGCCGGCGCGCTGTGGCCCCCGCTGGTGCAGCACTTCGTCGCCGCCGAAGGCTGGCGTGCGACCCACACCGGCATCGGCATCTTCTGCGTCGCGGCGATGCTGCCGCTCGCGCTGGCGCTGCGGCGGCAGAGACGGGTCGCGCCGCAGGCGGCGTCGCTTGCTGCCGCAAGCGTGCGGTCGATTCCAGGCGTGCCGCCGAATGCGCTGATGGTCCTGCTGTGCGTGGCGGGCGTCGCGTGCTGCGTGGCGATGGCGATGCCGCAGGTCCACATCGTCGCCTATTGCGGTGATCTCGGCTACGGCCCCGCGCGCGGCGCGGAGATGCTCTCGCTGATGCTCGGCTTCGGCATCGTCAGCCGGATTGCGGCCGGGCTGATCGCCGACCGCATCGGCGCGCTTGCCGCGCTGCTGCTGTCGTCGGTGCTGCAGGGCGCGGCGCTATTCCTCTATCTCTGGTTCGACGGCCTCGTATCGCTCTACGTCATCTCCGCGCTGTTCGGCCTGTTCCAGGGCGGCATCGTGCCAATGTATGCGATCGTCGTGCGGGACTATTTCCCGCCGCGGGAGGCGGGCGTGCGCGTCGGCGTGGTGCTGATGGCCACGGTGGTCGGCATGGCGCTGGGCGGCTGGATGTCGGGCGCGATTTTCGATGTCACCGGCTCCTACCAGGCCGCGTTCCTCAACGGCCTCGTCTGGAACGTGGTAAACGGCTCGATCGTGCTGTGGCTGGTGCTGCGCGCGCACCGGCGCCTCGTTCCGGCGTGACATGGTGAAGAAACGGTAAGCATGTCCGGACAATTGTTCGGATCGCCTTAGCGGAATCGCAGCGGCGTCCGCGTTAGCCTCCGGCAGTTGGAATCTGGAAGCATCCCGCCATGCGGACCACCGCGGCCGAGCGCGCCATCGAAAGCCAGATCATCCTGGTTGCCGACAGCAACGCCTATACGCGCCGGCTGACACGCACCATGCTGAACAACCTCGGCACCAAGTCGATCTACGAGGTCGGCGACGGCGTGGCGGCTCTGGAGGCGATCCGCAACGTCAATCCGGACGTGATGATCCTCGACTGGGAGCTGCCGGTGCTGGACGGCCGCGAGGTGATGCGGATCGTGCGCTCGCCGGGCGTGTTCCCCAAGCCGAACCTGCCGATCATCATGCTGACCGACCTCGGCCGGCGCTCGCGCGTGCACCAGGCGATGCGGCTCGGAGTGCACGAACTGCTGGTCAAGCCGGTCTCGCCCAAGATACTGCAGCAGCGGCTGATCGGCATCATTCTCAAACCACGGCCGATGGTGCGGGCGGGGAAATACTACATCCCGCTGCCGCGGCGCCGCATCGACGTGAGCGAGCTGACCGCCGTGGCGTGAGCCGAGCGGCGCGCTTGCCGCGTCCTCGTCGAAACGGCGGCGAGCTGTCACCCGCGCCCGGTTCCTGCGGCAGGCGGGTTCGGATCCGGGCCAGGGGTCTCCATGGCTCCGTCGCGCAGCATGTAGATGCGGTCGAGCCGGTTGAAGATCTTCTCGTCGTGGGTGACGACGATGACGCCCGCTTCGTGCTCCTTCGCGACCTTCTTCAGCAGGTCCATCACGATCCCCGCGCGCTCCGAATCCAGGGCCGCGGTGGGCTCGTCCGCGAGAATGATGCGCGGGTCGTTCGCCAGCGCGCGCGCGATGGCGACCCGTTGCGCCTCGCCGCCGGATAATTGCGACGGCATCGCGTCCTTGCGGCGCTCCACCTGGAGGTAACTCAGCAAATTCTCGGCGCGCCGCCTCGCCGCCGCCGCGCGCTGGCCCGCAAGCACGCAGGCGATCGCGACATTCTCCCAGGCGTTCAGGAACGGCAGAAGATTGTGTGACTGGAAAATGAAGCCGATCGCCTCCAGCCGCAGCCGCCGCAGGTCGCTTCGCAGCCAGCGGTCGTCGTAGACCGTTTCACCGTTGAGAACCAGCCGTCCGGAGTTCGGCTCAAGGATGCAGCCGATGGCGTTGAGGAGCGTGCTTTTCCCCGACCCGCTCGGCCCGCGCAGGCCGATCACGGTGCCCGGATAGACATCGAGATCGATGTCGCGCAGCGCGTCGACGCGCGTCGGACCTTCCCCGAAATGCTTGCTCAGGCCCCTGACTTCGACGACCGGCCGGCTGTCCATCATCACCCCGCAAGCGCCGCGGCCGGATCGATCTTGAGCGCCACGCGCACCCCGAGCGCGCTGGCGATCAGGCAGACGAGGGCCACCATGGCCGACAATGCCAGGGCGTCCGGTGTCTCCAGAACCACCCTGCGCGGAAAGACGTTCTGCATCGCATGGATCAGGGTCAGGCCGACGACGAGACTGGTCGCGCCGATGGCCAGCGACTGCTGCACGATCAGGCCGACGATTTTCCGGTCCGGAGCGCCGATCAGCTTCAGCGTGGCGATGGACTTCTTCTTGTCGATCGTCATCGTATAGATGATCAGCCCGACGATGACCGTCGACACCAGCAGCAGCAGGCTGGTGAACAGGCCGATCTGGCGGCGCGCCCGCTCGATGACGGACCCCGCCAGGACGGACTCCTGCTCCTGCTGGCTCATCGCGACGAGATGCCGCCAGCGCGCGATCGTTCTGGCGAACTGGTCCGGTTCGACCCCGGCATGCAGCCGCACCAGGATGGCGTTGACCGTATCGGTGCTGCCGGTTGCATCGGGCCGGCGGGCCGCCTCCTGCCGTGCGGCGACCGGCTCCAGCGCGGATTGCAGCCGCTGGGCGTCGCGCAGCGAGACGAACACCACCGGATCTCCGCTTGAGGCCATCATGTCCTGCGTCAGGCCGACGATCGTGAAGGTGTTACGCCCGAGCCGGATGCGCTCGCCCACCGCAAAGCCGGCCTTGCGGTCCGCGACGGCCTCATAACGGCTGCGCAGGATCGGCCGGCCCTCGACGATCCGGGTCGCTTCTCCCGGCCGGCCGGTCTCGGACCCCACCACCAGCAGGCGCCTGGCCTCTCCGCGATGCCGCGTCTCGACGTTCTGGTAAACGACCGCTCCGGCGGCCGCGACGCCCCATTGGGCGGCGATGGCCTCTCGCGTGTCGCCGGGCAGGCGGGAGGCCTCGGCGAACGGCCCGCGCGTGCCGCCCGCCACCACCCAGACATGCGCCTCGGCGCTGCGCGCAAGGCTGAGCGCCTCCTGCACGAGCCCGCGATAGATGCCGATCATGGCCAGCACGATGGCCAGCAGCAGGCTCAGCCCCAGGCAGGTGAGGAGGAAGCGTCCGAGATTGTGACGGGCGTCCTTGATGGCCAGGTTCATGTCACCGCCCCGGCGCGGGCCGCGCCGCGCGGCCCTCGCGCAGGAGCGCGCCGCCGTCCGTGACGATGGCGACGTCGTCAGGCAGCTTTTCGGTCACGTGGAGGTATCCGTCCAGAGTCCGCTCGCCCAGCGCCACGCGCCGCTTCGCCAGCCGACCGTTTTCAACGACCCAGATCGTGCCGGCGTGGCCGTCATAGCCTTCGACATTCTTCAGCGGCACGAAGCGCCCGCTGGCGATCACCGTCTTGACGATCTCCACCTCCGCCTGCTCGCCGAGATACCGCAGGTGGTGCAGCGGGTTGCAGGCCCGGCACCGCACGTAGACGCGGCGCTCCTCGGTGACGCGGTCATTTTCCTGGTCGATGCGGACCACCTCGGCCTCCACGACGGACCCGGCGTCCGAGCGCAGCCGCACGAAGGCGGGCTGCCCCACGGCCAGCGAGCCGGCGGAGGCTTCGTCCACATAGGCGCGCACCCAGATCGTCTCGGGCACGATCAGCGTGAAGACCGCCTCGCCCGCGTTGGCCACGCTGCCCAGCTCCTTGGTGCGGGCGATGACGCGGGCGTCGAATGGCGCGCGCAATTGGTGCTGATCCAGGAGCACGCTATCGATCCGCTGCTGCGCCGCCGCATCCTCCTGGAGCACGCGCGCGATGGCGGCGTCCGCCTGCACGATCTCCAGATCGCTTCGCGCAACGGCGGCCGCGGTCTGTGCGTCGTCGGCCGCCTCCTGCGAGACGCTGCCGCGTGAGCTGAGCGACTGGCGGCGCTCGTTCACCGTCATTTTCTGCGCGAGTGTCGCGGCCGCCCGGTCTCGCTGGGCCTCGGCCTTCGCGAGGCTGGCCGCGGCCTGCCGGACCGCCGCTTCGCTTTTGAGCAGCTTGGCGCGCTGCGCGGCGTCGTCGAGTCGCGCGATGACCGCTCCCGCTTTGATGAAATCGCCCTGGTCGGCGCCCAGGTTCACGATCTTGCCGGCGGTCTGGAATCCCACGCGGGACAGGACCTGCGCCTCGACGGTCCCGATCCCGAAAACGCGGATTTCGACGTTCTGCCGGACGGCGACGGCGACGACCGGGATTTCCCGCACGAAGCGCCAATAATAAGCGCCGCCGAGCACGAGTGCGATGGCGACCAGGCCGAGGCCGATCTTTACGAGGCGGGACATGGATCAGGAACCCAGACAGGAAAGGGCTCTCGTAGCCCGGATGGCCCACGAACCGTTTGATGCAGCGCAATTGTCCATCGGCGGTCAACCGGCTCCGGAGGTCTGGGGCGGGGGTGGGCAGGCCCGCTCGCCCCGCAGCACGACGTAGATCGCCGGGATGACGAGAACGGTCAGCGCCGTCGAGGAGGCAAGGCCGAACAGGAGCGAGATCGCGAGCCCCTGGAAGATCGGGTCGGTGAGGATCACCGCGGCGCCGATCATGGCCGCGAGCGCGGTGAGCAGGATCGGCTTGAAGCGGATGGCGCCGGCCTCCAGCAAAACCTCGGTCAGCGGCCGCTCCGTCGTGCGCGCATGGCGGATGAAGTCGACGAGCAGGATCGAGTTGCGCACGATGATGCCGGCGAGTGCGATGAAGCCGATCATCGAGGTCGCGGTGAACGGGGCGCCGAACAGCCAGTGTCCGAGCAGGATGCCGATGAAGGTCAGCGGAATCGGCGTCAGGATCACGAGCGGCAGCTTGAAGGAGCCGAACTGGGCCACGACGAGAATGTAGATGCCGAGGATCGCCACGATAAAGGCCGCGCCCATGTCGCGGAACGTGACCCAGGTGACCTCCCATTCGCCGTCCCAGAGCAGGACCGGCCGGGATTCGTCGTTGGGCTGGCCGTGCAACGCGATCGCGGGCTTGGGCACGTCGCCCCAGTCGGCCCTGGCGATGGCGTCGGACACCGCCATCATCCCGTAGACGGGCGCCTCGAACGCGCCGGCAAGCTCGGCCATCACCATCTCGGCGGCGCGGCCGTTGTGCCGGAAGATTGGATAGGACGCCCGCTCCCGCGCCACCGAGACCACGTCGCCGAGCTCGACGATCGCGCGGTTGCCGGGCAGCGCGTTGGCCGGCACGGGGATCGCGAGCGTCCGTTCGTTGACCACGCGCTCGCCCTTCGGCAGCGCGATGCGGATCGGGATCGGCCGGCGTTCGCTGCCCCGGTGGGAGTAGCCTACGGTGGTGCCGCCGCCGAAGGTGCGGATGGTGTCGTACACGTCGCTTTGCTCGACGCGGTAATATTCGAGATTGTCCTGGTCGATGGCGATGCGCACCCGCTCGGGGCGGTTGCGGAAGCTGTCTTCCACGTCGACGATGAAGGGCACGCTCTCGAAGGTCTCGCGCACCTTCGCCGCGACCGCACGTCGCGTCTCGGCATCGGGTCCGTAGATTTCCGCGAGCAGGGTGCCGAGCACCGGCGGGCCGGGCGGCGGCTCGACCACCTTCAGGACGGTGCCGGCGGGCAGGGCGAGATCCTTCAGGCGCGTGCGAATCTCGAGCGCGACGTCGTGGCTGGCGCGGCTGCGCTCGTGCTTGGGCGCGAGGTTGACCGCGATGTCGCCCTGATGCGGCTGCGCGCGCAGGTAGGAGTGGCGCACCAGGCCGTTGAAGTTGAACGGCGCCGCGGTGCCGGCATGGGTCTGGAACGAGGCGATCTCGCCCACGGGCGCGAGCCGCTCGACCATGGTCTGGAGCGCCCGGTCGGTGTCCTCGACCGACGATCCCCGGGGCAGGTCGACCACCACCTGAAGGTCGGTCTTGTTGTCGAAGGGCAGCAGCTTGACGGTGACGTGCTGCGTGTAGAAGAGCCCGAGCGAGGCGAGCGTCGCCACGCCGACGGCAAGGAGAAAGATCCAGGATCGCGTTCCGGTTCGCAGCACCGGCCCGGCTACGGCGATATAGGCACGGCCGAGCCGGCCGCCCTGCGCGGCATCCTGTCCGTGCGCCGCGGCGTGCGCGTTGCCGCCGAGCTTCATCATCAGCCAGGGCGTGAGCATTACGGCGACGAAGAACGAGAACAGCATGGCCGCGGAGGCGTTGGCCGGGATCGGGCTCATATAGGGGCCCATCATGCCGGAGACGAACAGCATCGGCAGCAGCGCCGCGACCACCGTCAGCGTCGCGACGATGGTCGGGTTGCCGACCTCGCCCACCGCCTCGATGGCGGCCTGCGCGCGCGACCGCCCGTCCTTCATCGCCCAGTGGCGGGCGATGTTCTCGATCACCACGATGGCGTCGTCGACCAGGATGCCGATGGAGAAGATGAGCGCGAACAGGCTCACGCGGTTGAGCGTGTAGCCCATGATGCGGGCCGCGAAGAGCGTGAGCAGGATGGTGGTCGGGATCACCACCGCGACCACCAGCGCCTCTCGCCAGCCGATGGCGAAGCCGACCAGGAGCACGATCGAGACCGTGGCCAGCCCGAGATGGAAGAGCAGCTCGTTCGCCTTCTCATTGGCCGTCTCGCCGTAGTTGCGGGTGACGGTCATCTCCACGTCGGCGGGAAAGATCCGGCCGCGCGCCTGATCGAGGCGCTCCACGATGCTGTGGGCGATGACCACCGCGTTGGTGCCCGGCCGCTTGGCGATGGCGAGCGACACCGCCGGCGTCCGCTCAAGGCCCGCCGCGGTCTTGCGCGCGTTCGTGACGCGCGCCTCGTTCGGCTCGGTCGCCAGCGTGACCGAAGCCACGTCGCGCACGTAGACCGGCCGGCCGTCGCGGGCCGTAAGCAGCAGGTTGCCGATTTCGGGGAGCGACCGCAGGGTCTGTCCGGCGACCAGCGTGCGCTGCTCGCGGGCTTCGCGCACCCGTCCGAACTGGAACGAGCGGTTGGCGCCGGCGACCTTTGCGACGAGTTGCTGCAGGGTGATGCCGTAAAGCGAGAGCTTCTCGGGGTCGGGGGCAATGCGGATTTCCTCGGGCTGCTCGCCGACAATGTAGGTGAGGCCGATGTCGGGCAGTTTGAGCACCTCGACCTGCAATTCGCGCGCGAGCCGGGTCAGGTCGTTGGCCGTCCATCGCTCCGCCGCAGCGGGCGTCGGCGTCAGCGTGACGACGACGATGGCGACATCGTCGATGCCGCGGCCCACGATCAGCGGCTCCGGGACGCCGACCGGGATGCGGTTCATGTTGGCGCGGATCTTCTCGTGCACGCGCAGGATCGCGGCGTCGGCGCTGGTGCCGACGAGGAAGCGCGCGGTGACCAGCGCGCCGTCGTCCTCGGTCTGTGAATAGACATGCTCGACGCCGTCGATGCTCTTGATGATCGTCTCCAGCGGCTCGGTGACGAGCTTGACCGCATCCTCAGCCTTCAGGCCGTTGGCTTCGACGTGGATGTCCACCATCGGAACGGAAATCTGCGGCTCCTCCTCGCGCGGCAGCGTGACGAGGGCCACGAGCCCCAGCGCGAAGGCCGCGAGCAGAAAGAGCGGCGTCAGCGGCGAGGCGATGAAGGCGCGGGTGAGGTGGCCTGCGATGCCGAGCTTCATGGCCGTCCTTCCGGCATCACGATGCGGTCGCCATCGCGCAATCCGGTCAGCACCTCGACGCGCGGGCCGTCATCGGCCGGGATGGCCTCGCCGAGGATCACGGCGACCTCGAGCGATCCGCTGCCGGTGACGATCCGGACATAGTCGATCCCGTGGCGCGTCGTGATGGCCCGCGCCGGCACGGCGATCACCGAGCGCCGGGCAATCGGAATCCAGACCAGCGTGCGCTCGTTGACGAAATAGTCGCCGATGTCCTCCACCTCGACGTCCGCGATCACGCGGCCGCCGGCGATCTCCGGATAGACCTTGGCGACGCGGCCCGGCCGCGCTCCGGCGAGGTCGCCGCTCACCGCCGGCGACAGGCCGCGCCGACCGATCCGCACCAGGGCGTCCTGCCTGATCTCCGCCGCGTGCCGCTCGGGCAGCGAGAGGCGCAGATAGTAGCGGCCGCTGGCGATGCGGGCGATGGCTTCGCCAGGCAGGATCACCGATCCCAGCGTCACTGGAACCGTGAGGATGCGGCCATCCGCGGGCGCCAGCACCTCGCCTTCGCGCGCCCGCTGTTCCACGACCGCTTTTTCGGCTTGCGCCGCGGCGACCTGGTTGACGGTCACGTCGAACTGCGTCCGTGCCTGATCGATGCGCGCCTGGGTCGCCACGCCGCGCGCGAGAAGCTGCTGCGCACGGTCAAGCTCGGTGCGCGCATTTTCGAGCTGGGCGTTCAGCGCTTCGATCTTCGCGTTCGCGGCATTCCGCTCGAGCGCCAGCTTGTCGTCGACGACGACGGCGACGATCTGGCCTTCCTTGACCTGGTCGCCCTCGGTGACCCTGATTCCCCGGATCGAGCCGCCGATGCGCGCCCGTGCCGGAATCACCCGCATGCTCTCGACCTGGCCGAACACCGCCTTCATGTCGGGGACCGTGATGCTCTTCACCACCAGATCGGACGCCACCGCCGGAACGATTCCGGCGGAGATCGACAGGACGAGCAGCAAGACGGAGCCGGTACGAGAGGGCATGGTCATCCCATGAGGGTTCGGGCGATGCGTGCCGATTCGCGCCCCGCGCGCGACGAACGGGGCCGCGCTCTAGCGGAATGCGGTTCCCGGCTCGACTCCGAGCCTCTTGAACACGATGGCTGCGGGACAGAAGCCCGTGATCGAAGCCTGCATCAGGTTCAGTCCGACAAAGGCCGTCAGCAGGTACCAGTGCGGCGAGGCATAGAAGCCCAGAGCCAGAGACAGGAGAATCATGAAGCCGGCGAACATCATCACGGCGCGGTCGATTGTCATCGTTCTGCTCCTTTGAGCGAGGTGGACGAAATGCGGCGGGCCTCGAGCTAGGAGTTCTGCGCAGCCCGCGCATCGCTGCGTGCGGCGCGCCACACGAGCGGCACGAGAACGAAGGCCACGGCCGGGAAGATGAGCCAGTTGATGGTCTGCCATCCGGACGCGTGCAGCAGGTTGCCGGAGAAGAACGATGCGGCCGCAACCACGCCGAACACCAGGAAGTCGTTGGCGCCTTGCGCTTTGCTTCGCTCCGCGGGCGTGTGGCAGTCGGCCACCATGGCCGTGGCGCCGATGAAGCCGAAGTTCCAGCCGATGCCCAGGAGGATCAGCGAGATCCAGAAGTGCATGAGGTCCAGGCCGGAGAGCGCGACACCTCCCGCGACGGCGATCAGCAGCAGTCCGGCCGCGGTCACGCGCTCTTTCCCGAACCATGTGATCAGGTAACCCGTCACGAAGCTCGGCGCGAACATGGCAAGGACGTGCCACTGGATTCCGAGCGCGGCGTGGTCGATGGAGTGACCGTGTCCGACCATGGCGATCGGCGCCGCCGTCATGACGAACGTCATCAGCCCGTAGGACACCACGCCGGCGGTCACCGACAGCAGAAAGCGCGGCGTGCGCAGGAGCTGTGTCAGCGTCCGCCCGCCACCGGACGACGAGGGGCTCGCGCCGGCGGCGCCCGGTGCGCGCAGGAGCAGGAGAACGGGCATGACGAGGAGCGCCAGCGCCGCCTGGCTGAGGAAGCTGCCGGCATAGGGCGTGGACGGGATCGCGTCCCGCGTCCAGATGACGAGTTGCGGGCCGATGATCGCAGCCATGAGGCCGCCCACCATGACCCAGGAGATGGCTTTCGCCCGCGCGGCGCCCGAAACCGCGTCGGTGGCGGCGAAGCGATAGCTCTGGACATAGGCCGCGTAGAAACCGGCCGTGAAGGTCCCGAGGCAGAAGAGGGCGAAGGACGTCACGGTGATGCCGAAGGCGGCGATAAGGCCGGCGACCATGCCGAAGGACGCGCCGAACAGATAGCCACTGCGGCGGCCGAACCGGCGCATGACGAAAGCGGCCGGCAGCGTTCCGAGCGCGAGGCCAAGATTGAACAGGCTGACCGGCAGGGTGATGAGCGCCGGATCGGGCGACAGCGACTGGCCGACGAGGCCGCCGAGCGAGATGATGATCGGCGGGCTCGCCGCGCCGAGCGCCTGCGCTGCGGTCAGGACCGCGACGTTCCTGCGGGCATCTCCGGCCAGACGTGTCGAAGGCGGCGTTCCATCCTGCGTGGCGGGGCTGGTCATGCGCGCCTCCGGGCCGGCCGCGTTTTTGATCCGGCGCAATATGCCGCATAGAGGACTTGCATGACATTGAGCGCCGGCGCGCTCGCGATGCGATACCAGATGGTCTGACCCTCCCGGCGGCCGGAAATGATGCGGTCCCGCCGCAGCAGCGCCAGATGCTGCGAGGCCGTCGAGTCGCGGATGCCGAGAAAGCCGGCGAGCTGGCCCACCGACTTCTCGCCGTCGATGAGCTGGCAGAGGATCAGAAGGCGGTGTCGGTTCGACAGCGCCTTCAGGAGCGAGCTGGCCTCGTCGGCTGCCATGCGCATGGCCTTGGGATCGATCCGGTTCTTAATATTCATATTTGCGAATATGCGATATATCGCATATATGTCAAGCGAGGAAAGCGACAGCGACCGATCGTCCACCACAAAGGAGCTTTCGACCGTGTCCGGAAGCCATCACATCGTCTGCCCCCGCTGCGCTGCCGTGAATCGCGTGCCGTCGGGGCGGCCCGCTGAAGCGGCGCGGTGCGGAGCTTGCAAGCGGCCCCTGTTCGCCGCCGCTCCGGTCGATGCCGACCGCGCCATGTTCGAACGCCAGGTCGCGCGCAGTTCGATTCCGGTGCTGGTCGACGTCTGGGCGCCGTGGTGCGGCCCGTGCCGCATGATGGCGCCGGCCTTCGCGCAGGCCGCGAGCGTGCTCGAGCCGGACATGCGGCTCGTCAAGCTGAATTCGGAAAGCGAGCCGGACGTTGCCGGCCACCTCGGGATTGCGGGCATCCCGACCCTGCTGCTTTTCGCAGACGGTCGCGAGGTCGCTCGAGTCTCCGGAGCCATGAATGCGGCCGGCATCGTCTCCTGGGCGCGGGAGCACGCCCCGGCGCCCCGGTGACCGGGGCGCTGATCGCGGGGCTGGCCATTGCCATGGCGGAGATTTTCGCTGTGCCGCCCCCGCATGCCGGCCGATATCGGCGCGCTCGGTTCAGCGGTCGGCTACGGCTTTGCGTTCCTGTTGGTGCTGAGGGCGGGGGGTTGGCGCTATCGTCTTTATGTCCGCCGCGGCCCGCTGCGTCCATGCGGGCGCGGCTTCGGCTTTATGTCATCACGGCCGCTCGTCGCGACGGTCCGACCGCCAGCCTTTTCTCTCGGTGGATCCCGGGCGAGGTTGGTCTCGTTCGCTGGGTCGCGGTTGGCTAAATCGCTGAGTTTGCTGGCGCACCCGACACGATTCGAACGTGTGACCTTTGCCTTCGGAGCAAGAAACCGCAGGGTACGCAGCGCTTCTACCGTCCCCTTGCAGTTACGCTGACCTACTATAACATATTGAAACAATAGTCAAATTTCCGACGCAATGTCCCGCTAGCTTTCGATAATCCACTCACCTGTTTTGCTTTTCGTGGTGAGTTTCTGGTGAGTTTTTCGGGGGGCCAAAATGCCCAAGCTAAAGAAGACAATCGTTGACGATGCCGAGCCGCGTGACAAGCAGTTCACGATCTGGTGCAGCGAATTGAAGGGCTTCGGCGTTTTTGTACAGCCGACCGGCGTATGCACCTATTTTGTCGACTACCGGAATCGCGACGGTGTTCGCAAGCGCATGACCATCGGTCGGCATGGCACGATCACTGCCGATCAGGCCCGCAAGCTCGCCATCGCGACTCTGGGCCAGACCGTGAAGGGCGAGGACCCGGCCGAAGAGCGGGTGCAGCGTCGTAAGGCGCTCACGGTGAAGGAACTCTGCGAGCGGTATCTCGCCGCGGCCGACAAAAAGCTGATACTGGGCAAAGGAAACCGCCCGAAGAAAGAAAGCTCGCTCTACGTCGATCGCGGCCGCATCAATCGTCACATCATTCCACTGCTTGGCAAGAGGCGCGTGCAGACGCTCAAGCTCGCCGACATCACCAAGTTCATGGAAGATGTAGCGGTTGGAAAATCCGCAAAAATCGAGAAGACAAAAAAGAAGCGTGGAAAGTCCATCGTCAGAGGAGGACTTGGCACTGCTTCCAGGACTGTTGGACTTCTCGGTGGCATCCTGACCTATGCCGTCTCACAAGGCCTTATCGACAAAAATCCGGCACACGGAGTCCGCAAGCCTGCCGACAAGGTGAGGAAGCGGCGTTTGAGTGACGACGAGTATCGGCTGCTCGGACAAATCCTCCGAGAGAAGAGTGAGGATGAGCAGTTCAAGACTGCCGTACAGATCGCGCGCCATCTGACGCTGACGGCCTGTCGTCGAAGCGAGGCAATCTATCTGAAGCGACCCGAGGTCGATGTCGACGGAAGTTGCCTTCGCCTGGAAGACAGCAAGGAAGGGGCTTCGGTTCGCCCGATCGGTCTGTCAGCCGTGGATCATCTCACACCGCTCTTGGGAGATGATGATGTGGGTTTCGTCTTCAAGGGCACCGTAGAGGGAAAGCCTCTTGTCGGCTTTCCGAAACTTTGGAAGAAGATGCTCAAGGACACGGCGCTGGCTGGCGTTACCCCGCACGTTCTTCGTCACAGTTTCTCGAGCGTTGCAAATGACCTGGGATTCACAGAAGCAACGATCGGCGCGCTGATGGGACATTCAAGCGGAACCGTGACCGGGCGGTATATTCACGCAGTCGATGCCCTGCTCATCATGGCAGCAGATTCCGTGGCCGGTCACATCCAGGGTCTACTCGAGGGGAAGACGTTCCAGCGAACGACCTATGCTCTCGATCGCGCATCGCGCGAAGCGGCGGTTGCTCGGTTGCTTGAGCAGTCTGCTCTTGAAGACGATGAGGCGTGTCAACAGATAGCAGCATAGTCGCGCAGGCTGACTTTCATCCCAGAGCGGAGCTCGCTTAGCGCGGTTCTTTGCACAATCCAGAAACCGCGATCACCGTGGCCATGCAGACAGAAACTTGGGTGGTCAGGCGACCTGAGCGGCTGAGCGAAACACAAGAGTGCGCCAGCGAACATCCGCCCGGGACTGAAGGTCCTCACTCACGCCAATTTCCTGAACTTCCATGCGGTGCTGATCTGCCAGGCGTTCGAGTTCTCCAGCCAACACCGGATATACCGCGCGGTTGCGCTCCTCCGGGCCCATACGCAGTGTCATGTAAATAAGGCCCTGCTGGGTTACGAGGCGGGCCAAACGCGTGAAGGCGACAGGTCGATCATCTGGATGGACGTGCATCCAGACGGCGCTCAAGACGATGATGTCGAACGCCGAGTCCTCAGCGCCGAGCGCTCCCAGCGCGGGCAGAGCATCTTTCATCCAACGGATGCCGATATTTGCGTGGAAAGTCTCTGCCAAGTGACGCATCTGTTCGGAGGGTTCCACCGCAGTGACGATGTGCCCCGCCGTCGCCATCCACGCCGCGTCTCGCCCTGATCCTGATCCGACATCAAGAATGCGCATCGGACTTGCGGATGCCAACACTTTGACGAGGTAGGGATGGACCTTTTTGAAATCGATGGCCTCATAGCTACGCGCCAGATCGTTCGCGTGGCTGTCATAGAAGGCGAGCGACTGCAAGCTTGCGGATCCGCGCTTCGCGCCCCATTCGATTTTCACAGCAGTCGAGACCATGAGCATGCCACTAATGAGTGCCGCCAGCCCCAGCAGAAACTGAAAGATTCGCCGTACTGTATATGAGTCGGTCCCAAATCTCCGCCCTTTTGCCGCGACGAAGCCTCTTGGATGGAATTCCTGCAACCACGTCAAATACTCGTCCATAATATATCGGAGGCGAGCGAGCACCACGATGAGGCCGATATTGCCAAAAAGGGCGAGCAACAAGAGACATGTCTGAAACAGCGGAGACTCGTTGACCTTAGAGACGCCGAACCAGAGTCCTCCGGTGAGTGTCATTGCAATAAGCGGAATCTGCCACATCAGTTGATTTAAAGAGCGGAAAGTCTGCGAATTCTGATCGAATGCGGCGAGGTCGCGCTCGTGATTGATCTGCTCCTGATCCATGGTCTTCAACCTGCTTGAGGCTATGCTTGTCCGCGTTTTGTCTGCAAAAGATAAAGCCGGGCGGTGTCTACTTTGCAAGACTCAATTTGGCGAATGAGCCGTGATCTGACCTTCGTCATCAGTTCTACGAATATCCTCCTTGATGTCTGCAAGCCTTTGCTGTCTTGCCACTTCCTCAAGGAGGCGTTCGAAAGAAGCCGCATCGTCATCGGCGTCGGCTGCAACTGACAGGCTATCAACCGGATCGTCCTCGGCAACCGATCGTAGCTCCGCGACCACTCGACGATCGAGCCAACTGTCATCCGGCAAGTCGGCCCCCAGGGACAACTTTGCGATAATGTCAGCGCCAATATCGGACTCCCATTTCAAGGAGCCGGTTTGCTGTAGCTCACGCGATAGTGTGGCAATGAGGTAGTCGGGATCACCGTGCTTTACGTGGGGCATTTGCCAATGTGCGGGCGGCGATACAATGCCGAGCAAACAAAGAATACCGAGCAGTGCGGGACCAGCGTGGGCATCAATGCGACGCTTCAGCAACCGGTTGGCAACAATCCAATTGATGTTGTCACGCATCTGCACCACGTGCAGGGCGGCAAGGAGTCGTGGCAAGGGTGGCCAAAGGTCCCGAATGGGATAGCGCATAGGCGCCATAAGACTGTACGCGCCGTGACGGTTCTGCAGATCGCGCCAATGCTCGCTCTCGCCATCTGATACGGGCCATTGATGAACCGAGGCGACTGCAAGCAACGATTGCCAAAGAACTGGAGAGGCATTTGTCTCGCCCCAACGACACAGCGCGTATTCGAATTCCGGCTGCCAAAGCGCGAAACTCCCAAATGGCTCGCCCGCATATCGCGCCATGGCGAGCCACTTCGCCTGTTCTTCGTTCAGCAAGAAAGCCGGAGGGTCAAACGCGAGCGCTGGACGTTCCGGTAACTGGTCTTGCAGCGCATATATCCCGGGTAGGGGCCTGATGAATGTTCCACTTGTGAGCAGAATCGGTCCGATGCTGTGAGCGTGCTTTTGCCCAAGCCGGTCCACGGCCTCGTTTCGCAAATCTACGAAACGAAGGGGGCCGGTACGCCGCAAGATATCCTGTAAGCCGGCGCGGATCGTTTGTGCAGACGGTTCATCAAGATCGGGAGAGATCTCCATCGGCTCTACGGCATTGTTGCGGGGTGCAAGCTCTTCTTGGGGTGCTGACCCGGCTGCGGCCCAAACGCCATCCTGCAGTTCAATGAACAATTGCGGCGCAGCGCACATCACAATGATTGCGTCGCGGACCGAGCACTTATCGGCGGGAAAGCTTGCGTGATAGGCGGCGACGAGCTCCCTGGCTTCAAGGGGGCCGCCTGCTTGGAAGAGCTCACGGTGCAGCCGTATGGTTCTTTTCAGTCGGGGTCCAAACCATCGTTCGGTGACATAGCCTTCCAAGGTCGAAAAGGTGGTTGCGAGCTTAATCGCGGGCATCACGCGATCAAGTGGCAGGTCGGAAGCGATCGCCTCCAACGTATTCGGCAGCGGTACGGTCTTCGCATTTTGCTGAAGCGTGTCGACGACCTGATCGAGATCGCCCGCCTTAAGCGGCGAAAAAAGCCATCCGCCCTGCCAATGCGTCCCAAGCTCCCTCAGCAAATGAGCCCTGTCCTGGTAAAGCACATCGATGGCAATCCGCTCGGCGGCAGGCAAGGACTGAAACGCTCTATAAACGGCGTCGTCGCTCACATACCCATGCCCAAGATGCAAGCGCGCTGAAACTGATTCCTTTTCGGCGGCGAAAGCTGCTTCGATCTTGCGCGTCACGTTTCGAACAGACAGCTTCCGCAACGCCTTCGCTTCGATCTGGCGGATTCGCTCGCGCGTGACGTCGTAGGTCAACGAGATGGCTTCGAGGGTTTCGATGTCACGGCCGAAATAACCGTAGCGACGCATCAAGATATCGCGTTCTCTCTCCTCGAGGAGCGAGAGCGACTGAGATATTACATCCGTCAGAGCGACGCGCTCTGGCTCCTCGGCCGGCGGTATGCGTGCCCCGAACTCGTCCAAGCGCTTCTCAAGCGCTTTTACCTTCTCGCCATCGGGTGCTGTGCCGATAAGGATGACCGGAGCCGCGGTCTCAATGTCATCAGGCGTGAATCCATTTTGATGAAGGCGCTTACAGATATGGCCCACCGCAAGTGACGAAAGATCGACGATCGATTGTCTACCGACATTGTGCCGGCTGAGAAGGGCCGCGCAGGAGTTCTGCCACGTAGCGAACGCTTCGGACAGGGGCTTGATGTCTTCGTCGAGGAGGCAGGCTTCGATCCTCTTTGAAACACCGTTGTCGAGGAAAACGGTCGGGTACGCATCTTGCTCGAAGAGGCTGATCAATCGCTCGCGCAGACTGGACGGTGCAGGCATGACGGGCGTTGCAACATCCACGGGCGGGGACAGTGCTCGTTCCTCGCGCGCGAAGTCACGAATGAGATCGTCGAGTTCGTCCGCCGACTTCCTACCAAGATTCTGCAGGCGCATGAAGCGCAGTTTCGCTTCATCACCGGCGTCGAGATACTCGCCCACCGTCTCAATGGGCAGATCTTTTGCAGCTCGGAGAGCGTTGTTTAGGCGCACGGAGACCGCCGATACTTCGATGAGCTGAAGGATCGTGGTTTCAAGATAGGACTGGCGACCAGCCGATGTCACAAATGAACCCGCGAGAGCAGTTTATCGGGTGGAATGGAGGCGGCGACCGAAGGGCCAAGTTAAGCAGCCATTTTCCGCAACTGAAAGGCAGTTTCAACCAGCATTTTAGCTGAGGCTTCAAAGGCCTTCTCGTCTGTAAACCGTCCCGGGGAAATACGGAAAGCGGCCCTTGCTCGAGGAGTATCGCCGAACATGGCTAGCAGGACATGAGACGTCTGTATTTTGTCGGTGGCGCAGGCGCTCGAGGCTGAAAAGCTCATCTGACTCCGCAGAGAGCGAATCAAGGCAAGAGGCTCCACGCCCGCGATCGAAAAGTTCAGATTCGCATGTAGACGGTTCACCGGATCGCCGTTGAACGAGACGTCCTCCAACCCGCGCATAATGCTGTCGCGGAAGCTCGCACACATGGCCGCCAGCCGTTTTCCGTCCTTCTGTCGGCGCTTACGCGCAATCTCTAGAGCCGTACCCATTCCGACGATAAATGAGGTATTGAGGGTGCCTGAGCGAAGACCGCGCTCCTGACCGCCGCCAAACTGGATTGGCGCGATTCTTACGCGCGGACTCCTGCTGCGGATGTAGAGCGCGCCGATGCCCTTTGGCCCATAAGCCTTATGAGCGGACAAGCTGGCGAGATGCACCCCATCCTTCATCACGTCCACAGCACCGTAGGCCAGTATCTGAGCAAGATCAGAATGGAAAAAGATATTTCGGCGTGCACAAACAGCCCCAATCTCTTGAATGGGCTGGATAGTACCAACTTCGTTGTTCGCGGCCATGATCGAGATAAGCAAAGTTTCGTCCGTGATTGCCGCTTCGATCGCAGCCGGTGAAACGCGACCTTCCTCGTCCACCTCGACGTAGGTCGCCTTCCAGCCTTGCCGTTCAAGGTGGCGAATGGGCTCGAGAACCGCGGGATGTTCAATGCGCGAGGTAATGAGGTGCTTTTTGGCAGGATTGGCCTGAGCCGCCCCAAGAATAGCGAGATTATTCGCCTCGGTGCAGCTTCCCGTAAAGACGATCTCGCTACTCTTGGCTCCGATCGAAGCGGCAACCTGTTCGCGCGCGAGCTCGACAGCCTTGGCCGCGAGGTGGCCGTGCTCGTGCTCGATACTTGATGGATTGGCGAAGATATCGCGAAGATAGGGCTCCATCGCCGCGATGACCTCGGGGTCCAGAGGCGTCGTCGCGTTATGGTCGAGATAGAGGGGGGGGGGCATGAGCTCAGGCTGCCTCGGGAACAAGACGTAGAACGTCAAGCGGCGACTTGATGCGCACCGAAAGCGTGCCAACGCCGCGGTGAATATGACCGCGCATCCGAACCAGAAGTTCATTGTCGCTCAGCGTAGCGGCCTTAGAGCCCGCTTCTTCGACGCTTCGGAGCAGAGACGCGAAGAGCGCGCCAAACTCGCCGGTGAGGGTGTAGGCATTGAACTCCATGCCCTCTTCATCCGGCGGCGGCACCGCTCCGATTGGCCCTTCCTCAAGTGAAACCATGATGGCAAACCGGCACAACAGGTTCGGCGTAAGGCCGGTTCGTTGACGCAGCGATCGCAGCTTGCTGGCGGCGTCGGCCGAGACCTTGAGCTTACTGTAGTGCACGACGCGTCTCCCTTCCTTCATCGTCGCCGAAGTAACCCGCCGTCACGGTCGTGCTGCGGCTCTCAGGATCGTAGTCCAGACGGTAAGCGTGCGAAACGCTGCCGCCGAGCGTTTCAAGCAGCGTCAAATCGACCTCGGTGTCAGTGGACAGCAAAATAACCTGATGGCTCGCCGCCGGGAAGTAGCGCTGGACTAGGTTTGAGCGGTGTTCGGAATCCAGACGGGCTAGGGGCGTGTCAATGATCATGGGCAGCGGACGGCCACTGGTTCGTGCCAGCGCCCACAGCATTGCAATCGCAAAGATCTGTTTCTCGCCCGCCGACAGGCTGGTTTTGGGGATGACGCCACCGGTCGGACCGATGAGGGTGATGTTAAAAGTCTCCGGATCGATCTGAATATCCGCGACGAAGCCCGCCTTGCGTGTCAAGGCGTTAAAGCGACGGACGAATTCCGTCCGAAGCTGGCCGATTTTGTGTTCGAGCAGCTTGCGCTCATAGCTCTCCAACGCTGCAGCGGTTCGCGCGGCAATCTCAGACCGCTGCGTAGACGCAACCGCGCTGGCTTGATCTGCGAGCAGCTTGCGTCGTTCGCGGTCCAAGGTCACGAGCTGTCCTCTTAAGAAATTGAGCTCTTCATCTTTTTCGTGCAGCCTCGCCTCTGTCGAGCCGAGCTTTTGATCTGCAAGACGAAGTTCATCCAGAAGCACACCGGCTGCGGCCCCGTCTGCCCGGACCAGGGACGTTTCAAGCCGCGTCAGCCGACGAAGTGTACCATCGAGATCGCTCGCCAGCCGCCGTGCGCGCGGAACGACCACCGCCTTGAGCTCGGCCAAGCGCGAAAGCATTGTCCGGCCGTCCCCGATCTCCTTGAAGGCGCGCCGAGCTGGCTGCCCGCTGGCTTGCTGGCTCTTCATCCACTCGTCGACGAACGACGCGAGATCATTCCAATGTTTGGCATTCCAGCTTGCCTTGCGCGCGGTGTTCTTCGTGCGCCGCCACTGGCTGATCGCATTGCGCATCTCGGCGGCGGCCTCGCGCCGGTCGCCTGTGGCCTTCGAATGCTCCAGCGCCTTCCTGAAGCTCTTCATCACGCGCGGTGCAACCGCAAACGGAAGCAGGCCGGCTGAAAGGCTGCGGAGTTCGTGCTCGATGGCCTCGCGCTTCTTCGTCATTTCTTCGCGTTCAAGTTCGATCCGGTGTCGCTGCGCCGCGGCGTCGCCTCCTTCGGAGACGAACCGGCGACGAATCTGCTCTGCGGCCCGTGCAAGGGAGTCCCGGGAGGCTCTCAGCTCAGCAATTGATTCCACAAGGTCCTGCGACTTGCGCTGTCCGTCCTTGATGTCTCGGAGCAACTGTTCAAGCCGCTCACCATCGGTGCCATCCTCCGCATGATGGCGCGCGAGATACAAACCGATGTCGGTGCGCAGCCGCGACACAAGGTCAACACCTAAAAGACCACGCACCGCCTCGGCAAGTTCTTCGTGCTGCTGTTCGGCGTCCGCGATCTCTCGAATCTTTTCGCCATCGAAAAAGAAAAGTTGCGACACGCCCGGAGGAATGAGTTCTTGGAGGAATTGATGCCACTCCTCGCGTGGCACGGATGAGACCGGTGAGCCGTCCTTTTCGACGGTGAGATTTTCCGCAACGCTCTTGCCGTGAATCGTCCATTCACGCTTGACCTTGTAGCGATGAACGCTGCCAGCCTCGGCGTAGTCGAATTCGATTCCAACCGATGTCAGTTCGGACGGATCGCCGCGGTGGTGCATGTTCCGCAGATAGGCGTCGTAGTCGGATTGGGCCACACGCGTTCCGAGCGATAGCCGTCCATACAACGCTAACCTCACCGCTTCCAGCAACGTGGTCTTGCCTGCGCCGTTCTTTCCTCCGATGAGAACGATCGGCGTTTCGGCGCCCTTGCTACGGCGAGGCACTAGATCGAAATGCGTAACGCCCTTGTAAAGTCCGAAATTTTCAAGGGTAATACCGCGAATGATCATGCGTTATTTGTCCTCGATCACGAATTCATCCTGCTCCCATCCGTTAGGGCCACCGGCGGCGAGCTGCCGGTTGGCAAGCTCAGACCGCCTCAAAGCAACGAGATTGTCGAGATCGCGCCACTCCTGCCGGAAAAGCTCTTCGATCCGCGTATGCACCGCATGTCGCCGCTTCAAACCATGCGAGGAACGCTCGATGTCCAGAAGACCGGTCACGAGTTCGGGCGGCACTCCGTGCTCGGCGCACACTTTGGAAAGGAGACTCGCGTCCTCCGCTGTGTACGAGACGGCATCTTCGGCGATCCAGTCGAAATCTCGTCCGAGAACCTCGTGAACGATTTGCGGAACGGAATCGGCCCAATCACCGCGCTCCGAGCGCCAAAGCTTTCGTATCTCAAACAACTCGCTGTCGTGAATCAGAATGGGGGCTTCGCCGGGAGGCGCTTCCTTTTGAACGCGGAGCTGGGTTTGCAGCAGCTTCCTGAGAAGCTCCTTACAAAACTCAAGCTTATACGGGCCAGGAACCGGCGCATCGGTGTCACCGATGAAATCGACCCGACCGCTGCGTCTGCGATAGTCGCGATACTCGCGTTTCTTCTCCGGATCCTGTGTCTCCGAAAGGAGGTCGCGGAACTCCAATAGCGGTTCCAGCCACTCCTCCCCGGAGTCGATCATGGCCTCCATGGATTTGTCGCGTTCGACCACCGTGCAGACCCAGCAGCCGAAACGGGAGTTGCCGCAGCTCGGAGTAGTCTTGTCGACGACCAAGGGGCATTCGCCTGCCTGGGCATTTTTGTACATGGCCACAAGATCGCGGTTGTCGTTGCCCCACGGCGAGGGCTGCTGGAGCAGATAAGTCCAGACATCGTCGACACTGAAGGTCTCGATTGGCGCGTAGACGAACGCGTTGAGCAGCGAGGAATGCCGCGAAAGCGCCGAGCCCTTAATGCGGTGGAAGGACATCACCTGGGCCCGCGTCGCACTTTCCGAGGAGCGAACGCCGAGCACCATAATAACCTCACCGAACTCGGCGACACGTTGCTTGATGAAGGCGTCCGCCGGTAGGATTTTCAGACGTTCCGTGCACCATCTGAATCGGCGTGACGGCGCTGGATAGCCACGTCCAATGAGATTGACCCAGAAACTCTGCTCGACTGTCGGCTGAACTTTCTGCGTCTTGAACGGCAAATCCTTTTTGCGAGCTGCCGCCTCGATGCGCGCCAGCGTGGTATCGATGTAACGAACGATGATGGGCGTTTCCACCAGCGTGTCGGAGCTGATGACATAAATGGGCTTCGTCAGCTTCTCACGCGGCAACTCGGACAAAGCAGTCCAGATCAATTGCAACGCGCAGGTCGAATCTTTGCCGCCGCTGTAGCCAACCACCCAAGGCCGCTTGTCGGAAAGATAGACGTCCTGAATCTCCGCGTAGCGCAGAGCAAGCAGATCTCCGTTCAATCCGGGACGCATTTCAACTTGCCTTCTTCAAATACTTGGCGGAGGTGCCGCCATACAGCGCCTCGATCCGCTGAGCTTCGGGTGTTAACTTCATCCCAAAAGCCGACACGACGACGTTGCTGACCAGTGTGACGTTATTCTTGGACTTGTTGACTTTCCCGGCAACCAATGCCCGACCTTCCCATAGCGATTGATTTGCCCGGGCCCAGTCGATCCGCCGCAGGCCCGGAAGACGCTTCTGCCAGTCGCGTCGGCATTCCTTCAAAAGCTGTGCTCCGGCAACGGCGATGGCCTGAACGGCAATGCCATGCGCGTGGATATAGTCGCGTCGCAGTTCCGCCGCAGCGACCTCTCGGGTCTCCACCCGCTGCCAGTCTGGCATCTGGCGAATTACTTCTTTCCAGAATGACACCACCAAGTCGTGATCTTTTTCAGAGATCGGTTCATCCTTGCTCTTGTTGGCAATGATGGCAGTGGCCTGGTGAAGGCTGCTCAGCGTAAACAGCTTGAGCGATCGGTTGGAAATACTGGTGTGTTCTAGGTCCGTAAAATCCCGAAACAGAGGAATCGCGTTGACGACGTCACGCGATAGGCCGGCAAGCGTGTCGCGATGGTTATAAAGAAGCTTGATGGACTTGGTCGGCCGGACGGCGTGGATGTTGAGGTCGGCGAACATCTGCTGTGACCGTTTCAAGCCGCGGTCGGCAAAGATCACGACCGAGATCGTCTCGTCGCCCAGCAGGGGGTGCTGTGCCAACGCTTCTTCGATGGCGGCGCGCCGATGCTGGCCGTCGTTGATGAGAATGGTCGCCGACATCGAGATTTTTAATTTGCCGACGTTGCGCAACGGCCCCTTTGTCTCTACCGGCTCGAACTCGATTTCGCCGTCCACCGAGGCGCATAACGAAGACAGGATGTATTCCTTCGCATTGTCGGTGATGTAGCGCGCGATCGTGGGCACACGCGCCGTATTGAGAATGCGTTGCGCGCGAAGCACAGGCGGAACAGCCTCATCATCGAAGCGGAACAGCTTCGAGACGACCTTCAACTGCACCATGATAACGTAATACGCCGAGCCCGCCTGGATGCCGCGTATCGCCGTGAAGTCGAATGAATTGCTGTCCATCGTCGTCGAACGCCCCACCATTTTTGGACGTTAAGCGACGGCCATTTGGAAGTCAATAAAATCGGGTTGGACGTTTGTTTTCGGTCAAGCCGGAGCGGGCTCAGGTAGCGGCCAGAGGGCGCTGCTGGCTACGGCCTCATTGAGCAGAACGACGAAATCCCGGAGAAACTCCTCCGGCGTGAACGGCTTCGCATCTCGCTGTTCCGAGATGTATTCGTAGCCGCCGCTTGCATAAGCATTGAGGAGGCGCATGCCTTCATCGGTCAAGTCCGTCGAGGTGTGAGGGTCGACAAGGCTCCGAATGGTCTTTCGGACAGCATCCTTCTCCTCGAGATTGATGCCCTTCTTCTTGAGCTCCGCCACGATGAGCAGACCGACGATCAATCGCTGCACGCCTTTGTAGTCTTCGACGAAGTTGTTGACGATCTCGGGCGCGCTACGACCTGCCTGCGCGGGATCGGTCCGGCGGCCAGACATCAGCCCGGCGAGCAGACAGAAATAGAACAGATCGAATTTCGTCCGAATGGGCGGCTTTCCGTCGATCTCGGAGAACCATTTCTGTGCGTCCTGACGTAAGCGAAAGGCCATCAGTCGGCTTCCTCTTCGATGAGATCAAAGGCGTGGAAGTAGTCGCGATCTTCCACCAGCACGCCGTTTCCGGTCTGTTGCACGCCCTTCTTGGGCAAAGTTGCCATAAGAGGTCCGGTGCCGGCGGTCTTGCGAAACAGCGTGAGGTATTTGATCGGTGTCTTCGTCGCTTCGAGCGCTGTGACAAAGCCAAGTCGCTCGGTCGAGATGGTAAAGCCGACAAACTGATTACAAAGCTGCGGAATGAAATTGCCGATGGCGCGACGGCGGCCCGCGTCGAGCGGATTCGCGGGGCTGTCGACAATTAATGGAAACTGGTTCTGGCCACGAGAAAGAACGCTCATCAGGAACGTGTAGCCGACCGCCAACGTTTGACCGACGCTCGCGCCGGTCTGATGGGCGAGATGTAACGAGTCGCCGATCCCTTCGAGTTGAATCGGGTCTTGTGAAAGAACCCGCCGCAACCTTTCATTGCAGTCGACAAGAACGCGTGCGCGAATGTTGTCCCGGGCTAAATCACGCGCCTCCATTGCAATTTTCTTGATGAGCTTGGTTTGATTATGAAGCTTCACGGTCTTGGTCAACTCGGACAAGCGTGCGTCGATATCTGCCAGTCGCCGCGTCAAGACGGGGATCGACAAAACGTCGCCATCCTCCGTCTTGTTGCGATCGTCGTCCGGGTTGTCCGCAGTAGTCACTTTGAGCGTATTCAGAACCTTGCTGGTTTGGGCCTGCTTCGCATTCAGCTCCGTTTCCCAATCGCGAAGTTTCTCATCGCCGCCGTCGATCAATTGTTGCTTGAGGCTTCGAACGAGACCTTCCGCTTGCTGGCGCTCGCGAACGGCGGCGCTGAGCTTCTGGTTCGAGTCTAACAATCGCGCGTGGCCATCCCCACCCTCAGACTCTGTCGTGTACTGATCGATGTCCTTCTTGAGCGCGTTGATGACGCCGGCTTCCTCGGTGCCAAGATACTCCTGGGCGCGCGCCCTGATGGACTGTCTGGCAGCATCCGTCATCTCGCGCCCGCAAATGCAATTCGGCTCCTGCAGGAGTTCATCGAAAAACTGCGCCGATGTGTTTTCAGGCAATTGCAGACGATCGAGATTGGCTTTCAGGCTTGTGAGGGCCAAAGGGATGCACGCGTGAAGCACGTGAGGCAGCCGGATCGACTGCATCATCGCACTGCTTTCAATCGTGACGCGATTCTCGGCGTCCGCGAGTGCGGACTTGGCCCTGTCATAGGCCTCATTCACGTCCTTCGTCCGCGACATATGATTGGCGATCAGCTCTTCGAGCTTCTTGATCCGCTCCTCAAGCTCGCCTTGCTGCTTCTTGGCGGTCGCCTGATGCTGGTTGAGCGTAGCTATGCGCTTCTGAACCGCAGCGCGACGCTGTTGCAACGCTGCAAGGCCCACCTGCGTCGTAGGTCCGCCCCGACGCGTGGCTTTCGTCCACTCTTGCTCGGAAAACTCGGCAATGTCTCCAAGCAGATAAAGTTGGCAGAGAGCGTCGATGGCCCGCTCGGCCTCAGACTGCTGTGTATCGAGCAGGCGGTCAGCGAACTCGCCGTCGAAGACGAACAGGCTGGTGAATTGTGGCGTGAGGAACCTATTAAGAGTCGGTCCCGGGTTATGTCCACTCACAACCCCGCCGCTGCCGGGCGATGTGGTGCGGTATCGCGCGTGACCTTCATCAAAGTCCAACGAGAGGTCGAACGTCAGTGGCCGCTCATCAACCAGAAGCTTTGCGAGGAATTGTCCCTTCGAGCCGGTCTCTCCAGCCCGCCGGAATGTGCGAACGCGTTCCGGTGACCATTTCGTCGCACTGCCATCCAATGCTGCAGTGAGGAGCTGGAGCGCCGTGGTCTTGCCTGTGCCGTTCGGCATCTGGATCAGACTGACCGGTGAAATCCTGCCGTGCTGCGTGAGTTCGACCGACATATCGGGGCATCGAAGGCCCTTACTTTCCCAGCCCAGAAGTTCAACCTTCATCGCGCGTCCCCTCAACGTCGAGGGCGTCCCGGACCGCTTCGAGGTGGTTGACTTCATCCTGATGGCTGATCGCGGATTCGCTTAGCGATTTCAGCCAGGCGACAAGAGTGCGTGAAACGGCCTCTGGTTGGTTCGCGTGGCCGACAACCGAGCGAACCGCTTCTTCGAGTTCCTTATCAAGCGGCATGATCATCCTCCCTACGGCATCGTGCCAATTGGTTTAGCCATTCGCGTCTTTCTTGATCAGCGTTGGGAAATTCATCTTCCTCGCCCTCGGGGCGCACGAAGTCCATCACGCGGGCGCGTTTATCGGGATTGTCAGGGTCGGTGCGGAGGCATCGCCCGATGCGCTGGATCGTCTCGAGCTTTGACCTCGCCGCCGAGAAAATGACGACGGATTTAAGCAGCCTAATATCGATGCCTTGAGAGATCTTGTGGCAGGTGACCAACGTATCGATCTCACCTTGCGAAAACAGGAGCAAATGCGCCTGCTCATCGTCGGCATAATACGTGCGATAGAGGTGCGTATACGGATGAACGATTTCGAGGATGCGGTTGCCATATTCCCGCGTCTCGACGAAGATGACCGAATTCTCAAGGATACTCGCATCTCGTTGCAGAATGCGGCTAAACACGTCCGGCTTCATCTCCGCTGTCTTGTAAACACGGGATAATTCGATCCAGAATTCCTCATTCGACATCGGGTTGCCGGTCTGTGCCCGGGCAGCCTTGCGCGCATTCACTCGTCTCAAACGTTCCTTGTCATTGTCCGTCAAATCGTAATCCAGCGGAATGTAGTCAAACTCGCACAACACGCCGCGCTTGATCGCGTCCTCCAGCGTAAAACGATAGATTGTGGGTCCGATCTCGGATGCGATGAAAGCGTTGCCGACAACGTCATAGGCGCGCTCTGGCGTAGCGCTGAGACCAAGCCGATAGCCGAATGAAGCGTGTTCTCCCGTGAGCTCGCGCTGGCGGCCCTCAGTGCCGAGGCCATGGACTTCATCATGGATAATGATCATGGCCTTGCGCGACGGCTTAGGCAGTCGCTTGAGCGCGACGTGCAACTGCGCGCGGGAAATCACCAGAACCGCGTTGTGAGGATCAAGGACAAAGTTTCCGAGTTCATGGAATTCGCCGAAATGGCGATACACGACGAAGCTCGACTTATTTGCAAGGTTCCAGCTGTCTACCTCGCCGGCCCATTGCGCGAGCAGGTCGTTGCCATCCGTGGTGATAATGGCGCCGGTCACCGCTTTCCTGCGGGTCAGCTCGGTGAGGATCTTGAGCGCGGTACGGGTTTTGCCGGTTCCGGTGGCCATTTCGAGAATGCCCGCCGGAGCCTTCAGAAAAGCTTCGAGCGCCTCTTGTTGATGGCGCCATCGCCGGGCCTCGGCCGGAGGCGGCTCGGCTTCGCCGCCATCATCCGCGGGAACGCCGCGCGGCATGGAAGTCGGTGCAACCGCGCGCAGGCGCTTAATCGTTTTCTCGGATGGCTCGCGAACGTCCAGCCCGAACGCGTCATTGCTCCAGGCTTCTTCGAACTGGTCGATCTTCGTGTCGACGCGGTCAACCTCATGGGGGAGCCAACTCCGGTATACGTCGATGGATTCATAGTTGCGCTCGTGCCCCGACAGCGTTTCATTCGCAGAACCTGTGAAAGCAACCCGGTCGCCGGACGGAAAGTCAAACACGCCGATCTTTTCATGGAAAATGCCAGGTTGGTCGATGTGGGCAGCAAAGGCGAAGCGCAGCTCCAGCCGATTGTTCGCCACCAGCCAGGCGAAAATCCTCGCACGGATTTGATTGTTGCCTGGCGCTTCGGCCCATTGGCAAATCTCGTCGAGAATTTTCTCAACGACGATGTCCTGATAAAGCCTGCGCTGCACAGGATCGGCCAGGCTCTTGAGCACCGCAATATCGGCCGCCGAAAGCTCCGGCGATGCGATAATCTTGATGTTCACATTCTCGGATGCCGCAAGGCGAGGCAACGCCGAGGCCCACGTGATCAAGGCGGAGCTTGAAAAATACCCGGCGGCGCGGCGGTACGCGACGCAGGCTTGGAGACAAGGACCGAAGAATTCCTCGGCAAGAGAGCCGCGGCCGCTGCGATAATGGGATCGAAGGCGGCTACGCCAGGATGTGTCGGGCGTCTGCATGCAATACTCTCAAGGCAAAAGGTTCTCTTCGATCGTCTTCCTGATCAAGGAGCGTCCTGACCCGGCTGGCACCTGATACTCGGTTTTGGCGAAATTGATCTTGGCGGCGTTATTGAGCCGACCCGCGAAATATGCCGCCCGGATATCCTTTTTGGCTAGAGCGTCGGGGCAGAGCTTCCGCAGGATATCGAAAAGGGCTTGCACGCCGACCGTCTTCAGGATGTAGGAGTTCGCCGGGGCGTCTTTCCAAAACAGATCTTCGCACGTAATGAGGAAGTTCGTCACAATGGCGTAGATCAGCGCGTCATTGCCATCCACGAAGGCTTGGCGCAGGACTGATTTGTCGCGCGCAGCAGGACCAGTTGTCAGCGCCTTTCGCGTTTGATCCCCGGTATGCATCTCGTTCGAGTCCCGCTTGGGATTGGACGAGATCAGCCGCAAGATCCCATCGACCACGACGGCGGTTGACACTTTCCAGCTTGATTTTTGAGTGATCGCCTCAAGGGCGGAATCGCGTTTGGGTGCCACGCTGATGCGACCGCGAAGCGGGGAGGTCACCTCGGTGGCGAGTTTACGCGTCAAAAAAACAGCTAGCTTGTCCGGACTCCAGAACTGCTCGGCCTCGTCGGACACGTTGTATCCAAACAGCTCATAAGTGAGGCTGCGGTCCACCGGCTTCTGCGTGGAATTGATGGTCGCAAAGAGTTGCGCCTGAAACGGCTTGGGCAGATCGAGGAAAACGGAGCAGATCAGTCCCATATCAAGGCGAGCCTTGTCACCGATCTTGGCGAACGCAAAAAGGCGATGCTGGCCGTCGATGATCGCAGCAAGAGGTTTATTGGTTGGGATGTGCAGATATTCCCGGCCGTCTTTGGTCATGATCGTCCACGCTTCGGTCACTTTCGGTGTGGCTGGATCGGCGGGCTCCTCTTCCTCCTCTATGGCTTCGATCTCTTCCTTGTCGAGGCCGATATCCCGGCTGTAGTTGGCTGCCAGAATGATCGAGTTTGGAAAGGAAGAGTCGCTGCGGTCGATGTAATCGGCAATTTGGGTCAGACGAGGATCTTGAATCAACCGCTGTGTGCCATGTAGGGTATAGCCACTGCCTTCTGGATTCAGCGTCGCGTTAATGCGATCGCTCGCAGCGACCTCCAGCAAAAGCCTGGCCGGCAGGACCGTAACGTAAAATCGGCCGATTGGCTGGATGACGGGAAGCACAAGGGATTCAAAAGGATACGTGATCATTTCAAGTATCCTTCGAGGTTCCCGGAAAGGCTGCGATTGGTTGGACCGCCCGTCGGGGCGTCTGGCGATATTTTCCGGTAGAGCGGATCATCCCCATTCGTGATCCACCAGAACCAAACCGCGCCGAACGATATGATCGATCCGATGGCGACGCAGTAAGCCGGTTGCCGCGTGCTAAAGAGCGAGATCAGAATAGCCGCAATGAAGAAGACGAATAAGACAATCGAGGCGAACGCGCTCATCGCCTTGTCTTGCTTGTTTACAGCAGCGAAAATCAACTGCAGCGCAGCCGAACCGACCAGAGCCGGAAAGAACGTCGTGATGGCGGTCAGTAAATTCGCCAAGTCGACATGGGGTGTTTCGGCGAGAGCAATCTTGGTCAGCTCAGTCCAGATGCCGAGGCCACCGAGAATTAATGCGCCCACGATCGCAAAGATGACGAACGGAACACTTTGCCAAGGTTCGATGGTCCGTCTGGCAAGCTCCTTGAACAAATTGGACCACTCGCTTTGTGCGATGGTCGTGGCATCCTCTCCCAAATCTTCCTCCCCCAAGGCGTACTGCGTCCCATTTTCTGATGTTTTATCGGTATCTAGACCGATCGCAAGAGATCCGCAGCGTCGCTAAGCGCTGTGTTGGCGACGGCCTTGAATTTTTCCTTGATCGTGAGCTCGGAAATAGTTGCGTTGACGAAATCAGGGCTCAACCGCTCGATCGCGATAAGCGTCTTGGCGACATCGTCCTTGTATGCTCTCAACGCTCCGATGACCGCATCGCGATCAGTTTTTGACGCCGCAGCAACATCGAAAATGTCGCGCGCCTTGATGCTCGCGCCACGATAGTGGACCTTCTTGGTGATGATTTCGGCAACGGTCTCAAGGTCGACCTCTTCGCCCTCAATTAATTGCTTGGTGACAGAGGGCGCCGTTAGGGGGTGGCCCACAATGAAATCGATCTCTCCGATGCCCTCGAACGCCAGCTTAAGAAAGCCCGCCCCGTCTCCCCTGTAATCCGAAGGCCGGATCTCGAACTCGAAATCGTGCAATTTCGGATCCAGAAAGGGAAGGAATTGCGCGTCGGGCAGGAAAATATCGATGTCATGACTTTCGCGATGATCAATCTGCAGCATCATCGCAGTGCCGCCCCCGAACGACCAGGAGTCGATGATAGTCTGTTCGGAATTGACCTGATGGATCAGCGAGCACGTAATTCGAAACAGACGCGCCCAGTCTGGCCCGCCCACGCTCACGCTGCGAGCGGATAAGATTCGCCTGAATATGCGGCGAACGTCTTGGCTGCGGTTACCAGTTCAGCGTGGCTGATATCAAATGCGCTGGCAAACTCCTTCTGCAATTCCGGAGCGACTTCGCCGAAGAACGCCGACATCTGCCCTGGCGCCGCCTTGGCGGCTGCCGGATGCGTCAGACAATAGGCAAGCGCCTGCGCATCCAGCTTCTTGCTGTACGGCGCATTCACGGTCGTCAAAACCGAGGCGGGAAACTTGCTCATTCTCTCACTGTCTCTGGCGGTTGTCCCGCGAACTATACCTTCAATAAGGCCTATCGCGTTGCTGTATCAACAGCATCAAGGCCATCAACGAACTCTGAATTCCACAGTTCCCGTGGTTCCAAAGGCCACTAACCGTTTGATTTATAACACATAATAGGGCGCCAGCCAAGATCAAGTCCTCCCGCCAAAAAGGACAGGAAATCAAGCAGTTGCCGGCAAAGGCCGCTCCTCGGGAAGCCGCTTTGGTCTCCGACCCAGCCGGAGCTCTCGCCGATCAGGTGTGATGCCGAAAATGGGCGTCTCCCTACGGGACCGGGCTGTCGGCTTCGCCGAAGCCCCGGCTGCGCCGGCTCTTCGCCCTTCGGGCTTCCATCCCTGACGCGGCGCTCGCGGAACCGCTCACAGAATTCGTTGCCGTCCGAGCGCGCGGCGATGGTGACGCCGGAGAGTGAGAGTGCCGGCCGGGTTGGCCGTGACGGGTTGAGGGCTGGAGGAGAGGCCTCCGGCGCCCGTCGCGGAGACCCGCAATGTCGAGACATGCTGTTCGGGCGAGCGCCGGCGAGAGCCGGGCGAACCTCTATAACGAAATCACCGACAAGATCATCGCCGAGCTGGAGGCCGGCCGTGTGCCCTGGGTCCAGCCCTGGGGGACGGCGGCGGCGAAGGCGCCGCTCGCCATGCCGAAGAATGCTTCGACGAGCCGCCAGTATAGCGGCGTAAACGTCCTCATTCTTTGGGGAGCGGTGATCGAGCACGGATTTGCCGGCCAGAGCTGGCTGACCTTCCGCCAGGCACTGTCGCTCGGCGGCCACGTTCGCAAAGGCGAGCGTGGCACCACCGTCGTCTATGCCGACCGCTTCATTCCCGATGATGAGAAGCGCCGTGCTGCGGAAACACGCGAGGACGCGCAGGCGATTCCATTCCTGAAGCGCTTCACGGTGTTCAACACCGATCAGTGCGACGCGCTGCCGGATGAGATCGCGATGGTCGCGCCCCCGCCGCCGCCCGGCATGATCGAGCCGCGGGTGGAAGCGCTGATCAAGGCCACGGGCATCGACTTCCGGATCGGCGGCAACAGCGCCTTCTATCGGCCGTCGGCAGATTACGTTCAAGTGCCACCACCGGCGGCATATCCCGAGCCGATCAACTGGCACCGCACGGCGCTGCACGAGCTGGGCCACGCCAGCGGCCATCACTCTCGCCTCAACCGTGATCTGTCCGGATCGTTCGGGTCCAAGAAGTATGCCTTCGAGGAGCTGATCGCCGAATTATGCGCCGCATTCTCCTGCACATCGCTCGGCATCGTGCCGACCGTGCGGCACGCCGACTACATCGGCTCCTGGCTCGAGGTGCTGCGCGAGGACAACCGCGCCGTCGTGCGCGCGGCGTCGCAGGCGAGCAAGGCCGCCGACTATATCCTCGGCTTCCTTCCGGACGAACAAGCGCTGCCCCCGGTCCCTGTCCAAGCTGTTGAAGGGAGGGCGGCATGATCCTCCTCACACCGGAACTGCGCAAGCGCCTGCTCGCCAACGGCCGCCGCCGCGGTCTCGATCATGTGCCAGTGGTGAAATTCTTCAACCCGCTCGGTATCGGCACCTGGTTCGCGACCGAACTCGACGAGGATGGCGATACATTGTTCGGCCTCGCCGACCTAGGACATCCTGAACTTGGATCGTTCAGTCTTGCAGAGATGGAAGCCCTGGAGCTTCCGCTCGGCATGGGTATCGAGCGCGATATCCTGTTCGAGGGTGAATATCCGCTCTCGGTCTATGCGCAGGCCGCAAAGACCGCGGGACGGATTGTGATCGACGAACGATCGCTGCGCGCCGCGGCGGTTGCCTTGCAACGGGAGCGGAAGGGAGAGTGAGAGGGCGGGTCGGGTTTTCTGTGACGGGTTGGAGGTCGAGAGAGAGGCTTTCGGCCGCCCGTCGTGGAGAACTGATATGGCAAAGGCCGTTCATAAGATCACGTTGTCGCCATCGCGCGACATTCCCTTCAACAAGCTGGTACTCAGCCAATCGAACGTGCGCCGCGTCAAGGCCGGCGTTTCGATCGAGCAATTGGCCGAGAGCATCGCGCAGCGCACCTTGCTGCAGAGCCTCAACGTCCGCGCGGTGCTCGATGGCGACGGCAACGAGACCGGCATGTTCGAAGTGCCTGCGGGCGGGCGGCGTTACCGCGCCCTCGAGCTGCTGGTGAAGCAGAAGCGCATGGCGAAGACGCAGCTCGTTCCGTGCGTCGTCCGCGAAGGCGGCATCGCTGAGGACGACTCGATCGCCGAAAACGACGAGCGCGTCGGCCTGCACCCGCTCGATCAGTTCCGCGCGTTCCAGACTCTGCGCAATCTCGGCATGAGCGAGGAGGACATCGCCGCGCGGCATTTCGTGTCGCCGGCAATCGTCAAGCAGCGCCTGCGGCTGGCCTCCGTGTCGCCGGACCTGCTCGACGTCTATGCCGAGGACGGCATGACGCTCGAGCAGTTGATGGCGTTCACCGTCACCACCGATCATGCCCGGCAGGAGCAGGTCTGGGAGAACGTCAGCAAGTCCGGCTACGATGAGTCATACCAGATCCGTCGCATGCTGACCGAGAGCACGGTCCGCGCCTCCGATAGGCGCGCGCAGTTCGTCGGTGTCGCCGCCTATGAGGCCGCCGGCGGTGCCGTTCTGCGCGACCTGTTCGAGCACGATGATGGCGGCTGGTTGCAGGACGTGCCGCTGCTCGACCGTCTCGTCACCGAGAAGCTGAAGGCCGAAGCCGAAACCATCGCAACGGAAGGCTGGAAGTGGATCGAGGTCGCGGTCGGCTTTCCCTATGGCTATGACGACGGCCTGCGCCAGCTCGACGGCACGCCGGCCGACGTCACGGCCGAGGAACAGGCGACGATCGACGCCCTCCAGGCAGAACAGGCCAAGCTCGAAGCCGAGTATCAGGACGCCGACGAACTCCCCGACGAGGTCGACGTCCGTCTGGGCGAGATCGAAGAAGCGCTGTCCGCCTTTGACAACCGGCCGCATAACTATGATCCGGTTGAGATCGCGCGCGCCGGCGCCTTCGTCAGCATCGACGGCGACGGCGCGCTCCTGGTCGACCGCGGCTTCGTTCGGCCGGAGGACGAGGCGCCGGTTGACGGCGCAGACGGAGATGCCGACTCTTCCGACGCGGACGGAGCCAGCTCCGACGCGCCGACCACGCGGCGGGCCGTCATCACGGTTGGCGGCCAGTCCGAGGCGGAAGACGAAGAGGATGACGGCATCAGACCGTTGCCCGATCGCCTTGTCATGGAGTTGACGGCGCATCGCACACTCGCGCTGCGGGATGCCATCGCCAATAATCCCCATGTCGCGATGACGGCGCTCCTGCACAAGCTCTGCCTCGACGCGTTCCAGCGCGAGATGTCCAACGGCTGCCTGCAGGCGTCTGTGCGGCAGGTCCACTTCTCCGCGCAGGCATCCGATCTGAACGAGTCCGCGTCGGCGAAGGCGATCGACGACCGGAACAAGGTTTGGGCTGCTGATATGCCGAGCGACGAAGTTGCGTTGTGGGACTGGCTCGTTGTCCTCGACGACGCCAGTCGCTCGGCGTTGCTGGCGCATTGCGTCTCGTTCGGCGTGAATGCGTTGTTCGAGAAGGTCGATCGCTACGGCGGTAATGGCGTGTCGTCACACGGTCTGCGCCGACGGCTCGATCAGGCTGACCGCCTGGCGCGTGCGGTCAACCTCGACATGGTGGAAGCCGGCTGGCGGCCGACGGTCGAGAACTACCTCGGCCGAGTCACCAAGAGCCGCATCCTCGAAGCCGTGCGCGAGGCCAAGGGCGAATCGTCCGCGCAACTCATCGACCATCTCAAGAAGATAGAGATGGCGAAGGAAGCCGAGCGCCTGCTCGACGGCACCGGCTGGTTGCCCGAGCCGCTGCGCCTCGCCGAGAACGCTTCGGCGTCCGACGGTCCCGACACCACCGGCGAGCCGCTCCCCGAATTCCTCGCCGGTGACGAGGATGAAGCAGGCGAGACTAGCGACGACGAACAGCCGCACGCCGTCGCCGCCGAATGACCTGATCCAGCGGGGCGGCTCCGGCCGTCCCGCTGCCTTCCACCGACATCTCAATCGTCAGCCCGGCCGCCGCGCCGGGCCTTTCGCATTTCACAACCTGTTCGAAAGGAGACCCGTCATGGGTTGGCTCTACATGCAATCGCTGGGGGGCCATTACGGCCCGCGCCAGTATCTCGACGCGCAGTTCACCTTCACGCGGCCCGACTTGACATCGAAGGTGCTGCGCTCCGCGCTCGTCGGAATGCGCGTCTATTACGCGGCGATCGAGCATGTTCGTCACGAGACAAACGAACGCATGGTCTTCGCTGCCGTGTGTCTCGTCCGCTACAACCCGCGCGATCGCGAGGGCTACATCTTCGGTTACAAGGACATGGACGAGACTGTTGGGCCGAACGAAGCCGATTGCCCGGAGGCGATCCTCGATCTGCTCACCCCGACCGAGTATCGCTACGCGCAAGCGTGGCGCGCTCGTTGCCGCGAGAATCTTGCGGCGCGCCGTACGCTTGCGAGCAAACCGTCGCCGCGCCCGGGTCAGACCATTGTGTTCGACCAGCCGCTGCCGTTTTCCAATGGCTGCAAGCTCGATCGCTTCGAAGTGGTGGCCAATCCCCGCAGTCATCGCACCGTCCTGTTCCGTGCTGCCGACATCGGCGGGCTCTACCGCATCACGAACGTCAAGAAGCACAGCTATCGCCTGATCGATCCGGCCTGATCCGGATCGCAATCGGCATCTCATTCGAAGGGTCCGGCGCTGACGCGCCGGGCCCTTCGTGCATGTGCGCCTCAGAGGGAGAGGCGGGCCGGGACGGGTTTGAGCCGCCGCGGATCGAGAGAGCGTCCGGGCGGCCGATCCGTTCCCGCTCTCCCGAGGCTCTGCCCATGTCCCGTCTTTCCGCTTCAGCGGTTGCCCCTGCGGCCGCGCCTGTTCTTGCCGCCGCCGATCCGGCGTCCGCCGTCGTCGCGGCTGCGCGCCTTCTCCTTCCTCACCTCGAACGCGGCCGGCGCATTGATGCGACGATGCTTCGCGCTGCGATGGAAACTGCATTCGGTGCGTCCGATGCCGACGGCGCATGGGACTGGAAGACGGCTTACGACGCCTGCGAGGTGGCGACCGTCCTGCTCATCCGTAGGTTCGGTCCGGCGATGCGGGCGAAGGCCGGGTCCGATGCGGCCATGCTACCGATGCTTGGCAAAGTCGCGCGCCTGCTTCCCACCCACACGCGCCGTTCCGAAGAGAGCGAGGCGCTTCAGCAATTCTCGACGCCGATTGCGTTGGGATATGCGGCCAGCGTTGCCGCCGCGATCACGCCCGCTGATGTTGTGCTGGAGCCGTCCGCCGGCACGGGCCTGCTCACGATCCTCGCCGAACTGCCGGGCGCGTCGCTCGTCCTCAACGAACTTGCCGACACCCGCAGCGGCATTCTCGATCGGCTCTTCCCTGGCCTGCCCGTGACGCGGTTCGATGCTGCACATATCGACGATCATCTCGACGCCGCCATCGTCCCGAGCGTCGTCTTGATGAATCCGCCGTTCTCGGCGGTTGCGCATGTCGATCGCCGCATGGCGGACGCGGCCTTGCGGCACGTCGCGTCGGCGTTGGCCCGACTGCCCGAAGGCGGGCGCTTGGTCGCGATTACCGGCGCGGGCTTTGCGTCCGACAACCTCGCCTGGGCCGACGCTTTCGTGCATTTGCAGGAGCGTGCGCGCGTCGTGTTCTCGGCAGCGATCGACGGCGCGGTCTATGCGAAGCACGGCACTACGATCGACACGCGCCTGACCGTGATCGATCGGCTGCCCGCGGACGATGCAACGTCTTTCCCGCCATCGCCGGGCACTGCATCGGATGTCGCCACGTTGCTCCGCTGGATCGTTGAGCGCGTGCCGCCACGTTTGCCGATCGCGGGCGTTGTTTCGACCCCGGCGTTCGCGCGGCCGGCAGCCCCACGGACCGTCCGAGCCTATCTGGCACAGTGTGGATCCAAGCCTCTCACAGCGACGACGGCACCCGAGGCGATTGAGCTTGCCTACGAGCCCGTGACCTGGTCGCCCGCGGAAGACCGTAAACTCACGGATGCGCTTTATGAAGGATACGGATTGCAGTCGATCCGTATTCCCGGCGCGCACGCGCATCCGACCAAGCTGGTGCAATCGGCCGCGATGGCGTCGGTCGCGCCTCCGGTCCCGGCCTACCGGCCGCACCTGCCGGCGAACGTCCTCACCGACGAGCTGCTCTCGGACGCCCAGCTCGAGTCCGTCATCTATGCCGGCGAGGCCCATGCGGACTTCCTCGCCGGATCATGGACCGTCGACGAGACCTTCGATCTCGTCACGGCCGCGCGCGACGGGGACGAAGGCGCTATCCGATTTCGCCGTGGCTGGTTCCTTGGCGACGGCACCGGCGCCGGCAAGGGCCGACAGGTCGCCGGCGTCCTCCTCGACAATTGGCTTAAGGGCCGCCGCCGCGCAGTCTGGATCAGCAAGTCCGACAAGCTGATCGAGGATGCCCAGCGCGACTGGTCGGCGCTCGGCATGGAACGCCTGCTGGTGACGCCGCTTTCGCGTTTCCGCCAAGGCACGCCGATCCGGCTCGGCGAGGGCATCCTGTTCACGACCTACGCAACCCTGCGGTCGGACGCGCGTGACGAGAAAGCCTCGCGCGTCCGCCAGATCGTCGACTGGCTGAGCGCTGACTTCGACGGCGTGATCGTCTTCGATGAATCGCACGCCATGCAGAATGCTGCCGGCGGCAAGGGTGAACGCGGCGATGTTGCAGCTTCGCAGCAGGGCCGTGCCGGACTGCGCCTGCAATATGCCTTGCCGAACGCGCGCGTTCTGTACGTCTCGGCGACGGGCGCGACCACGGTTCATAATCTCGCCTATGCGCAGCGCCTCGGCCTGTGGGGCGGGGAGGACTTCCCGTTCGCGACGCGCGCGGAGTTCGTCGAGGCGATCGAGGCCGGCGGCGTCGCCGCGATGGAGGTGCTGGCCCGCGATCTGAAGGCGCTCGGCCTCTATGCGGCGCGGTCGCTCTCCTACGAGGGCGTCGAGTACGAGCTGGTCGAGCACCGTCTGAGCGATGAGCAGATCCGCATCTACGACGAATATGCCGGCGCGTTCTCGATCATTCACAATAATCTCGACGCCGCGATGCGAGCCGCGAACATCACCGGCGCGACCGGAACGCTGAACGCGCAGGCGAAGTCTGCGGCACGCTCTGCCTTCGAGAGCGCCAAGCAGCGCTTCTTCAACCATCTTATTACGGCGATGAAGACGCCGACGCTGGTCGCGTTCGTCGAGCGCGACCTGAAGGCGGGGCATGCCGCCGTCATTCAGATCGTCTCGACCGGCGAGGCGCTGATGGAGCGCCGCCTTGCGCAAATCCCGACCGGGGAATGGGGCGACGTACAGGTCGACATCACCCCGCGCGAATACGTGCTCGACTATCTCGCGCACAGCTTCCCGACCCAGCTCTACGAGCCGTTCACCGACAGCGAGGGCAACCTGTCGTCGCGCCCGGTCTATCGCGATGGCCAACCCGTCCAGTGCCGGGACGCGGTCGGCCGGCGCGATCGGATGATCGAGAAGCTCGCGTCACTGCCGCCGGTGCATGGCGCGCTCGACCAGATCGTGCAGCGCTTCGGCGCCGACATGGTGGCGGAGGTGACGGGCCGCTCGCGCCGCATCGTCCGCAAGACCGGATCGGACGGGATCGACCGCCTTGTCGTCGAGAACCGGGCCGGCTCCGCCAATCTCGCCGAGACGCAGGCGTTTATGGATGACCTCAAGCGCATCCTGACGTTCTCGGAAGCTGGCGGCACGGGCCGCAGCTACCATGCCGAACTGTCGGCTCGGAACCGCCGGTTGCGCACACATTATCTATTGGAGGCTGGATGGAAGGCCGACGCCGCGATCCAGGGCCTTGGTCGCACCAATCGCACCAATCAGGCGCAGCCGCCGCTGTTCCGGCCGATCGCCACCAACGTGAAGGCCGAAAAGCGCTTTCTTTCAACCATCGCGCGGCGCCTCGACACGCTCGGCGCCATCACCAAGGGCCAGCGCCAGACCGGCGGCCAGGGCCTGTTCCGCGCCGAGGACAATCTCGAGAGCCACTATGCGCGCGACGCGCTGCGCCAGCTTTATCTCCTGCTGGTGATGGGCAAGGTCGAAACCTGCTCGCTTCAGACCTTCGAGGACGCGACCGGGCTGAAGCTGACCGATCCGAACGGCATCAAGGACGACCTGCCGCCGATCACGACATGGCTCAACCGAATGCTGGCGCTGACCATCGACCTGCAGAACATCCTGTTCACAGCGTTCGAGCAGTTGCTCGCCGCCCGCATCGAGGGTGCCATCGCGTCCGGCACCTATGATGTCGGGCTTGAGACGCTGACGGCGGAGAGTTTCACCGTCACCGACCGCCAGACGATCTACACGCATCCCGGCACGGCGGCCGAGACGCGTTTGCTCACCATCACGCAGCGCCAGTGCAACCGGCCGGTCACGCTCGACGAGGCGCTGGAGCATCGCTCCGATCCCCGCGCCGTATTCCTGGTCAACACGCAGTCCGGCCGCGCCGCCGTACAGGTGCCGGCTCGCAGCGTGATGCTCGACGACGGCCAGGTCGAGCGTCGCGTGCGGCTGGTCCGGCCGATGGAGCATCCGGTCATGGCGCTTGCGACCATGCCACAGACCCATTGGCGTGAGGCCGATCGCGCACACTTCGCGCGCGCCTGGTCGGCCGAGTTGGCCGACGTGCCCGAGTTCACCGACAGCGAGATCCACATCGTCGCCGGTCTCCTGCTGCCGATCTGGAAACGGCTGCCGAATGAGTCGACACGGGTCTATCGGCTCCAGACCGATATCGGCGAACGCATCATCGGCCGCAAAGTCTCGCCGGCCTGGGTCGCCAGTGCGACCGCAGTCGGCGCCACCGCCCTGACGCCGGAGGCCGCACTCGCGGCTCTACTCGACGGCAGGACCATCCTCGACCTTGCCGAGGGCCTTCAGCTTCGCCGCGTGCGCGTGATGGGTGTCAACCGCATCGAACTGACCGGCTTCACCGACGCCATGCGTGAGCGGCTGTCGGCCTATGGGCTCTTCCACGAGATCATCTCGTGGAAGCTGCGCATGTTTGTTCCGGCCGATGCGGCCGGCGTCGGCGTTTTCGCGAAGGTGCTCGAACGCTATCCGGTTGCACGCGTCTCCGAGCGGGCCGCCTGATCATGCCGGGATATGCGGGCGAACTGGCACGCCGCCTCGCGCGCGAGGCCGAGGCGGTGTGTCGACATTATCTCTCGAACGGCCGCCGCGAAGGCCGCTACTGGATGGTCGGCGACGTCAAGAACACGCCGGGGCGCTCGATGTTCGTGCGCCTCAGAGGTCCTGAATCCGGCAAGGGCGCGGCCGGCAAGTGGACCGATGCCGCCACAGCCGAGCATGGCGACCTGCTCGATATCATCGGCTGGACCTGCGACCTCAATGACTTCCGCGACATCGAAACCGAGGCACGACGCTTCCTCAGCCTGCCGCGGCCGCAACCCCAAGCACATTCGGAGCCACGACTCGCATTGGCGCCGGCAGGCTCTCCGGAATCGGCGCGGCGTCTCTTCGCCATGTCGCGGCCGATTGCACGCACACTCGTAGAAACGTACTTACGCAACCGTGGCATCACGGCTTTGCACGGAACCGGAAATCTCCGTTTCCATCCGCGCTGCTATTATCGGCCCGATCGCGATAGGCCGACCGAGACCTGGCCGGCGATGATCGCCGCCGTGACCGACCTTCACGGCCGCATCACCGGCGCGCATCGGACCTGGCTTGATCCGGACGGCTTCGATCCCGTCAGGCTCGGCAAGGCGCCGATCTCAACGCCACGGCGCGCGATGGGCCATCTCCTCGGCAACGCAGTGCGCTTCGGCATCGCTCATGACATTGCGGCCGCCGGCGAGGGCATCGAGACCATGCTGTCGCTTCGCCGCGTCATGCCCGACATGCCGATGATGGCGGCGCTCTCGGCCGCGCATCTCGCCGCCATCTTGTTTCCCGCGACGCTGCGCCGGCTCTATGTCGTTCGCGACAACGATCCGGCGGGAGACGGCGCGTTCGATCGACTCTTCGACCGAGCGCACGCGGCCCGGATCGAGGCGGTTGCGATGTCCCCGCAAGGCGACGACTTCAACGCAGATCTCCGCCGCTTCAGCATCGATGCACTTCGGGCGGCGGTGCGGGTGCAACTCGTCCCGGAGGACGTTGCCCGCTTCATGCGTCTGTGAGGTATGGCCGGAACGGGTGAGCGTGGGGTCCGGCGCGTGGCCGCCGGGTCGGTATGCCAGGCGCTTCCGTCGGAAAGTGCCGCGGCCCACGGCCTTCTTGAGAGGGCGACCTTGCGGCAAGCGGCCCGGCCCGGCAATGGCTGCGGCCGACTATTTTCCGCCGGCGCTGCGCGCCTTTGCATCGCGAAACAAAATAGCCGTCCTCCGCCATCCTCCGCTCCGCTCCGGCCGCGGCGCTTCGCGCCGCGGTGCAGGTCCGGTCCGCCCGCCGCCCTTGGTCGCCATGAAGGCCGCGATGGGCGCGGCCGATCCGACAGAAGGAAGCACCACATGACGACCGACCATGACGACACCGGCCACGAGCCGCACGCCGCATCCGCCACCGACACCATTCTCACCGAGTTGCAACTGCACGGCTACCGGCCGTTCCAGGACGAACCCGACCCGCGGCCGCTTCCCGAAGCGCGCAACGTCGTCGGCGCTGTCGCCGACATCTTCGACGCCCTGATCGCCACCTTGAACGACACTCGCCTCGAACCGGACCTCGAAGACCTGCTGTGGTCGACCGTCAATCTCTTCCATCGCGCCAACGCCCGGATCGAACGCGCGCTTGACGACAACGAGCAGGCACAGCGGCGCGGCCAGCGCGAACAGGACGGCTCGGAGATCCGCTCGGTCGAGCTGGAGCGCCTCACCGCCGAGGGCATGACGCTGATCGAGCGTCGCAACGTCATGGAATTCTTTCGCGACCAGGCCGCCGAGCACTTCGCGCGTCACACCGGATCGCACTGGCATCCGCGCAACGGGTCGATGGTCAACCATCGCACGCTCACCGCAGCGGTGATCGACAGCCGCGACTTCATCGCGGCCAAGCGCCGGGCCGAGACCGAAATCATGCTGCCACCTGGTCCGAAGATCGCCTTCACCGGCGGGCTCGACTTCAACGATCAGCATCTGATCTGGGGCCGGCTCGACCAGGCCCGCGGCAAGCACCCGGACATGGTGCTCCTGCACGGCGGTTCGCCGAGGGGCGCCGAGCGAATTGCCGCCCGCTGGGCCGATCACCGCAAAGTGCCGCAGATCGCCTTCAAGCCCGATTGGGCCAAGCACGCCAAGGCCGCGCCGTTCAAGCGCAATGACGCGATGCTGGCAGCGTTGCCAATCGGCGTTCTGGTTACGCCCGGCTCCGGCATCCAGGCGAACCTGGCCGACAAGGCGCGCCGGCTCGGCATCCCGGTCTGGAAGCTCGGAAAGGGCAGCGCATGAGCGCCGCCTTCCTGCCGCACGCGGCGCTCAAACAGCGACGGAACTGATCCGTCGCTGTTGCTGCCGCGCAAATTCCGCTATTCTCACGGTCGCGCCGTGGTGGTGATGGAAGGCGCAACCCATGCAACTTTTGTCACGGGAGTATCCACCATGCTCGCACTCGGCATTGTTCTCAACATCATCGGCCTCGGCTTCTTCTGCTGGGTTCTGTTCACGCTCGCAATCTACGCGCTGCCGTTCTTCGTCGGTATGACCGTCGGTCTCTATGCGCACGAATCCGGGACCGGGCCGCTCGGCGCGCTCGGTTTCGGCATCGTCGCCGGGGCGTTCGTGCTCGTGATCGGGCAGACGATCTTCTCGCTCGTCCGCACGCCGATCCTGCGCACCGCAGTCGCATTGATGTTCGCTATGCCGGCCGCGCTGGCCGGCTATTACGCGACGTTCGGACTCTCCGGCCTCACCATGACATCCGATCCGTGGCGGCAGGTCTTCGCCGTGATCGGCGCGGTGGTGATCGGAGCGACCGCCTGGACACGGCTTGCGGCATCCCCGCCCGACGGGGGCGGTCGCGGAAGTCCGGCACTGTCGTAGGCCCGGCGGCGCCGCGACCTGATGAGACAAGCGCCGCGCCGTCCCCATCGCTGCGGGTTCTGATCGGAGCATGGCCGAAGCTCAAGTTCGTCAGACGCGACCGTGCAGGAGATGCGCGGCGGCGGATCGCCCGTGGCTGCGTCGCGTTTCAGCACTCCGGCCGACGGAGTAGCGATGGCGCAGCATTCATTTTGTGCCTGTTTCTTGGGGGGGCGGGACGTCGCCTGGAGTATGGCAGACGATTTCATGACCGCCGATTGCTTGGTCTCGTGATGGCGATGTTGGCCGGTTCTCCTTGGACTTTCCCTGTTCCGAGACGCGCGTCCATTCGGGTCTCTACGATGGCCTGACCTGGCCGAAGAACGGCTGCGCCTCGTTCGACTAGCCGCAATGCCGGCGTTCAACTTTCTTCCCCTGGGCTTCGCCCATTCCTCGCGAGACAAGAAAGTTGCCCGCCTGGCATCCTCCGCTGCGCTTCGGTCCTTAAGGATGCGGCGTCGATCGTCTCCGGCCTGCAGGTCGCCATCGAGACCGCGATGGTCGCGGCTCGGAAACAGAGAGCAAGGAGAACTATCATGGCGAACATCGGCACCTTCACGAAGACCGAGCAGGGCTACGTCGGCGAAATCGTGACCCTCAGCTTCCAGGCCAAGAACGTCCGGATGGTCCCCGAGACCAACGGCAGCAACGAGAACGCCCCGAGCCACCGCGTCTATGTCGGCCGGGCCGAGATCGGCGCCGCGTGGGCCAAGCGCTCCAACGAAGGCCGCAACTACCTGTCGGTCAAGCTGGACGACCCGAGCTTCAACGCTCCGATCTACGCGAACCTCTTCGACGACGAAGACGGCGAGAGCTACACGCTCATCTGGTCGCGCGGCCGCAAGGCCAACGCCGACTGAGCCGGCTTCCTACGCCCCGCCCGGTCCACCGGGCGGGGTTCTTCGAACAGGCCATCCAGGCTCTCGCTCCAACCACGGCCACCGGACGTCGGCACCGCCGCGCGGCCGGGGCTGTTGCTACCTCCAACTCCCCGAGCGGGATTCTAGGTGCATTAAACTCGCCAGATGCGCGATTCACTAATATACTAGGTGGCAGTATATTAGTGATCCGGCGACCTCTCTCGCATGCGATTGCGCGAGATCGTCGCCAGGAATCTGCGTCGGCTGCGGCAGGCCAAGGGCCTGTCGCAGGAGGAGCTTGCGGACCGTGCGGACATCAATCGGAATTATGTCGGAATGCTCGAACGAGAACAGCACGCCGCGACCATCGACATGCTGGAGAAGCTCGCCGACGTACTCGAAACGGATCCAGTGGAATTTTTCCGACGCGGTGCTTGAAGTCGGGCGTGATCCGATGCCCGCATTATGAAATGCGCGGTGCGCAGCGGGAGCATAGCTCGACATCATTCGGCGATAGCGCAATGTCGCCTACGTGATGCCATGGCGCCGTCATACGAAATCAATTCTGGCTGCTTAATTTTTGGTAAACTAGCAACGAGCGCGTGAGCAAGCCTGTGACCATTCCGCCCTTTAAAGACCGCCCTCCGCAACTCGATCGTGTCAGCTCCTACGACGAGAAGCATCTGGCGAGCTACGTCCGGCTACTCGACGCCGAGGCCGAAGGTGCTGACTGGCGCGAGGCTGTTTCGATCATCTTCGGCCTCGATCCCGAGAAAGAACCCGAGCGCTCCAAGCTCGTACACGACAGCCATCTCGCGCGCGCCCACTGGATGAGAGAAAAAGGCTATCGGCATCTCCTGGAACCGCGCTTGCAATAGCATTCGCGCGCGTCCGTGCGAACCTGACGCTATCGCGTCATTCGATCTTCATATCTAGCTCTCGTTGCAGCCCTGCCGATACTCAACGATTGCGATCCGTACCAAGGATCGGTCGAGGGGAGGGTAGATATGCCACCTGAGTCCGGCTGGCGGTTTGCGAGCACCGCCAAGAAACTCATGAGTCTCGATCGCCCGCAGTTTGCCGCCGAATTCCTTCGGCGGAACCCCGACTACATCAAGGACTATCGCAATACACAGGATCAGATCGCGTCGGGCTCGCTTGCGCACGATGCCGGAATGGAAAGGCTGGCCCGTCGCTGGGGCTTGAGCTTTCCCGCATGAGCCCGACACCGCTGCGTGGGAATCGCCTGCCGTCTGGCGACCGGAGCATATACCATCTGCCGTTATCGTTGCCCCCGCACCTGACACCTTCACTGCGGCGCAAGCCATCCGTCTCGACGATCTCTCGCCCATCCTGGCGAGCGTGAGCGCGGATGACGGCCGTCATGTCCTGCTCGGCGATCCGGACGGCAACCATCAACTCTGGTTTGTCGGAGACGTCGCGGGAGGCAACAGCTTTGTCATCCCGCGCGATGACGACGTGACTGCGCGCAAGCACGCCGTCGAACGGCTGGAACGCCGCCTCGCCGGACGACGCGCTGGCCCCTTGATGCGCAGTCAACAACTCTCACTGCATCAGCGCGAACGTCTCATACTGCAACTCCGCGCGCTCGATGGAGAACACGAAGGTGCCTCCCGTCGCGAAATCGCGGTGATCCTGCTCGATCCGGAGGCACAACACATTCCCGCGGTCGAGTGGACGAACACGGCGCTGCGCAAGCGCATCAAACGTATCATTGCGCGGGCCAAGCTGATGATGAATGGCGGTTACCTCGCGCTCCTGCGTGGCGACGCCGACCGCGCGAAACGTTTTCACCGCCGTTAAGCGCTGGGCCATGCACCAAGCCGTCGCCCGCTAAGCGTCCCCGGGGACATCGCAGGACGTGTTCTACAGCGGGTCTCTCCCACGGCGCCGATCTTCCGTCACGCTTGCCTCCGTTCCGCTGCCTTGTGCGGCAACGCCCGCGAACTGCACGGAGGCTCATCTTGGACACTTCTTCACCTCGCGTTACGCCACGCTTCTTGCGCACGCACGACGCGGCCGCGTTCCTTGGTCTCTCCGGCCGCACGCTCGAGAAACATCGCTGCACCGGTACTGGCCCAATCTTCCGCAAGCTGGGCGGCCGCGTCGTTTACGCCATCGACGACCTTGAGGCGTGGGCCGCCGAGCGCGCGCGCAACTCCACCTCCGATCCCGGTCCGCGGGCGTCTTCCCTGCCGGTGCGCTCCACGCCACCGCGCGGCCGCTGACGGAGGCTCGGATGCGCCGCTCCGTCGACGATCATCAACTCGAACTGTTCCGCGCCAGGCCCGGCGACATGCCGCCACGCGACGCGCAGGACTTGATGTCGTGGCCGTTCTTCTCGCTCGCCAAGTCGCCGCGCGTGCGGCCGATCGACTTCCAGCTGGGCGACGTGACGATCGTCGTCGAGGCAACGCACGAACACGGCATGGCGACCATCTGGGACGCCGATGTGCTGATCTGGGCGGCGTCGCAGATTGTCGATGCGCGGGACCGCGGACTGCGCACCTCACGCCTGATGGCCGCCACGCCGTATGAGATTTTGAGCTTCATCGGTCGCGGTGACTCCGCGCAGAACTACGAGCGCCTGAAGGCTGGTCTCGATCGACTCCAATCGACGACCGTCGCGACCTCGATCCGTCAACCGACGGAACGCCGACGGCATCGCTTTAGCTGGATCAATGAATGGAAGGAGCGCGCCGACAGCGCCGGACGTCCGCGCGGCATTGAACTGATCCTACCGGACTGGTTCTACGCCGGCGTCATGATGGATGCGCTCGTCCTCACCATCGACCGCGAGTATTTCGCGCTGACCGGCGGCCTGGAACGCTGGCTCTACCGTCTCGTGCGCAAGCATGGCGGACGCCAGCAGCATGGCTGGATCTTCGACTTCCGGCACCTTCATCTGAAATCCGGCTGTCTCTCGCCCTACAAGCGGTTTGCATTCGAGTTGCGCGACATCGTGCGCCGGCAGCCGCTGCCGGGTTACCGGCTCGCCTGCATTGCCGGCGCCGAGAACGTGCCGTGCCTGAGCTTCCAACCCGTCGCGATTCCATTTCCGTCGGCGCGCCGCCTGCGCGGCCCGCGACCACAACATGATGGGGACAAGCTGTGAATCGACCCGTCCTATCAGGAACCCGAACACCCGTCCTATCGGGAACCGCAAACCCGTCCTATCAGGAACCCAAATCGCCCTTAACCCTCGAAGCGCGTTTACAAAATCGCGCGCCTAACTTCTCTAACCAAGAATCCTCCGGATTCTTGCTAACGCCGAGCATCCGTTGCGGATTGTCGGGTACAGCCGCTCGCAACGATCTCGCACCACTGCGCGACGTCACCATGGCGGTGATGCCATGACCCGGCGACCGCGCGACGCCAAACTCAAGTTCTGGCCAATCGACGTCAAGCGTCGGACCAAGCGGCGAAAGCTTCCGCGCCAGGCTCGGCGCAAGCGCAACGCATTCTCGGCGCGACTGACCATCGACGTCACGCCTGACCTGCGCGCCCGCATCAAGATCACGGCCTTCGAGCGCGGCGTCACCGTCGCCTACATGCTGCGTCTCCTACTGCTCAAGGCCTTCCCCCGGACCAAGAGAGGCCGGCGATGAAGGGAGTCACCATTACCGACGTCTCGCGTGCGCATGATGCAGATGCGCCGCTCACCTTCGTCGAACTGACGTGGCACAAGCAGCGCATCGAGAACCGCATCCGCTTCGGCCGACCTGCGGGACAGCAGATCCTCGACCGCCATCGCCGTGTCGTCAGCTTCATTCCCGGCAGCATCTTCTGCTTCGTGCGCTGGGCGGCCAACGAGTACGGCACCGTCCTGTCGCGCGCCGACGTCGTGCGCGCCGTGGCGCCCGGCGAGCGGTATCAGACCTTGCCGTTCGTCCGTCCCGGGGGCGACATCCTTCTGCGCATGGACGGCTGGCCCAAGGTCGAGCGCGTGTTGCAGGTCATCGACGCGGTCGAAGCGCTAGGCCTCGACCTGGCCGATGTCGCGCCGGATTACTGGCAGCACGTCCACAACCGCCTCTCCGTCAACGAGACGCCGCGAAACTACACGCGCACACGTCATCAAGCCTGGCTCAAGCGGCGGGAGGTCAGCGCATGACCCGCATCGCCACCATGCTAGCGACGGCGCTGTCCAGTATCACGCTCGGCACATCTGCCTTCGTCGACCCGCCGAAGACACTCATCTGGAACGCCAGCGCCAGCGCGCCGATCGGACTCTATGCTGTGCGGCCCGCCAATGAGCTCGATGTCACCGACCTGGTCGCCGTCGCGGTGCCGCCGTTGATCGCCGAGTTCATGGCCGATCGCGACTATCTGGCAATGGGCACGCCGATGATGAAGCGCGTCCTGGCGTTGCCCGGACAAACCGTCTGCCGCCACGGCCTCGACATCATCGCCTATGGCTCGACCATCGGACATGCCCGCGAGCACGACAATGCCGGCCGCAAGATGCCGGTCTGGCAAGGCTGCCGCCGCATCGGCGACGACGAAGTCTTCCTCATGAATTTCGACGTCCCGGATAGCGTGGACGGCCGCTACTTCGGTCCGCTTTCGCGCGGTTTCGTCATCGGCCGCGCTCTACCCGTCTGGACTGACGAGGCCGGTGACGGCCGCTTCCAATGGCGGGCCACCACACGCTAACGCCCTCCCGAAACACTCACCACCACCAGCAGAAAGGACGACCACATGGCACAGATCGGCAACTTCATCCGCAACCGGAATGGCTTCTCAGGGCGCTTGCGCACGCTCTCGCTCGACATCGAACTCACCATCGTTCCAGCCGATCATTCGGACACTGAGAACGCTCCGAACTACCGCATCCATGCTGGCGACGAGGAGGGACCGGAAGTTGGCGCGGGCTGGACCCGGACCGGCGAGAAGGCTGGCGAATACGTCGCTCTCCAGATCGACGATCCCGGTTTCCCGCAGCCGATCCGCGCCAACTTGTTCCAGTCGGGCAATGATCGCTCGGCCTTCCATCTGCTTTGGACGCGCCCTACAAAACGCGAGGTGCGGAGCTGACCGTGTTGTCGCTACGCAACTCCAATGTCGGCCGTCCGCGCCTAACGCGCGAAGCCCTCGTCATTCCTCTGTTCGCGAAAGACTCGACTCATTCCTCCGTCCCGCTCGCGGTCCACGCGGCCGTCGCGCGCAGCGGCGGTCAAGGGCGGCCATAGGCCGGCGCTCGCGCCTTGCCCTTGACGGCCGCGAGCACGATGGCATCGGCCCGTCGCTTAGCGGGCGGAGGAACCGTTCCGATGGAGCATACGTTATGGACCTCCTTACGCTGGTGACCGCGTGCGCGCTCACCGTCGATCCCAAGCTGATGCATGCGCTGGTCTGGCATCAATCCGGCGGCGAACCGTGGGCAATCTCAGTGCAAGGCGAACCGAGCCCGCGCGTCTATCCGAACATGAACGACGCGATCAAGGAGACGCGGTCAGGCTTGATCCGTGGCACGATGCGCGTCGGACTTGCCGGGGTTCTCGTGCCACCCGCGCGCGTCGCGGCATCCGTTCTTCTGCCGTGCCGGAACGTCGCGATGGCGGCCGATCAGATCAGCAAGCACACCAGCCGCTGCAAGGCTCATCCGCGCCTCAAGACCGATCCGACATTCTGCGCCGTTGCTGTCTATCGCGGCTCCTGGGACCAGCCAGACGTCAAGTTTGCGACCGATGTTGCGGCAACCGTCACGAAGGGCGATGCGCCGAACTTCGACATGCCGCCCGGCACCAGCACGGCGATATTCGACATCGCCGATGACTTTCCGTCCAACACCACGACGCCCGTCGTTGACATCACGGCGACGTTCGCCGACCAGACGCGTGGCTGGTCGAGCGCACTCTTTCCGACGAAATCCAAGGCGTCGTCGGAGCAGTCGGAACGCGCCAAGGCTCCCACGCCGCAAGTAACCGAGCCACCATCGTCTGCTTCACCGGCATCGTCTCTGGTCAAAAGCAATCCGCAAGATCGCGAGCTGTTCGTGCGTCGTGTCGGCACCGAGCGCCCACAATGAAGCCCGTCGTAGGCATTCGTCAGATTGCGAAGAACGGCGCACAGATGAGTGCGAGCCGGAAGGGGAGCGGCAACACGACCGTTGGAGGGCAAGATTAAAGCAAACGGTGCCCTTCGGTGCCCGTTTGCAAGAAAGCGGTTGTGCGGTCGTGGGTTAGCCGACAGTAACGGGGAGCGTCACGCGCGTTGCGATGTGCATTTCTCAATTGCACCAATATTTTCAACGCGAAACGCAGCCTCCGCCGTATCCGGCCTAGAATCATCGACCGTATCGCCGTGTCGCACGCGTGTCGTTCTGCGGGCATGGCGCCACCGATCGCCAGTATTTTTTCGCGCTGCTACGACAACGGCCCGTTTGATATTGCAGTCGAGCGAGATGCGCGCATCTTCATGCGCATGAGCGACGAGTCTTCCGACTTCCGCATCCGTCCCGGCCGCATCCGCGAGCGCGGCACACGCATCGGCAAACGCCAGCCGTCCTTCATCTACCAGGCGCTGAAGGCGGCCGCGAAGGCGAAGGGCGCTGCGTTGACGCCTGCGGAATTTTCCAGCCGCGCGGGGGCAGGCCGAAGCGGCGGCCGCAAGCGCCGCGGTCCAGGCGCGAGGCGACCTCGGAAGGGAAAGTGCTCGCGGATCGGCCGCGGACAAGCGGCGGCCGACCGTCTCCGGCGCTCCGTCGAGCGGCGCGGTCCGGCCGAGCGGCTCCGCCGCGTCGTCGTGAAGGCCCATATCGTCAAGCTGAAGCTCGGCAGCCGCAAGGCGGACGCGCACCTGCGCTATCTGCAGCGCGAGGGCACCACCCGCGACGGCGGTCGTGGCACCCTCTACGGACCGGACACCGACCAGGCCGACGGCAAGGACTTCCTCGACCGCGGCCGCGAGGATCGGCATCAATTCAGATTCATCGTCGCGCCAGAAGACGCCGACCGCATCGAGGATCTGCGCAGCTTCACCCGTGACGTTATGCAACAGATGCAGGAGGATCTCGGGACAAAGCTCGACTGGGTGGCGATCGACCACTTCAACACCGGCCACCCGCACAGCCATGTGCTGATCCGCGGCAAGGAGGAATCCGGCAAAGACCTCATCATCGCCCAGGACTACATTACCGACGGGATGCGTATCCGCGCCCAGGAGCGCGTGACCTTGGAGCTTGGTCTGGAAACCGACCTGGAGCTGCGGCAGAAGCTGGAGGCCGAGATGACGGCCGAGCGCTTCACGCGGCTCGACCGCATCCTGGTCGAGGAAGTCCCGACGCGGCTCCTCGACTTGCGGCCCGACGCTGGCCAGCTCCGCGCCGATCTCGACAAGACGCTGTTCGTCGGCCGGCTGAAGACCCTCGAACGCTATGGGCTGGCATCCGAGACCGAGCCCGGTATCTGGTCCTTCTCGGAGGGAATGGAGCCGACGCTACGGGAGCTTGGCGAACGCGGCGACATCATCAAGCGTATGCACCGGGCTCTGACCGGACAAGGCGTCGAGCGCAGTGCATCGAGCTACGTTCTCGCCGGCGAGAGCCTCACCGATCCGATCGTCGGCCGCCTGATCGACCGCGACCTTGATGACGAGTTGAAGGGAACGGCCTATGCCGTGGTCGATGGCACCGACGGGCGCACTCACCACATCAAGCTGCCCGATCTCGATGCCGCCGGAGACGGACCTCTCGGCTCGATCGTCGAGCTGCGCCGGTTCGAGGATGCGCATGGCCGCAACCGTGCTGCGCTTGCGGTCCGCTCCGACCTCGATCTCGACGCACAGGTCAAGGCATCCGGCGCGACCTGGATCGACCGTCAGTTCGTCGCGCGCGAACCCGCGCCGCTCAGCAGCGGCGGGTTCGGCGCCGAGGTGCGCGCGGCGATGGAGAGCCGCACCGAGCACCTGATCGAACAGGGATTTGCGAGACGGCAGGGGCAGCAGGTCATCTATGCGCGCAACCTCCTCGAGACGTTGCGACGGCGCGAACTCGATTCCATCGGCGAGAAGCTTACGGCCGAAATGGGAATGCCGTTTCGGAAGTCAGCGACCGGCGAATATGTCACCGGCCTCTACCGCCAGCGCATCATGCTGGCGTCCGGCCGTTTCGCCATGATCGACGACGGCCTCGGCTTCCAGCTCGTGCCCTGGTCGCCGTCGCTGGAACGCAATCTTGGCAAGCACGTCTCCGGCATCGCTCGCGCCGACGGCGGCATAGACTGGAGTTTCGGCAGACAGCGCGGCCTCGGGCTGTGATGCCGTGACATCCGCCGCCGGCTCCCGTACAACGTCAGTCACCAAGGGGAGCCCCGCCGAGGGCTGAGACACCGCACGCGCGCGGTGACCCTTCGAACCTGATCCGGATCATGCCGGCGAAGGGATTGGGATCTTTCCAACCTGTCTTCCGCCGGCCTCACTGCGAGGCCGCACAATGACCGAACGCTTTACCGAGACTCTTCGTCGCGCCAGCGAACCGACCTGGTCGCAAGCCGTGCAACACCGTTTCGTCACGGAGCTGTTCGCCGGGGCGATCTCCGACCGGGTCATGGCCAGCTATCTGATCCAGGACCATCGGTTCCTCGACAGCTTCCTGACCTTGCTCGGCGCCGCCATCGCCACAGCCGACAGCTTCGAAGCGCGGCTGCGCTTCGGCTGCTTCGTCGGCATGGTCTCGGGCGAGGAGAACACCTATTTCCTGCGCGCCTTCGAGGCGCTCGGCGTCACCGAGAAGGAGCGCGTCGAGACGCCGGACACGGAGGCAACGACGGGGTTCAAGGCGATCATGCGCGGGGCAGCGGCGACGCGCTCCTATGCCGCCGCGCTCGCAGTGCTCAACGTGGCCGAATGGCTCTATCTCGAATGGGCGATGAAGGCGCCGAAACCGTTGCCGTCGAACTTCGTGCATGCGGAATGGATCACGCTGCACGACAATCCCGATTTCCGCGATTTTGTTGCCTTTTTGCGCGCGGAGCTCGATCGCGTCGGGCCGGCGGAGGAAGCGGTCAGCCGGGACTTCTTCCTGCGGGCCGTCGCGCTGGAGCGCGCCTTCTTCGACGCGGCCTACGAGGGCGAGGGTTGACCGATGGACGTCTTCGACCGGCTGAAGGAAGCGGCCGCTGCCGACTGGCAGAGCTACGTCGACCACGACTTCGTGCGCCGGATGGGTGCGGGCACGCTGCCGCAGGAAGCGTTCCGCACCTACCTCGTGCAGGACTATCTGTTCCTGATCCAGTTCGCGCGCGCCTATGCGCTTGCGACCTACAAGAGCCGCACACTCACCGATATGAAGGTGGCGCAGGCAGGCCTCGCGGCTATTCTCGATGAGATGGACCTGCATGTCCGGCTGTGCGGCCGCTGGGGCCTCTCGCCAGACGATATCGAAGCCGCGCCCGAGCATCAGGCGACCGTGGCCTATACCCGTTTCGTGCTCGACTGCGGCTCGGCCGGCGATCTGCTCGACTTGCATGTGGCGCTCGCGCCTTGCGTCATCGGCTATGCCGAGATCGGCCGCAACCTTGCGTCCAATGGCATCGATGCGCTCGGCGAACATCCCTATCGCGAATGGATCGCCGAATATGCCGGCGAGGCCTATCAGGGTGTTGCCGCCGCGGCGCGCCGTCACCTCGGCGACCTGGCGGCCCGCGCGATGACCGAACGGCGCTTCACCGAACTAGCCGCGCTGTTCGGCAAGGCGTCGCGGTTGGAGGCCGACTTCTGGCAGATAGGGCTGGATGCCGCCCAACGCTGACAGCCACGTTCAAGCATCTCGCAGGCAGCAAGTATTTTTTCGTTTGCGTGCGCCGTCCTGCGATCCCTCATAAACAGAGCTTGAATCCAAGCGACGATTGCCTTTGCTCGGTGTCTCGAATGCCATACAAAGGGGACGCGCGTTGTCCGCAACAAAGATTCTCTGGGGCCAGATACTCACCGTCTTCGCGATCGTGCTCTCCACAACCTGGGGCGCGACGCAGTGGACCGCATGGCGCCTCGGGTTCCAATCGCAGCTTGGTACGTCATGGTTCGATCTCGGGACTCTGCCAGTCTACCCGCCGCCGGCCTTCTTCTGGTGGTGGTACTTTTTCGACGCCTATGCACCGCACATCTTCCTCGAGGGCGCCGCCATCGCCGCGTCCGGCGGCTTCACCGCCATCGCCGTCGCTATCGGCATGTCGGTCTGGCGCGCCCGTGAGGCCAAGAACGCCGAGACCTACGGTTCGGCGCGATGGGCTAACGTGGGTGAGGTGAGGGCCGCGGGGCTGCTCGGACCGGACGGCGTCGTCCTCGGCCGGTTCGATGGCGAGTATCTGCGTCACGATGGGCCGGAGCACGTGCTGTGCTTCGCACCAACTCGCAGCGGCAAGGGCGTCGGACTCGTCGTGCCGTCGCTTCTGACCTGGCCTGGCTCGGCCATCGTCCATGATATAAAAGGTGAGAATTGGCAACTCACCGCGGGTCTACGCGCACGCTTCGGCCGCGTGCTCCTGTTCGATCCCACCAACACGGAGAGCGCCGCCTATAACCCGCTACTCGAGGTCCGGCGCGGCGAGTGGGAAGTGCGGGACGTACAAAACGTCGCCGACGTCCTGGTCGACCCGGAAGGTTCATTGGAGCGCCGGAATCACTGGGAGAAGACAAGCCACTCGCTGCTGGTCGGCGCGATCCTCCATGTCCTCTATGCAGAGGAGAACAAGACGCTTGCCGGCGTCGCCTCGTTCCTCTCCGATCCGAGACGTCCGATTGAGACCACGCTCGTTGCGATGATGACGACGCCGCATCTCGGCAAGCAGGGTCCGCATCCCGTCGTCGCATCGGCTGCGCGAGAGTTGCTGAACAAGTCCGACAACGAACGCTCCGGCGTTCTCTCCACCGCCATGTCGTTCCTGGGCCTGTACCGCGACCCGGTCGTGGCGCAGGTCACGCGACGCTGCGATTGGCGGATCGCGGACCTCGTCGAAGGAGATGGGCCGGCGTCACTCTATCTCGTCGTTCCGCCCTCCGACATCAGCAGGACGAAGCCGCTTATCCGCCTCGTGCTCAACCAGATCGGGCGCCGGCTGACCGAAGACCTGAAGGCGACCGACCGGAGGCATCGCGTCTTGCTGATGCTCGACGAATTCCCAGCGCTCGGCCGGCTCGACTTCTTCGAGTCCGCGCTCGCCTTCATGGCCGGGTACAAGTTGAAATCCTTCCTGATCGCGCAGTCGCTGAACCAGATCGAGAAGGCCTACGGCGCTAACAACTCGATCCTGGACAACTGTCATGTTCGCGTGAGCTTCGCGACGAATGACGAGCGCACCGCCAAGCGCGTTTCCGATGCGCTCGGCACCGCTACCGAGATGCGCGCGATGAAGAACTATGCCGGTCATAGACTCAGCCCGTGGCTTGGACATTTGATGGTTTCCCGTCAGGAGACCGCGCGCCCGCTCATGACCCCTGGTGAGGTGATGCAGCTCCCGCCCGACGACGAGATTGTCATGGTCGCCGGCGTTCCGCCGATCCGCGCCAGGAAGGCGCGCTACTTCGAGGACCTCCGTCTCGCCGGGCGCATCCTGCCTCCGCCGAAGCCGAGCGACCTCAAGCCGCAACCGAGGCCTGACAACTGGTCCGCGCTCGCGCCGATCCGGCCGCTGGTGCCTCCCGTGGAAGAAAGCAACGGAGCCGACGCCACAGCCAAGGGCGCAGGTGCTTCACCGAACATCCGACGCGATGCCGATCCGGCAAACGGCGGCATTCGGCGCGAGCCTGGCCTCGAACGCCACAAGGACGTCGCACCGGAGCATGCCAAACCGTTCCCGGACGAGTTCGAACCCGATCGCAATGAGAGCGACGACGATGCCGTCCGCGTGCGCACGCTTGGCCGGGCCATGCGACAGGTCGCCAGGCAGGCGGCGATGGATCCCAACGACGGCATCAAGCTCTGACATGGAAAAGAAAATTCGTCTCTCAGTCTATCTCGATCCCGACGTGATGCGCTCTCTCGCCGACGATGCCGAACGACGCCGTCAATCCCGCTCCCTGATTGCGGAAGCCGCCATCGCTTCGTTCCTCTCTCCCGATTCAGACGAGAGGCGTGAAGCAACCATCGTAAGGCGCCTCGATCGCCTCGATCGCCACATGCAACGGCTTGAACGCGATCTCGGAATTGCGGTCGAAACGACGGCCGTATTCGTTCTCTTTTGGCTGGCCTCCACACCGCAAGTGCCGGACGCCGCCCAAGCGGCCACCCGGTCGAAATCCCGCGAGAGGTACGCGACTTTCCTCGACGCGCTGGGGCGCCGGCTCGCTAATGGACCGAAGCTGCGGCAGGAAATCGCGGAGGACTTTGATCGTTCCCCACCGTCCCCTCCGCTAGAATGAAGCTGGTGAGACGTGGAGGCAACGAGGCCATTAGGGAGCTAGCACTTTTTTGCAACGGCTGAGTTACAGCAAGAAGCTACCATCCAATTAGTCTGGCGACATGATCCGTTTGGGTTGGGGATGCTAGCTCACGAACTCTTCCGTGCATTCGTCGTCCGCATCAAAATCGACGCTGCGATCACTTGAATGCGGCACCAGAACGACACAAAAATCCTGCTGACCCAACTTTCTATTGTGATGCCAAAATTCGAAGCTCCAGACACCCGGCACAACCTCCCAGTCATGCTCCAGTTGGTATTCGCGATACAGTGGGACGCCGACAGGCCTTGACCCCGAATGGACACTACGAACGTGGCGCCGTCCCGTTGCCGGATCGTATAGGCCGCTTGATGGAAAGCGCACGACAAATGTCATATCGATGCTTGCACTGGGTGGTCCGCCGATAATGTACCGCATTCCAAATCGAACTCCCTTTCGCCCCGGGACGTTGGTCGTCGTATAAAGCAGCGTGACATCTTTGACGCGGTTGATGATCCCTGTGGTACTCTGCATTGAGCGGTTGTCCACCGTCTCGGCAAGATAAATTCCTGTCTCTAGAATGCTGACCTTGCCACCAGAGTTTTCACGTCCGTTGACAGCAGACATGCAAAACAGTGTCAATATCAATGCAAGGGACGTTCGCGCACAATGAAGCTGGTGAGCATCCAGAACGCGCCAAGCGTATCTTGGCTGTGGGAATGAGACCTGCATCGAAACTGCCCCGCAATTTTCGCCACCAAACTGTCTATCAACCGGCCCTAAATATCCAGCGCCTTTCCAAGACACACGCTCTCGTGATTTTCCTGAGGTTTTGACGCCGTTGCAGAATGTGGCGATCACTCCCGCTTGAGACACAGCCTGCACTCCTTTTGTCGACAAGTGGCGCTTGTTGCATTGCGCAACGAAATATTTTTTCCACGCATGCTGCAACATCTGCGGTGCCTGTTCCGAACTAGGGTATGAGCATCGACATCCTGTGAATTGTCGGGGAGCTCTGCCGCGCGTCGCCTATGGCGCCAACTAGGCATCGAATGACGTCGCATGCACCCTGACGAGGATGAGCTTAGACTGTTGCTGATCGACGGTCTCAAGGGGAGCCAAGCCGCATATCGCAGGTTTATGATGAAGCTCAGCGCTCTATTGAGATTGTACGTTAAACGCCAGCTCATTCGTCTTCGACGCCCAGATGGAGATTTCGAAGACATTGTTCAGGAGGCGTTGATCGCAATACATAACAAGCGTCATACATATGAACCGAATTTGCCTGTCACTGCTTGGGCCTATGCGATAACGCGCTATAAGTTGATCGATTATTTGCGTACCTCCAATCGGCGGATTCAGACTGAGCCCTTGGATGAGGCGGATGGAGAGATCAATGACAGCGATCAGATCGAGGCGGCTCTTGACATTCGAAAGGGCATCGCAGCGCTACCCTCATCCCTTCGCACACCACTGCAATCAGTGAAAATCGATGGCTTTAGCGCCAAGGACGTTGCGCAGCGCACTGACTCGTCGGAGATCACGGTTCGCGTTAACGTTCACCGGGCACTCAAGGCATTGGCTCGGCTGTTTGGAGCAGAGCGGAGACGACGCGATGAGAACTAGTGATTTAATCGATGTGCTCTGTGCGAATCCGCGACCTCACCGCCTTAGCAGCCCCTTCACTGTTATTTGTCTCGGTGTATTGCTGTCCTCCGCTATCGTCGTAGTCATCGCGCTTGCTTGGTTGGGCGCTCGGTCAGATCTTGTCCAAATCGTCATGGAGGGCGATCCCACATTCTTCATTAGGTTTGCCTTTATCATCAGCGTTATGGGAGCTGCTTTAATCTGCTTGAGGGATCTCGCGGTGCCTGGGCGGCGCATGCGACTGCCCTCAGTGGTTGCGCTACTTCCATTTGTCCTAATGGGGGTACTCGGGCTTCTCGAGTTGGTCGACGCCTCATTCGAGAAATGGCCGGGTCAAGCAGCACATGAGCCTTGGTTAAGCTGCCTATCGCAAATTACCGCACTTACAGCTCCAGCTTTCGCGATCATCACACTTGCGTTGCGCAGATTGGCCCCTACTGACCTGCGCCGGGCTGGACTTTACATCGGACTCTTTTCTGGCGGGATCGGTGCAATGGGCTATGTGCTTTGCGCAGATGGGCACAGCATTGGCTTCAGCGCCATCGCCTATACCGGCGCAATTTGGGCTTCAGCCGTTCTAGGGCTGATACTTGGTCCTCGCATCTTGCGATGGACTTGATAAACCACTTAAGAACTCGTCACGATGATTGGCTGCAGCGAACAATGAGCACCGCCGGTACATACGATGATGCAGAAGGCGCACCTGCGCCTCCTGCTGCTGACCCTTGCGCTGGCCAATCAACATATCACCAACTCAAGAGCGGCTGAGTGACTAAGTTCTTCCACTCAGTCACAGTATCTCGCGCCAGACCGAACCCTTCCCTCGAAAGCCGGATACTCGCCCACAAGGCTCGCACGAATTCGGGGGTCTGGATCGTTCCATATATCTGCGTATTTGAAGGCCAGCCCACTGCTCAAGCATAGCGTAACGCGATACGCCGAGCCTGAGGGTTGCGCAGATGCCTTCGTGCTTCTGATTTCGCTGGCTGCTTGTGGATGCGCGATCGTTGATCCGACGGACGTGACCAGCATCGCCACTGTTATGGTCGCTACGCTCCACCCTTTCGTCATCATAAGTGCTCTCCCTCTCATCACGAGTGCGACGACTCTGCGCCATGCGCTACCCATTTATTACTTCGCAGAGAGGTGAGGACGCGTTGCGCAACCGAGCGGGGATCGATCGAATAAAGTTTCTGCGTCGGGATGAAACGTTTATAGCGATCTCATCGAACTAGACCCGCCAAATGATCTTTTATTTCTTGTCGCCCTAGTTGAGACAGAAACGGCCTAGGACCATTGCCGCAAGTCCGGCAGCAAAGTACGGGCCAGACACGAAACGCGCTTACAACAGCGACGGCACGTGGCGGCTCTCGATTGCGTTTAGTGCTGAGTGACAAAGCGGTCGAAATGGCCCCAGCGCTTCGCCCGCGCGGACTCCACGCTCCGGATAGAGCGGGCTCGTTAGTCGTCAGGAGGCGCGCATCTCAGGTCTTCTGGGGAATCTATAACGACCTATTAACTGCGCTCTGCGATCTTCCGTTCCTGGACTTCTCTGACCAGCGCCGTCATCCATATCAGCAGACGGCACCCTGATTTGTGAAATCTAATGCTTATCGCCGCAGACCAACCTCATAGATCATGGGCGACGATATTTTTCGTCGTGCTCTACGCGCTTGGCATGTTGGCGCCCTGTGCAACCCTTGCCATCGCAAAGGGCGCAGGCGGCACGCATTGTTCGCCCGGCATAGCTGACACGCGCGTCGTCCTAGACAGTGCGCAACACCATATGGATGATCTCGTCATTTCAGATTTGGACCGCGACGGGCACGTCGACGACCGCGGGTGGAACTGCTGTGAGGCGATGTGCGCGCAAGTCCTCCCCACGGCTCTCCTCGAGATCATGATCGAGCCGCAGCTTTCGACCAAGGCCGCCTCGTATCCTCAACGCGGCTTTGCTAGCGCTGGACCTCAGCGTCTTCATAGACCTCCGATCTCCCCGCAGTCTCTCTGATCACGGTAGCGGCCAGCGTTCTGACCGCATGATCGCGTCCGATAGACATGCGAGGAGCTTCATGCCCGCACAAGATAGCTTGTTTGACTGCAGTCAGCAGGGCGACGCCGCGGCGTCTCGCCAGCGGCGCCAATGTGCATCCAAGGATCCCGTCAAGAAATCTAAATCCCGGGTACGTCTGTCCGATGTACTGGAAAACAGAAACAACAGCTTCAATGCCGTTCGGCTCCTCGCTGCCGTCTGCGTGGTGGTGTCCCACTCCGTTCTTCTTGTGAAGGGAAACCCGGCCGCTGAGCCGATGTCTTCGACTCCCTATACGCTCGGGCAGCACGCCGTAAATGTGTTCTTCTTTCTCTCCGGCCTCATGCTGAGCCGCAGCTTCGCGATTCAACCGAATTGGCGTACTTTTGCTACTGCCCGCGTCCTCAGAATCTTTCCGGGGCTATTCGTCTGTAGCGCTGTGGTCGCTTGGATACTTGGTCCGTTCGGAACGGAACTGTCGATCGGCGAGTATTTCCACGATGGTCACACCTTAGTATACCCGTTCGCCAGCCTTCTTGTTTTCGACCGCGCTCCTCTTCATGAAATTTTTATTGGAAGCACACATCCCAATATCGTCAACGATCCGCTTTGGGCGATCAAATACGAGCTATTTGCGTATTTGGTGTTTGGTCTGTGCATGAGTGTTGGTCTAATTACGAAGCGTAGTGTTGCCCTCCTAGGCTGCCTACTTCTCGGAACGGCTCTAACATTGCTGAACTCTCTTCCAGGTTCGCTTTCGGCGCCTCCTACGGGCAGCTTTCTGCGCTTCGGGTTCTGTTTTGCACTTGGTGTGATTGCCTACCGATATAGATTGAACATCGCGGTGCATGGAGCGCCGGCCGCCGTGCTTCTTCTTTTTGCGTATTCTGCAATCGGAACGGTTGTAGCCCAGGTCGCCTTCATTGTCGGTCTTGCCTATGTAGCGATTGTCATTGGAAGCATCGAGATTCCACGTATTACTAAACTTACAAGCGCATCGGATATTTCGTTTGGGCTTTACCTTTACGCGTGGCCAATTCAGTAGCTTGTGCTTGTCACCGGGGGAGCCAGCATTCCGGTGACCGCACATCTTGCGATTTCACTTGTCTTCGCGTCTCTGTTTGCGGGTTTGTCGTGGATTATCATTGAGAAGCCGGCCCTATCGTTAAAAGCGCGGTTCAAGCAATCGGAGAAGCAGCACCCGGTGGAGCTGACATCAGGAAGATCGCTCCCGAGTAGTGCGTGACGAGCGCTGACCTCTGGCGACACGTAAGTGAGGACGGGAAGGACGTGTGCATGAAGATCGAGCAAAGCAGCGAGACCGTCGGGCGGACACCACAAGAATATCGAGATTGGGCCGCGACCAACACTCCGGATGTGACCGCCTATGCCTGACCGCCCGAAATGCCGAGCGAGCGCCGTGATGCTCTTGAAATGGACGATAGGTGGGCGGCAAGCCGTGGAGTATTTGGCTCTTCAGCGGTACCTGCACTGGGCTGTGGTTCTGCTCTGCTTGCTTCAAGTTCCTACCGCCTGGGCCATCGAGAGAACACACTCACCTCTATTGCCGCCAACCGCTGTCGACCTCTTTCTGCACAGAATCCATGCTTGGAGCGGCTGGATTATTCTGACTCTCGCGCTGGCACAGGTCGCGTTGCGATACGTCCATGGCGTACCGTTCTTGTCAGCACATGCGCCGCCGATCGTACGCTGGGGTTCGAAGCTCGGCCATACAGTGCTATACGGCCTCCTGTTTGCGCTACCTGTCACGGGCACGGGAGCAATGTACGTCAGCTCCGCTTTTGCTCCGTTTCACCGACTGCTGTCGTGGACGCTTCTGGCGACCGTCATCGTTCACGTTGCCGCCGCATTGTGTCACCATTTCATACGGCACGACGATGTTCTTCTGCGAATGACAGTCGGCTCGCGAAATGAAAATCAGCAGACGGTTGGGCATTCAGGCCAGCAACAACCTTATTCTAAATAAAGAGCGCACTGCATAGGCGTGTGGTTCAATAGTTTATGTCCATCGCAGGATGCGCGGTCCAAGCAGCGCACCTACCGCAGCCATCTCGGTTATTGCCAGGGTATAGGCAATAGCAACAAAGACCATCGAGTCGTCATGGCAGTGTAGGGCATAGCCGGCTGCGCCAATGCCGCCCGCTAGCAAGCCAATGTAGGCGCCAGTGCGATTAAGATTTGTCGGCGCCATTCGCTGTGCGCAAAGCGCAAAAATAGCAAACGCCGGGAGCCCGAGAACCGGAATTTGCCAGAGGCAAGCCGCCCAAGAGGCGTCAACCGCCAAACGATGCAACTCGACCGAGGGCAGCATTGCTAGCTCGCGCGCAGCCAGCAGTGTGACGATAAGAAACGGTAGTAAGGCAATGATGGCGGCGGTCCCAACCGCCCGACCGGGCGTGGTCAAGTTTCTGACGATCGGCAGTGCAGCCACGACTACGCTGAACGTGAAGGCAAATTTCAACAAGAAAGTATGATCTCTGGCATCCAATACAGCGAGCAAATCAACCCGAGGTGTTAACCAGACAAATGACAGCGAGACCGCAGCCGCGAAAGCTGCCATTACTGCGATCAATAGAGCCGTCGCCGGGGACCACCTTTTTGGCTGTGACTCATCCAGACACAAGCGGGTCACAAGGTCTTCCGTTTTCATTGGTCGCCTCCTACGAGACGGAACAACGCCTTGATTCCGCGATGAATGTTCACCTTAACAGCCGCTTCCGACATCCCGGTTCGTGCCGCTGTCTCCGTGACCGACAGACCATACAGTCTCGTGAGCTCGATTGGTCTTCGAAATCGCTCTGGCAAAACTGACAACAGCCGACGCACGACGAAAGCGACTTCGAGTCGCGCGGCATCGTCGCCAACGCAGTCCGCCGCATCTTCCAAAGACACGAACTGTCTCGTCGCGGTCGTCGCTCGTAGGAAGTCAATCAATTTGTAGCGGGCGATTGCGTGAGCCCAGGCCGTTACGGGAACCTCTCGCGCATATGTGTGCCGACGCTCGTGAATTGCGACCAACACCTCCTGAACGATGTCCTCTGCCTCGCTGTCTCCACGGCCTAGTCGCACAAGCTGGCGTCGAACATAGCCACGGAGTAGGTCGGTCAGCCCAGACAGAAACGCGTGATACGCCGCTCGATCACCGTCGAGTCCTCGTAAGAGCATTTGCTTGAGGCGGTCTTCGTTGGAGCTCGCCACGATGTCCCTATGGAGAATCGGCCAAACACGGAACGACCTAGTGTGGTCCGCTCCTCATCCCTAGTTCGGTGAGAATGCATTAAAGGTTACAGCCAAATAGCATCGGTAGCGAAAAAAAGCTCTTCAGCGGCAGCGCCTAAAATGTAACTCAATCGGGGCCATTCTCGACATAGTGGATAGAAGCCTATCGGCTTCATGAGCTCGAACTGAGCAGAATGGAGACTCCACATATGAAATCAATTCTCGCTGCAACCGCGTTTGCAGGAGCTCTGCTAGCGACCTCTGCGGCGCTCGCTGGCCATCCCGTCCTGCCAAACGGTTGGCCAGTACCCGCGTCGCAGACGCCCAATCTCTCGCCTGAGCAAATCGAGCACAGGGAATTCATGAACGTCCAGCGCGAGACATTTCCGGGCAATATGCCAGGGTCCAACAATGTTCGCCGCCGGGCGGCCGTGGGTGCGAACCCCAACAGCGCACCGCCGCCGCCATATTTCAGTCACGACGGCACGCGCCGCTATTGATTAGCTTGCCGGATTCGGCGATGGAACCTCGTGGGCGTCGAAAGGCACAGTCTCGCGTTTCGGCGCCACATTTCCGTCAACGTGGCGTCACGACAACACCAATCCGATTTCCACACCTACCGCTTGACCTCGCGCCTTCGATATCGTTCGCTAACTTGCCGTCAACTTGGCATTGCGATATTCTTGATGTCGTGCTGTAAGCAGGCGGCATAGCGTGGGCGACAGTCCGTAATGCTGATTAGAGTGACGAGAGCGATCCGGGTACAGGCAGCGTTGGTGCTCGCCATTTTGTTTGGCATTTGCACCGTCACGCCGTCGCTTGCGCTCGCGTTTTCCGAACGCTCGGCCGCCCACTGCCTGACAGACGATCACCATAGCACCGTCAAGCCACAGAAGCACGACCATGGTTCGGGAAAGGTTGCGGCTCATAGCCATTCGAGCCAAGACCAAACCGATGCCGACCAAAGCGGTGCCGTCGCTCCAGGCAGTTGCTGCGGCATGTTTTGCGTGACGGCGCTTTCCGCTTCGAGTTTGCACTCGTTTGCGCCGCAGATTAACGCTTCCTCGTCGTATCCTGCCTTGCAGGACGCTATAACCGGAAGCGGTCCGGGCCGTATCAACCGTCCTCCGATCGTCTCTCTGCCGATGTGACGCCGTGAGCGGCAACGAGCCGCTCACTCCGATATCAATGGCAGTAGAGAGACGGTACTCATGTCCCTGAAATTACGGGCGGATAGACCCGCCTTCCGTCGGACTCAGCGATTCTCCAATCACATCGCGAGATCCGCCATGATCCTTGCACTCGCAACGATCTTGCCCGCCTGCTCGATGGTGCCGTCGCTGCCAGTGACAGGCCCGGACCCGTCCGATCCGGGCGCCCCCGTCGCGCGGGTTGGCTATGCATCGACAATCGGCCCCTACCAGAGTCTGCGGCCGGTTGCACCGTCGTCCTGGATAGAACAGAACAGGCGCGTTGCGCCGGCCCCGAAACAGTGAGGGGCCGATGTCATCATATTTTCTCTCGCGCTGGCTGATTGCGCGGCAACCCCTGCGGTTGCGTGTCCCTGTCCGTCTGCTTTGCCTGGCAGGCGCGCCGTTGCTCCTCTCTGGATGCGTCACATTTTCGCCCGACGGCGGCATGTCCGTCGTTGCCAACGTCGCAGGCCATGAGCTTCGCAAAGACGTCGTTGCGATCCGGACGCGGCAGGAAGCAGAACAGGCAAGTGATGCTGTTCGAGGCCTTCTTCGCCGCCCTCTAACGGCGGACACTGCTGTCCAAATCGCTCTCCTCAACAATCGCGGTCTTCAGGCCGCCTACAATGAACTCGGAATTGCCGAGGCAAATCGCGTGCAGGCGAGTCTGCCACCCAATCCAACCGTGTCAGTCGGAAGACTTTCCGGTCCCGCAGAAATTGAGATCGAAAAGCGCATCGTCGCCAACATTCTTTCCTTAGCAACGCTACCCGCACGCACCGAAATCGCCACCCAGCGGTTCACCCAAGCGCAACTTCGTGCCGCCGAAGATACGCTTCGCCTTGCAGCCGACACGCGTCGCACCTACTACCGCGCCGTCGCCCAACGGCAGCTTGCGGGATTTCTCGCGCAAGCGAACTCGGCAGCTGAGACCGCAACCCAGCTTGGCCGCCGGTTGGGAGAAACCGGAGCCATGAACAAGCTCGATCAGGCGCGCGATCAGGTCTTCTATGCGGAGTTGACTGCCCAACTCGCGACAGCTCGACAACGGGCGACCAGCGAGCGGGAGCGGTTGACAAGGCTCCTGGGCCTGTGGGGCGTCGATGCCAACCTCGAGCTTCCCGGCACGCTTGCCGCCTTGCCGAGGCGCCCGCTCGCCCTGCCCGACATAGAAGTCGAGGCGATCCGGCGACGCGTAGACCTGCAGATCGCTCGAATCGAAGTCGATGTCATGGCTAGGTCGTATGGGCTCGGCCAGGCAACGCGGTTCATCAATCTCCTGGAAGTCGCAGGCATCTCCAAAACGAAGAAGGAGCGAGGCACAGGAGAACGGGTCAGGGATGACGGCTTCGAGCTCGAGTTTCAAATCCCAATCTTTGACTTCGGCGAGGTTCGCGTTCGGCAAGCCGAAAATTCGTATATGCACGCAGTCAATCGGTTGACGGAAAGAGCAGTCAATGTCCGATCCGAAGCACGCGATGCCTTCAGGGCTTATCGGTCGACCTACGATATTGCGGCCCACTACCGCCGCGAAATCATCCCGCTTCGGAAAATCATCTCCGACGAAACCTTGCTGCGTTACAACGCAATGATGGTCGACGTGTTCGCGCTTCTTGCTGAGGCGCGTCAGAGGATCAACTCCAACGTCGCCGCCATCGAGGCGCAGAGGGAATTCTGGCTCGCCAGCGTCGATCTCGCCACAGCCGTAACAGGCGGTGGTGTCGCGGGCGGTGGGGGAACCACTACTGCCGCGGCCGCTGCCGGTGAACCCGCCGGCCACTAACTCCAAGGAAGGAACAAGAATCATGATCTCCCGAAGGTCTTTGCTTGGATCGGCTGCCGTGCTCGCGAGCGCATCGGCCGTCAGTGGCCGCGTGCAAGCAGCCAGCATTCCCGAAGCCCCGACCATGGATAAGCCCACCATGCAGCCTCCGCTATTTCCAAGCGGAGGCCCAGACTATCAGCCAGTTGTCACGCTTAACGGATGGACATTGCCCTGGCGCATGAATGGGGACTGGAAAGAATTTCATCTCGTCGCCGAACCCGTCGTTCGTGAGATGGCGCCGGGAATGGTCGCTCACCTTTGGGGGTACAACGGACAGTCGCCCGGCCCCACGATCGAGGCGGTCGAAGGCGACAAGGTGCGCATCTTCGTCACCAACAAACTGCCCGAACACACCACCATCCACTGGCACGGCATGCTGCTGCCGAATGGTATGGATGGCGTGACCGGACTCACGCAGCCGGCGATCGGGGTGGGAAAGACCTTCGTCTATGAGTTCGTTCTGCAGAAAAGCGGAACGTTCATGTACCACCCGCACGCGGACGAAATGGTGCAGATGGCGATGGGGATGATGGGATTCTTCGTCGTCCACCCGCGCGATCCGAAGTTCATGCGCGTGGATCGCGACTTCGTGTTCCTGCTCAGCTCGTATGACATCAACCCCGGAACCTATGTGCCGAACGTCAACGAAATGACGGATTTCAATATGTGGACGTTCAACACTCGGATTTTTCCTGGGATCGACCATCTCGTCGTTCGTCAGGGCGACCGCGTGCGCGTCCGGGTTGGAAACCTGACCATGACCAATCATCCGATCCATATGCACGGCTACGACTTCTCAGTGACCTGCACCGACGGCGGTTGGGTTCCGGAAAGCGCCCGCTGGCCCGAAACGTCCATCGACATTCCTGTGGGTGCGATGAGAGCCTATGAGTTCGTCGCCGATGTCCCGGGCGACTGGGCGCTCCACTGCCACAAGTCGCATCACACCATGAACGCGATGGGGCACAACGTCCGCAACTTCATCGGCGTCCAGAAGAAGGACCTGGTGGACGCGATCCGGCGCATCGCAACTCCCGACTACATGCCGATGGGTTCGGCCGGGATGGCCGAGATGGGCGACATGGAGATGCCGCTGCCGGACAACACCATCCCGATGATGACCGGGCACGGCCAGTTCGGTCCGATCGAGATGGGCGGCATGTTCACCGTCGTAAAGGTCCGGGAGGGGCACCCGGTCAACGACTACAGCGATCCGGGTTGGTACAAGCACCCTGAAGGGACCGTGGCCTACGAAGTCGCGAGCGACGCCGCTGGTCCGCCCAAACGTCAATCTGAACTGAACACGCGAAATCCCGTCGTCAAGGTCGACGTGGTCAAACCCCGGCGCAAGAACGGCAACCGAAATCATCATTGAACGGAGAGACTGACATGAAGATATCGATCACCGCTGTCCTCGTTGCTATCGGAGCATTCGCTTATGTTGCGGGGTCTGCGGTCGCAGATCCTGGTCACGCGCACACGACGTTCTCAGCCGGAGAGCCTGGCAATCCCAAGCGAACTTCCCGAACGATCTTGATCACGATGCGCGAGGGTGACGGGAAGATGCTTTTTGCTCCGGCGCGGGTTGAAATTCGACGAGGAGAGCAGATTCGTTTCGTGCTCACAAACAACGGCGAGCTAGAGCACGAATTTGTGCTTGCAACGACGGAAGAGAACATAAAACACGCTGAGGAAATGAAGAAGAACCCCGATATGGAGCATGACGATCCGAATGCGAAGCGGGTTATGCCGAAGAAGAAAAGCGAAATCATCTGGCGATTCACCAAGGCCGGCACGTTCGAGTATGGCTGCTTGATTCCGGGCCACCGCGAATCCGGAATGACCGGAACGATCGTCGTCAAGTAAAGTCAGAAGGAGTTCACGCATGCGAAAGATTCTCATCGCCGCAGCCACCACACTCGTGCTGGTCGCACCATCCCTCGCTCCAGCAATTGCGAATCAACACGATCTTGCGGAGGGGCAGGTAACAAAGATCGACGCGCCCACCGAAAGAATAACGCTCAGGCATGGCCCAATAAAGTCCCTCGACATGGACTCGATGACGATGCTCTTTCGGGTCAAGGACAAGGCCATGTTGAAGGCCGTAAAGGTCGGAGACAAGGTTAAGTTCCGCGCTGAGCGCGTCGACGGCCGGATTACGTTAACCTACATCGAGAGGACAAAATAGCTCCTGCGATATGTGCTGGCGCACCGGCGGATTTCAGAATCAGGGCCAGTGAACGTGACCGTCGTTTCCCGGTCTACGGCGTGCACGCACGACAACTCATGCAAAGCAGAAGAGATCGCTCTTAGATCTCGATAAGACCTGAAGACAAACATCTACCTGGAGGGCTGTATAGCGATCGACGTGTTGAGAGAGCGACGCGGAAAATAGCCGTCATCGTCTCCGACCAGAAGCAATGGCACCCATCATGTGCGTAGAAGTTCCACATCTGCGCTATGTCGTCGCCGCCGCCGAGCATCGCAGCTTCCGGCGCGCGGCGGCCGCGCTCAACATCACGCAGCCGACCTTGAGCAAGCGTATCCGCGAGCTTGAGGACCGCCTCGGCATGCTGCTGTTCGAGCGCTCCACCGGCGGCGCACAGCTTACGGCAAACGGTGAAGACTTCCTCGTCGTCGCCAGGCGTGTGCTGTCAGACCTCGACAGTATGGAAAATTATGCGAAGGCCACCAAGGCCGGTAACGCCGGTCACCTGCAGATCGGATTCTATACGGTGCTGGCTGGCCCGCTGCGGGATACCGTTGTCAGCTTCGGTCAGCAGCGCCCGCGGCTCGATCTCAATATCGTCGAGGATGATCGCGTTGCGCTTATGCCTCTCCTCGATCGAGGCTCGATCGACGTCGCCCTGGTTCTGGGCGAGCCCGCCTATCGGGACTACGCTCACATGAGCCTCTGGTCCGAGCGGATCATGGTGGCGTTTCCCAGGACGCATCCGCTTGCCGAGCGCGATTTCGTCTATTGGACTGACTTGAAGGGTGAGCGCTTCGTGATGAGCCTCCGCGATCCGGGACCGGAGATCAAAGACGTTTTGCTGAGCAAGCTCGCATTGCCCGGCGATCGACCCTTCATCAAGTATGTGAAGGCTCACCACAGCGCAATGATCAGCGTCGTGGACAGCGAACGCGGAATTACGCTGGCCTGCGAATCCTCCTCTCTTCCCCATTGGCCCGGCGTCGTGTTCCGGGAAGTCCGCGACGGCAACGGACCGACCCGCCTCGGCTTCGTCGCTTACTGGCGCCGCAACAACGACAACCCGATCCTCAAGCAATTCCTCGCCTGGCTGCAAGCTCATCCGGCCGTTCCGACGGCGCATATGGGCGCCGTCACCTAGCCCGCAGAATCGCATCCCTCCTGTATTTTTTCGCTCGGGTACGATGACCCCCTGACTCTTGTTGCGCGGCACCGATTCCTGCCTCTTCTATTCGTCCCCGATGTCCGGCCCATCTTCTGATGCCGGCGCAGCGCCGGGGGCAAAATGGGGAACGCAACACCCAAGGCAGAAGCGGTCACGCGCGGTGCCCGCATGCTGCGCACGGCACTTGGGCCGGACATCGCCATCTTTCTGGAAGACCCCGCCGTCGTCGAGGTGATGCTGAACCCGGACGGTCGGCTCTGGATCGACCGACTGGCCGAAGGGCTCTCCGACACTGGTGCGACCCTGTTGCCTGCGGACGGTGAGCGCATCATCCGCCTCGTTGCGCACCACGTCGGAGCCGAAGTCCATTCTGGGTCGCCGCGCGTTTCGGCGGAGCTTCCCGCAACAGGAGATCGGTTCGAAGGTCTTTTGCCGCCGGTTGTGTCTGCGGCTGCGTTCTCCATCCGCAAGCCGGCGGTCGCAGTTTTCACGCTCGAAGACTATGTCCACACCAGCGTCATGACGGCGGCACAAGCCGCGGTTCTACGCAATGCCGTGGCCGACCGGCGCAACATCCTGGTCGCCGGCGGTACCTCGACTGGCAAGACCACGCTCACAAACGCACTGCTTGCGGAGGTCGCCAAGTCCGACGATCGCGTGGTGCTGATCGAGGATACGCGTGAGCTGCAATGCCAAGCCCGCAATCTCGTGGCGCTGCGGACCAAGGACGGCGTTGCCACGCTCTCCGACTTGGTGCGCTCCTCGCTGCGGCTTCGGCCCGATCGCATCCCGGTCGGCGAGGTGCGCGGCGCCGAGGCCCTCGATCTCCTGAAGGCGTGGGGCACGGGCCATCCCGGCGGCATCGGCACCATCCATGCCGGCACCGCGCTCGGCGCGCTGCGCCGTCTCGAGCAACTCATCCAGGAAGCGGTCGTCACTGTGCCACGCGCCCTAATCGCGGAGACAATCGACATCATCGCGGTGCTCGCCGGACGAGGCGCGCAGCGCCGCCTAATTGACCTCGCCGTTGTCGTCGGCCTCGACCCCGCAACTGGCGACTATCTCGTCCTTCCGCCCGGGGCGGGCGGTGATCTTACATCACACGGAGACCATCCATGACCGCACTGTCGCGCGGCCTGCGCACGCAGGCTGCTCTGTTCATCGCCACCGTCACCATTGCCGCAATGGTGGCATCGCCTGCGAATGCCGCTGGTTCCTCAATGCCGTGGGAAGCGCCGCTTCAGCGGATCCTGGAGTCGATCGAAGGGCCGGTGGCCAAGATCATCGCGGTGATCATTATCATCGTCACCGGCCTCACACTTGCCTTCGGTGACACGTCAGGAGGTTTCCGGCGGCTGGTCCAGATTGTATTCGGTCTGTCGATCGCGTTTGCGGCGTCGAGCTTTTTCCTGTCGTTCTTCTCCTTCGGCGGCGGAGCATTGCTGTGACACACGCAGGCGAGCCCATCGCCGGATTCCACGCGCCGGTCCATCGCGCGCTGACGGACCCGATCCTGCTCGGTGGCGCGCCACGCGCGGTCGCCATCGCCAACGGCACGCTCGCGGCCGCCGTCAGCCTCGGCCTTCGCCTGTGGCTTATCGGCATCGCGCTCTGGGCGGCCGGACACTTCGCGGCTGTCTGGGCGACGAAGCGCGACACCAAGTTTGTCGACGTCGTGCGCCGACATCTGCGCTATCCCGCGCATTTTCCGTCGTGAGGTTTACTCGATGATGAACCTCGCCGAATATCGCAATCGAACCGCAAGTCTGGCCGACTACCTCCCCTGGGCAGGGCTCGCGGCAAAGGGGGTCGTCCTCAACAAGGACGGATCGTTCCAACGCACCGCACGCTTCCGTGGCCCCGATCTGGACAGCGCGACGCCGGCCGAACTGATCGGTACCACGGCACGCCTCAACAGCGCGCTGCGGCGGCTTGGCTCCGGCTGGGCGATCTTCGTTGAGGCCCAGCGCAGCCCGGCGACCGCCTATCCCAACAGCATCTTTCCGGAAGCGGCTTCCGCTTTGGTCGATCTCGAACGCCGCGAGCAGTTCGAGGCCGCCGGCGTGCACTTCGAGAGCCGCTATTACCTCACATTCCTCTGGATGCCGCCCGCCGAGGATGCATCGCGTGCCGAGAGCTGGCTCTACGAGGGGCGTGAGCAGATAGGCATCGATGCGCATGACCTGCTTTGGGGTTTCATCGACCGCACCGACCGTGTCCTCCAACTCTTCGAGGGCTTTGTGCCGGAGGTCGATTGGCTCGATGATCCGGAAACGCTGACCTACCTTCACTCGACCATCTCGACCAAGCGCCAGCGTGTTCGCGTTCCCGAAACACCGATGCACCTCGACGCCCTACTGGTCGATCAAGCGCTCGCGGGTGGTCTGGAACCTCGTCTCGGCTCCGCGCATGTGCGCACTCTCACGGTCATTGGATTCCCCACGTCAACCCATCCTGGGATCCTCGATGAGCTGAACCGGCTCGCCTTTCCCTATCGCTGGTCCACGCGCGCGATCCTGCTCGACAAAACCCAGGCCGTGAAACTGCTCACGAAGATCCGGCGACAGTGGTTCGCGAAACGCAAGGGCATCGCCGCCATCCTCAAAGAGGTGATGACCAACGAGGCGTCGGTCCTCGTCGACAGCGACGCCGCCAACAAGGCCGCCGATGCCGACATTGCGTTGCAGGAATTGGGAGCCGATGACGTCGGCCAAGCGTACGTCACCGCGACCGTGACGGTATGGGACGAAGATGCCAACGTCGCAGCCGAGAAGCTGCGGCTGGTCGAGAAGATCATTCAGGGCCGCGACTTCACCTGCATTGCCGAAGGCGTTAACGCGGTCGAAGCATGGCTCGGTTCGTTGCCGGGCCATGTCTACGCCAATGTGCGTCAGCCACCGGTCTCGACGCTCAACCTCGCACACATGATCCCGCTCTCGGCGATCTGGGCCGGACCGGAACGAGACGAGCATTTTTCAGCGCCGCCGCTCGTCTTCGGTCGCACCGAGGGCTCGACGCCGTTTCGCTTCTCGCTCCATGTCGGCGATGTCGGCCATACGCTCGTCGTCGGTCCGACCGGCGCCGGCAAATCCGTGCTTCTCGCGCTGCTTGCGTTGCAGTTCCGGCGCTACCCGCGTTCGCAGGTCTTCGCGTTCGACTTCGGCGGCTCGATCCGCGCCGCCGCGCTCGCCATGCGCGGCGACTGGCACGACCTCGGTGGCAGCCTGTCCGACGGGGCGGAAACGTCCGTCTCGCTCCAACCGCTCGCCGGCATCCATCACACCCCGGAACGCGCCTGGGCCGCGGACTGGATCGTGGACATCCTCGACCGCGAGCAGATCGCGTTGACACCCGAGCTGAAAGAGCACCTTTGGGCGGCGCTCACCTCGCTCGCCAGCGCTCCGGTTGCGGAGCGGACATTGACCGGCCTCGCTGTCCTGTTGCAGGCCGCGAAGCTCAAGCAGGCGCTGCGGCCGTACTGCATCGGCGGCGCTTATGGCCGTCTGCTCGATGCTGAGAGCGAGCGCCTCGGAGAGGCGTCCGTGCAGGCGTTCGAGACCGAGGGGCTGATCGGCACCGGCGCCGCCGGCGCCGTGCTCGCCTATCTCTTCCATCGCATCGAAGGCCGTCTCGACGGCCGCCCGACGCTCCTCATCATCGACGAAGGCTGGCTCGCGCTCGACGACAGAGGATTCGCCGCGCAGCTGCGCGAATGGCTCAAGACCCTGCGCAAGAAGAACGCCTCCGTCGTCTTCGCCACCCAGTCGCTCTCCGACATCGATGGCAGCCCGATCGCTCCGGCCATCGTCGAAAGCTGCCCGACACGCATCTTCCTTCCCAACGAGCGGGCGATCGAGCCGCAGATCACAACGATCTACCGGCGGTTCGGTTTGAACGACCGGCAGATCGAGATCATCGCGCGGGCAACGCCGAAGCGCGATTATTACTGCCAGTCCCGCCGCGGCAACCGCCTGTTCGAGCTCGGCCTGGGTCCGATCGCGCTCGCCTTCTGCGCCGCATCGTCCAAGACCGACCACGCCGCGATCGAGCGCGTGCTGTCCGAGCACGGCCATGACAGCTTCGTCCAGGCCTGGCTCGCGGAGCACGAGCTTCTATGGGCGGCCGATCTTATCCCCGACCTGACGAACCTGGAGGCACCATGAGCGTTAAGCATTCTCGTATCCACGCCGCTCTTCTCGCGACCTCCGTTATCACCATGCTGTCGATGCAGCCCGCATCGGCGCAGATCGTGTTCGATCCCAACAACTATGCGCAGAACGTTCTTCAGGCGGCACGCGCACTAGAGCAGATCAGCCATCAGGTCACGTCGCTCCAGAACCAGGCGCAGATGCTGATCAATCAGGCGCGCAACCTTGCGAGCCTGCCGCAATCCTCGCTCAGACAGATCCAGCAATCGATCCAGCGCACCCAGCAGCTTCTCGGCGAGGCGCAACGCATCGCTTACAACGTCGGACAGATCGACCACGCCTTCTCCACGACCTATGGCGCCGCATCGACGACTGCGTCTGACCAGACGTTGATCGACGGCGCTCGCGAACGCTGGCGCAACTCGGTTGCCGGGCTTCAGGATGCGATGAAGGTTCACGCGGGAGTCGTCGCCAATATCGACACCAATCGCGTCGAGATGTCCTCACTCGTCACCGCAAGTCAGTCCGCAACCGGCGCGTTGCAGGCGACGCAGGCCGGCAACCAGCTCATCGCTCTGCAGACTCAGCAAATCGCCGATCTTACAGCAGCCGTCGCCGCGCAAGGGCGTGCGCAGAATCTCGAAGCCGCGCAACGCACGGCGGCGCAGGACCAGGCGCGCGAGCAGCTCCGTCGTTTCCTCACACCGGGCGGCGGTTACCGTCCGACCACCGTGCGGATGTTCCAGTGATGAAAGCGTGGTGGCTCTTCAAGAACGAAAGTCGAGACCAGCATCAAGAGGCCGTGAAGTCGCTCGTGCGCTTCGCCGCCATCGCCTTTGTCGCGGCGGTTGTGATCACTGCCATCGGCGAAGCCAGCCGCACCGATGGTGCAAACCGCGATGTTGCGCCTGCAGCGATGACGCACGATCCGCTCGCAGCCGATCTCGCGCGCTGCCGCGATGTCACCGCTGAAAAGATGGCATCGGACGACACCTGCCGACGCGTCTGGGCCGAGAACCGCCGCCGCTTCTTTGCGCCTAGCAACAAACCGGGCGAGGCGCGCTGATGGGCGGCACCGGCGTCATCGACCGTTTTCTCGAGGTCTTCACCCGTTACATCGACTCCGGGTTCGGTCTATTGAGCGGCGAGGTCGCTTTCCTCGCCACGACCCTGATCGTTATCGACATCACACTCGCTGCCTTGTTCTGGAGCTGGGGCGCGGACGAGGACATCATCGCGCGTCTCGTCAAGAAGACGCTGTTCGTCGGTGTCTTCGCGTTCATCATCAGCAACTGGAATGCTCTCGCCAGAATCGTGTTCGAGAGCTTCGCCGGTCTCGGATTGAAGGCGACCGGTACCGGATTCACCGCGAGCGATCTCCTCCGTCCCGGCCGCGTGGCGCAGGTGGGACTCGATGCCGGGCGCCCGATCCTGGAATCGATCTCCGGTCTGATGGGCTACATCGCCTTCTTCGAGAACTTCGTCCAGATCGTCGTGCTGTTGTTCGCCTGGGCGATGGTGCTGCTCGCCTTCTTCATCCTCGCGATCCAACTCTTCGTGACGTTGATCGAGTTCAAGCTCACGACGCTCGCCGGTTTCGTCCTCATTCCTTTCGGCCTGTTCGGCCAGACCGCCTTCCTGGCGGAGCGCGTGCTCGGCAATGTCGTCTCTTCTGGCGTGAAGGTGCTGGTGCTTGCCGTCGTCATCGGCATCGGCTCGACGCTGTTCTCCGAGTTCACGGTCGGCTTCGGCGGCAACCAGCCGACCGTCGAGGATGCGATGGCGATTGTCCTCGCGGCACTTTCGTTGCTCGGTCTCGGCATCTTCGGTCCCGGCATCGCCAACGGCCTGATCTCGGGCGGCCCGCAACTTGGGGCGGGTTCCGCGGTCGGCACCGCTGCGGCCGCGGGCGGAGCAGTCATGGCGGGGGGCGCCGCTGCCGGCATCGCCGCGAGGGGAGCAGGGGCCGCGATGGGTGCGACCGCCGCGGCCGCGCGCGGCGGCGCCGCGCTCGCCGGCGGCGCATCGACGTCTTACAGCCTCGCGTCGACCGGACAGAGCGGGGCTGCCGGCGTGGCGTCCGGTCTCTCAGGTGTGGCGCGGGCCGGGGCCGCGGCCGCCGCGCAGCCGATCAGCCGGGCGGCGAGCCGCGCATCGGGCGCAATGGCTGAAAGCTATCGCGGTGGCGCGCGTAGTGCCACCGCAGCGACCGGCGGCTCATCGACGATGGGCACAGTCGGCGGCAAAGCGACGAGCGATGCTGCTCAGACTCCGTCTTCCCCGCCGGCCTGGGCGCAGCGCATCAAGCGGCGCCAATCCATGAGCCACGGCGCGACTGCCGCCGCTCATGCCGTGCGATCCGGTGACAGCCACGGCGGCGGCGCCTCCATCTCCCTCCGACAGGATGAACGCTGATGAATGTCTTCCGTAGACCGTCCGTGCGCTATGGCGCAACTCCTGAGCCCGAAACTCCCTATCAACGCGCCGCGCAGGTCTGGGATGAGCGCATCGGCTCCGCCAGAGTCCAGGCGAAGAACTGGCGGCTGATGGCCTTCGGTTCGTTGTTCCTGTCGGCCGGACTCGCCTTCGCACTGGTGTGGCAGTCGGCCCGCGGCTCCATCGTCCCTTGGGTCGTGCAGATCGACAAGATTGGCGAGGCGCAGGCCGTCGGTCCCGCGATCGCCGACTACAAGCCGACCGATCCGCAGATCGCCTGGCATCTCGCGCGTTTCATCGAGCAGGTCCGTGCCATCCCGGCAGACGCCGTCATCGTTCGCCAGAACTGGCTGCGGGCGTATGAGTTCACGACAGATCGCGGAGCGATGGCGCTGAACGACTATGCGCGCGCAAATGATCCCTTCGCCAAGGTCGGCACGCGCCAGATCGCGGTCGAGGTCTCCAGCGTGATTCGCGCCTCACCGGACTCGTTCCGCGTCGCCTGGTTCGAGCGCGTTTACGAGAACGGCCAGCTCGCCGGCATCGAACGCTGGACCGCGATCCTCACCATCGGTCTCCAGCAGCCCCGCGATGCCGACCGGCTGAAGCAAAATCCGCTCGGCATCTATGTCAACGCCATCAACTGGTCGAAGGAGCTTTCGCAATGAAGCCGCCGATCCGCATCTCGAAACACGACCTACTCAAACCGCTTCTTCTGATCGGCGCCGCGGCGCTCGGCGGCTGTGCGCAGAAGCTCTTTCCACCCGACATTACCTATGATGACTTCGTGCCGGCCGTTCAGGCGGCCGAACCGCCGGTGCCTGTCACGGTCGTTGAAGTGCCGAAACCGTTGCCGTTACCGGGGCAGTTGAAGCCAGTGCCTGGAAGCAAGGCGCCGCCGGAGGCGAAGGATCCGAAAGACCGCATCACCCAGGCGAACAAGGCAGCGCGCGTCCAGCCGGTGCGCAACGGCTTCATCAACGCCGTGCAGGTCTATCCGTTCTCACCCGGCGCCCTCTATCAGGTCTATGCCGCGCCAGGGCAGGTGACGGACGTCGCCTTGCAGCCGGGTGAGCAACTCGTCGGCTCTGGTCCCGTCGCCGCAGGTGACACCGTGCGCTGGATCATAGGCGACACCGAGAGCGGCACCGGCCCCAGCAAGCAGGTCCATATCCTGATCAAGCCGACACGGCCGGAACTTCAGACCAACCTCGTTATCAACACCGACCGCCGCACCTATCACCTCGAGCTGAACTCGACCGAAAAGACCTACATGGCGTCGGTGTCCTGGCAGTATCCGCAGGACCAGCTCATCGCGCTGCGCCGGCAGAACGCCGCCGCGCTCGCGGCTCAGCCGGTTGCGACCGGCGTCGACATCTCGTCGCTGAACTTCCGCTACGAGATCGACGGCGATACGCCGGCCTGGCGGCCGTTGCGCGCCTTCGACGACGGGATCAAAGTCTATATCGAGTTCCCGTCGGGCATCCGGCAGGGCGAGATGCCGCCACTCTTTATTATAGGGCCCGGTGGCGACACGGAACTGGTCAACTACCGTACCCGCCAGAACTACTACATCGTCGACCGGCTGTTCGGCGCCGCCGAACTGCGGCTCGGCGACAAGAACAGCGAGCGCCGTGTCCGCATCATCCGCACCGACGGGAGGCGCCGATCATGACGGATGCATCGCAAGGAGCACCAGAGGTCACACCGGATTTGCGGCTGCGTTCCGAGCGGCCACGGGTCACGCGGCTATCGCGCAAGGTGCTGATCGGTCTTGGAGGTGTGTCGGGCCTCGCAATCGCGGCCGCGCTGATCTACGCGCTTCAAACCCGCAACGCAGATCAATCGACGCGGGAGCTTTACTCAATCGAGAACCGCCCGACCGCTGATGGCCTGACCGGGCTCCCGCGCGACTATACCGGCATCCCAAAGCTCGGACCTCCGCTGCCGGGCGATCTCGGACGGCCGATCCTCAGCGCGCAGAATCAAGGACAACCGATCCCGCCGGGGGGGCCGTTGCCGCAGCCTGGCGTTACACCGGAAGAGCAGCGCCGCCTGCAAGAAATCGAGGCCGCGCGCTTGAGCAAGCTGTTCGCAGCAACCGCGATTCGTGTCGCCTCGCCTATTACGCCGGCAAGTGCGACTGCGGTGCCCGGCACGACGCTCGCCGTGCCGGCCGAAGCACCGCCGATCGATCCCAATGCCGTCCAGAACATGCAGGATCGCAAGCTCGCCTTCGTGAACGGTCCGGTCGATCGCCGCACCGTCAGCCAAGATCGCTTGGCGAACCCGGCATCACCTTATGTCGTGCAGGCCGGCACAGTTATTCCGGCTGCGCTCCTCACAGGCATCCAGTCCGATCTGCCCGGACAGGTGACCGCACAGGTGACGGAGCACGTTTTTGATACGCCGTCCGGAAAACTCCTGCTCATTCCGCAAGGCTCGCGTCTCATCGGCCAGTACGACAGCCAAATCTCGTTCGGACAGAAACGCGTGTTGCTCGTCTGGAACCGCATCATGTTGCCGGACGGCAAGTCCATCGTGCTCGAGCGCCAACAGGGTGCTGATGCGCGCGGCTTCTCCGGTCTTGAGGATGAGGTCAACTACCACTGGTGGGATCTCATCAAGGCAGCCGCTCTCTCCACTTTACTCAGCGTGGGCGCGGAACTGGGCTCAGACCGCGACGAGAGCGATCTCGTCCGTGCACTGCGCCGCGGCTCGCAGGACTCGATCAACAACACCGGGCAGCAACTTGTCCGCCGCCAGCTCAACATCCAGCCGACGCTCACCGTCCGCCAGGGCTTCCCCGTGCGTGTGATTGTGAACCGCGACCTCGTCTTGGAGCCCTACGGTCAGCAGGAGGCAAGGCGATGAGCAAGCTCAAGCTCGGCGCGATCGAGGACGATAAACCGGTCAAGCTCACGATCGAGTTGCCGGCGGCGGTCCATCGCAACTTGGTTGCGTACGCCGAGGCGATCGGACGCGAGAGCGGCCAGGCCGCTCCCGATCCGGGTAAAATCGTCGCCCCGATGATCGAACGCTTCATGGCGACGGACAGGGCTTTCGGAAGAGCTCGAAAGAATAAGTCGTTGCGTTAACCCTCCACGCCGATCTCACGTTTCCGTGAGCTGACGCCAGAAGAAGTTAGAATTTTCCGATTGTATTGAGTTGCCGAGGGGGTTCTTTGACGCGAGTCGATACAAAAAAGTGAATTGTATCATGGTTGTTACGATTGAAATTCCGCTAATCGGTTCTCGTTCGGAACGAAACTGGAGGGTTAATTCGGATCGACCAGAACCTGCTCCTCTCAGGGATGGCAAGTGTGCCTAGCTGACTGGCTTTCGGAAGCAGCGTACTTGTGGCATCCTAAATCCAATGATGGTCATCGCTTGGCTCCGCAGGCTGCTCCCGATCCTTGCGATCGTGGGTCTTGTTGTCGGACCGTTCACGGCACCGGTAAACGGAGCCGCGATGACGGCTGCAGCTGTGTCGGCAATGCCCGACGATATGCCGTGTTGCCCGGATAACAAGCCTTCCATACCTGATTGCCAGACAGCATGCCCGTTGATGGCAATGTGCAAGATCATGTGTTTCTCACCATTATCGCTCTTGCCGAGCTCGACCCTTACCTTTTGGGCCAAGAGTAGTGCCTTTCTCACGGGCAACGACGTTGCGGGCAATGCAATCCCCATAGAGCCGCCGGCTCGACCTCCGAGAACCTAGGACATCGCCGGCGTCGCAACGCTGGCACATGCCGCCCAGTAAAGCTTGGGCGGTTGAGAGCGCGTGGCCAAGGCCGCGCATCGCCGCGCGCCATGCACGTGGCACTCCGATGAACCTAGGACTGAAGACTATGACGATCTTTCGCATCAAGCCCGCCGCTATAGCGGCGCTCGCGGCTGCCCTTTCCATGGCGGCCTTTTCGGCGGTGCTCGCCGATATCAAGGACTACGAGTTTCAACTCGTTCAGACCGACGTCAAGCAGGGCGATGGAGCCATCGTCGCCGTGCGGCTCGTCGACACGCGATCCGGCAAGATGGTTCCGGATGCAGTCATCTTCGCGACCCGCATCGACATGGCTCCCGACGGCATGCCGACAATGGCCGCACCGATCTCGGCGCTGCCATCGACGGAACCGGGCGTCTACCGCTTCAGGACCAACCTGATGATGGCGGGCGGCTGGCAGCTATCCCTTGCCGCCAAGATTCAAGGTGAGAACGGCACGCTCGAGAGCAAACTGGTTCTGAAAGCCGTGCCATGAAACGGATCGCCCTGACGGGCCTCGTCCTCGCCGCTGTCATGGCGGCGGGGGCCGGAGGCTATTGGGCCGGGTTGCGTGGTACTACAGCGCCGCTGGGCCTCACCGGACTATTCGGGACCGCTCCACCCTCCAAGGCGGTGCAGCCGGCGCCGAGCGGTCCGGTGATCTACTATCAAGACCCCGATGGCCGCCCCGTCTATTCGCCGGTGCCGCGCCGAACCGATGACGGTCGGGAATTTCGTGCGGTCCACGCCAGCCAGGATGTGACCTTCGAGGACAAACCGCCGTCGACTGCCGCGGCGACGCGTCCGGCCGGCCCGCGGCGCCTGCTTTATTACCGCAACCCCATGGGACTGCCGGACACTTCGCCCACCCCAAAGAAGGATTCGATGGGGATGGACTACATTCCGGTCTATGAGGGCGAGGATAGCGACGGCTCGGTCGTGAAGATCGCGTCTGGCAGGCTGCAACAAACGGGCGTGCGATCCGAGGCGGTCGAGCGGCGTGTTGTCAGCCGGCCGGTACGCGTACCGGGCACCGTGCAGCTCGACGAACGACGCATCGCCGTGGTGGCGACCCGCAGCGATGCCTTCGTCGACGAGGTGGCGAATGTCACGACGGGAGACCGGGTGACGAAGGGCCAGGCGCTTGTCCGGCTCTATTCACCGGATATTGCTGCCGCAGGCGCTCAGTTCCTTACGGATCTCAACAGCGTTGGCCGCACCAGCGTTGTCGGAGGTGCTCGACAGCGCCTCGAAAATCTCGGCGTCCCACCGGAGGCCATCGCCGAGATCGAGCGCACCCGCAAGGTGCCGTTGTCGATGACGTGGCGAGCGTCGCGCGACGGCGTCGTGCTTGAGCGCAATGTCGTCGACGGCATGAAGATCGTTGCCGGCGAGGTGCTCTTCCGCCTCGCCGACGTCTCGACCATCTGGGTGCTGGCGGATGTACCGGAGTTCGAGCTCGGAGCCGTTCGAATCGGTGCGACCGCGACGATCCGGATCCGAAGTCTGCCGGGACGTAGTTTTGAAGGCCGGGTATCGCTGATCTATCCGCAGGTCGGCGAGGCGACACGGGCCACGCGGGTCCGAATGGAGATCGCGAACTCCGACGGCGTTCTGCTGCCCAACATGTATGCCGAGGTGGAGATCGGCTCCGGCGATGCGGCTCCTGTGGTTGCCGTGCCCGACAGCGCGGTGATCGATACCGGCACGCGGCAGGTCTTGATCCTCGACCGGGGGGAGGGTCGGTTCGAGCCGCGGGACGTGAAGATCGGCCTGCGTGGCGGAGGCTTCACCGAGATCCGCGAAGGGGTTGCCGAGGGCGACCGGGTCGTCGTCGCGGCGAACTTCCTGATCGACGCCGAGAGCAATCTGAAAGCGGCGTTGCGTGGTCTGACACCTCCGCAGGCGCAGCCATGATCGCTCGCCTCATCGGATGGTCCGCCCGCAACCTCGTCCTCGTCTTCGTCGGTACGATCTTCGCCGTGGCCGCCGGCCTCTATGCGCTGCGCACACTGCCGCTCGACGCCATCCCCGACCTCTCCGACGTGCAGGTGATCGTCTACACCGACTACCCAGGCCAGGCGCCACAGGTGGTCGAAGACCAGGTCACCTATCCGCTCACCACCTCGATGCTGACGGTGCCAAGATCAAAGGTGGTGCGCGGTTTCTCTTTCTTCGGTGTCTCCTTCGTCTATGTGATCTTCGAAGACGGTACGGACCCCTATTGGGCGCGCAGCCGCGTGCTCGAATATCTCAACGCCGCATCACGGCGATTGCCGGTGGGCGTGACGCCGAGCCTCGGGCCGGACGCGACCGGCGTCGGGTGGGTTTATCAATACGCTGTCGTGGCGAAGGAGATGACGCTCGCCGAGCTGCGCTCGCTGCAGGATTGGGTGATCCGATATGCGGCGTCCAAGGCGGGGGGTGTCGCCGAGGTTGCCAGCGTCGGTGGCTTCGTGAAGCAATATTCGATCGTCGTCGATCCGAACCGGCTGCGTGCTCTGGGCATTCCGCTCGAACGAGTTCGCGAGGCCGTCAGGACGAGCAATGCCGACGTCGGAGGACGCACCGTCGAACTCTCGGAGTTCGAGTTCATGGTGCGCGGACGTGGCTATCTCAGAAGCATCGCCGATATTGAAAACGTGGTGTTGAAGACCGACCGGGGCGTGCCGCTGCGGGTGAAGGATGTTGCACGGGTCGAGATCGGCCCCGACGAACGGCGCGGTATCGCCGAGCTGAACGGGGAAGGCGAGGTGGCCAGCGGCATCGTCCTACAGCGTTTCGGCGCCAATGCCCTCACTGTCATCGACAACGTCAAGGCTCAACTCGCCGAGATCGCCCCAAGCTTGCCGAAGGGCGTCGAGATCATGCCGGTCTATGATCGCTCGGAACTGATCGGGCGTGCGATCGAGACATTGAAAGTCACGCTGATCGAGGAGAGTTTGATCGTCGCGCTGGTCTGCGTCGTGTTCTTGCTTCACCTCCGCAGCGCGCTCGTCGCCATCCTTATGCTGCCGGTCGGCATCCTGATCGCCTTCGCAGGTATGAAGGCGATTGGACTCGGCTCGAACATCATGAGCCTCGGCGGCATCGCCATTGCCGTGGGGGCGATGATCGACGCCGCCATCGTGATGATCGAGAACGCCCACAAGCATCTGGAGCGAGCACCGCCGGACAAGCCGCGTATCGAGATACTGATCGAGGCGGCAAGCGAGGTCGGGCCTTCCCTGTTCTTCAGCCTGCTCGTCATTACCGTCTCCTTTCTGCCGATCTTCACGCTCGAAGCAGAAGAAGGACGACTCTTCGGCCCGCTCGCCTTCACCAAGACGTTCGCTATGGCGGCCGCCTCGTTGCTGTCGGTGACATTGGTGCCGGCGCTGATGGTGGTCTTCGTACGTGGCCGAATCATCCCCGAGCATCGCAATCCGATCAGCCGCGTCCTGATCTGGGTCTATCGCCCCATCATTCGAGGAGTCCTGACGGCAAAGACCATCACCATTCTGCTCGCACTTGCGGCACTCGCCGTCACCGTCTGGCCGGCGCGGCAGCTCGGCTCCGAGTTCATGCCGAACTTGGACGAGGGGACGCTCATGTACATGCCGACGACGCTTCCCGGCCTGTCGGTGACTAAGGCGGCCGAACTCCTGCAGATCCAGGACCGGATCATCAAGTCCTTCCCGGAAGTGGAATCGGTCTACGGCAAGGCTGGCCGGGCACTGACCGCCACCGACCCCGCGCCGATCGAGATGTTCGAGACCATCATCAATCTGAAGCCGAAGGGCGAATGGCGGCCAGGCGTCACCATCGACAGCCTGAAGGCCGAGATGGACCGGGCGTTGCAGTTTCCCGGCGTCTCAAACGCCTGGACCATGCCGATCCGCGCCCGCATCGACATGCTCTCGACCGGCATTCGCACGCCGGTCGGCGTCAAGGTGTTCGGCACCGACCTCGCTCAGATGGAACAGACGGCCCGCGAGATCGAGCGGGTGCTGAGATCCGTGCCTGGCACTTCAAGCGCCTATGCAGAGCGGGTCATCGGGGGCTATTACCTGGACATCGTGCCCGACCGCGAGGCGCTCGGCCGCTACGGCCTCGCCATCGGCGGCGTGCAGGACGTGATCGCAACCGCCCTCGGGGCCCAGACGGTGACGACCACGGTCGAGGGCCGCGAGCGCTACGCGGTCACGATCCGCTATCCCCGCGACCTCAGGAGCGATCCGCAGTCGATTGCACGCGATGTGCAGGTGCCGCTGCCGGGGGGCGGAACCGTGCCGCTCGGAGAAGTCGCCAAGGTGGAACTCACGCGCGGCGCGACCTCGATCCGCACCGAGAACGGACAGCTCGCGGTCTATGTCTTCGTCGACATCGCGGGCCGGGATCTCGGCGGCTACGTCGCCGAGGCGCAGCGAGCGGTTGCAACCGCGGTGAATCTGCCGCCAGGCACCTATGTCTCCTGGAGCGGGCAATTCGAATATCTTGAGCGGGCCGAGGCGCGGCTGAAAGTCGTTGTGCCGGTGACGCTGCTGATCGTCTTCCTGCTGCTCTACCTCAATTTCCGGGCGTTGACGGAAACGCTGATCGTCATGCTGTCGCTGCCCTTCGCGCTCGTCGGCGGCGTCTGGCTGATGTGGTGGCTCGGCTTCAACATGTCGGTCGCCGTCGCGGTAGGCTTCATCGCCCTCGCCGGCGTCGCGGCCCAGACGGGCGTCGTTATGCTGATTTATCTGGAACACGCGATGTCCGCATTGAAAGCGGAGCGCGCAGCCGAACGGCGGCCATTTACGCATGCTGATCTCTATCAGGCCATCATGATCGGAGCCGTGGAGCGGGTACGACCGAAGACGATGACCGTCGTCGCCATCATAGCGGGCCTCGTTCCCATCCTATGGAGCACCGGGACCGGCTCTGAGGTGATGCAGCGCATCGCCGTTCCAATGATCGGCGGCATGATCTCCTCGACCGTGCTCACGCTGGTCGTGATCCCGGCGGTCTACGGCTTGGTGAAGGGATGGCAGTTAAAAGGGACAGCGGCTGCCGAAGAAGCTGCAATCAGAGCGCAACCCATCAACCACCGCGCAGCGGTCGAATGAGAGGAGGATCCAGTGATGCACGACATGATAAACGCCATGAGATCAGCAACTGGATCAAGCCGGGGTGCCGACGGACACGAAGAGAACCAAGGGAGAAGCCTTATGAGTATCGAATTCCTCTGCACACGCCGCGCGCTGGTGCTCGGTGCCATACAGCTCGCCGGAGCGCTGTCGCTGCCACGGACTTCGTGGGCTACTGGCGCGTTGCCCAGGATGATCGTGACGCGTGATCCAAACTGCGGTTGCTGCGGCGCTTGGGTCGCGCATGTGAAAGCCGCCGGCTTCCTGGTCGAGGTGGTCGAAGCCGCCGACCTTGCGCCCCTCAAGGCCAAACTCGGCGTGCCTGAAAACCTGGCCTCCTGTCATACAGCCGAAGTTGGCGGCTATGTTGTTGAGGGACACGTGCCTGCGGGCGCAATCAAGCGGCTGCTCACACAGCGCCCGCCGGCGACCGGCCTGGCAGTGGCTGGCATGCCGATCGGCTCTCCGGGTATGGAGGTGCCCGGTACGCCGCCGGAGACGTACGACATCGTGCTGTTCGCGCCTGGCGGTCGCCGCGTTTTCGCGCGCTATCGTGGGGCGCAAGAGCTCTGACCTCGGACTGAGCGATCGACAACAACCACACGCGCGAGGTTTCAGTCGCTGACCCTGTGACCATCGCCATACTCAACGGTTTAGTGTCGTTGTTTCAGGTCGCGGTTGCTCATCGCTCGCTCGATCTTCACGTGGATTTTCAAGCGGCCCTCGAAACCTGTGGTGTGATGGCTCTGTCCGCCCCGTCAGGAACCATCCGAGCGACCAAGGTGTTTTTTACAGTGATAGTGATAAGGATCTCGCCATGGCAGCTCCCGTAACCAAAGAGGCCAAACTCTACCGGATGGTCACTCCGGAACATACCTGCCCATGGGGCCTCAAGGCGCTTGACCTGCTAAAGCAGGAAGGATTCAAGGTCCAGGACCGTCACCTGAAATCCCGGGAAGAGACCGACGCTTTCAAGGCGAAGCACCAGGTAAAGACCACGCCGCAGGCTTTCATCGATGGCAAACGCGTCGGCGGATACGATGATCTGCGCGAGTACCTCGGCAAGGAGGTGAAGAACAAGGACGCGGTCACCTACACGCCCGTGATAGCGCTCTTCGGCATGGCGATGGCGATGGCCCTGGCGGCAAGCTGGGCCGCGTACGGGAGCATCGTTACCGTGGCAGCCGCCGAGTGGTTCGTCGCCTTCGCGATGTGTCTGCTCGCGCTCCAGAAGCTGAAGGACGTGGACGGCTTCGCCACAATGTTCCTGAACTACGACCTCCTCGCCCAACGGTGGGTCCGCTACGCCACCATCTACCCCTTCGCTGAAGGCCTAGCGGGGGTGCTCATGATCGCGGGTGCACTGATATGGGTCTCGATCCCCGTCGCTCTGTTTATTGGCGGCATCGGGGCGGTTTCGGTGTTCAAGGCCGTCTATATCGAAAGGCGGGAGTTGAAGTGCGCCTGCGTCGGCGGAGACAGCAACGTCCCGCTCGGCTTCGTGTCGCTCACCGAGAACCTGATGATGGTTGGAATGGCGATCTGGATGACCCTCAAGCCCACGGGCATTGGGCACCGACAAGGGAGAAAGGACTGATGTCACACGACCATCAGGCGCACGCCGCCCATCGCAGCGGCAGCCACGGCTCCCGTGGGCACCCTTACGTGATGTTCTGGTTGAACATGGCCCTCGGCCTTACCGTCATGTACGTCGTCATGTTCTCCATGATCGACGGATGGCACGACTTCAGGAACAACCTGAACATGTTCTACATGGCGGTGACCATGTGGGCGCCGATGGGCATATTCATGCTGGCCACGATGCCAAGCATGTATCCGAACAGAAGAGCGAACGTCCTTCTTTACGTCCTCTTTGCCGCGCTCACGGTGGGTTCGTTCTGGGCGACGCGAGTCCAGGCGCTCGTCAACGACCGCCAGTTTATCGACTCGATGATCCCGCACCACTCCGGCGCGATCCTCATGTGTCGTGAAGCAAGTCTCTCCGATCCTGAACTCGTGATGCTCTGTGGCGAGATCACGAAAGCACAGCGAGAGGAAATCGGGCAGATGGAGAAAATCGCTGAAAGACTCCGGTAGCCCGACGTGTGAGCGGCCGAAGGTCAAGGTGGTTCTCGAACGAGAAAACGGAGCAAGCACTTTGGGACCGTTCCCGACCCTTCCGTGGCACCATTCGAGGCGACGGTTCGTTCGCTCTGGAGGCTCGCAAGCATCGTCGCAGTGCAAATTTCGGTGCCTCGCGCGAAACTGTCGCACATGCACGGCAAGCAGGTAAATTGGCGATGATTGGGATATGACCTCGCGAAATGCCCTGCTATCCTATCGTACGTCACCGCCACGAGAGGAGCCGACGATGATCGGAGCGATCAAGAGCATGGGTGCGGTGATCAGCGTGATTCTGATGACTGCGGCCGCGCCGGCCGCGCCGGCCATCCAAATACTGTCGACGTCGGGCTGCGGCTGCTGCGTTGCCTGGACCCGTTACCTGGAAGAGAACGGCTACGTGACGAAACTCCAAAACCTGACTATGGGCGATCTCTGGCAACGCAAGATGCAGGCCGGCCTGAAACAAGGGCTGACCTCCTGCCACACCGGTTTCATCGACGGATATGTCGTGGAAGGCCATGTGCCGGCTCGCGAGATCGCGCGGTTGCTCGCGGAGCGTCCCGACGCGATCGGGCTCGTCGTGCCCGACATGCCGCATGGTTCGCCGGGTATGGGCAAGCCGGGACCGGGCGCTGACCCCTATAAAGTCCTGCTGTTGCGCAGAGACGGTTCGACAGAAGTCTTCGCCAGCTATCCGTAAGTGCGGTCGCTGTTTGCGCTCAGCTACGACTCGGCGAACGGAGCAGTCCTTGGCGAGCCGCCGGCAGCGATCATGGTCGAGATCGTATCCGCGCCGTCGGGTCACACAATGATGGATTGCTATCGGCCGGCAACGATCCCCAAGCATCGCGGCGTCCGTATCCCACTCGCTATCGCCCTTGTCATTCGTGGTGTTCTACCGCCTGCGGGCATCATCCCGCTGCCGTCAGCGCTGGCGTTACTGTCGATCGACATTCCACGCGTTAGCCGCTCGCGGCGGCGAATGATTGTATGGTGGGGCAGGACACGCGCCGGCAAAGAGTGAACTCAAAAGTAGAAGTCAGACGGGGTGCCTGTCCCTTATGCTATCTCGATCCCAAGACGTGCGCGCCCCTACGCTGCGGTACTTTTTTCTTTGGTGAGTCTTTGGTGAGTTTTGCTTTTGTTCGCGTTTTCGCATTTGTCTTAAACGATTGAACTTGCTGGCGCACCCGGCAGGATTCGAACCTGCGACCTCTGCCTTCGGAGGGCAACGCTCTATCCAGCTGAGCTACGGGTGCTTCCGGCTCCCTGAATAGCCGATAGGGACGGGGGCGGCAACGGCGTTGCCGGTGTTCCCGTTGCCGATGTCCCGTTGCCGCCAAAAGCCGGCGAAGTTGCAGCCGGACCGTCGAGCGCCGTGCGAAATCCGGTACATTCGGCCGGCGTGCGGGCTGATGCTCGCGGACCTTGGCGCGGACGCGATCAAGATCGCGCCGTCGGCGAGGGCGGCCACACCCGCCGCATCGCCGACTCCGGCGCGGGCGTTTTCACGAGCTTCAACCGCGATAAGCGCAGCCTCCCGTTCCACCTCAAGCCGCTGCGCGGGCTCGATCTTCCGCGCCGCCTGATCGCGCGCGCCGACGTCCGACCGGGAACTTCAAGCCGGGCGGCATGGACGCCCTCGGCTCGGCTACGCGGAGCTGATCGCGGAAGGCGTGCTGGGCGGAGTCGGACATCGTCGTCCATAGATCGCCGCATGTTCGGTCCAACTCTCCCGGCGGGGAAGAGTGGGCCCGAGAGCGCCGCGACGGCGGGGGCGACAGGCTAAGGTCTCGTATCCATCGGCTCCGGTCCCATCGACCAGTTCCATTGGTCGTGGCCGGGCGCGTAGGTCCGCGCCATCTGAGCCGGGTTGCGGTTCACCAGCGGCCGCAGATAATTCGGATGCCGGATGCTGCGCACCTCGTGCTCGATGGTGAACAGGAGCCGGCCGCTGTCGAGGTCCACGATGTCCTTGAAGCGGTACTGGTAGCGGTTGTCCTCCTTGCTGACCAGTCCGCGCTCGCCGAGCCGCGCATGGGGGCCGGAGAAATCCACGACGTAGACCTGCACATGGTGGCTGTCGAACGGGATTTGCGGCGCGTCGGTCTCGCGGAAACAGAGGTGCTGGTTCTGCCCGACCTCGACCCTGGCCACCGTGCCGTCCTCAACCGTCTCGGCCGGCACCGTGAGCATGTGACGGTAGAACCTCGCGATGCCTTCGGCCGTTCCCGGCTCGACGTCGAACTCGACATAGGGAATGCCGAGCGTGACGCGGCCGAAGCGCCGCGCGTCCGGCTCGTGCAGGCGGATGCGGTTTCCCCAGGGGCAGACCGCCTCGACGAAATCGTTGTGCTCGGTGAAGGCGAACCGGGTGTCCGCGAGCTTCGCCTTCACCGCATGAAGACGTTGCAGCAACGCCTCTCTGTCCGCGATCACGATGCCGGTCTTGCCGCGCAGCGTCTGCGCGCGGCCGGTCGGCAGGTGGAACTGGCTGCGGCCGACGTTGACCCACATGTTGTCGTCGGCGTTCATCAGGTAGGGATCGCGGGTCAGCCCGAGCCCTGCGACGTAGAACAGCGCGGCGAGCCGCTGGTCCGGGATGTTGACGTTGACGTGCTCGAGGTGGACCGAATTGCCCAGGTCTTCCGCGGCGCGGTCGTAGGTCGGCTGCATGGTCGCTCCCTGAGCCTGTCTCCCCTTGCGGATGGACTATAGCACGCCGGCCGGTGCTATAAGAGGCAAAGCCCGCACGAAGACCGGAGCCGGACATGTCGCAAGCCGCCGCCACGAGCCCCAAGGGGCCCAAGCCCGCCCTTCAGCTCAAGGACGCGGATTTCAACTGGGAAGACCCGCTGGACCTCGACGGCGAGTTGACCGAGGACGAGCGCATGGTGCGCGACAGCGTGCGCGCCTATGCCCGGGACAGGCTGATGCCGCGCGTGCTCAAGGCGTGGCGCGAGGAGCAGGTGGACCGGCAGCTCCTGCCCGAAATGGGCGAACTGGGCCTGCTCGGCCCGACGATTCCGGAGGAGTACGGCGGGGCCGGGCTGGGCTACGTCGCCTACGGCGTGATCGCGCGTGAGATCGAGCGCGTCGATTCCGGCTACCGCTCGACGCTATCGGTGCAGTCGTCGCTGGTGATGCACCCGATCTACGCCTATGGCACCGAGACGCAGAAGAAGAAGTACCTGCCCAAGCTTGCGAAGGGCGAACTGGTCGGCTGCTTCGGCCTCACCGAGCCGGACTTCGGCTCCGATCCCGGCGGGATGGCGACGCGCGCCGAGAAGGTGGCGGGCGGCTACAGCCTGACCGGCAGCAAGATGTGGATCTCGAACGCGCCGGTCGCCGATCTCGCGATCGTCTGGGCGAAGCTCGACGGAAAAATCCGCGGTTTTATCGTGGAGCGCGGCACCAAAGGATTCTCCACGCCCAAGATCGAGGGCAAGCTCAGCTTGCGCACCTCCGTCACCGGCGAGATCGTGCTGGAGGGTGCGGTGGTGCCGGAAGACAACCTGCTGCCGAACGTGTCGGGTCTCGCGGGTCCGTTCGGCTGCCTCAACATGGCGCGCTACGGCATCGCCTGGGGCGTCATCGGGGCGGCCGAGTTCTGCTGGCACCGGGCGCGGCAATACACGCTCGACAGGAAGCAGTTCGGCAAGCCGCTCGCCGCCAACCAGCTCGTGCAGAAGAAGCTCGCCGACATGCAGACCGAGATCACGCTCGGCCTGCACGCGGTCCTGCGGCTCGGCCGGCTGATGGAGGCCGGCAAGGCCGCGCCGCCGATGATCTCCATGCTCAAGCGCAACAACTGCGGCAAGGCGCTCGACGTCGCGCGGCTCGCCCGCGACATGCACGGCGGTAACGGCATTTCTGACGAGTTCCACGTCATGCGCGTGATGTCCAACCTGGAGACCGTCAACACCTACGAGGGCACCCACGACATCCATGCCCTGATCCTCGGGCGCGCGCAGACAGGCATCCAGGCGTTTATGTAGCCATTGATATTGCCGCTATGCAGTGTCGTCATGGCCGGGCTCGTCCCGGCCATCTCGCTTCATGGGGCACGCCTGTGCCAATCAGTAGGGATCACCGGGACTCGGCGCCATCCAAGTCGACCTTGGCCGCCTTGGACACTCCAAGTCCGATCTCGGGTAAACCCGAGATCGGCACCAGCCCGGAGATGGCGGACAGAACCCGCGAATGGACCTCCTCACCATCCTCATGCTGCTGGCCGCCGGCGTCGTGGGCGGCGCGCTCTCGGGTCTCGTCGGCGGCGCGTCGCTGGTGACGTTCCCCGCCATGCTCGCCATCGGCCTGCCGCCGATCACGGCAGCCGCGTCCAACCTGGTCGCGGCGCTGCCGTCGAGCTTCGCTGCTGCTTTCATGGACCGCACGCATATTCCGAAGTTCGACCGGCCGTTCGCCGGCTTCGCTGCGGCCTCGGTGCTGGGCGCTGGTGTCGGCGCCATGCTGCTGCTGGTGACGCCGCCGCGTCTGTTCGAGGTGCTGGTGCCGCTGCTGCTCGGCTTTGCGACGCTCGTGTTCGCGCTGTCGAAGCGGATCGGGGGCTGGATGCGGGCCCGCGCCGAGGCGCGCGGCCGGTCCGCGCCCAAGGCCAATCCGCACAGCATTCCGCTGATGCTGCCGGTGTCGATCTACGGCGGCTATTTCGGCGCGGGCGTCGGCGTGCTGGCGCTCGCCGCGCTCTCGGTCGGGTCGAACGGCGATTATCGCGCCGCCAACATGATCAAGAACATCGTGATGGGGCTCAATTCCGTCGTCGTATCCACGGTGCTCGTGACGCAGGGTGCGGTCGCGTGGACGCCCACCCTGATCATGATGGCCGGAACGCTGCTCGGCGGCTTCGTCGGCGGGCATCTGGCGCGGACGCTGCCGCCGGCGGTGATCCGGGTGTTCATCACCGGCGTCGGGACGCTGCTGACGCTCGCGTTCGCGTGGCGCTACTGGCTGTAGCTCATAAGGCGGCCGCGCGCCGGGCCAGCTCGACCAGCCGCGCCGTCATCTCGCTGTCCGGATCGGTCATCGGATCGCAGACCGTGAAATGGTTCGCGCCGGGCACCGCTTCATAGCGTGTCTCCACGCCCTTGGCGGCCCAGGCGTCGACGATCTCGCGGCTGTGCCGCAGGAACTCGGAGGATTCCGCGCCGCCGACCAGGACGTCGAGCACGCGCCCTCTCTCCACCGACCAGAACAGCGGCGAGAGGCGCCGCGCCTCCGCGGCGTCGAGTTTGAAATCGGCGTTGCTCGCAAGGTGCAGCAGCGGCGCGAGATCGAACAGGCCGGAGATCGAGCAGGCGCTGGGAACGAGATCGGACGGGGTGTCGGTGGCCAGCTCCGACCAGCGGGCCGCCAGCATGCAGGCCGCGAGATGGCCGCCCGCGGAGTGGCCGCTCACCATGATGCGGCGGGCAAACCGCCGCCACAGGAACAGGCAGGCCTGTTGCGTTTGCACGACGATCTCGCCGATCGAGACCTGCGGCGCGAGATCGTAGCCGGAGACAGCGACCGCGACGCCGTGCGCGTTCATCCCGCGCGCCATCTGGCTGAACGACGAGGGATCGAGCGCGCGCCAGTAGCCGCCGTGGATGAACATGGCGAACGGTGTGCCGCCGTCGACGCCGCCTTCGGGCAGGAACACGTCCACGAACTGCCGCGGCGAGGGGCCGTAGGCGAGTCCCACCTCGGCGCGGCCGGCCTTCGTGGCGGCCGCGCGATAGGCCTCGGCCTCGCGCCGCCAGCGTTCGAGGATCGCGGGATGCTCGGGCACCCGCGCGCGGTTGTCGTATTCGGCCTCGTGGTCGATCGCCATGCCGCGCTCCTGCCGGTCGGAGCGGAGAGTGCGTCAACCGCTCCGGCCGGGCAAGCACGGAGCGGAGCTTACCGCTTCACTTGCGCGCGCAAGGTCTCAGCCACCGCGCGGTCGAACGAATCGGCGGTGCGCGGCGCGTTCTTGCGCTGCTCCTGCACATGCCCGTCGCGCTTTCGGACCAGTTCGGCCATCCGCTCGTTGAGCGCCTTGCGCTCCTTCGCCTGCCGGTGGACGTGGGCCTGCCGCTCCTGCGCCGACATCGCACGCAGAGCATCCGGCAGCTCGTCGTCCTTCACCGCGCCGAGAGCCTGCCGGCCGGCGGTCACGTCGGCCACAAGGTCGCCGCCGCCGGTGATGGCCTCGCCGGGTGCTGCGGACGCGGCGCGCCGGCTGAGATAGCCCGCCATGTCGGACGCGACGGGCGCAGGCGCGGCCGCAAGCTGCGCGGTCTTCTGCTCCACGCGCGAGCGTTGCGTGCGCGGGCCGTAGGGGATCACGGTGCCGTTGATCCTGCGCTGCAGCTCGATGATCTCGACGTCGTAGGGCGTCTCGATCACCACGATCTGGCCGCCGCTCTGCGGGATCGGGATGTAGCGGCCCTCGCCGAGCTGCGCGATCTCGCGCCAGACCCGCTCGGTGTCGCGTGCGGTTCCGGCCTGCACGGCGTTGATCACGATGCCGCGCTCGCGCGCCATCCGGATGGTCTCCGGATATTTCACGTCCTGCTCGTATTTCATCTGCGGCGGCGCGTCGCCGACCAGGAATACGATCCGGTCGGTCTTCGCGCCCTTCGTCCACGCCATCTTCGTAACGCCCGCATGCAGCGCCTCGTTGACGCTCTCCGGCCAGTCGCCGCCGCCGCGCGCCTTGAGTTCGAGGAGCTGCGCATAGAAGTCCTGCGTGTCCGCGGTGAGGTCGACGATGCGGGTCACATACTCGTCGCCGATGTCGCGATAGGCCACGAGGCCCATGCGCACCTCGGCCTCCGGATTGGTGTCCATGATCGCGGTCGCGATCGACCAGATTTTCTGCTTCGCGCCCTCGATCAGCCGGGCCATCGAGCCCGTGGTATCGAGCACGAAGGCCACCTCGACCACCGGCCTCGGCGGCGCGGGCCGCGATTCGGTGCCGCCATCCGGTCCTGCGCCCGAGGCCGCGGCGGGCAGCAGCGCGGCCGGGAACAGCGCAACGGCCAGCGCGAGCGCGTGCGTGAGCTTGGTCATCATCCACCCCTTGAAACGTTTCCGACGCGCGGACTGTTTTGCCGCTTCGCGGCCGGCCGGGGCCGGAATTGCGGCGCGGCGTCGGCGGATTCGCGGCGGGATTTTCCGCGTTCCGCCGGCATTTGCCGGATCGCCCGATCCACCGCTGCCGGATTTCGGCGAATCCGCGGCGGCCGGGCGGATGAGTTGTTCTGCCGCAGCGGTGACGCCAGGGTCCGATTCAGCCTTCGTTGAATCAGGCACGTCGCTTATCGTTTTGCTTGAGCGCGATCTTTCCGAAAACCGTTTCCCACTTTTCGGGATCATGCTCTATCAGGGGGGCCATGAAGGTCGGCGGCAGGCACACGCGCAGCATCTGGATCGAGCCGGACGGCTGGTCGGTCGGGATCATCGACCAGACCCGACTTCCGCACGAGTTCTCGACGCTGCGGCTCGCGTCGCTGGGCGATGCGGCGCATGCGATCCGCTCGATGCAGACGCGCGGCGCGCCGCTGATCGGCGCGGCTGCGGCCTATGGCCTGTGCCTGGCGCTGCGGGCCGACGCATCGGACGCCGCGCTCGACGATGCGTATGGCACGCTGCTCGCCACCCGGCCAACCGCGATCAACCTGAAATGGGCGCTCGACGAGATGATGGCCGTGGTGCGCAACCGCCCGCGCGCGGAGCGCGTCGAGGTGGCGTACCGCCGGGCGGCGGATATCTGCGACGAGGACGTCGCGATCTGCGAGGCCATCGGCCAGCACGGGCTTGCGCTGATCGAGGCGGCCGCGGCGAAGAAGCCCGGCCGGACGGTCAACGTGTTGACCCATTGCAACGCCGGCTGGCTCGCCACCGTGGACTGGGGCACCGCGACCGCGCCGCTCTACATGGCGCACGACGCCGGGCTTGCGCTGCACGTCTGGACCGACGAGACGCGACCGCGCAGCCAGGGCGCGCTCACCGCCTGGGAACTCGGCCAGCACGGCGTGCCGCATACCTACATTCCGGACAACACCGGCGGCCACCTGATGCAGCACGGGCTGGTCGATCTGGTCATCGTCGGCACCGACCGCGTCACCGCGCAGGGCGACGTGTGCAACAAGATCGGCACCTATCTCAAGGCGCTCGCGGCCCGTGACAACGGCGTGCCGTTCTACGTGGCGTTGCCGTCGCCGACCATCGACTTCGCGGTGTCGGACGGGCTCGCGGAGATTCCCATCGAGCAGCGCGGCGCCGACGAGGTTCTGTCCGTACCGGGGCTCACTCCGGACCGCCGGATCGAAACCGTGCGCGTGGTCCCCGAAGGCTCCGCCGTCGCCAATTTCGGTTTCGACGTCACGCCCGCGCGGCTCGTCAGCGGGCTGATCACGGAGCGCGGCGTCATTGCGGCCACGCGCGAGGCGCTGGCGGCCGCATTCCCGGAGCGTGCGGCGTCCGCGCGCAGGGCGAGGTCGGAATGAGCGTCGCGCTGCCCCGCATCGACCCGTTCCCGGTGGACGGCCGGCAATCCGCCACCGCGCTGGCGGTCGCGCGCGGCACCGCCCGGCTGCTGCTGTCGCTCGGCTTCTGCTGCGTCAGCGAGCTGCCGCTCGCCTCCGGCCGCCGCGCCGACCTGGTGGCGCTCGGCCGCGACGGGGAAATCTGGATCGTGGAGATCAAGTCGTCGGTCGCGGACCTGCGGGCCGACCACAAGTGGACGGACTACCGGCTGCATTGCGACCGGCTTTTCTTCGCCACCACCGTCGAGGTGCCCTGCGAGATCTTTCCGCCCGACGCCGGCCTGATCGTGGCCGACGCCTTCGGCGCGGAGATCCGGTGCGAGGCGCCCGCGCACCGGCTGCACGCCGCGACCCGCAAGAGCATGATGCTCGCCTTCGCGCGCGCCGGCGCGCTGCGGCTGCAATCGCTCGCCGATCCGGCGGGCCCCTACGGCGCCGAGCTTTGAGCGATCCGGGCATGAAAGCGCCGTGCTGCTTTCGCGGCACGGCGCCGTGAATCCATTCTCGGGGACGCCCGTCTAGCGCGGGGCGCGTTTCGCCAGGATGCGCTGGAGCGTGCGGCGGTGCATGTTGAGCCGTCGCGCGGTCTCCGACACGTTGCGCCCGCACAGTTCGTAGATGCGCTGGATATGCTCCCAGCGCACGCGGTCGGCCGACATGGGATGCTCGGGCGGATCGGCCTTGCGGCCCTCGATCGCGAGCAATGCCGCGACCACGTCGTCGGCGTCGGCGGGCTTGGCGAGATAATCGACCGCGCCGATCTTCACCGCGTTCACGGCGGTGGCGATATTGCCGTAGCCGGTGAGCACGATGGCGCGGGCGTCGGGGCGGCGCTGCTTGAGCGCCGAGATCACGTCTATCCCGGTTCCGTCGCCGAGCCGCATGTCCACGACCGCGAAGGCCGGCGCGCTCTTCTCGACCTGCAGCAGGCCGTCCGCGACGGATTCAGCGGTCGTGACCTCGAATCCGCGGCCCTCCATGGCGCGCGCCAGCCGTTGCAGGAAGGACTTGTCGTCCTCCACGATCAGCAGCGAGCGCTCGGGCAGGTCCGGGATCGGCCTGATCTCCTCCTCGATGGCGATATTCATCATATCCACCCTCTCCAGTTCCGGTTCCGAAGACCCCCGCGAAGGGGCGGACCTTAGAGGCCGAATGCGGCCATCTCAAGAGGCTGCGAACCCGAGCGGTCTCTCGAAATCGCTGCGACCCCAGCGTATCTTGACCACCGCGCCGCGGTCGGGAAAGGCGCGATTCTCGAAATCGAGCGTGGCGCCGGAGCGCTCCAGCAGGGTCTTGGCGATGAAGAAGCCGAGGCCCAGCCCCGTGGTCTCGCCGCCCGCATTCATCCGGCGGCGCTTGCTGGAGCGCACATAGGGCTCGCCGATCCGGTCCATGATCTCGGGCGCGAAGCCCGGTCCGTCGTCGCTGATCACGACTGCGACGTCCTCGCCGGTCCAGTCCGCCGTGACCTCGACGCGCTCGTGCGCGAAGTCCACGGCGTTCTCCAGCAGGTTGCCGAGCCCGTAGAGGATCGCCGGGTTGCGCGCGCCGACCGGCGGCTTGTCGCGCGGCAGCGCGACGTCGATGGCGACGCCGAAGTTGCGGTGCGGCGCCACCACCTCCTCGATCAGCGCCGCCAGCGACAGGCGGTCGAACGGCTCGCCGCTCGACGACAGCTCGGTGATCTTGCCGAGAATGTCGCGGCAGCGCTGCGCCTGCTCGCGCAGCAGCCGCACGTCCTCGGCGTGCGGCGAATCGGGCTTGATGGAGCGCTCCAGCTCCTTGGCGATCACTGCGATGGTGGACAGCGGCGTGCCCAGTTCGTGCGCGGCCGCGGCCGCCAGTCCGTCGAGCTGGGACAGGTGCTGCTCGCGCGCCAGCACCAGCTCGGTTGCGGTCAGCGCCTCGGCGAGCTGGCGGCCCTCCTCGGTGAGCTGCCAGGCGTAGACGCCGATGAAGCCGATCGCGAGCAGGATCGAGAGCCAGACGCCGAGGAGGTAGATCCACGGCAGCTCCAGCGGCTCGTCGCGGTCCCACGGTAGCGGATAGTAGGCGAACACCAGCACGGTGGCGCACAGAACGGCGAAGCCGCCCAGGAGGCGCGTGTGGCGCGGCGGCAGCGCGGTGGCCGACAGCATCACCGGCGCGAGGAACAGGAACGCGAACGGGTTCTGCAATCCGCCGGTGAGAAACAGGAGCACCGCAAGCTCGGCGATGTCGAAGGCCAGAAGCCAGGCGGCGCGCTCGGGCTCCAGCCGCTGGGTCAGCGTGAAGCGCACCCGCAGCGCGACGTTCAGCCAGGCCGAGAGCGCCACCACCGCGAGGCACGCCCAGATCGGCAGCTCGAAGTCGAGGCCGTAATAGACCACCAGGATCGCGACGGTCTGGCCGATGATCGCAAGCCAGCGCAGCCGTACGAGCGTGTCGAGGCGCACGTTGCGCCTCCTTGGCAGGTGAAGCTGGTCCAGCGCGTGGTCGGTGGTCTCGGACATGGTTCCAATCTACCGGGTTGCCGGTTCGGTGCTCAACCTCGCGATGGCCTCATTGATCTGGTGAAGGATGCGGAACCGGGGCTTGCACCGGCCGGCCGGCCGGGTCACATCAGGGGCCGTGCCCGGATCGTCCATGAACGCCTCCCGACCCCCCGCAGAGCCTGCGATTTCCCTCAATCGCATGGTGAAGGTCTACAAGACCGGCACCGCCGTCGCCGGGATTTCGTTCGACCTGCCGGCGGGCTCGGTCACCGCCCTGTTGGGCGGCAACGGCGCGGGCAAGACCACCACCATCGCCACCGTCATGGGGCTGGTGGAACCCACCTCCGGCGAGGTTCGCGTGCTGGGCGCGGCGATGCCGCGCCATCGCCAGCGCGTGCTGCACCGGATGAATTTCGAGAGTCCCTATGTGGACATGCCGATGCGGCTGACCGTGCGGCAGAACCTTACCGTGTTCGGCATGCTCTACGGGGTCGCGGACGTACCCGGCCGCATCCGCGTGCTGGCGGAGGATTTCGACCTGACCGGGTTCCTCGACCGGCCGACCGGCAAGCTGTCGGCGGGGCAGAAGACGCGGGTGGCGCTGGCCAAGTCGCTGCTCAACGACCCGGAGGTGCTGCTGCTCGACGAGCCGACCGCCTCGCTCGATCCCGACACGGCGGACTGGGTGCGGGGCCGGCTCGAGCGTTACCGCGCGGAGCGCAACGCCACGATCCTGCTTGCCTCCCACAACATGGGTGAGGTCGAGCGCCTGTGCGAGCGCGTGATCATGATGAAGCGCGGCCGGATCGAGGACGACGACACGCCGGAGCGGCTCATCAGCCGCTACGGCCGCAGCAATCTGGAAGAGGTGTTCCTCGACATCGCCCGCGGTCGGGGCGAAGCGAAGGATCCGGCGCAATGAGTGTGGAACCAGCGAACGCGCCTTCCATCGAATACGCCGCATTCTCGCCGCGACGGATCGCGGCCATGGTGCTGCGCTACTGGTATCTGCTGCGCTCGTCGTGGCCGCGCCTCCTCGACCTGGTCTATTGGCCCGCGGTGCAGATGCTGATGTGGGGCTTCCTGCAGCTCTACATCCAGGAGAACTCCGGCTTCTTCGCCAAGGCGGCCGGCACGTTCATCGGCGCGGTGCTCCTGTGGGACATCCTGTTCCGTGGCCAGCTCGGCTTTTCGATCTCGTTCCTGGAAGAGATGTACGCCCGGAACCTGGGCAACCTGATGATGAGTCCGCTGCGGCCGGCAGAGTTCGTCATCGCGCTCATGATCATGAGCATCGTGCGGCTCACCATCGGCATGGTGCCGGTCACGCTCCTCGCCATCGGCTTCTTCGGCTTCAATCTGTGGAGCCTCGGGCTCGCGCTCGCGGTGTTCTTCATGAACCTGATCCTGACGAGTTGGGCGGTCGGGATCTTTGTCGCCGGCCTCCTGCTGAGAAACGGGCTCGGCGCGGAGACGCTCGCGTGGACCTTCATGTTCCTGCTGCTGCCGCTGGCCTGCGTCTATTACCCTGTGGCGGTGCTGCCGGAGTGGCTGCAATGGATCGCCTGGTCGCTGCCGCCGACCTATGTGTTCGAGGGCATGCGGGCACTGCTGATCGAGCAGACCTTCCGCGCCGACCTGATGGTCCAGGCCTTCGTCCTTAACGCCGTCCTGTTCGCCGCCGCCACGGTGGCGTTCCTGCTGCTGCTGCGCAGCGCCCGGCAGCATGGAACCCTGCTGCAGGGCGGCGAATAGCTGCCCTGCATCCCGCCGTTCAGCCGAAAACATCGAAAAACGCCACATCCGGCCGCTAACGGACGGCCAACCCGTCTCTTATATGTTGACGTCATGACATCCACCCGTCACCATGTTGCACCGCAGCAAGCAGGCCGGGGAGCCGCCAGCATGGCAATCGGGGAATTTGGCGGCGCGCCCACGCCGGCGGCGCCGGTGTTCTCGAACGGACTCTATTGGCTCTACGAGATGGGGCACGCCGCGCTCAACCCGTCGCGGGCGATGGCGGACGTCGCCAAGCTGTATTTCAAGAACCCGCTGAATCCGCTGTCGCGCACGACCTACGGGAAGACGGTCGCGGCGGCGATGGAGATGTTCGAACGCTCCACCCGCCGTTACGGCAAGCCGGTGTGGCCGATCGATTCCACCACCGTGGGCGGCGAGCGCGTGCCGGTGCACGTCGCGACGGTGTGGGAGCGGCCGTTCTGCAACCTGCTGCATTTCGAGCGCGTGTTCGCGCGTCCGCCGCGCCGGCCGCAGCCCAAGATCGTGATCGTCGCGCCGATGTCGGGCCACTATTCCACGCTGCTGCGCGGGACGGTCGAGGCCTTCCTGCCCAGCCACGACGTCTACATCACCGACTGGGTGGACGCGCGCATGGTGCCGGTCTCGGAGGGCCGCTTCGACCTCGACGACTACATCGACTACGTCGTCGACATCCAGCATTTCCTCGGCGGCGAGTGCCATCTGGTCGCGGTGTGCCAGCCGTCGGTGCCGGTGCTGGCCGCGACCGCGCTGATGGAGGCCGTGAACGATCCCTGTGCGCCCCGCTCGATCACGCTGATGGGCGGTCCGATCGACACGCGGCGCAATCCGACGGCGGTCAACCGGCTGGCCGAGCAGCGCGGCATCGGCTGGTTCCGCGCCAACGTCATCAGCAAGGTGCCGTTCCCGCATCCCGGCATGATGCGCGACGTCTATCCGGGCTTCCTGCAGCTTAACGGCTTCGTGAGCATGAACCTGGATCGCCATCTCGATGCGCACCAGGAGCTGTTCTTCCATCTGGTGCAGGGCGACGGTGACTCGGCGCAGAAGCACCGCGAGTTCTACGACGAGTATCTCGCGGTGATGGACCTCACCGCCGAGTTCTATCTCCAGACCGTGGAGACCGTGTTCGTCAACCATGACCTCCCGCTGGGGCGCATGACCCATCGCGGCCGTCCGATCGACCCGGCGGCGATCCGCAACACGGCGCTGTTCACGGTCGAGGGCGAGAACGACGACATCTCCGGCGTCGGCCAGACCGAGGCGGCGCACGACCTGTGCGTCAATATCCCGGCCGCGCGCAAGGCGCATTATCTTCAGCCCGGCGTCGGCCATTACGGCGTGTTCAACGGCTCGCGCTTCCGGGCCGAGGTCGCCCCGCGCATCGCCGACTTCATCCTGACCCACGACGGCAAGCCGCAGGCCGCGCGCAAGCCGGTGCTCGCCAAGGTGGCGGGATAGGGCGCGTTCCGGGCTCTCCGCGGCGCGCGAATCCTGTAGCATCGTCCGCGGCGATTCCGGGAGCCTGACGCTTGCTGCGCATCCTGCAATTTCTCGACGGACTTTCGGCCGGACGCGCGGCGCCCTTGCGCGCGCGGCCGGAGCGCAAGTCCGGCGAGGCGCAGACGATCCAGATCGTGTTCGACCAGGCGATCTACCTGATCCGCCTCAAGCGCCACCGCCAGGCGCGGCGTTACACGCTGCGCATTCACGCCGCCTCCCGCGAGGTGCTCCTGACCATGCCGCCGCGCGGCAGCGTGCGGGAGGCGAAGGCGTTCGCGCAGAAGCACGGCGGCTGGATCGCGGCGCGGCTGAAGCGGCTGCCGGAGGCGGCACCCTTCACTGAGGGCGCGATGGTGCCGCTACGCGGCGAGCCGCACCGCATCGCGCACCGGCCGGGCCGGCGCGGCACGGTCTGGGTCGAGGCCGGCGAGGGCGGCGAGCCACTCCTGTGCGTGGCCGGCGAGCGGCCGCACGTCGGACGGCGCGTGGCCGATTTCCTCAGGCGCGAGGCCCGCAGCGATCTCGACGCGGCGAGCCGGCGGGCCGCCGACCGGCTCGGCGTTGCGGTGAAGCGGATTGCGGTGCGCGATCCGGTGAGCCGCTGGGGCTCGTGCTCCTCGGCGGGCGTGCTGTCCTACTCCTGGCGGCTGATCCTTGCCCCGCCCTTCGTGCTCGACTACCTGGCGATCCACGAGGTCGCGCATCTCGTGGAGATGAACCACTCGCCGCGGTTCTGGCGCATCGTGCACCGGCTCTGCCCGGAGACGGCGCAAGCCAAGGCCTGGCTCGATGCCAACGGCGCCGACCTCCACCGCTACGGCGCGGCAGCCGGGGACTGACACGGTCATGAGAAAACGCATGCCGCGCCCTGCACCTGTCGGGCATCCGGCACCGCCCGAGGCGTGCTAACCCCTGCCGATGCTTCGCCCCCAATCCTTCGCCATGACCGCCCTGCTGGCCCTGCTGACCGGGCTCGGCCCGCTGTCGGTGGACATGTATCTGGCCTCGTTTCCCGACATGGTCCGGGCGCTCGGGGTGCCCGCTTCGCAGGTCCAGCTCACCGTCTCGTTCTATCTGTTCGGCTTCGCCGCGGGCCAGGTGATCTACGGCCCGCTGTCCGACCGGCACGGCCGCAAGCCGGTGCTGCTTGCAGCGCTTGCGGTCTATCTCGCGGCGACCCTGGTATGCATGCTCGCGCCCACCATCGAGGTGCTGATCGGCGCGCGGTTCTTCCAGGCGGCCGGCGCGTCCGGGTCCATCGTGCTGGCGCGCGCCATGGTGCGCGACCTTTATGACGGCATGCGGGTGGGTCGCGAGCTGTCGCGGCTCGCGACCATCATCGCGATCGCGCCGGTCTCCGCGCCGCTGATCGGCGGCGTGCTGCACACGCTGTTCGGCTGGCGCTCCAGCTTCGTCGCGCTGTTCTGCGTCGGCGTCGCCGCGGCTGCGAGCGTCTGGCTCGTGCTGCCCGAGACGCTGCGGGCCCGTGCGCCGGATCGCGTGTCCGTTCTCTCGGTCCTGCGCTCGTATCGCGTCTTCCTCGGCAACGCCGCCTATGTCGCCTATCTCCTGCTGGGCACCTGCTGCTTCGTCGGCCTGTTCGCCTGGATCTCGGCGGCGTCTTTCGTGCTGCAGGATATCTACGGTCTTTCCCCGCTGGCCTTCGGCATCGGCTTCGCGGTCTGCTCGGCCGGCTACATGGCGGGCACGGCGGTCGCCGCGCGCTGGGTGATGCGCTGGGGCATCGGCCGCACCATCGGGGCCGGCAGCGCCGTGATGGCAGCCGGCGGCCTCGCCATGACGGCGTGCGTCGTGCTGGTCCCGGTCTCGGCCGCGGCGCTGTACCTGGCGATGGCGTTGTATCTCGCCGGCATGGGCATGACGCTGCCGCAGACCCAGGCCGGCGCGCTGCTGCCGTTCCCCGAGCGCGCGGGCGCGGCCTCGTCGCTGCTGGGGCTGGTGCAGCAGACCGCGGCCGCGATCACCGGCGCGATCCTCGGCCACCAGATCGGCGCGACCGCGTGGCCGCTGGCGGCCGCGGTGGCGCTGGCCGGCTGTGCGGCCGTCGCGATCTGGACCGTGAGCCGGGGCGTGCGGGCGCAGGCGTTGCAGGCCCGATCCGCCCGATAGGGCGGCCTATCGCCGTCCGAACAGCCTGTCGAGGAACCAGAAATCGAGGACGCTTTCGTTCGAGGCGGGACGCGGCGCGACGTCCTCCGGCGGACGGGGCGGGTTCTGCCCGTCGCTCCAGGACGGGCGTTGCCGCGCCGTCGGCACGCCGCCCGTCAGGCCGGGCAGGGGCGCTGGCGGCACGTCGCGGTGCGCCTGCTTCATATATCTCGCCCAGATGTCCACCGGCATGCCGCCGCCGGAGACCTTTTTCGTCGGAGAGGAGTCGTCGTTGCCGAGCCAGACGGCCGTGACCAGATGGGCGGTGTAGCCGACGAACCAGGCGTCGCGGAACTCCTGCGAGGTGCCGGTCTTGCCGGCAGCCGGCCAGGCGCCGAGCGCTGCCTTGCGCGCGGTGCCCGTCAGCAGCGTCTCCTGCATCATCCGGTTCATCATCGCCGTGTAGCGCGGCTCGACGATGCGGCCGAGGTTTTCCGGTTTGCGGGTGTAGAGCACCTTGCCGGAAGGCAGGCGCACGCGCTCCACCACATAGGGGGCGACCGCGTTGCCGCCGTTGGCGAAGGCCGCGAACGCCGTGGTCATCTCGATCACCGACACCTCGGAGGTGCCGAGCGAGATCGAGGCGTTGGGCTCCAGCTTCGAGGCGATGCCGAGCCGGTGCGCGGTGCGCACCACCGCAGGCGGGCCGAACTCCATCGTCAGCCGCACCGCCACCGTGTTGAGCGAATAGGCCAGCGCTTGCTGCAGCGTCACCGGGCCGTAGTATTCGCGGCTGTAGTTCTCCGGTCGCCATCCGCGGATCGCGATGGCCTTGTCCTCGCGCACGGTATCCGGAGAAAGCCCGCGCTCGATCGCCGTGAGATAGACGAAAGGCTTGAAGGCCGAGCCCGGCTGGCGCTTGGCCGCGACCGCGCGGTTGAACTGGCTTTCGGCGTAGTTGCGGCCGCCGACCATGGCGCGCACCGCGCCGTCCGGCGTCATCGACACCAGCGCGCCCTGGCCCACGCCCGACTTTGCGCCGTGGCGCGCAAGCTCCTCGACCAGCGACTGCTCGGCCGCGGCCTGCAGGGCCGGGTCGATCGAGGTCTCGACCACGATGTCCTGCTCGACCCGGCCGACCAGGTCGTCGAGCACGTCCATGATCCAGTCGGCGACGTAATTGACCGAGCCCGCGCCCGCGGTCTTCACCGATTGCGCCGGCTCCATCAGCGCGATCTTGACCATCTCGTCGGTAACAAATTTCATATCCACCATGGCCGCCAGCACGATCTGCGCGCGCTTCTCCGCGCCGTCGGGATTGCGGTTGGGCGCAAGCCGCGACGGCGAGCGCACGAGGCCCGCGAGCACCGCGGCCTCGGCCAGCGTCAGCCTGCGCGCGGGCTTGTTGAAGTAGCGCAGCGATGCGGCCTCGATGCCGTAGGCGCCGGCGCCGAAGTAGACCCGGTTCAGGTAGAGTTCGAGGATCTCGGTCTTGGTGAGCTTGTGCTCCAGCCACAGCGCAAGCCCGGCCTCCTCCACCTTGCGCCGGAGCGTGCGGTCCGGCGTCAGGAACAGGTTCTTGGCGAGCTGCTGGGTGATCGTGGAGCCGCCCTGCGCCACGCCGCGGCGCATCACGTTGGCCATCAAGGCGCGGGCGATGCCGAGCGGGTCGATGCCGACATGGGAGTAGAAGCGCCGGTCCTCGATGGCGATGAAGGCCTGCGGGACGTAGCGGGGAATCGACTTGAGCGTGACCGGCGCGCCGTAATTCTCGCCGCGGGTTGCGAGCGGCCGGCCGTACAGGTCCACCATCTGGACCTGCGGCGGGCGTTTTGGAATTTCCAGCGACTGGATCGGCGGCAGATAGGCGATCACCGCCGCGATCGTGGCGATGCCGCCGATCACGACCCAGAGCGAGAGCACCGCGCCCCAGTAAGCGAGCCGCGCGAGCGGGCCGCGCCGCCTGCCGCCGCCTGACTTGCGTCCGCCGCGCGGCTTGCGCGCGGGCTGGTCATCGCCGCTCCGGGCCGGGCCGGGCGCCGCGTCGAACGTCGGCTCGCGGCGCGGGCCGGCCTTTCGCCGATCTGCCATGTGTCGTCCCGTGCCCGATCCCCCGGCGGCTCCGGCGTCCGCGCCAGCCTAGAAGCCGTGCTTTAAGACCCCGTTAAGGATCGCCGGCCGTTGAAAAATCCTCAGGAATACGGCGGTTTGGAGAGGTTCTGCGGCGCCTCCGGCCGCAGGCCTCTTCTCATATGCGACAATTTGAAGCATCATGGACGACCGGGAAATCCCGGCGATTTCAACGTTTGGGGACAGAAAATGCACAAAGGCACACTTCTGATTGCAGTGCTTCTCGTTGCGGCGACGGCGGCCGCCTCGGAGGCCGCGCCGCGCCAGCGGGCGCAGGTCGATCCGGGTCTCAAGGCTCAGCAGGAGAGCAACATGTTCATCCGCGACGCCCTGCAGCCGTGGACCACGCGGGAGGCTCCGGCGGCCAGGCCGCGCGCAGCGAAGAAGAGCCGGGCCAAGAAAAGCTGAAACAACGGGCTGAGCTGAAGGCCGGACGGCAGGACCGTTCGGCCCGTGCCTCGTCAGCGGCGTCCGGCGGTGAGCCGGGCGCCGTTTCCCGATCAGGCCGTGGCCGCGGCCGGCTCTGCGGCCGGGGCGAACAGTTGCAGCAGCGCGCGCTTGATCGCCATCTCGCGCTGCGGCGCGACGATCTTGGCCCCGAGCAGGTCGGTGACGTAGAACACGTCGAGCGCGCGCTCGCCGAAGGTGGCGACGTGCGCCGAGGCGATGTTCAGGTTGAGCTTCGACAGCGTTGCCGTCAGCTCATAGAGCAGGCCGGGCCGGTCCAGCCCCGTGACCTCGATCACGGTGTAGCGGTTGGACCACTGGTTGTTGGTCGTGACCTCGGGCTCGATCGCGAACGCCCTGATCCGCCCCTTGGGCGCGCCGCGCCGGGGGACCACGTCGGGCAGCTTGAGCGTGCCGCGCAGCGCCTTCTCCACCGTGTCGGCGATGCGCGAGGCGCGCCGTGCCTCGTCCTCGTCCTTGTCGAACTCGCGCGACACCGAGATGGTGTCGAGCGCGCGCCCGTCCGTGGTGGTGAAGATCTGCGCGTCCACGATGTTGGCGCCGGCGGCGGCGCAGGCTCCGGCGATAATCGACAGCAACCAGGGATGATCGGGCGCCAGCACCGTGATCTCGGTCACGCCGCGCGTGACGTCGAACGAGAACGTGGTGGCGAGCGACTGGCCGGCGTCCTCGGCCGCGCGCACGAAACGCGCGTGCTCGACCCGATGCGGCAGGTCGACCTTGAGCCAGTAGGCCGGATAGTGCCGGGCGATATAGGCATCGATGCGCTCCGGCGGCCAGTCCTTCAGCTCGGAGCGCAGCTCCGCCTGCGCCATCGTCACGCGCTGGGCGCGGTTGACCTCGGAGAAGCCGCCGGTCAGCGCCGGTTCGGTCTCGTAATACAGCGTGCGCAGAAGCTGCGCCTTCCAACCGTTCCACACGCCGGGGCCGACCGCGCGGATGTCCGCGGTGGTCAGGATGGTCAGCAGCTTCATCCGTTCGAGCGACTGCACGACCGCCGCGAAGTTCTCGATCGTCTTGCGGTCCGACAGGTCGCGCGACTGCGCCACCGTGGACATGACGAGATGCTGCTCCACCAGCCAGGCGACCAGATCGGTTTCCGCGGGCGACAGGCCGAATCGCGGGCAGAGCCGCCGCGCCACGCGCGCGCCGGCGACCGAATGGTCCTCGGGCCGGCCCTTGGCGATGTCATGCAGGAACAGCGCGACATAGAGCAGCTTGCGGTGGCCGGGCTGGATTTTCCTGATCAGCTCGTTGGCGAGCGCGAACTCGGGATTGGCGCCGCGCTCGATCTCGGCCAGCACGCCAATGCAGCGCAGCAGGTGCTCGTCCACCGTGTAGTGGTGGTACATGTTGAACTGCATCATCGCGACGATCTTGCCGAACGCCTGCACGAAGCGGCCCAGCACGCCGGCCTCGTTCATGCGACGCAGGATGATCTCGGCGTCCGGCGACGTCAGGATTTCCAGGAACAGATTGTTGGCTTCCGGGCTCTCGCGCAGGCTCGCATCGATCAGCCGCAGCGACTTGGCCGCCGCGCGCATGGAATCGGGGTGCGGCACCAGCCCGTGCTTCTGGGCGAGGCGGAAGAAGCGGATCAGGTTGACGGGGTCGCGCGCGAACACGTCGGGGTCCGCGATCTCGATGCGGTTGTTGTCTTCGAAGAAGTCCGCGCTCCGGGCCAGCGCGCGGCGGCTGCGCGCCGGCCTCAGCTTCGCCATGACGCGGCTGAGCACCGGCGCGGGCTTGGCCTGCTGATCCTCCAGCGCGGCGCACAGGATGGCGGTGAGGTCGCCCACGTCCTTGGCGATCAGGAAGTAGTGCTTCATGAAGCGCTCGACGTCCTTGAGGCCGGGCCGCTCGGCGTAGCCGAGCCGCACCGCCATCTCGCGCTGGAGGTCGAACGACAGCCGTTCCTCGGCGCGGCCGGTCAGAAAGTGCATGTTGCAGCGGACCGACCAGAGGAAGTCCTCGCAGCGCCGGAACAGCTTCAGCTCCTCGCGATCGAACACGCCCCGGGGGATCAGCTCATCGAGGTTCTGCACCCGGTAGACGTATTTCGCGATCCAGAACAGCGTGTGCAGGTCGCGCAGCCCCCCCTTGCCGTCCTTG
>CAZZCV010000002.1:0-8848 GCA_964653225.1 uncultured Rhodoplanes sp. | reverse complement strand
GGGCTCGACCAGGTAGCGCGACTGGCCGGCGCGGCGGTGGCGCTCCTCGCGCTCTGCGAGCTTGGCGGTGACGAACTCGGACGCGGTGCCCTGCACCACCTGCCTGTCGAAGCCCGTGGTCATCTCGTCGAACAGCTTGCGGTCGCCAAGCAGGAAGCGCGCCTCCAGCATCGCGGTGCGGATCGTCATGTCCGCCTTGGCCTGCCGTACGCACTCATCGACCGAGCGGGTGGCGTGGCCGACCTTCAGGCCCATGTCCCAGAGGCAGTAGAGGATCGCCTCGGCGATCGACTCGCCCCAGGCGGTCTGCTTGTACGGCAGCAGGAACAGCAGGTCGATGTCGGAGCCCGGCGCCATCAGGCCGCGGCCGTAGCCACCGGTGGCCACCACCGCCATGCGCTCGGCTTCGGTCGGGTTGTCCGAAGGATAGAGATGTGTGGTTGCGAACCCGTAGAGGATGCGGATGACGTCGTCCTGCATCGCACAGAGCCGCTCGGCGCAGCGCCGGCCCTGGCGGTCCTTGAGCAGCATCGCCTCGGCGACCTTGCGGCCGTCGGCCATCGCCGCCTTCAGCCGCATCGCGACCGCGGTGCGCAGCTCCCGGTCGCGGCCGGAGTGCTCCCCCGCCAGCGCCGCCAGGTCGGCGATCAGCGCAGGCTCGTCGAACAATGCGACGGGCGCAGGGCGGTGTTTGTCGATGTCGAGCATGCCCGTACCGGATAGCCGAGGGCCCGGATCATGTCACGGTCCGCGGCCGAAACAAACGCACGCCGCGCACCGGGAAACGGAGAACGTCCTTTCCTTCTCCGAACCGGCGAAGAACTAATTTTCTCTTTGACAATCAATAACTTAACCTCTATCTTGATGATCAGCGCCGATTTGAAGCGAGCAGCTTGCGGGCGCTTAACAAATGCAGCTAAAGCGGTCGGGGCCCGCCCCGTCGCGCAAAAGCTGACGGGCGGGATTTGTTTTTCCCGCCTCCCTCAAATGCCGGCCGCTCCGCGCGGCGGCGCAACGTGTGGAGGTTTCGATGAGTCTGCTTTCCCGCCGTTCGGTTCTGGCTCCTGCCCTGGCTCCCACCCTGATTTGGGCCCTGCTGGCCGGCCTCGTGCCTGCGACTGCGCTTGCGCAGTCCAAGCCAAAGGAGATCCGGATCGACTGGGCCACCTACAACCCGGTCTCCCTGGTCCTGAAGGACAAGGGACTGCTGGAGAAGGAGTTCGCCAAGGACGGCATCGCGATCCGCTGGGTGCAGACGCTCGGCTCCAACAAGGCGCTCGAGTTCCTCAACGCTGGCTCTATCGACTTCGGCTCGACCGCGGGCTCCGCGGCGCTGGTCGCCAGGATCAACGGCAACCCGATCAAGTCGATCTACGTCTATTCGCGGCCGGAGTGGACCGCGCTCGTCACCGGCAAGAACTCCGGCATCAGCAAGATCGAGGACCTCAAGGGCAAGCGCGTCGCGGTCACCCGCGGCACCGACCCGCATATCTTCCTGGTGCGCGCTCTGCAGAGTGTGAAGCTGACCGAGCGCGACATCACGCCGGTCCTGCTCCAGCATCCGGACGGCAAGACCGCGCTGATCCGCGGCGACGTGCAGGCCTGGGCCGGCCTCGACCCGATGATGGCGCAGGCCGAGGTCGAGGACGGCGCGAAGCTGTTCTACCGCAACGCCTCCGCCAACACCTGGGGCATCCTCAACGTGCGCGAGGAGTTCCTGAAGAACCATCCGGACCTCGTGAAGCGCGTGCTCGCGGTCTACGAGGGCGCGCGGAAGCACTCGCTCGCCAACTACGACGAGACCAAGCGCGTGTTCATCGCAGCCACCCGGCTGCCCGATGCCGTGGTGGACAAGCAGCTCAAGGAGCGCACCGAACTGACCCATTCGAAGATCGGCGCGGCGCAGAAGGAGTCGATCCTGGCCGCGGGCCTCGCGTTGCAGGAGGCGGGCGTGATCCGGCCGAACGTGGACGTGCGCGCCACCGTCGATGCGCTGATCGACGACCGCGTGCCGCTCACGAACTGATCGGGGTCCGCGGCGGGCGGCCCGCCCCCGCGGCTGCCGAACCGGGCGGGGAGGGCATCCTCCCCGCACCATCCAGGCGGGCTACCGATTCCCCGTTGATCTTGGTGCGTGTGCCATGTCTCTTGTGACCATGACGATTGCAACAGCGGGCCGCGCCGTGCCGGACGTGCGCAAATCCTCCGGCTGGCTCGCGCGCTTCGCGCGTCCGGCCATCGGGCTTGCGCTGCCAGTGGGGCTGGCGGTGCTGTGGGAGCTGGCCGTGCGTGCAGGCCTGTCGGATGGGCGGCTGGTGCCGCCGCCATCGCAGATTTACGCCACGCTGTCGGAGCTGGCGGGTTCGGGCGAACTGGGTCGCCACACCGTCGCCACCGTGCTGCGCGTCGCCGCCGGCTTCGGCGTCGGCGTGCTGGCGGGCACGCTGCTCGGCGCGGTCGCCGGCTACTGGACGATGGCGCGCCGCATCATGGACCCGACGCTGCAGGCGCTGCGCGCCATCCCGTCGATCGCCTGGGTGCCGTTGTTCATCCTGTGGCTCGGCATTTTCGAGGAATCCAAGGTGGCGCTGATCGCGGTCGGCGTGTTCTTCCCGGTCTATCTCGGCGTCATGGGCGCTATCGTCGCGGTGGATCGCAAGATCGTCGAGGTCGGCCGCGTGTTCCGTCTGTCCGGCCCGGCGATGATCCGCCGCATCCTCCTGCCGGCGGTGCTGCCGGCCTATGTGGTCTCGCTGCGCGCGGGCCTGGGTCTCGGCTGGATGTTCGTGGTCGCCGCCGAGTTCATGGGTGCGGCCGAGGGCCTCGGCTACCTGCTGATCGACGGCCAGCAGCTCGGCAAGCCGGCGCAGATCGTCGCCGCCATCCTCACCTTCGCCGTGCTCGGCAAGCTGACCGACTGGCTGGTGGTCGCCGCGTCCGCGCCGTTCCTGCGCTGGCAGGATTCGTTCGCCCCGCAGGGAGAGCCGTGATGCTGCGGCTCGAACGCGTCGGCAAGACCTACCCGAACGGCGTGCACGCGCTCGACGGCGTGTCGCTGGACGTCGCGCCCGGCGAGAGCGTCGCCATCGTCGGCGGCTCGGGCTGCGGCAAGTCCACGCTGCTGCGCGCGGTGTCCGGCCTCGACCAGCCGTCGCAGGGCGCGGTGCGGCTTGACGGCGCCACCATCCTCGACCCGCACGAGAAGATCGGCATCGTTTTCCAGGAGCCGCGGCTGCTGCCCTGGCTCACTGTCGCGGACAACGTCGGCTTCGGTCTCGCCGGCCGCCCCGACGCCGAGCGTCGCGAGCGCGTGGCGGCTGCGCTGGACCGCGTCGGCCTCTCCGACAAGGCGGGCGTCTGGCCCCGCGAGCTGTCCGGCGGGCAGGCGCAGCGCGTGGCCATCGCGCGCGCGCTGGTGCCGCGGCCCGAGGTGCTGCTGCTCGACGAGCCCTTCTCCGCGCTCGACGCCTTCACCCGCGCGGACCTGCAGGACCACCTGCTGGCGCTGTGGGCGGAGCTTCGGCCGACGCTGGTGATCGTCACCCACGACGTCGAGGAGGCCATCGTGCTGGCCGACCGCGTGGTGGTGATGCGGCCGCATCCGGGGCGGATTGCCGACGAGATCGCCATCGACCTGCCGCGGCCGCGTGACCGCCAGTCGGCGGGCTTCGATGCCGCCAAGCGTCGGGTTCTGGCCGCGCTGGATCGCTCGCTGGGCCGCGCTGCCACCGTAGACGAACACGAGACCCCCGCCGCGCCCGGCGCCGCCATGTGGTGGTAGGCCGCTGCGTCCGATAAGGTGTCGCCGCTCGCGGCGGTCCCCGGCCGGCCGCGCGCATGCGAAATGGAGAAGCGTATGGACGCCGCCGAACTGCGGGCGATGCAGGCCCCGATCAAGGACAAGTACAAGACCGCGCCGGACAGTGCGCTGATCACGCTGCGGGCCAAGGGCACGCTCGACGACCAGAATATCGCCTGCAAGGTCGAGACCGGCCGTGCGCTCGCTGTCGCGGGCCTGCATCCGGCGACCGGCGGATCGGGGCTGGAGCTGTGCTCCGGCGACATGCTGCTCGAGGCGCTGGTGGCCTGCGCCGGCGTGACGCTGAAGGCGGTTTCCACCGCGCTCGCGATCCCGCTCAAGTCGGGAACCGTGTCCGCCGAAGGCGACCTCGATTTCCGCGGCACGCTCGGGGTGGCCAAGGACGCGCCGGTCGGGTTTCGCGAGATCCGGCTGCGCTTCGACGTGGACACCGACGCGCCGCAGGAGCAGCTCGACCAGCTCCTCAAGCTCACCGAGCGCTATTGCGTGGTTTACCAGACCATCGCCAAGGGGCCGGCGGTGAGCGTGAAGCTCGCGCGGGTTTGACCCCGCGGCGGCTGTGATATAGCCGGACTCAAACTCCCTCCCGACCTCATGCTCAGGAGTCCGCCGTCGCCACGGCTTCGGCGCGCTCCGCGGGACGGGGGCGGAATCGACAATGGCCCCCGACACCCTGTTCTGGTTCTCGCTCGCGCTGAAAATGGCCGTCACGGCTGGCTTCGTCGTGCTCGCCACCCGCGCCGCCGAGCGCGCCGGCCCGGTGGTCGGCGCGATGATCGCAACGCTGCCCATCGCCGCGGGGCCGGCCTATGTCTTCGTGGCGCTGGAGCATGACGCGGCTTTCGTCGCGCAGGGGGCGCTGGCGAGCATGGTGGCCAATGTCGCGACCTCGGCGTTCGCGCTGGCCTACGCGGCGCTGGCGCAGCGACACGGCCGCGCGCTCAGCATCCTGCCGGCGCTGGCGATCTGGCTGGTGCTGGCCTATGGGCTGCGGCAGGTCCCGTGGACCACCTGGACCGGCGTCGTCTTCAACGTCGCGGGCATCGCCGCCTGTGTTGCGCTGGGCAACCGCTTCCGCCACGCGCCCGTGCCGCCCGCGCGCCGGCACTGGAGCGATCTCATGCTGCGCGCCGGCATGGTCGCGGTGCTGGTCGCCGTGGTGGTGAGCCTGAGCGCCGCGGTGGGTCCCACCGTCACGGGCATCCTGGCGGTGTTCCCGATCGTCCTGCTGAGCCTGATGCTGATCCTGCACCCGCGCATCGGCGGGCCGGCGACGGCCGCGGTGCTGTCCAACAGCCTGCTCGGCATGGCGGGCTTCTCCGCCACCTGCCTGACCGCTCACCTTCTGGTGGAGCGGCTCGGCTCCGCCGCGGGTCTTGCAATCGCGCTTGCGGTGTCGGTGGCCTGCAATCTGGCGTTCTGGTGGATCAGGCGGCGTCCGCTCGCGTCCGCCCGGTGAGCCGCTACGGCTTGTGTGCCGCCTGCGCCTTCAGCGCGTAGAGCGCCTCCAGCGCCTCGCGGGGCGACATTTCGTCGGGGTTGAGCGAGGTGAGGGCGGCGGCGAGGCCGTCCGCCCGGCTTTCCGCTCCGGACGGCGGAGCCTTCGGCATCGCCGCGAACAGCGGCAGGTCGTCGAAGCCGCGCGGCGCGGAGCGGTCGCCGGCCTCCAGCGTCGCCAGCACGACCTTGGCGCGCTCGATCACGCTCGGAGGAAGCCCTGCGAGCTTGGCCACCTGGATGCCGTAGGAGCGGTCGGCCGCGCCCGGCCCGACCTCGTGCAGGAACACCACCTCGCCCTGCCATTCCTTCACGCGCACCGTGGCGTTGAGCAGACGCGGAAGCTGCGCCGAAAGCGCGGTCAGCTCATGGTAATGCGTGGCGAACAGGGCGCGGCAGCGATTTTCCTCGTGCAGGTGCTCGATCGCGGCCCAGGCGATGGAGAGTCCGTCGAAGGTCGCGGTGCCGCGGCCGATCTCGTCGAGGATCACCAGCGCGCGCTCGCCCGCCTGGTTGAGGATCGCGGCGGTCTCGACCATCTCGACCATGAAGGTGGAGCGGCCGCGGGCCAGGTCGTCGGCCGCGCCGACGCGGGAGAACAGCCGGTCCACCACGCCGATGTGTGCGCGCTTCGCCGGCACGAAACCGCCCATCTGGGCCAGCACGACGATCAGTGCGTTCTGCCGCAGGAATGTGGACTTGCCGGCCATGTTGGGGCCGGTGAGCAGCCAGATGCGGCCCGCTTCCGTGTCCTGCGGCGGCGACAGATCGCAGTCGTTGGCGACGAACGGCCCGGAGATCGCCTGCTCGACCACGGCATGGCGGCCGCCCTCGACCGCGAAGTCGAGCGAGCGGTCGATGATGGGGCGCACATAGCCGCGCTCGGCCGCGAGCGTGGCCAGGGCGCTCGCCACGTCCAGCATGGCCAGCGCCTCGGCGGCGGCCTTGATCGCGTCGCTTCCGGCGATCACCGTGGCCGACAGCCGTTCGAAGGCCTCGAGTTCGAGCCCGAGCGCGCGGTCCGCGGCGCTCGCGATCTTCGACTCCAGTCCGCCCAGCTCGGTGGTGGTGAAGCGCACCTGTCCGGCCAGCGTCTGGCGGTGGATGAACGTGGCGTTGAGCGGGGCCGCGCGCAGCCTGTCGCCGTGCTGCGCCGTCACTTCGACGAAATAGCCCAGCACGTTATTGTGCCGGATCTTGAGCGCCTTCACGCCGGTCTCGTCGGCGTAGCGCGCCTGCAATTGCGCGATCACCTGCCGCGACTCGTCGCGCAGCGCGCGGGTCTCGTCGAGCGCCGCGATGTAGCCCGGCCGCACGAAGCCGCCGTCGCGTTTGATCAGCGGCAGTTCGTCGGCGAGCGCGGCCGCGAGTTCGCCGGCAAGCGCCGGGTCCGGGCGGCGCAGCGCCTCAACCGCGCCGGCGATTTCGGCGGGCGCGGCGCCGAGCCGGTCGAGCCGGGCCGCGAGGTCCGCGGCCGCCAGCGCGCCGTCGCGGATCGCGGCGAGATCGCGCGGCCCGCCGCGGCCGACCACGAGCCGCGACAGCGCGCGCGCGAGATCCGGCGCGGCCCGAAGCCGCTCGCGCACCTCCTGTCGGGCGATGGCATCCGCCACGAAGCACTCCACCGCGTCGAGTCGCCGGCCGATGGCGTCCGGATCGGTGAGCGGCGCGGCCAGCCGCTGCGCCAGCAGCCGCGAGCCCGCTGCGGTCATGGTGCGGTCGACGGCGGCAAGCAGCGTGCCCTTGCGCTCGCCGCCGAGCGTGCGGACCAGCTCAAGGTTGGCGCGCGTGGCCTGGTCGATGGCGAGGGTCGCGCCCTGCGCCTCGCGCACCGGGGGCGACAGCGGCGGCCGCTTGCCGAGCTGGGTGCGCTCGACGTAGGTGACGCAGGCTGCGGCCGCGTTCAGCTCCAGCCGCGTCAGGGTGCCGAACGCTTCGCTGGTTGCCACCGCGAAATAGTCCGACAACCGCCGCTCGGCCGTCGCGCCGTCGAACACGTCGCGGGTGAGCGGGGTGACCGCGGGCAGCGCGCGCCATAGCGGGGCAAGCTCTGCGTCGCCGTAGAGCGCGTCGGAGACCACGATCTCGCCCGGCTCCAGCCGCGCGATCTCGGCCGCGAGCGCGGCCTGCTCGCATTCCGCGATGCGGAACTCGCCGGTGGAGATGTCGATCCAAGCCAGCGCGAAGCGGCCTGCTTCGCCGGGCGCGGAGGCCCGCGCCCGTGCCACCGCCAGCAGGTAGTTGTTGCGGCGCGCGTCGAGCAGCGTGTCCTCGGTGAGCGTGCCGGGCGTGACGAGCCGCACCACGTCGCGGCGCACCACGCTCTTGGAGCCGCGCTTCTTCGCCTCGGAGGGGTCTTCGGTCTGCTCGCAGACCGCGACGCGATGGCCGAGCGCGATCAGCCGGTGCAGGTATTCCTCGGCGCGCACCACGGGCACGCCGCACATCGGGATGTCGCGACCGAGATGCTTGCCGCGCTTGGTCAGCACGATGCAGAGCGCGCGGCTGGCCACCTCGGCGTCGTCGAAGAACAGTTCGTAGAAGTCGCCCATCCGGTAGAACAGCAGGCTGTCCGGGTTGGCGGTCTTGATCTCGATGTACTGCTCCATGACCGGGGTCGCGCGCGCGACCGGCTCCGGCGGCGGGGCGTCGTCTTCGGCAAAGGCTTGGGCGGCGTCCATGGGACGGGACGCTAGCAGATGGGACCGGCGCTTTCACGGGGTGAGCAGGGGAACCCCACAAACAGAACGCCCGGCCGCGGGCCGGGCGCCGAGTCCTTCTTCCGTCGCTGTCTGTCCCGCCCTCATCCTGCGGAGACGCCCTTGCTGCGCTCGGGCTCCTCAGGATGAGGCCGGGCTAAAGCCGGACGATCCCGCTGCTCACTTCACCAGCCTGACGCCGGTGATCTTCTCCAGGTTGCCGTAGTAGAGCTGGTTGCGCTTGGCCTTGGAGAGGTCGAGTTCGTCGAGGATCTTGATCGTCCCACGGATGTACATCGTGCCCTTCTCGGGATCGAACGGGCAGTCCGAGGCGAACACGATGTTCTTGAACGGATAGAACGACATGCCGCAGATCGTCGCCGGCTTGCCGGTGAAGGCGGCGGTGTCGGTGTAGAAGTCGTTCTTGAAGTAGTCGAGCGGGCGCTTCTTCAGCTTCTTGAGAACCTTGCCGAGATTCTCGTCCGAGGTGCGCGCGCCGAGCTGGTCGCAGCCCGGTCCGAGCCGGCCCTCCAGCATCGGCACGATGCCGCCGAAATGGTGGGTGATGATCTTCAGGTTCGGATACTTGTCCATCATGCCCGAGAACACGAGGCGGGCCATCGCCGCGCCGGTCTCGTACGACCAGCCCAGCGTCCACCAGATCTCGTACTTCGACTTGGTCTCGGTCGGATAGTCGGGGATGTTGGCGCCGCGCGAGGGATGCAGCCAGATCGGCTTGCCGAGCTTGTTCATCTCCTTCCAGAACGGCGCGAACTGCGGATCGTCGAGCGGCTTGCCGGCGACGTTGGTGTAGATCTGCACGCCGAGCGCG
>CAZZCV010000001.1:59470-125112 GCA_964653225.1 uncultured Rhodoplanes sp. | reverse complement strand
CAGGCAGTTGCGGCAGAAGCCGGCGAGGTTCATCAGGTCGATGTTCTGCACGTCGGTCCGCGTGCGCAGGTGCTCGACCAGCTTGCGGTAGACGGCGGCCTCCAGCTCCGTGCGGGTCTTGTCGTCCATGAATCGTCCCTCGCTGCTTTCCGACAAGATAGGGGCTGGCGCAGCCGCATGCCACAATGAAAGCCCGTTCCCGGCGGGGCGCGGCGGCCCGGGAAGCTGGTCTTGCGACCTGAGCCGCCACGGTTGCGGTGGGTGTCGCCGTCCCCTTAAGCCTTTGGGGATAGAACCGGACGGGAGCGGGAATCGAGATGAGCGGACGTGCGTTTCTGGTCCAACTGTTCGAAACCGCGGTGGCCGCGGCCCATCCGGCGGCGTGCCTGCCGCGGCATCTGCCGGCGCCGCCGGCGGGCCGGCTGATCCTGCTGGCCGCCGGCAAGGCCGCGGGCGCCATGACCGAGGTGGCCGAAGCGCATTATCTCGCGCGCATGCCGGCGGAGCGGCTTGCGGGCCTCGCCGTCACCCGGCACGGCTACGGCCGGCCCACCCGCCAGATCGAGGTCGTGGAGGCCGGCCATCCGGTGCCCGACGCCGCGGGGCTGGCAGCGGCCCGGCGCACCCTCGATCTCGCCGCGCAGGCGCAGGCGGGCGATCTCGTGCTGGTGCTGATGTCGGGCGGCGCATCGGCCAACTGGATCGCGCCCGCGCCGGGTGTGTCATTCGCGGACAAGCAGGCTATGAACCGCGCGCTGCTGCGCTCGGGCGCGCATATCGGCGAGATGAACGCGGTGCGCAAGCATCTCTCGCGCATCAAGGGCGGCCGGCTGGCGCTGCTGGCCGCGCCGGCGCGGGTGCTGACGCTGGCGATCTCCGACGTGCCGGGCGACGACCCCGCCGTCATCGGCTCGGGCCCGACGGTGCCGGACCCGACCACGCTCGCGGAGGCGCGCGCCGTCGTCACACGCTACCGACTGGAGCTGCCGCCCGCGGTCGCGCAGGCGCTGGCGGACCCGGTCAACGAGACGCCCAAGCCCGGCGACGACGCCTTCGCCGGCACCGAATTCCGCCTGATCGCACGGCCGGCGGATTCGTTCCGCGCCGCGGAGGAGGCGGTGCGGGCGGCGGGCTACGAATGCGTCGCGCTCGGCGACCGCGTGGAGGGCGAGGCACGCGAGGTCGCGGCCGCCCACGCGCTTCTGGCGCGCGACATCCAGGCGCAGGGCCGGCGCGCGGTGATCCTCTCGGGCGGCGAACTGACCGTCACCATCCGCGGCCGGGGCCGCGGCGGGCCAAACCAGGAATACGCGCTGGCGCTGGCCCAGGCGCTCGACGGCGCGCCCGGCATCGCGGCGCTGGCCGCGGACACCGACGGCACCGACGGCGGCGGCGGGTCCGCCACCGACCCCGCAGGCGCGGCGATCGACCCCACCACCGGCGCGCGCGCCGGGGCGCTCGGCCTCGATCCGGCCGCGTTCCTCGCCGACAACGATTCCACGGGATTTTTCAGCAGGTTGGGCGATCTGGTGCAGACCGGGCCGACCTGCACCAACGTGAACGACTTCCGCGCCATCGTCGTTGACAGGCCGTGAACCTTCACGCGATATCCGGTCTCGGAGATTGAAGGGCACCGCACCTTGGATTCCCCGCGATTCCTTTCTGTCCGGCGCATTCCGGCCGCCCTGGCCCACGCATGGCGCACGGCGCTCCCGGTTTCGATCCTGGCCCTTGCAGGCGCGCTGGCGGCCACGCCCGCCCGCGCCGATTTTCACATGTGCAACAACACCGGCAGCCGGGTCGGCGTCGCGGTCGGTTACAAGGATTCCGAGGGTTGGATCACCGAAGGCTGGTGGAACCTGTCGGCCCGAAGCTGCGAGACCCTGCTCAAGGGCACGCTGATCGCCCGGTATTATTACATCTACGCGATCGACTACGACCGCGGCGGCGAATGGGCCGGCCAGGCGTTCATGTGCACGAGAGAAAAGGAGTTTACGATTCGCGGCGTCGAGGATTGCCTCGCACGCGGATTCGACCGGACGGGATTCTTCGAAGTGGACACTGGCGAACAGCGGGCCTGGACCGTACAGCTAACCGAATCCGGCGAACAGGGCCCGCATCGGCCCGGCGTGCCGGGCATGCAACTGATCCCGATGCCCAACCCCGGACGGCCCGCGCCGCCGATACCAGGAAACAGCAACCGATGAGACGGCTTCGCCGCACCAAGGTCGTGGCCACGCTCGGCCCCTCCTCGTCCACGCCGGAGATGATCGGCAAGCTGTTCGCGGCCGGAGCCGACGTGTTCCGCATCAACATGAGCCACACCCCGCACGACAGGATGCGGGCGATGGTGGCGGCGATCCGCGGAGTCGAGGCCGAGAACAGCCGCCCGGTCGGCATCCTGGTCGACCTGCAGGGTCCCAAGCTGCGCGTGGGCGCGTTCGATGGCGGCTCGGCCATGCTGGAGAACGGCGCGACGTTCACGCTCGACACCGATCCCGCGCCCGGCAACGCCACGCGCGCGCACCTGCCGCATCCGGAGATTTTCGCCGGCGTCGAGCCCGGCCACGCGCTGCTGCTCGACGACGGCAAGATCCGGCTGGTCGCGCGCGAGGCCAGCCGCGAGCGCATCGTCACGCAGGTCGTGACCGGCGGCAAGCTGTCCGACCGCAAGGGCGTGAGCCTGCCCGACACCGTGATCCCGTTCTCCGCGCTCACGCCGAAGGACCGCTCCGACCTGGAGGCCGCCCTCGACGCCGGCATCGACTGGGTCGGGCTGTCGTTCATCCAGCGGCCGGAGGACATCGCCGAGGCCAAGAAGATCACACGCGGCCGCGCCGCGGTGATGGCCAAGATCGAGAAGCCGCAGGCGGTGACGCGGATCGACGAGATCATGGATGCCACCGACGCGATCATGGTGGCGCGCGGCGACCTCGGCGTGGAGCTGCCGCTGGAGAAGGTGCCCGGCATCCAGAAGCAGCTCACGCGCGCGGCGCGCCGCGCCGGCAAGCCGGTGGTGGTGGCGACCCAGATGCTGGAGTCGATGATCTCAAGCCCGGTGCCGACGCGCGCCGAGGTGTCGGACGTGGCCACCGCGATCTACGAGGGTGCGGACGCGGTGATGCTGTCGGCCGAATCTGCGGCCGGGCAATTCCCGGTCGAGGCGGTGCGCACCATGAACCGGATCGCAGAGGAGGTGGAGCAGGGCGATATGTACCACGCCATCCTGCGCGCGCAGCGCAGCGAGCCCGAGGCCACGGGCGCGGACGCGATCGCGGCCGCGGCGCGCCAGATCGCCGAGACGCTGGACCTTCCCACCATCATCTGCTGGACCTCGTCCGGCTCCACCGGCCTGCGCGTGGCGCGCGAACGGCCGGACTGCCCGATCGTGGCGATCTCGCCGAACGTGGCCACCGGCCGCAAGCTCTCGGTCGCCTGGGGCATCCACTGCGTGGTGGCCGAGGACGCCCACGACCAGGACGACATGGTGGAGCGCGCCTGCCGCATCGCCTTCAAGGACGGCTTCGTGAAATCGGGGCGCCGCGTTCTGATCGTGGCCGGCCTGCCGCTCGGCACGCCGGGCGCGACCAACATGGTGCGGATCGCCTTCGTGGGCGCGCAGCCGGACGAGTAAGCCGCCGGCGCCGGTCAGATGTCGCGGCCCTCGACCTTCTCGGTCAGTGCCTTGACGATGTCCGGCACCCGCTGCAGGTGCGGATGCACGGCGAGCGCCCGGCGGAAGGCATCGAGCGCACGCTTCTCGTCGCCGAACTCCTGCATGATCATGCCGAGACCGGAGATCGCGCCGAAGTGCCGCGGCTCGCGCCGCAGCACCTCCTGGAGGTCGCTCATCGAGCGCGCGTAGTCCTTCTGCATGAAGTGGAGCGTGGCGCGCCGGTTCCAGGCCTCGACGTATTGGGGTCTGATCCGCACCACCGCATCGAGAAGCTGGATCGCGAGCTTGAAGTCGCGTGCGTCGGTCGCGGTCTTCACGCGACTCATCAGCAGGGTGGCGGTGTCGCTGCCGGACGCGACCCACTGCGCCCAGATCCGGTTCTCGATGTGCTTGGCGCTCTCCGCGTCGGGGGCGAGCTTGAGCGCCTCGAAGAGGAAATCGAGGCCGCGCACCCGGTCCGCGCCCACCCGCGGCAGGTTGGCCGGCGGCTGCATCGGCTCCAGCGCGGGGCCGCCCGGAGCCGGCGGCGCGACCTGCTGGGCCGCAGCCGGCCCCAGGCAGGCCAGCAGCGCCACGGCGAACGCGGGCATGCGGAATCGCGAGGTCATGACCGACAGTCTAGACCCCTGCCGCTTCGCGGCAAGCCGGCTGGGATTAACGTTGGCGTGAGGCGGCCCTGCGCCGCCAGGAGCGCGCGCCTGGGCGCCTCAGCCCTGGCGGGCCTTGAAGCGCTTCTGGGTCTTGTTGATGATGTAGACTCGGCCCTTGCGCCGCACGAGGCGGTTGTCGCGGTGGCGAGCGCGCAACGATTTCAAAGAGTTACGGACTTTCATGGCGGACTCGCGACGATCCCGGTGATTTCGGATTTGCGGGCTTTCTAAGGGCCCCTCCCCCTGCTGTCAATGTCCGGGCATTTCAGCCGTTTTTCGCCCTCTCCCACCCTTCCGGCAGGGTCATGGGCTGGCCTACAGTCCCGCGCAACCAGACGCGGGGAAAGACGGGGATGAAGCGCAGCACCGAGCGGTTCCTGACCACCCACACCGGCAGCCTGCCGCGGCCGGACGACCTGATCCGGGTCATGTACGCCAAGGAAGAAGGCGTTCCCGTGCAGCCCGAGGCGCTGGCGGCGCAGGTGCGCGCGGCCGTGGCCGAGGTGGTGCGCAGGCAGGTCGAGGCCGGCCTCGACCTCGTCAATGACGGAGAGATGTCGAAGCCGAGCTACGCCACCTACATCAAGGACCGGCTCGACGGCTTCGGCGGCACCGGCAACACCTTCGTCTATCAGGACCTCGCGGAGTATCCACGGCTGGAAAAGAAGGTGTTTGGCGATCCCGGACGCTCCCGCCGGAAAACCCCCGCCTGCAACGGGCCGATCTCCGTTCGCGACAAGGCCGCGGCGCGCGAGGACGTGGACAACCTCGTGGCGGCGCTCAGGGGCGTGAAGCACGAGCAGGGCTTCATGAGTGCGGCCTCGCCCGGCGTGGTGTCGCTGTTCTTCCGCAACGACTATTACAAGGATCAGGAGACCTATCTCCACGCCATCGCCGAGGCGATGCAGGACGAATACGAGGCGGTGGCGGGCGCGGGGCTGGTGCTGCAGATCGACTGCCCGGACCTCGGCATGGGCCGCCACATCCAATACGCCGATCTCGACCTGAAGGAATTCCGCAGGCGCATTACGATGCACATCGAGGCGCTCAACCATGCCACCCGCAACATCCCGCCCGAGCAGCTCCGCATGCACCTGTGCTGGGGCAATTACGAGGGCCCGCACCACCGCGACGTGCCGCTCGCCGACATCGTGGACATCGTGTTCAAGGCGCGCCCCTCCGCGATCTCGCTGGAGGCCGCGAACCCCCGCCACGCGCATGAATACGCGGTGTTCGAGACGGTGAAGCTGCCCGAAGGCAAGGTGCTGATCCCCGGCGTGATCGAGTCGAAGTCGAACTTCATCGAGCACCCGGAGGTGATCGCGCAGCGGATCACGCGCTATGCGAACGTGGTCGGCCGCGAGAACGTGATCGCGGGCTCGGACTGCGGCTACGGGACGTGGGTGGGCCAGGCCGCGGTGGATCCCGACGTCGTGTTCGCCAAGCTCGCCGCGATGGCCGAGGGCGCGCGGATCGCGAGCAGGCAGTTCTGGCGCTAGGGCGCGCTCCGGAAAAGCGGGAGCCGGTTTTCCGACAAAATCACGCCCGCAACGAGCTCCGAGTGATTCAATCTCAACGAAGCCGACTCTAGCGCCGCGTGCTCCAGGCGAGCCAGACCGCCATCAGCGCCAGTGCGACCGACAGCAGCCGACGGGTCCGGCGCTGGCGTGGCCCCTCCACCAGCCACGGCCGCAACTGCGCCGCCAGCGTCACCACGCCCGCGTGAATGGCGGTTGCAACGCCGACATAGAGCACGCCGAACACCGTCATCTGCAAGGGAATCGAGGGATCGCCCGGCGCGTTGCCGAGGAAGGTCGGTATCACCGAGACGAAGAACAGGACCGACTTTGGATTGAACACGTTGGACAGAAAACCGCGCGCGAACAGCGCGCCGGCCTGCGCGAGATCGGCGCGTTCCGGCGAGTTCTCCTTTTCGGGCCGCCAGCCTTCCCAGGCGAGATAGAGCAGATAGCCGACCCCGAGCCAGCGCAGCGTCTCGTAGAGCAGCGGCGAGTTCTGCACCAGCGTGCCGGCGCCGAAGCCCGCCACCACCGCATGGACCGCAAGCCCGCAGGCAACGCCCGCGGTCGCGATCAGCCCCGCGAGGCGGCCGCGCGACAGCGCCAGCGTCGCGAGGTAGCCCATGTTGGGGCCCGGCGTCAGCTCCAGGATCAGGATCGCGAGCAGGAAGGTCCAGATATCCATCTCACCCCGTTGCCGTAACGTGCGCCGAACGCGACAACGGCTGAAATTCCGCCCATCATGCCAAGCCGATTCCGGCCCGTCCCTGCCGCACCCTGCCACAAGGCTTCCCGCGTGTCCGTCGATCAGCCGCCCTCGCCCACGCCCTCGAAAAATCCGCCCGGCGCGGCCCTGGGCGCGGCCTGGCTCGAAAGCCTGCTGCGGCCGGCGAAGGCGTTCCGCCTCGCCTACCTGCCGGTGGTGATGGTCTACTTCGCCTATGGCGCGCTCGGCCTGATCGACGTCACCCGCGACCTCTGGATCAAGGAAAGCCTGACGCTGACGCCCGCGGAGCTGGCCGGCATCGGCGTCTGGCTCAGCCTGCCCTGGACCATCAAGATGGTGTTCGGCGAGCTGGTGGACGCGGTGCCGATCTTCGGCTCGCAGCGCACGGTCTACGTCCTGATCGGCGCAAGCTTCACCGCCGCCGGATTGCTGACGATGGCGGGCGCGGCCGGCGGCTGGCTCGCCTTCGCGGCGCTGAACAGGCTCTACATCACCGGCGCGCTGCTGATCGTGATCGGCACCGTGATCCAGGACGTGGTCGCCGACGCCATGTCCACCGAGGTCGTGTCGCGCGTGGACGCGGAGGGCAATCCCCGGCCGGACGGCGAGGTGCGCGCGGAGCTGGGCATGGTGCAGGTGCTCGGCCGGCTCGCGCTGTCGTTCGGCATCCTCGCGGTGGCGGGCCTGTCGGGCCTGCTCGCCAGCACGTTCTCCCGCGAGAGCGTATTCCTGATGGGGCTCGTCGTGCCGGTGATTTCGGTGACCGGCGTGCTGATCCGGCGGCGCACGCCGAGCGAGCGTCGGCCTGTGGACTGGCGCATCCTCGGCGGCGGCCTCGCCTTCGGCTCGGCGGTCCTGACGCTGGCGCTCGGCGGCGTGCCGTTCGCGCAGGAACTGACCTTCGCGCTGTCGATGGCGGTGATCTGCACGATGCTGGTGATCGTCACCCGCGGCCTCGATCCGGCGAAGCGGCGCGCGATCCTGTTCACCAGCATCATCATCTTCGCGTTTCGCGCCACGCCCGCGGTCGGCGACGGCTACTTCTGGTGGACGCTCGACGTGCTCAAGTTCGACGGCGCCTTCTACGGCGTTCTGCGCCAGACCGGCGCGGTGCTGGCGATCGTGGCGATGTGGATGTTCTCGAAGCAGCTCACGGAGTACTCCGTGACCGCGGTGCTGTTCTGGATCGCGGTCGCGGGCACGATCCTGTCGATCCCCAACGTCGGGCTGGTCTACGGTCTGCACGAATGGACCGAGGCCAACCTGGGTTTCGGCGCGCGCACCATCGCGCTGATCGACGCCGCGACCTCCTCGCCGTTCGCGCAGCTCAGCATGATACCGCTGCTCACGCTGGTCGCCTATTACGCTCCGCCCGGCCATCGCGCGACCTGGTTCGCGCTGATGGCCTCGCTGATGAACATGGCGCTGGTGGCGGGCGCGCTCCAGACCAAGTACCTGAACCAGATCTTCACGGTGGAGCGCGGCGCCTACGGCGATCTGGGGCCGTTGATCGTGACCGCTGTGGTGCTGGGCTTCGTGATCCCGATCGGGGCGATCGCGATCTTCGGCCGGCGGGTGGCGAAGTCGTCCGGCGGTTAACGCTTGAAAGAACGCCGGATCACGGCCGGATCAGGCCGAGCAGCGCGCAGCGGATCGCGGCCTGAACGCGCGTGGCCACGCCGGTCTTCCGGATCACGTTGTCGATATGGAAGTTGATCGTGCGGTCGCTGACGCCGAGGATCGCGGCGATGTCCACCGACGACTTGCCGCGCGCCACCCAGGTCAGCACCTCCAGCTCGCGCTCGGTGAGATGGAAGTCCGCCTTGCCACGCCCGTTGCTGAGCCGATGCCGGATGATCGCGAGGAGAAGCTCGAAGTCGAGCGGCTTGGTCACGAAGTCGTCACAGCCGAGCTGGCGTGCCTGGACATGATACCGGCGCTGCGAGAACGCAGTGATGAAGATGAAGGGAACCGCCTGCGGCAGCAACGCCTCCTGGCGGATTCGGTGGAGCACCTCGAAACCCGACAGGCCCGGCATGTCGATGTCGCACAGCACCAGATCCGGCCGCGTGTCGAGCGCGGCAAGGCCATCCACGCCGTTGTCGGCGACGTTCACCTTGAAGCCTTCCTCCTCGAGCACCTCGACGATCAGTTCGGCGGTGCCGGGGTCGTCCTCAATGCACAGGATCCGCGGCTCGGCCATCACTGCTGTCCGTGGTTCGATCTCCGATGGGAAGGCGGACGGTCACGGTCGTGCCGTGCCCGAGCCGGCTGCGGAGGTCGATCGCGCCGCCGTGGCCCGCGACGAAGCGCTCGCTGACATAGAGCCCGATGCCGGCACCCGGAACGCCGCGGCTGTTGCGGGCACGATAATAGGGCGCGAACAGCATCTCCTGCTCGTCGTCGGGAATGCCCCGGCCCCTGTCGGCCACGGCGATCACAGCCTGCGCGCCGTCTGCAAAGCCCTCAACCCCGATCGGCGCGCCGGGGGATGAATACTTGATCGCGTTCGACAGGAGATTGTCCATGACCTGCTTCAGCAGGTCACTGTCGCCGCACACGAACCGCGGCAGCCGGTCGAGGTCGGTCTCGATCGGCGGCGCATCCCGGCCTTCGCCGGCCTGGTGCACCGCCTCCGTCACCAGCGCCCGCAGGTCCACGACGTCCTGCCGCACATGCAACGTGCGTTCGCCGGCCTCCGAGGCGAGTTGCACGCGCTGCACCACGGTCTTGATGTGGTTCACCGCGCGACGGATCTTCTCGGTGCGCACCGCGATGTCTGCGGGCGGCGGTCCCGCCGGAGCGGACAGCTTTCTCAGCCGGAACGCCTGACCGTCGATGGTGGTCAGCGAGGTGCCGATCTCGTGCGACAGCACGTCGATGAACCGGCGCCGGTGCTCGGACTTGAGCTTCTCCTTCTCGAAGTTGGCGCGCACCAGCCTCTCGGCCTTCTTGTGGGCGGCGACGAGCGCCGCCGCCATCCACAGCACCGCCACCGCGATGCCGCGGTTGGCGTAGAACGTCGCGGTCAGCGGACCGTCCGGCGGCTGGATGAAAGAACCGACGCCGGAAAGCAGGGTCGCCAGCGCCGCAAGCCCGTAGACCGGCAGCGACCGCCCGGCCAGCGCGAGGAACAGCGGGATCACATAGAGGAAGCAGACCGATACGTGATCCGCGGGCGTGACGATGTCGAAAGCCAGGATCACGCCAAACAGCAGCAGGATGGCCGCGCCCAGCACGGCATCCGGAATGCCGCCGGCATGCGCGGGCAACGCAAGCTCCGCCGGCGGATGGGGCGATGCGGAGGCCGGCAGCGTGACGTCGTCGATGCTCATGGCAGGGAACCCGTAGGAGTGGCCGGCGTCGGCGGACGCCGCAGGATTCGCCTCCCGATGCGGGAGTTCGCAGGACATTTCGGAGGACATGGGGTTCGGCGGAGGCGAATTCCAGCCTGCGCGCAGCCCTTCACGCGGCTTTCCCGGCCATGCAGGCGCGGAAGCGGCGGCGGAGTCACCTGTCATCTTTGACAGGGACTGATCGGAAATACGGCCGATCACGCCGGAAGAAGTGGCCGCCGGCACCGCCAGCGGCCCAAGTTCTAGGGAGGAAACGCCCCGGCCCCCGACGAGCAAGGAGGCCGAAGCGGGTTCATGGAGCCGCAAACGGATCGGGCTCGCCACCTGTCAGACCTGACAGGTGGCGAGACTGCGCCGCAGGTGCACGATGGTCGCACACGCAAGGAGTGCGCTAGGGAGTCACGACATGTCCACACCCGAACAGAAAGCCGTCGAAGCCGAAACCGTCGAAGCTCAGGCCCTGGCAAAGGAGAAATCCGACAACCGCGCGATGGTCATCGTCAGCGTCGTCATCGTGGCGTTCATCGCCGGCATCATGGGTCTGAACGTGATGTTCTCGGACGGCGGAAGCAACGAGACACCCGCCGAAACGCCCGCCATCACCGCGCCCGCGCCGGAGACGCCTCCGGCTGCGCCCGCACCGCAGACGCCAGCGCAATAGCGGTCTTCATCGCAACCGGACTATTGCGCGAAGGCGAACGGCCGCGCGGGGACACCCGCGCGGCCGTCCTTATGGAAGGACTACGGTTCCGGACTCCGGCCGGCGGCCGCGCGACATCCAGGCTGGAAACGGGGAGGAGACACGAAGACGTGGCGCGCCGTCTTCGCAACGCAACCGTCTTCTCAACATGGCGGCATGCCCGCGATACCGGAAACCGGCCGAAGCGCGAGGGCACAAATCGCCGCACGCGCTTTCCGTGCGTACGGCTCCCACGCCGGCGCGGCTCGACGGGATGCGAGGGGAAGCGTATAGAATCGGCAGTCTTAAAATCCAATCCAAGGGAGGAATTCAGAGATGACGGCCCGTTTCGCCGCACTGGCGCTGTGTGCGCTTCTGACTTCGGCTTTGCCGGCAGCCGCGCAGACCTATCCCACGCGCGCCGTCACGATCATCGTTACAAGCGGCCCCGGATCCCTTCCCGACGTGCTGGCCCGCGCGGTGGGCCATAACCTGTCCGAGAAGTGGAAGCAGCCGGTCGTCATCGAAAACCGGACCGGCGCTTCTTACGGACTCGCCGCCTCCGCAGTCGCCAAAGCACCGCCGGATGGCTACACCCTCATCGCCACGGAGTTGGGGCTGTTCACGTCGCAACCGCACCTGCTTCCCAAGGGGCGGCAACTGTACGATGCGGAGAAGGACCTCGCCCCCATCTCCGGCTTTGCGCAGATCCCGTCCGCGTTCATCGCCAATCCCTCGTTGCCGGCCAACAACCTCGCCGACCTGATTAAGCTCGCAAAGGCGAAGCCGGATTCCATCACCTTCGGCACGGCGGGTCCCGGCACCGCGCCGCACCTGAGCATCCTGCTGCTGGAGCGGATGGCCGGCATCAAGCTTTCCGCCGTCAATTACCGCGCCGTTCCCCTCGCGCTGAACGACGTGATCGCCGGACACATCAGCCTCATCGCGATGGGCCCTTCGAGCGCGCTTCCGACCTACCGCGCCGGCAAGCTCAAAATCCTCGCGATCGGGAGCAAGGACCCGATTCCTCAGCTTTCGGGCGTTTTGCCCGTCGCCGCAACGGTGCCGGGTTACGAGTCGAGCGTCAGCTTCGGCCTCGCGGCTCCGGGGACAACCCCGGCCGACCTGATCAAGAGGATCAATGCCGACGTCCAGGCGGTTCTGCGGGACCCCGCATTCCGGACCAAGATCCTGGAGCCGAATCTCCTGCAGCCGATGCACGGATCGCCGCAGGAGTTCGCGGCCTACATCCGCTCGGAATCGGAGAAGTGGCGCAAGGTGATCGAGGACGCCAAGATCAAGATCGAGTAGCCGACGGCGATCCGAGGGACGTTGCGCCCGTGTTCCGGAGCAGGGCTTCGTTCAGCCGGCGCCTCCGGAATCCTCCTGCCCGCCGAATTCGGGATGCGCGCCGGCCGTATGAGTTCGCGGCCGGCGCAGCCGATCTGGGACCGCTCGGCCACAATGCCCACGTCGAAGCGTCGGAACGGCTCGTCGGTTCCCTGCGCTGATGGCGACGGCGCACGGAAGCGCCGCCGCAACGACAATCGAATCTGGCGCGGCCGCCGCGTGAGCCCGCCGACCGCGCGAAGCGGGCCGGTTATGGCTGCGCCTTGAGCCCGGTGACCTCGATGACCTCTTTTCCGCGCGCCGCCTCACCCTTCACCATCTCCGCAAAGTCCGCCGGCGAGGAGCCGACCGGAACGTAACCGCTCGAATCCAGATATTTCGCCTTGAACTCCGGCGCGTGGACCGCATCGCGAATGGCGTTCGCCACTGTCGTGAGAATCTGCGGCGGGACGCCCTGCGGCGCCGCGAGCCCGAACCACGTTCCCTTCAGCGGATAGTCCAGGCCCAGTTCTCCGAGCGAGGGCACGTTCGGCACCAGCGGCACGCGCTGATCGCCCAGAACCGCGAGCCCCTTGAGGGTCCCCGACCGGATCTGCTCGACGATCAGGCCGAGCGCGACATAGGAGGCATGAACCCGGCCCGAGACCACCTCCGCCAGCGCGTCGTTCGATCCCTTGAAGGAAACGTGCTGCACGGAGATTTTCTGGTTCTTGTTCAGCCATTCGAAGAAGAGCTGCGGCGGCGATCCGACGCCGAACGAAGCATAGTTCAGCGAGCCGGGCTTGGCCTTCTCGATCTGCACGAACTCCTTCATGTCGCGGCCCGGAAAGTCCTTCCCGGCGTAGATGACGCCCGGCGCGCGCACGAACTGCGACACGGGCACCAGCGTCCGGTAGCGGCCGAACAGCTCCGGATTGTAATACGGCATGATCGTCAGCTGATCGGCGCTCACCAGGCAGAAGGTATAGCCATCCGGCGCGGACGTGGCGCATGCCTGAAGGCCGATCCCGCCGCTCGCGCCGGGCCTGTTCTCGACGATCCACGGCTGGCCGAGAATCGGACGCACGCGCTCTCCGATCGCGCGCGTCAGGATGTCGGTGGCGCCGCCGGCCGGAAACGGCACGATAACCCGGATCGGCCGGTTGGGGTGCGCCTGGGAGGCCGCAGGCGACAACGATGCGATCGTCGCTGCCGCCGCCATCGCCATCACGAACATCGAAGGCAACGTCTTCATGTCATCTCTTTCCTGGCGCACGATTTGCGGCGCATGTTTCCTGTCGCGAGTCTCACCCGCGACGCCCGATCCCGATAGGGATTTAAGCTATGGCCATTCGTCGCACAACGCGCCTTCGAAGAGGAGACCGCCCGCGCCGCCTTCGACACGCGGCCAAAGCGTTTTCGGATGAAGCGGCAACCACCGGACGCGCCGGCGAACGCCGTTTTCGAAACGCCGGCCTTGCGCCCTCCGAGAGTGGAGACATGGCCCGCCGGCGGCCGCACGCACCCGATGGTCCGGCTCCCCTGTTTCGAAGACACCGAGGGTCGGAGCCCGGATCGGCGGCGCCTGAGGCCGGCTTGTCAACCCAACGGGCCTGCGCTAGTCCCACGTTTGCACCAGGAAGCCGAAGAAAGGCGACCCGACATGCCTACAAGGCCTGGCCGCCGAAGCCGTTCCGCCGCTTCCGAAAGCGAAATCAAACTGGGTTGTCTCGAGGACGCCGTCGGCTTCTACCTTCGAACGGCGCACGAAGCCGCGTTCCGCACCTTTCTCAACCGGCTGAGCGACGCGGGCGCGCCGCCCTGGCGATTCGCCATCCTGGCGCTCATCGACGCCAATCCGGACATTACCCAGGTGGCCCTCGCCCGCGCGACGCAGCGCGATACGTCGAGCCTGACGCCCGCCCTCGACGACCTCTGCGAGCGCGGACTCGTGACGAGGGTGCGCCAGGTCCACGACCGCCGGAGTTACGCCTTGAAGCTGACGCCGGCCGGCAAGAAAGCCATGCGGCAGTTGACGGCCAGCGTGGAGGCGCACGAACGCGAACTCGACCGGCTGGTCGGACCGGAGCAGCGCTCGCAGTTCGTCCAGACCCTGAAGCGCATCGCCGGCGGCTTCGCCCTCGAGGAATGACGGCAAGCGCCAATTAGATTGACATCAAATAGTTTGGATACAATACTATTCCGCAGCCGGGGCCGGCGGACCGGCTTGGGATCGCGTTCGGGAACGGCAACTAAAATCCCGATATCTCAAGCGCTTGCGAAGCGGCCGACGGACCTGAGGGCGAAACCGATTGGCGGGACAGCGCGCCCCCGATCAACACGAGGCGCGACATGATCCGGCCATGGGTGTTCGAATTCTTTCCTGAGCTGAAGGATGCGGCCGGCGGCGCAAGCCCGGACGCGACCCGGTATTTCCACCAGTATCTGGACCTATGGAAGCGGGACGAGGACCTCGGCTTCGAAGGAATCTTCTTCAGCGAGCACCACTTCGGCGGCTCGTTCAGCCCCTCGCCGAACCTGCTGATCGCAGCCACCGCAGCGCGGACCTCCCGGATCCGTCTGGGCGTCATGGGAGTGGTCACGCCCTACTACACGCCGGCGCGCATCGTCGAAGAGATCGGCATGCTGGATCACATCTGCAACGGACGGCTGGAAATCGGCACCGCCACCGGCATTCCGCAGGAGCTGGCACGGGTCGACCTGACGATGAACCAGGCCCGCGTCATCAACACGGAAACGCTGGACATTCTCGACAAGGCGCTTCAGTCCGGCGTCGTCACCCATCGTGGGGAGCATTACCAGTACGACAACCTGCGGCTGGTGCCGCGGCCGGTCCAGGCGCCTCACCCGCCGAAATGGACGACCGTGGTCAGCGCGGATTCGGCACGGAGCGCGGCCCGCCGCCACAGCAAGATCTGCACCGGGTTCAACCCGACGGCGGAGATCAAGGCGCTGTTCGATGACTACCGCGCCGAGGCGGAGTCCTGCGGCTTCCGGGTCGGACCGGAACACCTCGCCCTCCGCCGCCGCATCGTCGTGTCGAAATCGGAGACCGAGGCGCAGGAGCTTCTGCAGTCGGTCAGCGAGCGCCTCAAAACGTTCACCGCCCAGGATTCCCGCGTCAAGCTCTCGCCGATCCCGGACGCGCCGAAGAACCAGGGCGGCTTCTCCATCAGCGAGGACGAGTTCATTTCCGGAACGCCCGAGGCGGTCGCGGAAAAGATCGTCGACCAGTGCCGGCAGGTTGGAGCCGGGCATTTCCTCGCCGTGTTCCACTGGGGAGCGGAGTTCGACGAAGTCAGCGCGGCACACGAACTGTTCGGCCGCGAGGTCATTCCGGCGTTGCGAAAGGCCGAACTCTGAAGCGGCCCTGCCGGCGCCGCGACACGGCCTCGACCGTCGGCCCCCTCGCGGGGGCTGACGGAGCGGGCGATGTCTATTCCCGACGGCCCCCGCCGCCATCCCTGTCCGGACCGACGAGACGCCGCTCCAGCGGAAAGACCTGCCAGCCGAAGCGGTCGGCGATCAGCCCCCAGAGTCCCTTCGGGGTTTTCAGCATGACGACGATCGCCACCGCACCGAGCATCAGCAGATAGATCGCTCCCAGTTCGGCGAAGGCCTCGCGCAGCGCGAAGAAAACCAGGGCACCGATGATCGGCCCCTCCAGCCGGCCGATGCCGCCGATCACCACGATGAAGATGACGAAAGCCGTCCATTCGTTGAGGCTGAATGCCGTGTCCGGCGAGATGCGCAGCTTCTGCAGGAAGATCAGCGCGCCGACCATCGCCGTGCCGCAGGCCGTCAGCACGTAGACGACGAGCTTGATGCGCGCGACGTCCACGCCGTTGCTGCGGGCGGCCAGCTCATTGTCGCGGATCGCGGTCAGGGCCAGACCGTAGCGGGAGCGCAGAAGCAGGACGATGGCGCAGAGGATCAGCACGAAGAGCGCCAGCGCGACCCAGTAGACGATGAACTCGCGCATGGCGCGGCTGGCGGCGATCGACAACACGATATCGGTCGGCAGGCTGGTGCCGGAGCCGCCCCCGAGCGCGGAAACCTGCGAAGAGACCAGCCGGAAGACCTCCGCCACGACCCAGGTGCCGATCGCGAAATAGTGGCCGCGAAGCCGGAACAGCAGCCAGGCGACCGGCACGGCCACCACGGCCGCCATCAGGCCGGCGAGCGGGATGGTCCACAGCGGCGGAATGCCGGCGAAGATCGCAAGGCCGAACAGCAGATAGGCGCCGAGCCCGACGAACGCCTGCTGTCCGACCGAAACCAGGCCGGCATAGCCGGCAAGCAGGTTCCACAGGCTTGCCAGCGCGAGATAGGCATAGATCTCGGCGAACAGCCGCAGCTCCGCCCGCCCCGCCCAGAGCGGCGCCGCCGCCAGCAGCACCAGCGCCGCAGCGAGGATCGCCATCCCGATGCGGCTCGAACGGGTCGCATGCTCGACGCGGACATCCCCCTCGCTCATCCCTGCACCTTCGGGAACAGGCCCTGCGGGCGCACGGCGAGGATCAGCAGGAACACGATGTGGCCGGCGAGAAGCTGCCAGCCGGGATCGATCTTCGATCCGACGGCCTGCGCCACGCCGAGGATGATACCGCCCGCGAGTGTGCCCCACATGCTGCCAAGCCCGCCGATGATCACCGCCTCGAAGCCGAAGATCAGCCGCGCCGGGCCGATCGAGGGATCGAAGTTCGCCCGGATCGCAAGCAGCACGCCGGCGACGGCGACCACCGCGAGCGACAGCGCCATCGCGAGCGCGAAGATGTGGCGGGTATCGAGCCCCATCAGGCGGGCGACGGCCTGGTCGTCGGAGGTCGCGCGGAAGGCCCGGCCGAGCGCCGTGCGATAGAAGACGAATTGCAGGCCGGCGACGATCGCGACGGCGAGGATGAACTGAACCAGCGGCAGGACGCCGACCGACAGGCCGTCGGCCACACGGATGGTGGCGATCTCGATCGGACCGGCGTTCAGCCTGCGGCTGTCCGCCGTGAAGATTTCCAGAAGGCCGTTCTGGACGATGATCGAAAGGCCGAAGGTGACCAGGAGCGGCGGCAGGATGTCCTCGCCCAGCGTGTGATTGAGGATGCCGCGCTGCAGCGCGTAGCCGATCGCGGCCATCAGCGGCGCGACGATCAGGATGGCGGTGATCGGATCGATGTCCACCGCGACCGTCACCAGCAGCGCCACATAGGCCGCGAGAACGATCAGATCGCCGTGCGCGATGTTCACCAGGCGCATTACGCCGAAGATCAGCGAGAGGCCCGCGGCGAACATCGCATAGAGGCCGCCGAGGAGAACGCCCTGCACGACCGTATTGACCCAATCCACGGCGCTAGACTCCGAAATAGGCCGAGGAGATGGCCTCGCGCGTCAGCGTTCGCGCCGGCCCCTCCAGCGCGACGCGGCCCTCCTGCAGACAATAGACGTGCCGCGCCGCGTTCAACGCCTGCACGATGTCCTGCTCCACGATCATGAGCGAAACCCCCTCGGCCACGATCGCAGGCAGCAGCGCGTAGATTTCCCGCACCACGATCGGGGCGAGCCCGAGGCTGATCTCGTCGCAGAGCAAGAGCGCGGGGTTGGACATGAGCGCGCGGCCGATCGCCACCATCTGCTGCTGGCCGCCGGACAACGACGTGCTCGCGATATGGCGGCGCTCCGCCAGCACCGGAAAAAGCTCATAAACGCGTCGCAGGCTCCAGGGCCCCGCCCGGCGAATCTGGCCGCCGATCACGAGATTCTCCTCGACGGTGAGCGAGGGAAAAAGTCGCCGGCCTTCCGGCACCAGGGCGATCCCGCGCGCGACGATCTCGTTGGCCGGCAGGCCGCCGACCGGCTCGCCGCCGAACAGGATGGCGTCGCGACGCGCCGGCAGCATTCCCGCGATGCTTCCCAGCAGCGTGCTCTTGCCGGCTCCGTTGGCGCCGATGATCGCGGCCACGTCCCCGCGTATCACGGACAGCGACACGCCGAACAGCGCCTGGAGGTCGCCGTGGAAGGCGTCCAGCGCGCGGACCTCAAGCAGCGGCGGCTCAGGCATCGGCGGCAATCCCCATGTAGATTTCCTCCACCTGCCGCGAGCGGATCACCGATTCGGGATCGCCTTCGGCGATCAGCCTTCCCCCGTGCAGCACCACCAGCCGGTCGACCACGGCCATCAAAGCGTGCACCACATGCTCGATCCAGACGATGGCGACCCCACTGCCGCGGATCTCCCGGATCAGCGCGATCAGGGCCGCGCATTCGTGCTCGACCAGCCCGCCCGCGACCTCATCGAGCAGCAGCACGCGCGGCTCCGTGGCGAGCGCGCGCGCCAGCTCCAGCCGCTTGCGGTCGAGCAGCGTCAGCTTGCCGGCCCGCCGGTTCGCCTTGTCGGCGAGGCCGCAACGCTCCAGGGTTTCGGCGCAGCTCCGATAGACGCCGGCCTCGCCCGCATTCCGCCCGAAAGCCGCTGCCACGACGAGGTTCTCGAACACAGTCATGTCGCCGAAGGGCTGCGGGATCTGGAAAGAGCGTGCGATCCCCAGGCGGCAGCGCCGCTCCGGGGGCAGCGCGGTCACGTCCCGACCCTCGAACAGGACGCGCCCCGCATCGGGCGGCACCGTGCCGGTGGCGATGCCGAACAGGGTGGTCTTGCCGGCCCCATTCGGGCCGATCACTCCCAGGGCTTCGCCGGCGGCGAGCGACAGGTTCACCCCGTCGGCGATCATGACCGCCCCGAACCGCTTGTGGATGCCCTCGAGGGCGAGAATGGCGGGCACGGCGGCTCCTGCAATCCGCTCCGTGGAAGGCTGCGGCGCGCAGACGCCGCCGCCTGTCCCCGTCATGCCAGCAGTTCGAGCTTGCCGCCGACCGGGATCTCCGGGGCCGGCTTGTTGGTGGTGATGACCAGCTCGAACCGGTCGCCCTTGCGCTGCCATTGGCCGGCGACGAGCGGCGTCTTGCTCACGTTCTTCACCGGCTGCCCGGTCCATTTCACCGGACCGACGATGGAGCGATAGTCGGTGGCGGCGATCGACGCGAGGATCGCCTTCGGGTCCAGACTCTTCGTGCGCTTGAGGACGTCGATCGCCACCTCGAACAGCGCGTGCTGGAAGCCGATCGGCTGCGTCCAGGGCCGGTTGGTCGCTTTCGTATAGGCCGCCGTCAGCTCCGCCGCGCTCTGGCCGCTGAGTCCGGACTTGAAGGGATGCCCCGGCGTCCACCAGATTTCCGTGGTCAGGCCGTGCCCGCGCGCGCCGAGCGAATCGATCACCGAAGGGAACAGGAGGGCCTTGCCGATGGTGACGACCTTCGGCCGGAAGCCCTGCTGCGCCGCCTGCGACCAGAAGGTGGCGAAGTCCGGCGGGATCATGTTGCCGGTCACGATCTCGCAGCCCGCCGCCTTGAACGCGGAAATCTGCGCCGTGAAGTCGTTGTTCATCACCTGGTAGCGGCCGGGGTCGATCAGCCTGTAGCCGGCCTTGGCAAGCGCGGGCGGCAGACCGAGCTTGGCATCGCCCCAGGCGTTGCCGTCGGCGTCGTTGGGGAACAGGCCCGCCACGACCTTGTTGGTCGGCGCGGTGTCCCAGAGCGCGAGGAAGGAGGCGATCACGTCCTCGAGCCCCCAGAAGAAATGGTAGGTCCAGTTGAAGCCCTTCTTCGGGTCCCCCTTGCGGCCGAAGAAATACGGCTGCCACGGACAGTTGGTCGTGATGCAGGGAACCTCGTTCACCTCCGCCTGGTCGGCCACCGGATTCGTCGTGTCGGGCGTCGAGGCTCCCAGCAGGATGTCGACGTTCTCGCGCAGGATCAGCTCCGCGGCGACCTCGGCGGCGCGGCTGCCGCTCGACTGGCTGTCGCGGGTGATGATCTGGACTGGATAGGTTCTGCCACCACTCTGGATCCCCTTGCCGAGCAGTTTCTGCACGCCATCGATGATGAAATTGTCCGCCTCGCCGAAGCCCGCAAGCGGACCGGTGCGCGGATTCACATGACCGATCTTGATCGCGCGGCTTTGCGCGTTGACGGGAATGACGGTGAGCACCGCCGGCGCGGCCACGGCCCCGATCCCCGCCTGGATGATGCGGCGGCGCGAGAAGCCGCGCTTGCGCTCAAGGTCCGACATGCCGTCCTCCTGTCCATCGGTCGGGCGTCGAGCGTGCGCGTTGCGGATGCTCCCGCGCGGCAGGCTTCGCAGCCCCCATCCGGTGGGAACCGGCCTCCACGCCACCGTCTCCGCGCAGCTTGTCTTCGCCTCGTCCTGATTTTCGTCGTCGATATCCGGGCTTCAGCCTATCGCACCACGACTGCCGGTCAACACGGATCGAATGCGCCGCCCTCAGACCATGAGCCGGCGCATCAGCTCGTTCTGCGACGAAATCGACAGGCGCGCATAGGCTCGCCGGCGATAGGTAATGACCGTGTTGAGGCTGATGTTCAGGCGCAGCGCGATGCCCTCGGAGGTGAGACCGGCCGCCACCAGCGCGCAGACCTGCCGCTCGCGTCCGGTCAGCGCCGGCTCCGACCGGGAGAGCCGCTGCAGAAACAGCGCTGCCATGTCCGCCGTATTCCTCGCGCCGCAATCCTCGTCGTGCCGCCGCACCGCCGCCAGGAGGAGACCGGCCAGATCCATCACGCAAGCCACGTCGTCCTGCGAGAAGTCGCGGCCGCGGCGGCGATAGAAATTCAGGCGCATGGTGCTGCCGTCGCGCGCATCGGCAACGGACAGCCGCTGATTGAGGTTGACCGACAGGTAGCAGTCTTCGCGGTAGCCGGTGTGCTCGACATCCGCCGCGTCGATGGTGACGGCCATGCCTGCGGTCACCGATGCGTCTCCGAACGCGAGCAACCGTTCGACGGGATCGCAGGTCCAGTGGCGGCGCATGTAGCGCTCGGCCACCGTGCGGGCGATCGGCCGGGCCCCGCTGTTCTCGGCCAGGACCGTCCGGATGCCGCCGCCCGGAGCGACGCAGAACGCCGTGACGTGGTCGGCCCGGATCATGTCGTGGGCGAGTGCAAACACGTCGCCCGCGAATGTCGACCGTCCGATGGAGCGAACGAGGCCGGCCATCGCCTGGCGGCCGTTGTCCGGCCGGGCGGATTGCGGAAGGACGTGAACCTGCATGATCTTCCTCCGGGCGCACGGGTCACGGCCAAAGCAGGGCGGCCCTCGACCGGTCCTCTCCACCCGATGCAGACAGGGATGACGGAACACCCCGAATCTTATCAACGCCGAATACCGCCGTCCACGCGGCCCGGCCCCGCGCACCGCCTGCGGCGGGCGGGCGTTCCGTGCCTGCGGCGCACGATCAGCCGGCGTCGGGATGCTGGAAATCCGGCAGGCTGCGGGGAAGACGAAGGGTCAGCTTCGTTCCGCCCCCCTGCGGCGCCAGGTCGATCTCGCCGTTGAGCCCGTCTGCCCGCCGCCGCATGTTCTCCAGCCCCAGGCCCCGCCCCTCCGGAGCGAAGGGGCGGCCGTCGTTCTCGACCGTGATGGCCGCCATGCCGCCGTCGGCCGGCGCGCCCCGGACGACAATCCGGGTGGCAGGGCCATGCTTCAGGGCGTTGGTGATCGCCTCCTGCATGATGCGCAGGATGCTGAGCGCGTTGCCCGGCGTGACCCCCGAAATCTCCGGGAGATCGGCCGTGGACCAGTCCAGTTCGACGCCGCTGCGCCGGAGCTGGGCCGCAAGCCGCTCGCGAAAGTTGGCGAGCGCCAGCGGCAGGTCCCGGTCGCCGAGGTCGAGCGAGTAGATCACCAGCCGCAGGTCGTCCAGCGCCTGCCGCGCAGCCTTCTCGATCGGATCGGCGGCGTTCTGCGACCGCTCCGCCATCGCGATGATCGACACCAGGTGCCCGCTGATGCCGTCGTGCAGGTCGCGGGTGAGGCGCTGGCGCTCGCCATCGCGAACCAGGCGCGCAGCCTCCTGCTGCTCCTCCCGGTGCAGGAACGCAAGCTCGGCCTCGCGCTCCGCCAGCTTGCGATTCAGGTTCTCGTTGGCAGCGTCGAGGTGATCGAGGCTCTTCACCAGACGCCACACCAGGATCGCGGTGAGCGACGCCAGGAACAGCGGCCGGACGTAGGGGATCAACAAGACCGGCCCTTCCACCAGCCTCGCGATCACGCCCACGTCGCGGATCAGGAACCAGCCGCCCAGGAAAAACGGCGACAGCATCAGGCGGGCTTCGATGTTGGGATGCCGCAGCGCGCTCCAGGCGACCATGCCCGCGGCGGCGATCACCACGCCGGTCTGAAGCGGCAGGATGAGCCAGACCACGAGCGGCCGGCTCTGGATGATGCCGGAGGCTATCAGCAGGACCAGACAGGCGGGTACGGCCAGCACCAGGAACCGCAGCACCCGGGGCGGCGTCCGCCCGGCCACGGTGAATGCCACTCCCAGGAACGCGAACGCCAGCCCCGGAATCATGGCCATGAAATAGAGACGGATGTATTCGAGATGCACCGGCAGGTCGGAGTACAGGCCGACCGAGGCAACGAAGCCGAACGTCACCGCCAACGCCAGCCAGGAGAACAGCGTCTCCCTCGGACGGCAGAAATAGGCGAACAGGATTCCGATCCCTAGCAGGACGTTGGCAGCCACAGCGGCGGTCTTCAGCCGGTCGTCCAGGAACATCCGGAGACGAAAGCCGGGCTCCAGCGCGGCACGCTCGCCCACATACATCCGGGACAGGTGGCGCGGGACCTCCAGCACGGAGGCTTCGGCACGGATCGCCAGATCGTTGCGGCCGGCGGCGAGCAGGACGCGCGGAAGGTGGATCAATGCCGACACGCGCATCATCGGCCCCGACCCGACCGAGCGAATGTCGGTTTCGTACAGAGGCTGGCCGTTGAGGATCAGCGACATTCGCCGGTTGATGCTGGGTACGAACAGAAACAGAGGCTCCTCCGGCACCACCGCGAGATCGAAACGGGTCCGGTAGAGCGCCTCGTCGGTCGGTCCGTCGTCCCGACGCGCCGACGTGTACGGCAGGGCGACCGGGCGGCCCGGCCCGCCGTTCAGCGAATAGTCGGCGCGGTCCACGACGATGGCGTCGCGCGGTGCTTGCAGCTCGACCAGATACACGGCGGCGGCCACCGCCAGCGTGACGGCCGTCAGGGCAACCCAGCCAGTTCGCGCAAACCAGCTCACAACCGGATCAATCCCCGGCGGGAGGCCTCGTAAACGGCCTCCGAGCGATTGTTCGCCTGCAGCTTGCGATAAATGTTCTTGATGTGAACCGGCACGGTCTGCTTGGAGATTTGCAGGCGCTCGGCCAGCTCGCCGTAGGTAAAGCCCTTGGCGATGCCCCACAGGATGTCCATCTCGCGCGGCGTCAACGGCTGGGCCAGACCGGGCGTCGTCGCCGGGCCGGGCGCATCGCCACGCCCGCCGAGCCGGCGCACGATGGTGCGGGCGATGGCCGAGGAGATCGGCGACCGGCCGGCCCGCAGGTCGACGATGGCGTCGATCATGTTGATCGCATCGCTGTCCTTGAGGAGATAGCCGGACGCGCCGGCCTCGATCGCCTCGATCACGTTGCGCTCGTCGGTCAGGACCGAAATGACCATGGCCTCGGCGGCGGGCTGGCTCGCCCGGAGCAGCCGGATGGCCTGCACGCCATGCCCGTCGGGAAGGTTGAGATCGGTGATGAGCAGGTCGACCGGATGGCTCCGGATCGCCTCCATCGCCTCCGACAGCGTGGCGCAGGCCGCGACGAGGCAGCCGTCAGGCCAGTCCTCGACGATGCGCGCCAGCCGCTCGCGGACCGGCGCATCGTCCTCGACCAGCAGGATGCGGCACGTGGCCGACCTTGCGCTTGCTTCAGCCGTCATCGTGATCGGCGGCTTTCGTCCCTTGCGTGCGCCCCGGCGAGCCTGATTGTCCCCCGAAAGCATGTCGGCCCCCATACCGCCTTCATGGTATTCATCCCGGCTGCGGCGAGCTTAGCCGGCCGCAGCGGGAGCGTCAGCCGCCATGCCGCCGCATGGCGGCCGCGGGGTCCGGCCTCAGGCCGCCTCCCCGCCGAGCAGCGCGCGAATCTTGCCCAGAAGGCGCGGCAGATCGACCGGCTTGGTGTCGAAGTCATCGCAGCCGGCGGCCATCGCCTTTTCCCGGTCGTCGCTCATGGCGTGCGCCGTGAGGGCGATCACGGGAATGGCGGCGGTCGCGGGATCGGCCTTCACGCGGCGCGTGGCCTCCCAGCCGTCGATCACAGGCAGGCTCAGGTCCATCAGGATCAGGGCAGGCCGCTCGCGGCCGGCCATCTCGACGCCCTGCCCGCCGTCCACGGCGATGACGACCTCGAAGCCGTTGCGCGACAGCCGCCGCGAAAGCATGTCGCGGTTCATCTCGTTGTCTTCGACCAGAAGAATCTTCGGCATCGGCTGCTCCGGTCAGTTGTGCGTCGCCCGATCCGCGACCGCGGCGCCGCGGCCGGCGAGCGCGGCCAGCGCCTGCCCGAGACTGCCCACCGGCTGGGCGCTCTTGCTCAGGACCAGGATGGTGCGCTCGGCGAGGAACGCGCGCTCCTCGTCGGTCAGCGTCCGTGCGGTCAGGATGACGACGGGAGCGTCCCGGAGCCCGGCCTCCCCGCGGAACCGCTCCAGGAACTCGAATCCATCCATCTCGGGCATCATCAGGTCGAGCAGGATCAGCGCCGGCGGCTCGTTGCGGCGCAGCCAGTCGAGCGCCGCGCGGCCGTTCACGGTTTCCGCTGCGGTCAGCCCGACGCCCTCGACGGTCTGCCGGACGATGGCCCGCACGTCCGGGTCGTCGTCCACGATCAGCACCACGGCTTCGCCGCGCGAGGCCGCGAACTTGCGGATCAGGCCGACCAGCCGGCTGCGGTCGATCGGCTTGGTCATGAACTCCGAGGCCCCGAGCGAATAGCCCAGGCTCCTGTCGTCCACGATGGTCAGCATGATCACCGGAACGTGCTGCAGGCCGGGGTCCGACTTCATGATGCCGAGCACAGACCAGCCGTCGACCTTCGGCATCATGACGTCGAGGGTCACGACGTCCGGCGGCGAGCGGCGCATGATCTCGAGCGCCTGGGCGCCGTCGGAGGCGTGCAACAGCCGGTAGCCTTCCTTCGCCAGCATCGCGCCCAGCATGTCGTGCACCGCGGGATCGTCGTCGACCACCAGCACGGTGATGTCGCCGGCTCCGGCCGGCGCGGCCGCCGCCTCCGGAGTCGCAGCAGCCGCATCGCCGGCCGCGGCCGTCGGACGGGCGGGCTGGTCCGGCAGCTCGATCGTGAACGTCGAGCCTTCGCCCTCCCGGCTCGCGACCTGCACCTCGCCGCCCAGCATGGTGCAGAAATGCCGGGTGATGGTGAGTCCGAGGCCCGTACCGCCGAAGTGGCGGGTGGTCGAGGAATCCGCTTGCGTGAACGCCTGGAACAGCCGCCCCAGCTGCTCCCCGGTCATGCCGATGCCGGTGTCCGACACGGCGAAGCGGACGCGTCGCAGACCGTCGCTGCCCTCGACGCGCGCAAGCGAAAGCCTCACCTCGCCCTGCTTGGTGAACTTGGCCGCGTTGCCGAGCAGGTTGATGAGGCTTTGCTTCAGCTTCGTGAGGTCGGTCCGCAGGGCGCCGATGTCCGGCGGGCAGTCGATGACGAAGCGGTTGCCGTTCTTCACCACCATCGGCTCGACGATGGTCTTCACCTCGTCCACCAGTCTGGCGAGGTACACCGCCTCCAGGTACACGTCCATCCGCCCGGCCTCGATCTTCGACAGGTCGAGGATGTCGTTGATCAGGCCGAGCAGATGCTTGCCGGCCGCCTGGATCTTGTGGAGATCGGCCACGCTGGCGTCGTCGCCGCGGTCGGCGGCATCCTCGACCAGAATTTCGCTGTAGCCGATGATGGCGTTGAGCGGCGTGCGCAGCTCGTGACTCATGTTGGCGAGGAACGACGACTTGGTCCGCGAGGCGGCCTCGGCTTCGGCGCGCGCTCTCTCGGCCTCCTCCTTGGCGGCGCGCAATTCGCCCGCGTGGTCACGGAACACGAGAAGCGCCCGGCTCATGTCGCCCAGTTCGTCCGGGCCCGCCGCCGGCACTGCGGCGGCGAGGTCGCCCTGCGCGATCGCGCGCATGCTCCGCGCAAGCTCCGTCAGGCGCGCCACTACGTAACGCAGCACGAAAAACCAGACGATCAGGCTCGCCAGCACCAGACTCGCGACCGCGATGACGATCAGCCAGACGCGGCTTCTCGCGATGGCGGCGGCCGAACGGGCCCTGTCCTCCGCGGCCTCCTGCCCGGCCCGCCGCACCAGACTCGCGACTTGCTGGTGCATGACCGCACCGGCCGAACGCAGCGATTCCTCCAGGGCAGCGATCGCCTGCGCGGCACCGATCTCGCGCCCGCGCAGTCCGAGCGCGCCCGCCTCCGGATCGACCTGCCTCAGGAGCACTCCGACGGCCTTGCGGAGCCGCTCCGCCGGATCCGGCGCGGACACCCGGCCGACGACCTCGTCGACGGTCCGGCGCAGCCGGTCGCTGACGAGGAGATAGCGCTTCTGAAGATCGACGAAGCGCGCCGGCTGGTCCGCCGCCGGCATCTGCATGACCATGGTCGATGCAACATGGGCGTCGATGCGCATGGTCTGGACCGCGCCGGCGAGTGCGGCATCCGCCATCGAGACCGGAAGCACCTCGGTGAGAACCGCGGCGACGGTGTCGGCGGCATCCGCGGCCTCCTCGACCAGGCGCTCCCGCCGCGACGCCAGCGCGATCCGGTCGGCCACGGTGCGGTTCAGCTCGCCGATCCGGCTGTCCATCAACGCGATCAGCGACTGGATCGTGTCCGTCTCGTCGGTCTGGCCGATGACGGTGCCCAGCGCCGAGAGGCCGGCCCAGAGCTGCTGGACGTCCTGCGTCAGGGCCTCGTTCTGCTTGAAGAGCTGCACGCCATCGGCGGCGTTTCCGAGCTGCGCCGCAGCGACCGAGACCTGGGTGGCCTTCGCTTCGATCCCGTGCGACAGGCGCACCGCCGGCAGGCTCACTTCAGTCAGCCGCTGCAGGACGGTTTCCAGGCTGTTGAAGCGATAGATCGCAACGACCGAGGCCGCGAGCGTCATCGTGGCGATCAGAACGAACGCCATCAGCAGCCGGCCTGCGACGCTTCGGCTTCGCGACCGGACCGGTCTCGCTGCGGATGGGACTCTGGCAGTCTGATCCATTCGGGGCCTCAAGCACGGGACGAGGGTCGGGGAACGGAGAAGGTCGTGCGGTTGCGACCGTCGATGCGTTCGTGGCTGAAGGTGCTGCTGATCCGCCTGACCAGGAACAGCCCGAGACCGCCGACCGGCCGGTCGGCAATGCCGGCGCCGACGTCGGGGTCCAGCGCCGTCGTGGGGTCGAAGGATCGGCCGCTGTCGAGGATCTCGCCCGCCACATGGTCGGCCCCGACCGCGATCCGCACCTGCGCAACCCCGTTCTCGCCGCCGCCGTGCATGGCGACGTTCACCAGGATCTCCTCACACATCAGGACGATGTCGTGGGTGGGCCGGGCCTCGACGCCGTGGCCTTCCAGCAACGCCGTCAGGCGTTCCAGAAAGGTGCCGATCTCGGGCACCGTGAGCTTCACCTCGTCCGCAAGCCGCATGGTCGGGTCCTACGGCTGTCCAAGGGTCATCAGAACCGCGGCGATATCGTCGGAAGCCGGCCGGCCGCTTTCGAACGCGCGCACCTCGCCGAGCAGCCGCTCGAGCGCTCCGGCGCCGGGGCGGTCGAGCCCGGCGAGAAAGTCCGCCACCCTGTCCTCGCCGTAGAGACCGCCGCCGGGATGCTCCGCCTCGGTCACGCCATCGGTCACCACCAGAATCCGGTCGCCCGGTTCCAGCATCACGGCGTCCGGCCGGAAGGCGAACCTCGTATCGACGCCGAGCGGTGGCCCGCTCAGCGTGCCCAGACGCTCCACCGTGCCGTCCGCCCTGCGGCGGAAGGGCGGGATGTGGCCGGCACGCACGTAGGCGAGACGGCCGCTCGCGGGCTCGAAGGCCGCGAGCAGGAACGTCACGAAGCGGCACGCCGCGTTGCCCGACGCCAGCGCGTCGTTGACGATCGCCACGGCGCGCTCCGGCTCGCGGAACAGCGCCTCGGCGTCCGGCCGCGCGGCGAGCGCGCGGACCATCGCGTGCGTGCGCGCCATCATCAGCGCCGCGCCCGCACCCTTGTCGGACACGTCGCCGAGCGACAGCACGACCAGATCGCCGATGGCGAACTGATCGACCAGATCGCCGCCGACCTCGAGCGCCGGCTCGAGGAGGACGTCGACCGAGAGCGGCCGGCCCGCCACCGCGCCGGAGAACGCTGGCGGCACCAGGGAGAGCTGGAGGGAGCGCGCCTCGTTCAGCTCCAGCCGCTTCCGGTTCAGTTCCTCGCGCGTGCGGTCGCGCAGCGCCTTCTTCTCGAGCGTCGCCAGAACGCGCGCCCGCAGGAGGGTCGGGTTGAACGGCTTGAAGATGAAATCTTCGGCGCCCAGCTCCACGCAGCGCACCACCGGCTCGATGTCGCTCAGCGCCGATATGACGATCACGGGCAGATGGTCGATGCGGCCGTCCTGCCGGAGAGCCTCCAGAACGCCGAAGCCGTCCAGCTCCGGCATCATGATGTCGAGCAGCACGAGATCGTAGGCATGGCTCCCGATCGCGGCGAGCGCCTCGATGCCGTTTTCGGCCTGGTCGATCCGCGTGAGACCCAGCCGGTTGAGCCGGCGCAGCAACAGGTCGCGATTCTCCGCGACGTCGTCGACCACCAGGATCGTTTCATTTCGCGCGCTCATGAGCGCCGTCCCGTCACGGCGAGCGCCCTAATGGTCGAAATGGAATTGGACATGACATCTGCCGTCGTGCGTTTCGCTCACGATCCGGTCGGCGCTCCTGCGCAGGATAAAGCCGGCGAGCAGACGCGCGCCGAGATCGGATTCCAGAATGTCCTGCGGCGATGGCCGAACGTCGGGGAACTCGAGCGCCTCCCCTTCGTAGATCACGGTGGCGTCCAGGTTGAACTCGTCGAACCGCAGCTCGACGAGGACCGCCCCCTTGGGACGACAGTTCTCGGCCACCGCCTCGGTCAGTTGGGTCAGCGCGAAGACGGCGCGACGGATGACGTCCGGCCGCGCGCCCCACAGCGATCCCTGCCTGATGCCAAAATCCTCGATCGCCTGCGCGAAATCGGCGGCGGGGTCGATCGCAAGCGAAGCGCGCTGGCGCACGCCGATGCGAAACAGCGCCGTCAGCGCGATCCCGACCAGAGTGCCGGCGACCAGCGCCGATCCGACCAGCGGCCGCAGCGGGCCAGCCAGGCTCTCGCCGATCTGCGGATGGGCGTGGACCGCGAGCGCCACGGCCAGCGACAGGCCGATCATCAGCGTCTTGCGCGCGTCGATGAGGCGGGAGGTGATGATCTGCAGGCCGCTCATCGCCGTGAAGGCCGAGGCGAACACCAGCGCGCCGGCCACCACCGCCGGCGGCGTGGTCGCCAGGATCGCGCTGAAACGCGGAAACAGCGCCAGGGTCGCGGCGATAGCCCCGAACGCGATCGCGATCCGCCGGCTGGTCACGCCGGTGGCGACCATGACGCCGATGTTGGCGGAGAACACGCCGGTACCGCAGGTTCCCACCAGGCCTGCGGACGACGCGATCAATCCCTCGGTCATGGTGCCGCGGGAGATCGTAGGGACGTCCGGCCTGACCCACCTTGCGTCGTCGAGCCGTTGCGCGACGGTGATGTTGGCGCCGGTCGCCATCGCCGCCCCCAGTCCGGCCACGGCGAACGGCAGGATCATGTCGGGGTCGAAGGCCGGCAGCACGCCGAGGAACTGCGGCAGCGCAAACAGCGGCATCGAGCCGACGGCGCCGAGGCTATCCTGCGGGATCAGGCCCAGCACGAAGGACGCCGCGTAGCCCGCGACGATGCCGGCCAGGACGCAGAGCAGCCGCGCCATGCCACGGGTCCACACATTGAGGACGATCATGATTCCCAGCGTCAGGGCCGCGACGCCGAATTCGATCCTTCCGGGCGGCAGACCCGACGGCGGGGCAAGCAGGTTCCTGGAACCCACGGCGGCGAGCTGCATGGCGATCAGCAGGATGACGAGGCCCGACAGTTCGGGAGGCAGAAACGGCCGCAGCCGGTGCCACAGCTTTGCGATGGTCGCCTCAAACAGGCCCGCCACGATCGTCATGCCGAACACCAGCGGCAGGCCGCCGGCCTGGATCGCAACGATCGACGGCCCCAGGTAGACGGCCTGCGCGCCGTTGGGCAGCAGGCAGCCCGCGCCGATGAAGCGGGAGCGGACCGCTTGCAGGATCGTGCCGACCGCCGCCACCAGCAATCCCAGGCTGAGGACGTTGACGACCGCGGCCTGCGGCACGTCGCCCGCGCGGCAGATTTCCAGCGCCGTGAACATCGCGAAGATCAGGATCGCGCCGTGCTGCAGGGCGGACAGCGCTGTCACCGCGAGCGGCGGCGCGTCGTCGACCCCGTAAAGGAGATGGACCGGCCGCTTCATGGCCGCCATGGCGCGGATCGTGGTTCGATCGGGCTGCGCATTCACCGGCCCTCCGCCGCCGCGCGCGGAATCGCACAGGACATCGCCCGGTGGAGGCCCTTTGCGCGCGGCCCGGCCCTTCCCTAGCAATGCGCCGCCCGCAGCCCCATCCCATGAACGTGGTAGGGATGGCACGCGAGCGGCTCAGTGCTCGAAATGAAACTGGAGGATGTTCTCGTCGTTCTTGCGCAAAACCGCGATCCGGTCGGCGTTGCGGCGGAGCAGATATCCGGCGAGACGGCGAGCCCCGGAATCGGTTTCGAGGATTTCCCGGTTGCTCGGCCGCCGCTCGGGAAGCTCCAGCAGAGCGCCGCGATAGATCAGTTCCACGTCGAGGTTGAACTCGTCGAACCGCGCCGCGATGCGGATCGCGCCGCCCGGTTCGGCGATTTCCTGGATCGCCTCGATCGCCTGATTCACGCCGAAGGCAACCCGGTCCATCACGTCCCGCCGCGCGCCCCACGCCCGTCCCTGCGCGTCGAAGAACTCCTTGAGCAGCGTCAGCGGATCGGCGACCTCGGAATCGATGATGATCCGGGCATGCTGCCGCTGGCCGAGCCGGAACAGCAGGTTCAGCAGCAGCGCCGTGATCGTCCCCAGCACCAGCGACGAGCTGAAGATCGGCTTCAACGCGACCGGCACGTCGAACGCCATGTGCGGCGAGAGTTCGGCGGCCAGCCCCGCTGTCAGAGCAAGCCCGATGACCAGCGTCCGCCGGGCATCGAGCATGCGCGATGCGATGGTCTGCATGCCGTTGATGAAGATGAAGCAGGCAGCGAAGATCAGCGCCGCGCCCATGACCGGACGCGGCATCAGCACGAAGATGCCGGTCACCATCGGAAGGAATCCGAGCGCGATCAGGATGCCGCCGGTCGCATAACCCACGACGCGGCTCGTGACGCCGGTGGCCGCCGCCAGCCCGGTGCACGGCGTCGAGGTGTTGAGGCCGAACGCGCCGAGAAGTCCGGCCGAGGTCGTTCCGAGCCCGTCCGCCAGCACGCCGCGGCCGAGCGACGACATCTCGGGGCGGGTCCAGCCTGCGTCGTTCATGCGCTGGCAGACCGTGATGACGCCGACCGCCTTCAGCGTCGCCGCAAAGGCCGCGATCACGAAGGGCAGGATCATGTCGCCGCTGAACGACCAGTCCAGATGGGCGAGGCTGGGAAACGCCGCCACCGGCAGGTCGGCCAGCACCGCCAGGCCGGTCACCGGAAACACCCCGGTCGCCATGGCGGTGAGATAGCCCACGACCATGCCGACGAGCGCGCAGAACACGCGCGCGTTGCCCTTGGCCCAGACGTTGAGGCCGACGGTCACGCCCAGCGTCGTCGCCGCGACGATCAGGCCGTCGACCCGCGAGCCGCCGCTGGCTCCCGCGTCCATGACGTAGTGAAACCCGGCGGAGGCCACGGTCATGCCGACGAAGAAGATCACCAGCCCGCTCAGCTCCGGAGGAATCAGCGGCCGGATGCGCCGCAGGATCGTCGAAAGCACGCACTCGACCAGGCCGGCGAAGGCGATCATTCCGAACAGCAGCGGCAGGCCGCCGTGCTTCAGCGCCGCCAGCGAGGGCGCGAGATAGACCGCGGTGTGGTTCGCGGGACAGAGAAACCCGCTACCGACCGGCCCCTTCGGCAACCCCTGCAGGAACGTCGCGATCCCCAGCGAGATCAGGGCCAGGCTCAGAATGTTGGCGGAGAGCGCCATCGAGGCGCCGACCTCCTTGATGAGAAGCAGCGGATAGATGAGGAAGATCGTCACCAGCCCGACATGCTGGAGGCCGCCCAGGATGACGACGACCCACGGCGGCCTCTCGTCGACGCCATAGGCCAGGTCCGGCGGCCTCTTCAGAGACGGCCGCCGGCCGGCTTCATCGAAGAAGCTGCGGAGCTTTGGCAGCGCGCCCGATAAATAGGACATCCGCGCGTGATCCCCGAAACGTCATCCCCCGCATCGGGCGACGGCTGATGCGCGCCCGACGGCATGCGTCGGCGTCCTCGTTGAGGCGGCGCTCGACCCCGCAGCGCCGTCACGCTGGCAGCGCGGCTGTGGCGGGCCCATCCCATGAACGTGGTATTCCCGCCGCGCGCGCAACGAGGCTGGTTTCGGTGGACGCTTGTCTGAATCCGCCGTCGCTCTGGAGGACCGCATGCAGATCGTTGAATTCAGCCAGGACAACGTCATCGTGGCGGAGGCGCGAGGGCGGATCGACACCGCGACCAGCAACACGCTCCGCGACCGCGTGGTCGGTCTGATGACCGGCAGCGTCGGCGTCGTTCTTCTCGATATGAGCAACATCACCTACATCAGCAGCGCCGGCTTCCGGGCCCTGCTGGTGATCGGGAAGCAATCCAAAACCTCCGACTGCCGATTCGGCCTGTGCAGCCTCAACGAGGAGGTTCTGCGGCTGTTCGAGATCAGCGGCTTCGACAACCTGTTCGAGATTTTCCCGACCCGCCACGAGGGCATCGCCCATCTTTCGCCCCCGTGAGCGCCGGCCACGAGGGTCGATGAATTCGTCCTCCCTTGGGATCTTCCCCTCACAATGGGAGGAGAGAGACGAATCCGCCCCGAAACGACGCCCTGAAATCAGAAGGCGTCGGCCTGCTTGTCCGGCTCGGCTGCGATGAACGCCTCGAGCTGCATGCAGCGGTCGGTGATCGCAAGCAGGGTGGGATAGGAATCGAGCGGGCAATTGAACCGCCGCGCGTTGAATATCTGGGGAACGAGGCAGATGTCAGCCATGGTTACGGCATCGCCGTAGCAGAACCGGCCGGATATGCGCTCCTTGCGCAGATAGTCCTCGAGGCCCGACAGGCCCTCCGCGATCCAGTGCCGATACCAGACGTCGACGGCCGCGTCGTCGGCGGCGAATTGCGCCTTGAGCCGCTTCAGCACGCGGACATTGTTGAGCGGATGAATGTCGCAGCCGACGATCTGCGAGACCGCGCGCACATAGAAGCGCCCGAGCGGATCGCGGGGCATGAGCGGCGGGTCGGGATAGAGGTCGTCCAGATACTCGATGATGGCCATCGACTGGCTTAGGGAGCGCCCGCCCTCGACCAGCAGGGGCACCAGCCCCTGCGGATTGAGGTCGCGATAGGACGGAGTGCGATGCTCCATCTTCGGCAGGCTGACGGCGTGCGCCTCGTAATCGAGCCTCTTGAAGGCCAGCGCGATCCGGAGACGGAACGATGTCGAGGACCGGAAGAAGGTATAGAGACGGCGCGCCACCCCGGTCACGCTCCGGCGGCCTTCTCCAGGATGTCGTCCGGTGTCGAGGAGACGACCTCGACGTATTTCGGCACGAACTTGCCCCCTTCGATGTATTTGATGAAGGCCGGCTTGATCTCGTTGGCCAGAATCCTGCGGATCTTCGCATGCTCCTCGATATCGCTCCATTCGGCGATCAGGTAGAAACGCTGCGGATCCTCGGTGTCGCGGCACAGCACCCCGTCCTTCACCTGCGCCGACGATTTGTGCATCGGACTCCCATCCGAATAGTCGAACTCCTCGAACAGCCTGATGAACTCGTCCTCATGTCCCGCCATGACGCGGAAATCATAGATGTGCAGATAGTTGCCCTTCGTTGCGATCGGTACTTGAGCCATGTGAATGCTCTCCCTGGTTTAAGTGGATGACATGGGGATTTCGGTGCGCGCGCGGCAGCCGGCGGACGGCGTTTCGGGTGTCATCACGGCTCCGGCGGACGGCGCTGCGCCCAGGGGATTGCCGCCTCGAGCAATGCGGCAGCCTTGAGCACGTTCGCGTCGCCGTACCATGGGCCGACGATCTGAATTCCGATCGGGAGGCCATCCGCGGTCCAGCCGCACGGCACGCTGACGGCGGGGTGGCCGGTCAGATCGAAGAGATTGAGATAGGGCGCCCAGCTCATCCGCATCTCGCCGACATCGATGCCGTTCACGGTGACCGGGTCGGAGGCGCGGTGCGTGACGGAAAGAGGCGGCCGGCTGATGGTCGGCGTGACGATGAAATCGTGGTCCGCCAGCCAGCCCTGAACGGCGCGGAAGTACTGCGTCCGCTTGTAGGTCGCCTGAAGCAGATCCTGACCGCTGTAGGTGCCGCCGATCCGGATGCCCTCCGCAAAGCTCGGATCGATCCGGTCCTCGATCGCAGCAAGCGTCGCGTGATAGCGCGCCGCCCAGTTCGACTGCTGAAGGACGCCCCACGCCGGCGTGGCGTTTTCCGTGGGCGCGTCGACGACGTCGACCGTGCAGCCGGCCGCGCGGAACTGGTCCAGCGCAACGTCGCAGGCGCTCCTGGTTTCATGGTCGAGCTGCGGATTTCCGAGAAGCGGCCGGAACATGATGCGCGCGCCGGACAGCGCGTCGCCGCTCTCGAGCGCGGAAAGGGCCTGCGGGCGACCGGCCCGAAGGGAATGGGGATCCGAGGCGTGCGGGCCGGCGAGGACGTCCAGCATCAGCGCCGCGTCGTGCACCGTTCGCGTCATCACGCCGAGATGGATGAAATTGTTGAAGCCGTCCGGAACCTGGCTGTGCGGAATGACGCCGAGGGTCGGCTTCAACCCGACGATACCGGTGCAGGCCGCTGGAAGCCGCGTGCTGGCGCCGGCATCCGTCGCAAGCGACAACGGTCCGAGACCGGCCGCGACCGCCACGGCCGAGCCGCCGCTCGACCCTCCCGGCGTCCGGTCCGGTGCCCACGGATTGCGCGTCGCGCCGAACAGGGGCGCGTCCGTCAGGAGCTTGTGCGCGAATTCGGACGTGGTGGTCTTGCCGACAACGATGGCTCCCGCCTTCCTGAGCCGGGCGACCGCAACCGCATCGGTGTCGGGGACGTTGTCCGCCATTAGGAGCGAACCCCACGTCGTGCGCACGCCGGCGGTGTTGATGATGTCCTTGACCGACACCGGAACGCCATGCAGCGGTCCGGTGTCGTCCCCGCGCGCGATGGCCGCATCGGCTTCGCACGCCGCCGCCCGCGCCTCCTCGGCGCAGACCGTGATGAACGCATTGAGCTTAGGCTGCGACGCCTCGATGCGGCGAATGACCAGATCGGTCACCTCCAGGCAGGAGACCTCGCGCCCTCCGATGCGCCGGGCAAGCTCCACCGCCGGCATGTAAGCGAGGTCGCTTTCGTTCATGCTCTGCTCCGGCCGCCGCCCGGCCCGCGATCCATGCGGCGAAAGCCGCTTTCATGTTCCGCAGGACGGCCCTCCCGCATGGCGGCCGTCCCCTGCTCCGCGGAGCCTGTTCGCACCCGAACCCCGCGGCGGCCCCGGCGCGCCTCGTCTAGTTCACCTTGATGTTGTGCTTCTGTATGAAGAGGCTCCAGTTGGAGATTTCGCTGCGGAGCTTCGCCTGCATCGCGCCGGCCGGCAGAAATTGCGTGTGCATGTCGGCCTTGGCGAGCTTCGCCTTGACCGATTCATCGGCCAGCGCCTTTGCAACCGCCTGCTCGAGCGCGGCCCGCACGTTGGCCGGCATGTCTTTCGGGCCGAACACGCCGAACCAGAAGCTCATGTCCACGGCCGGCGTGGGAATTCCGGCCTCCTGCAGGGTCGGCACGTTCGGCATCGACGCGAGCCGCGCATTGCCGGTGATGGCGAGCACCTTCAGCCTTTGCGTCTCCAGGAGCGATTTGACGGTCTGCGCCGACGACATCGCGATGTCGACATGGCCGGCCACCACATCGGCCAGAGCCTGGCCGCCGCCCTTGTAGGGGACCGACACCGCGGTCAGTCCGGAGATGACCTTCAGCACCTCGAAGCTGAGATGGGAAACGCTTCCGATGCCGACGGTGGCGCTGGTGAGGCGTTGAGGGAATTTCTTGGAATAGTCGACCAGCTCCTTCACGGTGGCCGCCGGCACCTTGTTCGCGACGACGAGGGCGGACGGCGACGTCGCGACGCCGGCGATGGCCTCGAACCGGTCGGCGAGATTGTTGTCCGGGCCGTTCCCCTGGATCGCCTGCCCGATCGCCAGCGTGTTTTCCGCGAAAAGCAGCGTGTAGCCATCCGCCGGAGCGGTGGCGACATAGGTTCTTCCGATGACCCCTCCGGCGCCGGGACGGTTCTCGATAATCACGGGCTGCCCCAGGATGCGCGCCAGATCGTCGGAGACCTGCCTCGCCAGCGTGTCTGTCGAGCCGCCGGCCCCAAAGGGGACGACCATTTTGATCGGCCGGTTCGGATAGGGCGACTGAGCGAGGGCGCTGGCGGCGCAACCGAGCTGAAAGGCAACGCCCAGGCCCAACAGGCGACCGAAATCTCTTCGTGACAGCATGGCGGATCTCCCCGATTTCCTCTTGGAAACCTCTCGATGCGCAGGCGTCCGCGAACAAGCCGCGTGACCTGCGATTAAACCTGCAGAAGCCTCGACACGTCGTCGTGGATGCGAAAGCTCATGTCAGCCGGTTTTCCAGTTCGCCCAATCCCTGAATCGTCACCTTCACCACGTCGCCGACCTTCATGAACTCCGGCGGAGTCCGGGCAAATCCAACTCCGGAGGGCGTGCCGGTGGCGATGATGTCGCCGGGTTCGAGCGTCATGATTCTCGACAGATGCTCCACCAGAGCCTGCACGCCGAAGATCATGTGCCGCGTGTTCGAGGACTGCTTGACCACGCCATTGACCGTCAGGGCGATGTCGAGGTCCTGCGGGTCGCGCACGAACAACGCCGGCTTGATCCAGGGACCGGTCGGCTGGAAGTCGTCCCAGGCCTTCTGCATCACCCAGTCCGTGCCGACGGCCGGCCGGTCCTTGATCCAGTCGCGCGCCGAAATGTCATTGATGATCGTATAGCCGCCGACCGCCGCCATGGCAGCCTCGCCTTCGACTCCCCGGACGCGCGCGCCGATGACGACGCCCAGCTCCGCCTCCCAGTCGACCTGCACGACACCCTTGGGCACCGGGATATCCTGCCGATGCGAAGCCAGCGATGTCGACGGGCGCAGGAACGAGTACGGAAACTTCGGTCCCGCGCTGGAGTTCATTTCCTTGACGTGATCTCTGTAGTTGTTGCCGACGCAGATCAGCTTCGACGGCCGCGGTATCGGCGGCGCAAAGGCCCATCGGAGCGGCGGCGCGTCGCGACGGAAATTCGAAACCCTGCTGACGAGAACCCGCATCGCTTCGGGGCCTGCGCCGAGAACGGCGACGATCGAGGCCGGCGCCGCGCCCCCACCCCATACGTCCGACAGCCTGTAGGCCTCGCCCTCGATGCAGACGGCGGGAGTTTCCACCCCCTCGACGAGCAGCGTTCCCAGCAGAAACTCGGTCACGACAGTTCACCCCTGGCCGACATGGCAGACCCAGCCCTACAGGTCGCCGGATCGTAATTCAATAGAAATTTTGAAATTTCTATTATTTTTGATTTTTATCCGAATCCTTGCGATTGAAGGGGGCGGAGCGTAAATCCGCTCGAATCCTGAGCGGCGCCGGAAGAGCCGGGGCCTCCCGATCAGAGAACATCGCAGAATGGGCAAGCTTGAATCGATCGCCAGCGAGCCGAAATCGCTCGCCGGCGCCGCCTACAACAAGATCCATCAGGACATCCTGCGCTGCGTCCTGAAGCCGGGCACGAAGCTCGGGATGGCCGATCTGCAGCATCGCTACCAGTTGGGGATCGGTCCCATTCGGGAGGCCCTGGCCCGGCTGTCGAGCGATAATTTCGTGATCGCCCGCGAACAGCGGGGGTTCATCGTGGCCCCGATCGATCAGACCGAGATTCGCGACGTTCTGGCGGCCCGGCTCGTCGTCGAGCTCGGCGCGTTGCGTCTTTCGATGCAGAACCGGACCGCCGCATGGGAGGGAGAGTTGCTTTCAGCCTTCCATCAGCTCGATCGGGCGCCGTCACCGGACAACGCGGAGCAATCGCTCGACTGGCAAGTGGCGCACCGTCGCTTTCACATGGCGCTGCTTTCCAACAGCGGGTCCGGGGTCCTTCTCAAGCTCGCGGAGCGGCTATTCGATCAATCGGAGCGGTCGCGTTACTTTCGTTCGAAGTCCCTGACTCCGGTGTCGCTCGACCGGATTCGAAAGGAGCACAAGAGAATCCTGAACGCAGCGCTGGAAGACAACTACGATCAAGCCTCGACCTATTTGAGCCAGCATTATACGCGCACGGCGCAGGATGTTCTGAAGGTCCTCGATTCGGACGAGGCCGGCGCCCAGGACGCGATGCAGGACGCAGGGTAGGCGCAAGGAACGGCAGTCCGGCCGCGGCGGCGGCGATCCATGAGCCGTCAGGGCTTCCGGGGTTCATCCGGGGCCGGGCGCGTATCCAGCGTGAGCTGCAGGAAGGCCAGATCGAGCCACACGCCGAATTTGGTCCCGACCTGCTTCAAGTATCCGACAGACTCGAACCCCAACCTCTCATGCAGCCGGATTGACGCGGTGTTTCCCGCCTCGATGCCGGCCACCATCACGTGTTTGCCGATGCTCCGCGCCTTTTCGATCAGCGCCAGCATGAGCACCTTGCCGATGCCGCTCCCGCGCTGGTCGGCCCGGACATAGACGGAATGCTCGACCGTATGGCGATAGCCGTCCCATGCGCGCCAGTCTCCGAACGAGGCGTAGCCCAGGACGCCGCCGGCCTCGTCCACCGCGACCAGAACGGGATAGCCTGCCCGCTGCCGTTCGGCGAGCCACGCCAGGCGGTTTGCCTTATCGACCCGGGTTTCGTTCCAGATCGCCATCGTGTGTTCGACGGCATCGTTATAAATCGCCGTGACCCCTTCCATGTCCGCCGGGCCGGCTTCGCGAATGTCCATGCTTCTGTCCTGCCGCCACAGCAGGACTCTTGCCTGCTTTCTGAAAACGATCCAGACCAAGCGTCAGATTGCAGAAGGGTCAAGTCCCCTCTCGGGCCGGCCGGGAAAAACGTCCTCGATCGTGCGGCCTCGAATTGTCGACAACGGGGCCGGCCGGAACGATTCCGTTCGAGCCGACCGGGCCGGCCGTGTTGAATACGCCGCGTTTCATGCCGTCGATATCGCAGATTTCGGCGATGCCGGGCGTCTGATACAGACGCCCGGAGACAGTTCGAGAGATTCGGATATTCTTCCAGGCGACGCAGGTTGCACCTGTAACCGACGCAATAGCAGGGGTCGAAGCGCAGCAGGCTGGGAAACAGCCGCCAGTCCGCTTCGGTCTGCACGTCGCCGCACAGACAACGCTGCCGCGAAAGCCGGCCCTCCAGCGCGTCCAGGGTGCCGGACAGGAGCTTGATGGAGCCGTCGCAAGCCTCCTGCAAGATGGAATAGCCGCAGCCGTTGACGGCATTGTTCACGTCCTTGAGGATCAGCGCGTTCATCGTGACGTGCGTCGGCGCGGTCAATGCTCATGCGTGGTGATGACCTGACCCTGGACGTATTCGAGAATTCCCTCGAACCCGGACTTGCGCCCGATCCCGCTCTGCTTGACGCCGCCGAACGGCGCGGCGTGATTGACGGCAACGGGGCCGTGAGTGTTGATCCAGACCTGCCCGGCCTCAATCCTCCGCGCAACGTCCTTGGCGCGGTCGATGTTCCGGCTCCAGACCGATGCGCTCAACCCGTAGACCGAACGATTGGCTCGCGCGAGCGCCTCGTCGAGGTCGTCGTATTCCACCACCGGAATTGCCGGACAGAACTGCTCCTCGGCCATCAGCGGCGCGTCGTCGGAAAGGCCGGTCACCACCGCCGGGCGCATGAAGTAGCCTTGGGAGAACGTCGCCTCGTCGTCGATCCGTCCCAGGACCGTGACCTCGGCTCCGCGCCGTGAGGCATCGTCGAGCAGTTTCAGCCCGCGCTCCTGCACCTTGCGCATATGCAGAGGACCCAGCGTCACCAGGGACGACAGCCCGTCGCCGACCACGAGGGAATCCACCGCGCTGCGGAAGGTGTCCAGGAATTCGCTGCTGCGCCTCGACGGAACGTAGATGCGCTTGATGGCCATGCACACCTGGCCGGTCATCTGGAAGGTGCCGAACACCATGCGCGCCATGTTCGCCTGGTCGAACTCGGCATCGTCGAGCACGACGGCGGGATCGTTGCCGCCGAGTTCCAGCGTAATGCCTTTGATGGACCTGGCCGCGTTGGCCATGATGTGGCGCGCGGAGGGAATGCTGCCGGTGAAGCCGATCTTCCCCACGTCGGGATGCGTCGTCAGCGCATCTCCGATCTCCGCCGGCAGGCCGGTGACGACGTTGAGGGCGCCGGGCGGCAGCTCCTCCGCAAACATCGCGGCGGACCGGATCAGCGTGAGCGGACAGCTTTCCGGCGGCTTGAGCACGACGCCGTTGCCCGCCAGGAGCGCCGCCACGATCTGGGTGAAGGCGAGCACGTCGGGCGAATTCCACGGAACGATCGACACCACGACGCCATAGGGCTGGTTGACGACGATCGTCCGCCCGTGCGGGGCGTCGAGCACCTGTCCGGCATCGAGCCGCGGGGCGTGTTCGAGCGCCATTCTCTGTCGTCGCGGCACGCTGAGCAGCTCGTGCCGGGCCTGCTCCAAGGGCTTGCCGTTCTCGCGCACGAACACGGCCGCCCGCTGGTCCACGTCGGCTTCCAGCCGGGACAGCGCGCGCCGCAACGATGCAGCCCGCTCGGTGAAGGTCCGCGCGGCCCAGGCGGGTTGAAACGCCTTGGCGGCCGCGACGGCCTGGTCGACGTGCTCCGGCGTGCCGCGAACGATCGTGCCGACCAGCTCGTCGGGCCTGGCGGGATTCCTGACCTCCAGCCGGACGGCGCCGTCGACGCGACGGCCGCCGATGAGCATAGGTTCGTGAATGGCGGCTTTGGAATTGGCTCCGGTGTCCATGCGTTCCTCTGAACAAGGCGCGGCTGCGGTTTTTCGCGCGGATCGTTAAGCGTCTCGGTCTGAAATGGAGGAAGCCGGCCCGCGGCCTGGCGCCCTGGTTGCAGCGTCCCGGCAAGGCGCGCTGCGATCCGTTCGCGCTCAAGAGCGACGACATCACGCATGTCTGAATTCCGCTGCGGGCGATCACGACGGATGCCCGCGCCGACGGTCCGTGCTCTAAAAGGCGATCAAACCTGCTTCGTCTCGTGTTGCATCATGACGGCATCCATGATCGTCAGCGCTTCCGTTGCTCGCAATCTCAAAGATGGAGGCTCCTATACGGAGTCGCATATCTGCCCGCAGAGGCAGCGCTGGAGTGGCCGATGTCGAAAGAGGATAGGCTCACATGGACTCTCGATATCTACATCAGCTGGCGGAGATCCTCGATCTCGGGTCGCTCTCGCTCGCGGCGAAAGCTCTCAACGTGACCCAGCCGACGCTCAGCCGGAACATTAAAAGCCTCGAGACGCTCGTCGGCGCGCCGGTCCTGCAAAGAGGCCGCTATGGCGTAACGCCGACCACCATCGGCGCCTTGCTGGCGCGAGAGGGTCGTTCGGTTCGCGACGCGCTGCGTCAGGCGGATCTCGATCTCGCGCACTGGAAGGGCGGATTCGACGGCCGCCTGAAAATCGGAGTCGGGACGATGGTGGCGCACTCGGTCATGCCCCGGTTCCTGGTCCAGCAGCGCGGCAGCCGCTGGAGGATCGTGCTGCGCGTCGACGTCGAAAGCCCGGACAGTCTGGTCGATCGGGTCCGGTCCCGCGATCTCGACGCGGCCATCGTGCAGGTCGATCCCTATCTGGCCAGAGAGGGTCTGACGCAGATCACGCTGCTCGAGGACCGGCGCGCGTATTACGCCGGCGCGCGGCACCCGCTCGCGCGAAGGAAACTGGTCACCGACAAGGATATCGGCCAGGCCCAGCACATCTTCATCCGAACGATTTCCGAAAGGCGGGTCATGTCCGCCGAGGGCGTCAGCACGGATGGCGGCGGCCCGAGGATCGAAGTGTCCGGCGACATCTCGATCGCGCTTCATCTTTTGTCGACCGGCGCCTGCATCGCGGCGCTGCCCGAATTCGTGATGAAGTATCTCTGCGACGAGCGAAAGTTCGTCCGGCTTGCGTATCACGGCAGGATGGCAAGCCGGATGCTCGCCATCGTACACCGCGAGGATATGGGAGGGCATCCGCTGATCAAGGACTTCTGCCGCCGCTTCGTCAAATACGTCGCGACGCTTCAGAAAATCGGCGCGCCGCCGGCCGCTGCCGACCGGAATGCTTCGACGTCTTTCTGAAGCGGGCCGCCGCGCTGCGGGATCCGGCGAAGGATCGGTAGATATACGGATCTGTATGGAAGCCGTCATTTTCGAGAATGCATGCGACGGCTGCCTGCCCCTACAGTTTGCATTCGTAGCTTCCGGCGTCGGCGCCCCGATCGGGTGTCCGTCGTCAAAGATAAGGAAGCCGGAACCGGAGGGACGCGCACCATGGACCGCAGATATGCACTGCGCCTATCGATCTTTCTGACCGCCCTGGCCGTCGCGCCTGCGGCACATGCTCAGGCCACGTTTCCGGACCGACCGATCCGCCTTGTGGTCGGCTTCACCGCCGGCGCGGCCTCCGACGTGACGGCCCGCCTAGTCGGAAACCAGATGAGCCAGGTGCTGAAACAGCCGGTCGTCGTCGTCAACAGACCGGGCGCGGGCGCCACCATCGCCGCAACGGAGGTCGCGCGCGCACCCAACGACGGATACACCCTGTTCCTCGGATCGTCGGCGATTGCCGCGAGCATGTCCTTCATGCCCAATCTGCAGTTCGACATGAAGAAGGACTTCGTGCCGATCACGCCGATCAACAACGTGCCGCTCATTCTGGGCATTGATCCGTCTCTGGGCATAAAGAGCGTCAAGGAGCTGGTGGCAAGGGCCAAGGCCAAGCCCGATTCAATTTCCTACGCCTCGCCCGGCGTCGGCACCGGCACCCATCTCGGAGCGGAGCTTTTCGCGGTCCGCACGGGCATCAAGATCCGCCAGGTCTCCTATCGTGGCAGCCCCGAAGCCGTTGGCGACGTCGCAGCCGGTCGTGTCTCGTTCATCATCTCTCCCTCGTCCGCCATCATGGGCGCCGTGCAGGCCGGGCGGATTCTCCCGCTCGCGACCGCCGGCGCCAAGCGGACCTTCATCGCGCCGGCGCTGCCGACCATGATGGAAGAGGGCGTGCCGGACTACGACGTCTCGACATGGTTCGGGCTCATGGCTCCGGCCGGCACTCCGAAGCCGATCGTCGACGCCCTTGCCAAGGCGGCGAACGCGGCGCTCGACTCGGACGAGGTCAAGGCCAGCTTCAAGAAGCAGGGTTTCGATGCTCTCGGCGGATCGCCCGAGGAGTTCGCCGTGTTTCTCGACAGCGAGCTGAAGAAATGGGCCGCCGCCGCGGAGGCGGCCGGAATCAGGATCCGCTGAACCGCCGCAAGGCGTTGTTGCCGACGGCCGGGCACGCAAGCGCCCGGCCGTCAGGCTGTCCGCTCAAGCCTGGCGCGTCCTGCAGGCATGAGGCCCGACAACCCCGGCATGACAGCGGCGATGGTTACCGATGGACGTTGCCGCAGGCCGAATACCGCCGTGCGCGCGTGGCGAAGCGGTCGGGCCCATTCCGGATTGCTGCGAAAGTTCGTCTTGCGTCGACGAAAATCGCGAGGCCGCGGCTCCCGGCCTCGCGATCAAAGTCCGGCTTCTTCAAAGACCGGCATGCGGCGGCCGCGGGGAAGCCCGCGACCGCCGGCCGGGCTTTATTCGACCGCCAGAGCGTAGAGACGCTCATCGTAGAGGCCACCGCTCAGCGGCGTGAGCTTCTTGCGAAAATCCCGGCTGTGCCCGGCCACGATGTGAGCGTCGAAGGACGCCCGATCGGCCCACGCCTCCACGACCGAGAAATGGTTCGGCCTGTCGGCCTGCTGGAACACCTCGAAGCGGACGCAGCCCGAATCCTTCCGGCTCGCGGCGACCTGCACCTCCAGCAGCGCGATGCAGGGGTCCTTGTTGGGAGGGGGCACGTCGATGTGGGTCACGACAAAGACAGAGCCGTTTCCGCGCGTGGAATCCGGACCGCCGATCAGCGCATTGTGAACGCGCGTATCAACGCCCGTGATCAGATCGGCGTCGAGACCTGCAAAGCCGTCCCGGCTATGGGCGGCGTCCCGGTTGGCCTCGAACGACGCCTGGTCCTTCCAGACCGACACCAGTGCAAACTGGTTGGCGGGCGCCGTCCGCTTGAGCACATCCAAGCGCAGGTTTCCGTTGCTCTTGCTGCTCGCGCCGCTCCAGCGCCGAAGCGCTCCAGCCACCGCACTCGCGGAAGCCGGCGCCACCTCCAGGTAAGTCACGATATAGATGCTTCCGTCAACCATATCAGGCCCATGCTCCTTGCGTGTCGTTTGTGACGTGTCTTCTTTTCTGCGTCCGTTGCGTTCTCGCCGGCGTCACTTCCACACCGCGAAGGCGGCCCCGTAACCGGTGCCGGCGGGCGAGCGATAGCAGGGATAGTAGGTCTGCCAGTCGGTGCCCAGATGCTCGCAGGCTCCGACGGCGGTGATCCAGTTGCGGATCTCCGAAGAGCCCGAGTTGAGCTGCTCGGGCGGGATCGTGGAGAGAGACTCGCCGTCCTTGTTGCGGCAGGCATCGAGCACCCGATGATCCAGCTCCTCGTCGAGATAGAAGTGGCTGAGCCCTCCCGAACCGAGGATGCCGACCCGCTCGTAGCCAGTCTGCGAGCGCACGGCCTTCCGGATCTCCTGCCCGAGCTGGTAGCAGCGCCGCGGCCGCGGCTGGTTCGGAGCGCAGTAGGTGTTGATCGCAACCGGAACCACCGGAATCACGCTGTCCTTCATGATCCGCCGGTGGACGAAGCCGAAGGCATGCCCCTCGCCGATGTCCTTGCCCAGATGCTTGGAATGGCTGATGTCGAACCCCTGATCCATCAGGTGGCCGACCATGTGCAGGGCGAGCTTCGACGCGACCGGATAGGCGCGCACGGCGGAGTCCTCGTGATACTGCGCCCGCGCCTTGCGCCAGAACTCGGGCGCGTCCTCGTCCATATGAAGCGGATTGTTGTCGATCGTTTCCCCGCTGTAGATGAGGATCGCGGGCATGTTGTCTTCGCCGTACTGCTCGTTCTGGTCGTCACCGATGACGATCAGGGCGTCGAGCTTGGCGTCGGCAAGCTGCTGCTGGATCCGCTCGATGCTGGCCGTGCATGCCTCGACCCGCTCCTGCATCACCTCGAGCTTGAGCTGGTCCTTGATCGACGGATCGGCCTTGGCCAGCAGGTCCCCGTAGGTCGCGGGCCGACCGAACTTGTCCAGAAGCCGTCGCCCTTTGGAGTCGATCTCCGCATGCTTGGGATAATCCTCCGCGGGAGAATTGAGCATCGGGCTGTGGGAGGTTCCGAATCCAAGGATGATATCCGGCATCGGTGGTCTTGCTCCGTTTTCGAGAGGCCCTCGGGTTCGCACCCCGGTCGGCTTATCGACGGTCGCAAGGAACGATCCTCGATGGCAATTTCGAAGATGGACGATCCCATACAGGATTGCATATCTGAGAGAATCCAAGCTGACCGCGAATGCGGAGCACCGGACAAAGGCTGGGAGCGGATCGCCGCCAGCTTCCGGTGGAAGGGGCGGTTTCCTGCGCTGAAGGCGTTGCGCGGCCGGAATGGCCTCCGCCTGCGACACAGGACCAAGGCGGCGAAACGGTCAGGACGAGCGCGCCCTGAACGACCCCGCTGGGACCCGGCCACCTTCGCCCGCCGCGGATGCCGCCCGGCTAAATTCGATACTCTGCAATTCCATCTATGGCTTTCCGTGGCGGACGGGGCGGCGTTTCCTCCAGTCCTTCGGTGTAAGTGATCCGGGCGGCCTCGCTTTCCATCGCCCGGTCCCACCAGGCGTTCAGCGCAGGATAGGCTCCCTCGCCGATCTCGCCGGGAAACAGCTCGGTGATCCGATGGAAGATCGCCAGCATCGCGATATCTCCAAGGGAGAAGGCCTCGCCGGCCAGCCAGGGCCCGCGCCCGGCCAGTTCCTGCTCCATCCTGCCGAAGCAGAAGAGCACCGACTCGAGGGCCGCCCGGAGCTGGTCCGGCGAGTAGCCCCCGCCGGTGAGGTTCCGCCACCGCTCGCGCTTCTCCGGCACCGGCGTGTTCGCCAGCATGATCTCCTGCTCTTCCGGGGTCAGGCCCTTGACCTTCGAGCGGAGCACCAGGGAATGGGTCAGGCGCGCAAGCATCAGATGAACCTCGTCTGCCATCCAGGCCCAGTGGCGCGCCCGCGCCCGCTCGACGGGATCGGACGGGCGGAGCGGCCGCTCCGGAAAGACGTCCTCGATATACTCCATGATGCAGAACGAATTGATGATCGGCACGCCATCGTGCACCAGGGTCGGCACCACGCCGTTGGGATTGATCGACAGATAGGAAGGGCTCAGGTTCTCGTAGCGCCAAAGCTCCACATAACAGCTCTCATAGGGAATGCGCTTCTCGCGCAGGCAATGCCGGACCTGCTTCGAGCAGGTGGTCAGTCCGCTGTGATAGAGCTTCAGGGTCATCGTTTCCTCCCTCACGGCGACCGATGCGCCGGACCGGCCTTGCTCCGGCCCGGCCCGCTGCCGGTCCGCCGCACGCGAAGCGGGCGCCAGGCTGCGGTCGGACCCGTTTTGCGGAATCCCATCGAGCTTCGTCAACTCACCCAGGCCCAACGAGACCGCAGCCATGGATTCGGCTTTCGGGCCGCAACGGCACGGAGGCCAGCGCGTCGCCACGGGAGGGTGAAATTCCGGGACGGACCTGTCGCGCCGTGAACGCAGGCCGCGACCGTCAAAGAAGGCACTCCAGCCGACGCATCGGGATGGGACAGTCCCGCTCCGGGGAGCGGGACATTTCAAATCCCCGACACCGCATGCGCCTGCCCAGGACGCTTCGGGCGACAACCGCACCTGGCCGCGCTGGCGGCAGGCCGGCGATCCGGCGGGCAAGACGCTCCGAGAGGTCCTGCCTCTTCCGGATGCCCCGCTATCCCGCCGACGCATTCCCTCCCATCCAGGGCGGCGTCTACTGCGGCTTCAGCCCGAGAGTCTTGATCACGATCCGGGCCAGTTCCTTCTCCTTCCTGATGTCGGCGGCCAGTTCCTCCGGCGTGCCGACGGCCGAGACGAGCCCGAGCGGATCGAGATACTTCGCCTTGAACTCCGGCTCGCGGATGATGGCGCCGACCTCCTTCGAGAGCCGGTCGATGATCGGACGCGGCGTGCCCGCGGGCATGAACATCCCGAACCAGGCGCGCGCCGGCGGACCGGTGTAGCCGATCTCCTCGAGCGTCGGCACCTGCGGAAAGTTCTGCGAGCGGATGTTGTTGACCATCACGATTGGTCTGAGCTGGCCATCCTTGAGCAGCTGCACCACGTTGCCTTCGCCCATGATCGCAATCTGGGACGTGCCGCTCAGAAGCTCGCTGACCGCGTGGGAACTGCCGCGCGACGGCACGCGGATCCAGTCGGCGCCCTTCTCCTTCTTGAGGTGGTCCATGAAGGACGTGATGGCATAGTTGTTGTTCGAGTAGTTGAACGTACCCGGCTTGGCCTTCGACATGGCGATGAGGTCGTCCATCGTCTTGGCGCCGAGCTTGGAACTGACCAGGAGCGTCTGGACCATGTAGAAGAGGTTGGTGACCGGCTCCAGATCGGTTTCCTTGAACGGCAGGTTTTTGAAGACCAGCGGGAAGTAGGTCATCGTATCGGAGAAAACCAGACAGAGGGTGTAGCCGTCCGGCGCGGCTGTCGCGCAGCCGCGCGGTACCGCATGGCTCATGCCCGCCGAGCGATTTTCGATGATCAACGGCTGGCCGATGCGCTGGTGCAGCCGGTCTCCGAGCGCCCGCGCAATGACGTCACTGACGCCGCCGGCCGGATTGACGATCGCGCGGATCGGCCGGTTGGGATAATCCTGCGCCTTGACCGGAGTCGCGGCGAGCAGCACCAACGCCGCCAGCGATACCAAACATCCCTTCCGTCCCATTCGATCCTCCTTCTTGTCGTCCACCGTCATTCAAATTCATTCACGGCGCTGCGGCGCCCGAGGACGCCGCAGCGCCCGAGGCCGCCTTCCGGTGACGGCTTTCGGGGCGTCGAAGCCCCAGGTTCTCGCGCAGCGTCCTGCCCTCGTATTCGGTGCGGAACAAACCGCGCCGCTGCAACTCGGGGATCACGAGGGTGACGAAATCGTCGAGCGCGCCGGGCAGGTAGGGCGGCATGATGTTGAAGCCGTCGCAGGCGTCCTGCCTGAACCACTCCTCCATCACGTCGGCAATGTGCTCCGGCGTGCCCTTGAGCAGGAACTTGCCACGCGCGCCGGCCACGACCTGGGCGGTCTGGCGCAGGCTGAGATTGCCGCGCCGTGCGATGTCCATGACGTGACTGAAGATGGCCTGGCTGCCGGTCTTACCGGGAGAAAGCTGAGGCATCGGATCGTCCAGCGAATAGGCCGACAGGTCGGCGTGCCCGAGCACCATCGAGAGAATCTCGCGGGCGACGATCGGATGCGTGAGCGAATCCAGGTGCTCCTGCTTCTCATCCGCCTCCGCCTGAGTCTCCCCCACGATGGGGCTCAGCCCCGGCATGATCTTCATCTCGTCGGGCGAGCGGCCGTACTCCGCCATGCGGCCTTTCAACCCGGCATAGAAGATGCGCGCCTGCTCCAGACTGAGCGGCGCGCAAAAGATCACCTCGGCGAACTCCGCCGCCACGCGGATCATATCCTCCGATCCGCCGGCCTGCACGATCACCGGCCGGCCCTGCGGCGTGCGCGGCACGTTGAGCGGCCCGCGCACCGAGAACCAGCGCCCCTTGTGGTTGAGCGGGTGCCTCTTGTTCGGGTCGAGGAAGATGCCGCTTTCCTTGTCGCGGATGAACGCATCGTCGTCCCAGCTATCCCAGAGCCCGAGCACGATCCGCGCGAACTCACGCGCGCGCTCGTAGCGCACGTCATGCTCGTCCATCTCGCGGGACGAGAAATTGAGCGCCTCCGCAGTCTGGCTCGACGTAACCAGATTCCAGCCCGCGCGGCCGTGACTGATATGGTCGATCGAGGCGAATTTGCGCGCCACGTTGTAGGGTTCGTTATAGCTGGTCGAAGCGGTCGCCACGACGCCGATCCGCGTAGTGCGGGCGGCGAGCGCCGTAATCAGCGTGACCGGCTCCATGTTGGCGATATACTGCGCCGAACGCGCCAGCGCCTCGGGATGGGCCTCGCGCACCGACAGATTGTCGGCCAGGAAGACCATGTCCATCTTCGCCCGCTCGGCGGTCTGCGCAAGCTCGACATAATGTTCGAAGTTGACGCCGGCGTCGGCCTGCGACTGCGGATGTCGCCAGGAGGCGACGTGATGGCCGGTCGGATTGAAGAAGGCGCCAAGCCTGAGCTTCTCCCCCCGCCTTCGCATCCTCTGCCTCCCTCGGAAATCCGATGGCGAAAACGGCGTCTTCGGGGAACGCTCGGTCCGCGGATTTTATCTTATGGCATTCCGTTGATCTGTCAACATACGATTGATAGATCAACAATATCGACGCAGGGGACGCAGGCGCGCTCAATCCGCCGGCACCGCGGCTGCGGTTCGCGGTTATTTCGTCTGCCTCCACCAGACCGCGCATACGGCGCATCCTGTCCGGCGATCGCGTCACTTCATCGGCGCGGACCGCGAAACGAGCGTCGCCGACAGGGAGAAGGCCGGTTCAGGAGGCCGGCGTCTTGGCCTCGATCCGTTCGGACACGTATCGGGTCAGCTTGTCGAGAGCACGATGCAGGCTGGCGACCTCCGATCTCGTCAGGGCGGCCTCCAGCTCCCGTTGCAGGGCCTGGCGCAGCGGAACGATCTTGTCGTGCAGGCGTCTTCCGCGGGGCGTGATGACGATCAGCGCGCTGCGACGATCCGCCGGATCGGTGCTGCTTTCCGCATATCCAACCTTTCTCAATCCCGCGCAGGCACGGCTGACCTCGGCCTTGTCCGCGCGCAGATACAGGGATAGCTGGCGCGAGGTCACGGGCGAAAAGGAATACAGGACCGTGAGCACGCGCCACTCCGCCAGCGTCAACCCCGACTGGTCCGTCAGGTCGTCACCTGTGTAGCGGTCCAGCGAGCGGCGGAGGATTCCGATCTTGTGCATGAACGAGCGGTGGGCGGGAGAAATGCCATGGTCCGAGGTTCGGTCGGCCGCCGGCCTCGACGTGGACGTTTTCACCGATTCCCGCTTCATCCGGCCTCCCGATCCTCGAATCTCCGCCGCGTCAGACAGCGGCCCGCCGGCCGATTATGCATCAATTTCGAAAATTTTCTGCGGACTCTGGTGCAAATGTTCGACGCCCTGGTCCGTCACCAGAAAATTATCGCACACCCACGTCATGGTGGATTTGCTGGGATACATGGGATGCACGGCCAGATTCATGCGCGCCTCGATTTTCATCGGATCGTCGGCCCGCACCAGGGGCCGCTCCACGAGGTTGTAGCCCTGTCCGTGGCTGTAGAGCCGCCGCTCCTCGGGCCGGCCGTTCTTGCGCATGAACTCGTTGTAGGTGTTCCAGATATCGGCGCAGGCCACGCCCGGCTTGATCATGTTGACGGTGTATTGCTGAGCCTCCACCGCAAAGGCAAATTCGTCCTTCATCTCCTGGGGCGCCTTGCCGATCACGCAGGTGCGGCCGATCTCGGTGAAGTAACCGCCGGGCCCGGTCGTCTCGACCAGAATCGTAAACCAGTCGCCCTTCTGGATGACGCGATTCTGAAGATGGAAGTGCTGGAACATGAGCGCGGTGCCGACCGGACCCGAAGCGCCCATCATCAGCCCATACTCGGCGCCGCCATTGCGGGTGACATGTTCCGCGATCGCGCTGACCTGATAATCGCGCATGCCCGGCCTGATGGCTGCGAACGCCGCCTCCAGGGCCTCGTCCTGCAGCGCCGCCGTCAGGCGGATCGCCGCGATCTCCTCGTCGCTCTTGATCACCATGATTTCGTCGACAAGCTCGGTGGCATCGACGAAATTCGAATTTCCGATCTTGCCGGCCGTGATGCGATGAATCTGCGAGTAGCCCATCGAACTCGTCTGCACCAGACCGATGGTCGCACCGGAAAAGCGCTCCAGGGCCTTCTCCAGATTGTCCTCGTCGTAAGCGGCCGTAAAATGCGCGCCCATGAACATCGGGGAGTTGATCCAGCGTTTTACGCCGCGCCGCAGACCGCTCCCGTCCGGCTTCACCTCGACATCGACGCCGAACGGCCCCGGCGTGATGAGGGTCATGTCCTCTTCCCGAGGGAAAACGACCGTTGTCGGAGCGCCGTGGTATGAGGGAGAGCCCGTAAACCACCGGACATAGCCACCGGAAAACTGATTGGAGTTCTGGATCACCAGAACATCGATTTTCCGCTCGGCCATGGCTTTGCGGACGGCCGACCAGCGCCGCTCGAGCTCAGCGGTTGAAATCGGATTGATGATGCGTTCCCACATGCTGTCAGCCATGGCACTCTCCTGCTTCGTCTATCCCGTTAAACAAGGAGCGGAGATTCAGGCTCCTCTCCTCCCGCCAGACCTCCGCGGCCCCCCGTATCCCGCTCCCGCGATACCCCGGCCGCCGATATGAGCCCCGCTCGATGGATCCCCCATCCCTCGACAGCTGGCCGATCAATCGAAACACGCTCCGGCGAAGCGTTCATCGACGAACGTCGATGGCCGACAAGGGAATTCCCGCCAGAATTACAACGCATCAAGATCGAAGGACGACCACCCCCAGCCGGCGTAGCTTTCACGTATCCATTGATATGTCAACGATATTGTTGCTGAATCAACTTATTTTACGGCCCGATCAGATGCGAGCGACTTGAAAATTCGCGAGAGGATCTGCCTCGCATCGAGCCAGATCCTGGTCCCATCAGTCGCGTTATCGCAGCCGTCGAGAAGATGGCGGAAAGGGAAACGCGGCCCGTCGAGAGTGGGGGTGACCGATGCCTGGCGCCGTGCGGCAGATCGCGAGCGCGTTCGCACTCTGCGTCGCATCGAGCCGGAGAGACGCGGCGGGAATTACTGGATCAAAAGCCGCATCAGTTCGTTTTGACTTGAAATCGAGAGCCGGGCGTACGCCCGCTTCCGGTAGGTGAGAACGGTGTTGGGACGGATGCCCATTCCGATCGCGATCGCCTCGGACGTCCGGCCGCATGCGATCCCCCAGCACACTTCGAATTCGCGGTCGGACAAATGCGGTGCGACCGCGAGCAGCCGCTGACGCAACGCCGATTCCAGCGCATCGGTACCCGGGGTCAATGCGTGGTGCTTGGCGACCAACGAAAACAGAAGGTCGGCGGCTCCCACGATCGCGTCGATGCTCCGCCCCGGGAACGGGCCGTTCTCGCTCGAACGATAGAGGTTGAGCCGAAGGCTGACGCCGTGCCGGTTTCGGAGGATCGTGAAGCGGTCCACCAGACCATGGGCGCCGTAGCACTCGCTTCTGTACCGGCTCGAAGGAATGTCGCGGGGCGCCACCCGAATGAGAGCATCGCACGAGCCGAGGCCATCGAGAATCGCGTTCACCGGATCCTGCTTCCAGTAACGGCCGACATATTTCTCCCCGATCGTTCTGGCGATCGGCAGAGAGCCTTGGTTCGCGGCGAGAACCAGTTCGATCTGCTTCGTTCCGGTCGAGACGAGAGCCGACAGATGGGCGCAGCCGCTGATCCTCCTCGCCTCCTGGAACAAGCCGTCCTGAAACACCGGCGTTCCCAGCAACTGCACCAGACGGTCCATCCGGATGGACGACGGGTTACCGGCTTCGGCCGGTCCGTTTCCGATCACGCGGACATCCATCGCGTCCTCCCGCCGCCGATAGCCGTTCTGCGTCAGCTCTGTCCCATCATTGTGTGACAGACGACGGCGGCACGGCAAGGCAGAACCAGAGCCCAATCACGAGGTTCACCACCGTGCCGACCCCGCCGCTTGCCGATGTCAGACGCCTGGGAGCAGCCACCTTTCAGACCACCGACCTCGCCCGGCTGGCCGACTATTATACGGAGATCATCGGCCTGAGCCCGGTGGACCGCACCGGATCGCGCGTCATCTTCGCGACCGCGCAGGGCCAGGAGGCCATCGTCCTGGAACAGGCCTCCAAAACCGGCCTCAAGACGCTGTCCCTGCAGCTTGCTCCGCAAACCGATCTGGACGATCTGGCGAGACGCCTGGAGGCGGCCGGGCTGCGCCCGCGGATCGTATCGGACGCCACGCCGGGCATGCGGAAGGCGCTGCAACTGGTCGACCCCAAGGGGACGGTGCTGGAGCTGTTTTCCGACTACACGTTCGCGCCGCGCAACCGCGGCCTGCATGGCCTCATGCCGCTCAAGCTCGGCCATGTCGCCTTCGTCGCGCCGGAGCTGCACAGGCTGGTGTCATTCTACACCGACCTGCTCGGCTTCCGCATATCGGACTGGAGACAGGACGCCGCCTATTTCCTGCGCTGCAATCCCGACCACCACGCGGTGAACTTCTTCGCCGACGAGGCCCCGCGGCTGCATCACATCGCCTTCGAGATGCGGGACTGGTCGGAGCTGCATCGCGCCTGCGACTTTCTGGCCCGCAACGGCCGCCTTCTGGAATGGGGGCCGAGCCGACATATCGTGGGCCACAACATCGCCTGCTATCACCGCGATCCGGACGGCTCGCTGGTCGAACTCTACACCGAGCTCGACCAGATGAAGGACGAGGCGCTTGGTTTCTTCGAGCCGCGCCCCTGGCACGAAGACACGCCCCAGCGGCCCAAGGCATGGCCCGCCGGCACCTCAACCAACTACTGGGGCACGCATCAGATACGCGCCGAGAAGCGCCACTGAGGAACCATGTCGAAGATTCCGCTCGTTCTGCTGCCCGGCATGTTGTGCGATGCGTTCTATTGGCGCGATCAGATCGCCGATCTGGATGATGTGGCCGAATGCACGGTCGCCGATTACGGCGAGCGCGATTCCTTCATCGACATGGCCGAGACGATCCTTCGCAACACACCGCCGCGGTTCGCGCTTGCGAGCCATTCGATGGGCGGCAGGGTGGCCTTCGAAATGCTGCGCGCGGCGCCGGAACGCATCGTCTCGCTCGGGCTTTTCGGCACAGCTTACCGCGCCAGGCCGACGGGCCCGGAGGGCGATGCCGAGGAGCTGCTCCGCCGGACCATGATCGACACCGCACGCGCCCATGGCATGCGCGCTCTGGGCGAGCAATGGGTGAAGCGGATGGTCCATCCGGATCGGCTCGGCGAACGAGCACTCGTCGATCCGATCGTGGATATGGTGGAGCGGCGCAGCTTCAAGGTTCTGAACAGCCAGATCCACGCGAGCCTGACCCGGCGCGACGCGACGGATCTGCTGCCGCAGATTCGCTGCCCCACGCTGATCCTCGTCGGACGCCAGGATGCGCCCCGCCCGGTTCCTCCGCACGAGGAGATGGCGCGCGAGATTCCCAACAGCACGCTGACGATTCTCGAGGACTGCGGCCACATGTCGATGCTGGAAAGGCCGCGCGAGGTTTCGAATGCCATGCGGTCGTGGCTCCGATCGACCGCCTCATAATACGAACCCGAGCGGAGGAAACGAAATGGCAGGACCAGCCCGAGCGCCGACGCGGCGCGACATTCTGGCGGCATCGGCGGCCGCAGCCGGGCTCGCGGCATGGCCGGCCGCGAGTCTGCACGCGCAGCCATCGACGCTGCCGCCCGGCCCCTTCACCATCGTCATTCCGACCGCTGCGGGCGGTCAGGCCGACGTGATCGCAAGGCTCATCGGCAACAGGATGTCGGAAATCCTGAACCGTCCGCTGGTCGTCGAGGCCAAGGCTGGAGCCGGAGGACTGTTTTCGGGTCAGCATGTTGCGCGAGCGGAACCCAACGGAGCAACGCTGCTGTTCGTTACGGGCGCGCATTCGATCCTGCCTGGCATTCACCGCAAGACGATCAACTTCGACGCGGTGAAGGATTTCGAGTTCATCTCGACCATCAGCGTCGTCCCGTTCATCGTCAGCGTCGGCCCGGACCATCCGGCCAAGTCCTTTGCCGATCTGATCGCCATGTCGAAGGGAAAGGACAACCTCATCAGCTACGCCTCCGTCGGGGCCGGCTCCACCCATCACCTGATCGGCGAACTGATTCAAACCACCTTCGGCGTCAAATGGACCCACGTTCCCTACAAGGGCGGCTCGACCGGCCTCATCGACGTTTCGTCGAACCGGGTCGCCGTCGCGATCGACACGCCGGTGTCTTCGCTGCCGCTGATCCAGAGCGGCAAGCTGCGCGCGCTGGCCGTCAGCCAGGAGCCCCGGATGAAACAGTTGCCGGACGTGCCGACGATCTCCGAACTGTCGCCGGGGTTCAACGTCGGAACCTATCTGGGCCTGGCCGCTCCGGCGAAAACGCCACGCGCGATCGTCGACATCTACCATGGCGCGATGGTGAAGGCCCTCGCCGACGCGAAGATTCAGGAGCGCCTGACGATGCTCGGAAACATCCCGCAGTCGAGCACGCCGGACGCTTTCCGCAAGCGGGTCGAAGGCGACGTCGGCCGCTGGACGAGCCTGATCCTCAAGCTCGGCTTGTGATGACCGGACGCCCCGTGGGGCCTCGGGATCGAGGCCACCAGGCAGAAAGGGCCATGGCTCGCGTTACGGAGGCCGCCTCACGCCCAGCCTGCGAACGCATTCCGTGCGGTTGTCCACCCCGCACCATCGGCAGCCATCGCATCTCGATCATCATCCCGGCGGATGCTGGCCATTGCCGTTGGCACGGACGGCTGCCGCCGGACCGTGCCGTTCGTCCTCCCTTGGCTCACTGACGGCCGCCTCGGCCAGATCCCTGAAAACGGCCGGGCGCTGCCTGAAACGGGTAACCTGCAAATCGAAAACGTCATATCGGTTGTAATAGCCGACCACGTCGTGGAACTGCTTCGGCTCCACGCAGCGCGCGATGTCGAGTTCGGCGTATACGACGCCCTCTTCGTCCTGCAGGATCTCGCCGATCTGTTCGCCGGTCGGATCGACAAAAAAACTTGCGGCCCGGGGGGTGTTGTCCAGCACGGAGGCGATCGACGGATCGCGGTCGACCAGCATATCCCGCATGGCCTTGTCCATGAATCCCGCGCTGATGATGCCGAAGGCCTTTGCCTCGAATGAATGGGCGCTGGCGCGAATGCGATTTGCGGCCTGATTGTTGAAATTTCCGCTTTCGCTCGGCGGACGGGTGGGCCAGATCGGAGGCCAGCTCGAAATATGGACCTGCTCGCCCTGCGCCATCAGCGCGAATTTGGCCAAGGGGTTTGTGTTCTCACCGCAGATCAGATTGCCGATCCGGCCCAGGCGCGTGTCTGCAATTCGCAGTCCGTATCCGTCGCCGGCCGCCCACACCAGCTTCTCGTAGAACGTCGGCACGAGCTTTCGGTGATGTACGAGCACCGAGCCGTCATCGCCCACGATCAGGTTCGAGTTCCAGAGCCCTCCCAGGCTGACCGGCGACCGCTCGCTGATGCCGATAGACACCACCACGTTCAGCCGCCGCGCCTCCTCCCGGATTGCCGATACCTCGGGACCATCCGCCATGACCGACTGATCCGCCATCCGCGCAAACAGGTCGTGATTCAGGATCGGAGCCCAAAGCGCAGCCCATACGGGAAAAGCCGGAATGTAGGTCTCGGGGAAAGCGATCAGCTCGGCGCCGTTGCGCGCGGCCTCGCGGATGATCGACAGCGCCTTGTCCGTGGTGGCTGCCTTGTCAAGGAACACGGGTGCTGCGTGGACGGCAGCGGCCTTGAATTTCGGGAGCCTGACCATGCGATCGATCCTTGAAAATGGGAGCCGACCGGGTTCTTATCATGGCCCACATCAGCCCCTCGTTGGAATTCGCGCAAGATCGCTTGCATGAGTCTGGCCGTCCTCACATCATCGAACGCGATGCAGGCCAATGAGCGCGATCGACAACCTTGACTGGGATGACCTCCGGGTCTTCCTGGACGTCGCCCGGACCGGCAGCCTCGCTCAAAGCGCAAAGCGGCTGCGCATCGATCATTCCACGGTGAGCCGCCGCATCGCCCACCTGGAGAGCGCGCTGGGGTGGAGCGTCTTCGAGCGCACCCGAAGCGGCTTCAAGCTGACGGACACGGGGGAGCGCGTGCTCCACCACGCGGAGGCCATCGAAAGCGCCATCATCGGCATACGCACCGATGTTGGGTCCGAAATCACCTCCGGTGTCGTGCGCCTCGCGACCATGGAGGGGATCGCGTCGCTCTATCTCGCCCCCTGCCTGAACGCACTGAGCAAGACGGCGCCGAACCTTCGGCTCGAACTCGTGACGTCGCCCCAAGTCATCCACGTCAACCGACGCGAAGCCGATCTCTTTCTCAGCTTCTTCAAGCCGCCGGGCCAGGGCCTGGTCTCCCAGAAGCTGGGTTTCTTCGCCATCCACATCTACGGCACTGAAGCGTATTTCGCCCGGAACGGCAGGCCGGCATCCGTTAAAGAGCTGAAGAAACACGATTTCATCACCTACATCGACGACCTCGTGCATGTCGACGCGGTCCGCTGGCACCACGATCTCGTTGAAGATGTTTCGACCGTCTTCACATCCAACAGCATGATCGCGCAGATGACCGCCGCGGCGGCCGGTCTGGGATTGGTCGTGCTGCCGAAGTTTGCCGTGGCCGCGTTTCCGTCGCTCCGGCCGGTCCTGCCCGAGACCCTTCAAACCCGACGGGAACTCTGGCTGAACGTGCACCAAGACCTGCAGTTCTCAAGCCGCATCAAAACCGTCGTAAGCTTTCTCGAGAAACAGATCCGCTCCGATATGGATGCCGGAAAACTTTGAAACGACGGGTGTTGCCGCCGCAATCACCATGCCGCGCCTATCGGTTGGGCAGCCCTGAAACGGACCGCCTTTATGCAGCGTGCCTTGCGTTAATCCCTAGTGCGCCCCTCTGCCGTCGTTTGCATAGTTCCACCGACGAGGGCCCGCATCGGGAGGGCACAGATGGCGAAACCAGCACAAGGAGGCTGCCATGACCGGGCAAACCGGCAAAACGGCGCACTATCAGGTGGCCAACATCCTGGAGATCGCACGTTCCGCAGACCTGTGGGTGCGCGAGTTTACCGTGACTGCAGGAGAAGAGGTGCCATGGCACAGGCACACCCACGTCCATGACCGCTGCTACGGCCTCGAGGGCGTGGTTCTCGTGGAATCCGTCGACGTCCAGGACCAGTTTACGCGGCTCCCGCTTCGGCCGGGCGAGGCGTGCGTTCTGCCCGCCGGAACGCGCCACCGGCTGAGCTGCGCCGAGGGCGAATCGGCACGCTACCTGCTGGTGCAGCAGGGAGCGTACGACTTCAACAAGGTGCCGGCGCCTCGCTAGACGCCGACCATCGACCCGCTCTCCCCTTCTGCCGACAGATCAGAGGAGCCTTCCATGGACAAGTCCGCAATTTCCCTGTCGCGTTCCGCCCTTACACGTCGCCACTTCATGGCGACCACCCTTGCAATGAGCCTGGCACCTCGCATCACCCATGCGCAGGCCTTCCCGTCGCGCACGATTCGGGTTCTGGTCGGTTTCTCGGCCGGGAGTCCTTCCGATCTGCTGGCGAGAGGCGTGGCGGAAAAGCTGGAGAAGGAGTTCGGTCAGCCGGTGATCGTGGAGAACCGGCCCGGCGCGGGCGGCTTGCTGGCGGTGCGCGGGCTGCTGCAATCCCCTGCGGACGGACACACGCTGCTCGTCGTATCGGCCGCCCACGCCGCTGCTCCCGCCGTCACGCGCAATCTCGGGTTCGATCCGGTCCGTGACCTGGCAGGCATAACCCGCATCGCCAATGTTCCCAGCATCCTGGTGGTGAACCCCGGACTCGGCACGGCGACGCTGGCAGACCTAGTGGCGCGACTCCGGCAGGCGCCGGGCAAGATCAACTACTCCTCGCCGGGGCGTGGCAGCGCCAACCACTTCGCGGGCGAGTACTTTCTCTCCAAGGCCGGGGTCCAGGCCACCCATGTCCCCTATCGGGGCGTGCCCGAAGCGGTCACGGCCGTCGTCGCGGGCGACTGCCAGTTCTCTTTCGTGCCGGCGCCAAACGCCCTGTCGCTGATTCAGGACCGCAAACTCGTGGCGCTGGGCGCGACCACCGGTGCGCGGGCCAAGCAGCTGCCGGCGGTGCCGACGATCGCGCAGGGCGGCGTGCGCGACTACCAGTTCGATCCGTGGTTCGGCATGCTGACGCACGGCGGCGTCGCGCCTGCCGTGCGCGAACGACTGGTCGACGCCTCGGTCCGCGCCTTGTCGTCGTCGGATCTGCAGACCCGCTTCGAGCCGATCGGCGCGGAAATCAGTCCACTGCCCGGAGCGAGCTTCGACGCCTATATCGTGAAGGAGATCGACAAGTTCCGCGATATCGCTCGATTGGCGAAAATCGAGCCCGCCTGAGTTCCGGACGAGGCAGTCGCACCGGCAAAAGGCTGTCGCGTTTCGGAGTCGAAACCGCGCCGCAGGGACAATGAAGCCCATTCGGACGGGGCCGGCGTGCCGGCTCCCGTACAATCACCGGCGGCGCTGGTGCCGTCCTGCCTGCGCGGCTGGCGTCGGCGCCCGGCGGGCCGTCAGGCCTCGGATGGAAGCCTGGTCCGTTGCCCGTCGTGGCCGGTCACATACGCCGTCCCCACCCGCATCGACGTCAGGATGTGCTCGATACGCTCGACCGGCATCAGGCTGAAGGCCGTGGACAGGGCGTCGGCGGCGGTCGCGGTGGGCATCACCACCGTCACGCTCCGGTACCGGTTCGCGCAAGCGCCGGTTTGCGGATCGAGCAGATGATTGAAGCGGCCTTGTGCGTCGAACTGGAAGCCATACGCGCCCGACGTGGCCACCGCCTGATCGACCAGCCCGAAACGTTCTCCGGCAGGGATGGACCCATCCGGATCGAGAATGGCGACGGCCCAGGGGCGTCCATCGGGCCGGCTGCCAAGCGCGCGGCTTTCGCCCATGTCCACAAGGCTGTGGTCGATGCCCTCCGCGCGCAGGATCGCAACGACGCGATCCGTGAGATATCCTTGCGCGATCCCGTTCAGGGTCAGCGCCATGCCGCGCCGGGCGAAGGCGATGCGGTCCCGGCTGGCGAGAACATGCTGCATGCCCACGCGCTGCAGAGCGGTCTCCACCGAACCCGGCTCGGGGCCTGTGGCCGGCGCGCCCCGGCGCGAGAAATGCTCGGCATAGAGCGTCCATAACGGCTGCACCGTGGGATCGAAGGCGCCCTCCGTCAGCTGGTTCAATCGCCGGCATTCGGCGAGCAGGTCGACGAAATCCGCGTCCGGGGCGATCAGGATGCCCTGGCGGTTGAGTGCAACGAGCACGGAGTCGCGGCGATAGAGGCTGAACAGCTCTTCCAGCCGCGCCACCTCCCGGATCGTACGCTCGATGGCCCGCTCGGCGGCCGCGCGATCGTGGTGGTTGATCTGCAGCGTGGCGATCGCGCCGAGGGCGGTTCCCGACCAGGTGAACAGCCGGTCTCCCGCACGCACGCGCGATCCGGGCGGCAGCAGCGCCATGCCCGACGCCGCGGCGACGATGCCGATGAACCGTCTGCGTGACACTTTTCGGAGCATGCTCCGCTCCTCAATGCGAATGGCCGCGCCCGGCGGGATCGGGCGAAGGCTCTTTCGGACTCGAAGCGCCACCGCTCCCGAGAACGTAATCCGCCGGCACCTGCCCGAACGTGACGACGCGACCTCCATGGTCGGCGGCAAACCTCTCGGCGGCCGCGCGTTCCGAGAACGGCACGGTCTCGTCCACGCCCATCCCGCCCCTGGCGCTGCTGCCGATGACGAAGAAGGCCTTGCGGGCGTCGATCCAATTGGTCTCGCCCGGCTGCTCCCAGCTCGGCGCCCTCGCCATGTCGGACACGTAGATCGCGCGGATGTCCTTCGGCTCTTCCGGCAACATCGTGAAGGAGATCGTGTCTCGCGCGGACGAGAACCAGACGGGATCGATCCGGCTTGCCAGGATGATCTGCCCCTTCGGGCCGGCATGCTCCAGCACGTTCATGCCGCAATAGTTTCCGATCGCCTCCGCGTTGAGCGGATACGGCGGTGGCGGCGCTTCGGCCGTTTTCTCGTTGCAGGCCGACAGGGCCGCCGTGGCGGCGAGGGCGAGAACCAGCGCCAGCGTCTTCATAGTTCCCTCCGCGAAAAGGCGACCGTGGCCAGCGCCAGCGGCAGCGCGATCCAGGCGCAGAGCGCCGCGAGCAGGCCGGTTGCATTCAGCGCGACGGCATCCGCGACGCCCGACATGCCCGAGAAGGCGCTCACGTTCACCGAACCTGCCAGGTTGAGCATGCGGTAGACGTCGGTCGGGTTGAGCAGCAGCAGCGCGTTCAGAACCCCGGCCGAGATCGTGCGCCCCTGATCGACGACGAGCAGCCCCAGCAGCGCCATGTCGTAGATGAGAACCAGCGTCAGCCAGATCCCGACGGCGACGCCTGCAGCGGTGCCGCGATCGCGGGCGAGCGCGCTGACGAGATAGCCAATGGCGATGAAGACAGCGCCGAGCAGGATCGACGACCCGATCATCTGCGCGAAAGCCGCCCAGCTCTCCGCATCGATGGTCGCCCCGGTCAGCACCAGGGCCGCGGCCGCGGCGCCGTAGCCGAGCACGGTCGCGAAGGCGAGAATTGCCAGATGGCCCGCGAACTTTCCGACCAGAACCTGCCAGCGTCCGACCGGATAGCTCAGCAGCAGAAGCATGGTGCCGCGCTCCATCTCCCCGACGATGGCGTCGTGCGAGATCAGGAGCGCGATCAGAGGAACCAGGAAGATGGTGAGGCTCGACAGGCTGACGATCACGACATCGAGCGCGCGCACGCCCACGCTTCCGGTCGGCGCGCTGCCGAGGAACGTCAGGGTCAGGGCGAGCGCGGCCAGCAGGAGCGTGGTGGCGAGAACCCACCGGTTGCGCAGCCCCTCCCGGATCTCCTTGGCGGCGATGACCAGCACGTTCCTCATGTCGCCGGCTCCTGGGTGCGCAGGAAATGCGCGTAGAGTTCGTCCAGCGTGGGCGGGACCACGTCGACGTCCCGGACCGGAGAGCCGGCCTCCGTGGCCCGCCGCAGCAGCGCCATCTTGTCCTCGGCCGCGGAGTCGATCTCGAAGCGATGTCCGTCGAGCTGTCGCCACCCCTTCACCGGTCCGAGCCATTCCGGAACGGCCGCCGGCTCCAGCGCCGGCACGGTCAGCCTGATCCGGGTGGGAAGCCGCGCGATGTGCCGCAACGCCTCGATCGATCCGTTGGCGACCATGATGCCCCGGTTCATGATGATCACCCGGTCGGCGCGCTCCTCAAGCTCGGTCAGCGCGTGGGAGGACAGCACCACCGTGGCGCCGCGGTCGCGCAGCTCCCGCACGATCTCGTAGAAACCGATGCGCAATTCGGGATCGAGACCCGTCGTCGGCTCGTCCAGCAGCAGCACCTGCGGCTCGCCGATGAGCGCCTGGGCGAGGCCCAGACGCTGGCGCATGCCCTTCGAGTAGGTGCCCACGCGCCGCGCCGACGCGGCCTCCAGCCCCACCCGCGCCAGAAGTCCCAGCGCCTCCGCCGCCGGCTCGCCCTTGAGCCGCGCATAGAACGAAAGGGTCTCCCTCCCCGTGAGCGCCGCATTGAAGGAGACGTTCTCGGGCAGATAGCCGAGCCGGCGCCGCGCCGCGAACTCGCCGGCAGCCGGATTCTCGCCGAGCACCCGGATGCCGCCCGCCGTCGGCTGGATGAGCCCGAGCATGAGCTTCAGCAGCGTCGTCTTGCCGGCGCCGTTGTGGCCGACCAGCGCAACGGTCTCCCCCGCGGGAAGCCGGAACGACACGTCCCGCACCGCCTGGATCGATCCGTAACGCTTGGTGACGCCGTCGATCTCCACCGTGGGCGTCATGGCTGAGCCTTTCCGTTCGGCCGTGCGGGCGGCGCGATCAGCGGCCGGCTGTCGACGACCCCGCCGGGCAGCAGGGCGGGGAACTGGGCCTGCGCCCAGCGGATGACCTGCACCGCCGGGCTGTTGACGAGAACCTTCGCCTGCGGCGCGGTCCACAGAACCTTGTCGATCAGGTCGTTCGGACGATAGGCGGTGTCGGCCACGCCGTCGCCGTTGAGGTCGAAGGCCGGGTTGTCGCTCCAGTAGTTTCCGCGCCCGTCCTTCGACCAGTCGAGATAGCGCGTGCCGACATATTTGACCTGATGGCGGTTGTTCACGAAGGCGTTGCCGACGATCTCGTTGCGCTCCGAGCCGGCAGTGAAGTGAATGCCGATGTCGCAGCCCTCGAACCAGTTGTCGCGAAAGCTGTTCTGGTTGGCGTTGTAGATGAACACGCACTTTTCGGGGCCGTTGCGCGCGCCGCCGGCGCGGCGGGACGTTTCCTCGCCGCCCAGCGGCACTCCGTGCTCGCTCGTCTCCTTCCGGCGCATCCCCGAGCTGGTCCAGCGCTCCGCCGGCTGAAGACGCCCCCGCACCGTGTTCGCGGAAATCTGCGAGCCGTTGGCGTAGTTGAACAGGAACCCGTGGTTTCGGTCGCCATCGGAGACGTTGCCGCGCACCGTCAGCCGGTTCGAATACATGATCGCGAAGCCGATGGTGTTGCCGACCGATACGTTTCCCGTGATCTCGCTGTCGTTCGTGTACATGTAGTGGATTGCGAACCTCACGTCGCGAAAGCGGTTTCCGCTGAAGACGTTGCGCCGGCTGGTAACAGTGAAGATGCCGTCGCGCCCGAAGCTGATGTCGTTGTCGAGCACCTTGGCGCCGGGCGCGTTCCACACCGACACGCCGTTGCCAGCTTCGTTGACCCGTCCCTCCCGCATGCCGACGATCGTGTTGGCGCGCGCGACCGCGTTCTCGGCGCCGTGCAGATAGATCCCGTAGAGATTGCCCTCGATCCGGTTGTGCTCGACAAGCGCGCCGGCGGCGGTCTTCTCGACAAAGACGCCGGCGTCCATCTTCTCGAGATCGGTGCCCGAGCCGCGGATCGTGAGACCGCGCACCACCGCGCCGGGCGCCGAAACGGTGATGACGTTTCCCTTTCCTGAGCCCAGGACGACCGCGCCGGGCTCGCCCTGCAGCGTCAGCCTGCGGGCGATGATCACCGGCCCGCGGTGCTCGCCCTTGCCGAGGACCAGCACGTCACCGTCAACCGCGGTGGACAGCGCCGCACGCAGGGCGTCACCGCCGGCGGCAACGGTGGTCGCCGCCGCCGCAGGCAAGGCGAGGGCGACGGCGAACGCCGCCGTCGTCCCCAAGCGCACGAATGAGCCACACGCTCGCATCGCGTCAGGCGTTCCGCGGAGCGACGAGCATCCGGCCCTGCATCTCCATGTGCATGGCATGGCAGAACCACGTGCAGTAGTACCAGTACACGCCTGCCTTGTCGGCCTTGAACGTGACCGAAGCCGTCGCCAGCGGCGCCACCTCCATGCTGATGCCGTAGTTGACGATGCAGAACCCGTGGGTCAGATCCTCCACGTCGTCGACATTGGTGACGTAGACGGTCACCTCGTCGCCCTGCCTGACCTCGAACTTCTCCAGGCCGAACGACGGAGCCGCCGAGTTCATGTAGACGCGCACCTTGTTGCCGTCGCGGATGACCTTGTTATCGTCCTCCAGCTTGACGCCGTCCGCCTTCGCCTGCCGCACCGCATCCGCGAAGAACGGATCGTTGCGGTCCCAGACGTGCACCGGGTTGATCTTCGAGCGATGCACGATGGTGGCGTCGTGCGGCTCGGCGAAGCTCGGGCCGTCGTGAACCAGAACCATGCGGTCGCCCGAAATGTCGATCAGCTGATCGTTCTCGGGCTTGAGCGGACCCACGTTCAGGAAGCGGTCCTTCGAGAACTTGTTGAGCGACAGGAGCCATTTTCCGTCCGCGTCCTTGGTCTGCCCCATCGAGCTGTGGTTGTGGCCGGGCTGATAGTGGACGTCGAGCTTCTGGATGACAGGATTGACCTTCTCGCCCGTGAACGCGCGCTTCGCGCGGTCGATGTTCCACTTGCAGACCTGGCTGTCGAGGAACAGGGTGGTGTACGCATTGCCCTTTCCGTCGAAGGCCGTGTGCAGCGGGCCGAGACCCAGCTCGGGTTCGGCCACCACCGTATCGCGCGGCTGGATCTTGTCGTCGAACAGGTCATCGAACTTGCGGACGTCGAACACCGTGACCGTGGGCGAGAGCTTGCCGTTGGCGACGACGTG
>CAZZCV010000001.1:404-59460 GCA_964653225.1 uncultured Rhodoplanes sp. | reverse complement strand
ACACGGCGCCGGACGGCATCCACGTCGTCGCCGTGTTGATGCCGTGCGGGCTGTTCGGAACCGGGACGTAGCGCGTGTACGGAGACCCCTTGCGCCCGTCGAGCACCGGCACGCCGTTCATCTCCTTGAAGTCGCCCTTCTTGACCGCCTCCTCGATGCGCCTGATGTTGAAGATGACGACCCAGTCCTGCTCCTTCGCCATCATCTCGGCGATGGTGACGCCCTCCTCGGAATTGTAGCAGGTCGCGAAGCAGTACTTCCCCTGGAAGTCGGCGTCGACGTTGTCGAGGTTTCCGTCGACGATCACCTGCCACGCGACCTTCATGGTCTCGCCGTCGACCGCGCTGAACATCGCGTGGTAGCGCGTCGGATCGTCGAGGATCTTGCCGTCGTTCGGCAGCGGCACGCGGTCTTCGCCGTTGCAGAAGACGTAGCCGGTTTTCGGATATTTCTGCACCCGCAGGCCGTGCACCGTCGACTGGTTCGGAAGCTGGATGATCTTGTCGCACTTCATCACGTCGAGCCGGATGCGGCAGACGCGGGAGTTCGACTTGTCGTTGGCGTACAGGTAGCGGCCGTCATAGGTCCCGTCCGTGAACGAGGGGTGGGGATGGTGGAGGTCCCCGTTCATGTAGAAGCCGCCCCTGTCCTTCAGAAGCTCGCGATATTCGGGCTGAAGCCCTTCCGTCAGGATCTTGATGCTTTCGTTGGTCTGGCCCCAGCCGGTGGCGCTGTCGCGGTTGAACACGGGAACGCGCATCAGCTCGCGCATCGACGGCAACCCCACGATGCGCAGCTCGCCGCTCTGGCCGCTCGAGAAGAACACGTAATACTCGTCGAGCTCGCCGGGCTTGACTTCGTACTTGGCGGCCGCGGACGCGGGCCGCGCTGCCGGCTGGGCCGGGCGCGTCTGCGCCTCGGCCGGCGTGATGCCGCCGACCTGCGACAGCGCCAGACCGCCGGCGGCTCCCGTCGCGCCCGCGGCCGCGGCGACGGCCGTCGTTCCGAGCACGTCGCGCCGGCTCAGGCCCGTCTTGCTTCTATCCTTCGACATCTGGACTCTCCCTTGTTTGATCGTGGTGTCATGCGGTCGGCACGTCAGGCGATGGTTCGCGGATGGGCTTGCCCCTGTGGGCGATGACGGTCGCGGGCGCGGCCTGCCCGCCGCGCATCGACGGCGACGCAAGCGCATCGCGCCGCTCGCGCTTGAGGCGCACCTGGATCATGTGCGGGCAGCGCTGGTCGTCGTGATAGAGTTCCTGGCAATGCATGCAGTAGATGCATTCATTGACGTTGATGTGCCCCTCCGGGTGGATCGACTGGACCGGGCATTCCTTGGCGCAGCGATGGCAGGGCGACCCGCATTCGGGCCAGCGCTTGAGCCATTCGAACATGCGGAGCCGGCCGGGGATCGCGAGCGCGGCGCCGAGCGGGCAGAGATAGCGGCAGAAGAACCGCTCCACGAAGAGCCCCAGCGCCAGCAGCGTGAGCGCGTAAACGACGAATGGCCAGTCGCGCGCGAACTTCAGGATGATGGCGGTCTTGAACGGCTCGATCTCGGCGACGACCTCGGCCAGCGCGACCGAGTAAAGCGAAAGCCCGAAAAGGCCGAGGAAGATGATGTACTTGATCGGCCACAGGCGCTCATGCAGGCTCCAGGGCACCTGGAGCTGCGGCACCTTGAGCCATTGCGCCACATTGTTGAGCAACTCCTGCAGCGCTCCGAACGGGCAGAGCCAGCCGCAGAACGGCCCGCGTCCCCAGAACAGCAGCCCCGCGGCGATCGCCGCCCACAGAATGAAGATCAGCGGCGCGGCGAGGAAGAACTCCCATTTGAAGTCGGTGAACAGCGCGTTGGTGAAGGTGACGACGTTGACGACCGAGAGCTGGGCATTCGCGTACCAGCCGAGCCAGACCAGCGTGAAGACCAGATAGGCGCGCCGCACCCAGGTGTAGGTCACGGGGCGCCGCACCAGCTCGGTCTGAAAGAAGAAGATCGCCGTGAGGACCAGCAGCGCCGCGACGGTGATGCCGATCGAAACCGCGTTCGCCGCCCACAGGCGCATCCACAGCGGCTCGTCGAACGGGTCGGGGTCTGCGGAGGCGGAGGCGGGGGAGACCGCAGCGGGCGGGACAGTCACCGGGGCCGCAGGTTGCGAACGCAGGTATCGGTCGGGAAGCGAATATCCCACCGGGAAGTTCAGAAACGCCTTGTCGCGGGCGCCGATGCTGCGTTGCACGAGCAGCTGCACCTCCCACGGCTCCGCCACATCGAACGTCATCTCTTCGGGCACCAGGAAGAGCGCGATCTCCGACAGGCGGGGCGCGCCTGCGGCCTCCAGGGCCCCCAGACGCTCGTGATGGCGGTCGCGGAAGCGCGCTCCGCCGCCGTCCTGGATCAGCTCGATGCGATCGAAGATGCCGCCGCGGACGTATCCCGATCCCTTGAAGGAGTAGACGCCCTCGCCCGCGATCAGGATCGCCTGCTGGCCCGGCTTGAGACGCCGCGCCATCCGCTCGTAGAGCGGATCGCCCAGAAGGCTGCGGCCGATGCTCGGGACCGAGACGGGTGCGACGTAGAGGTCGATAAAGGTTTCGGCGGGGTCGCCGGGCTCGGGATTGTCGCGGGCGGCCGGCTTGTCGGAACGCGCGAAGGCGTCGTTGACCTCACCAATGCTCAGATGCAGCCGGCGCACGGAGCCGTCGCCGATCAGTTCATCCCAGCTTCGCACCTCGTTCTGCTGGAGGTCGACCGTCTTCGCGATTGCCACGGGAGCCGCCGCAGTCGCCTGCCCCGGACCGCCGAGCCGGCCGCTGCGGATCAGGCGCACGGCGGAGCGGAGGATGCTGTCCCCCATGACCAGGACCGTGACGGTCGCGCCGCTTACGATCTCCGTCTGGGGCAGACGCTCGGCACCGCTGGCGATCGGCGCGATGTCCTTGCCGATCAGGCCATTGATCGCCTGCACGACCCGCGCTTCGGGGATGCCGACCAGAACGATCGGTTCCTTGTGGTCGACCAGCTTGATGCCCTGGATGACGCCCTTGCGATCGATGCCGACCAGAAGGTGGATGGGCTTGCCGGAATAGCCGACCGCGTTGGCGAAGTCCGAATTGAGGTAGGCGAAGCCGACCTGCGCATCGCCCTTGAAGACCGGCGCGATGGGCGGGCTGCCCTGAAGGGGACCGAACCGGTCCGCGTCCTTGAACAGCTCTGAGGGGCTCGCCTTGGACAGGTATGCCGACAGGTTGTCCGCGGCGGCGGCGATACCCGGCTGGGCCAGCAACCACACGGCCGCGAGGATCGCCGCAAGGAAACTCGATCGCCGCGGCAGCGCCTTCCTATCGCTTTGACTGGCTCGGGACACGGCATCTCCCGACTTTGATCAGGGGCGGCGTCCGCAAAATCGGGTTTGCAGACGCCCACGAAGCGGCGCGGCTCCTCGCGGCGGACCACTTGGTTGCACGAGCGGCCATCGCACCTGTATCCATGCCACACGGACGGACGGCCCCCTTTGACCTGCATCAAGAGGGGTGGAACGGGACGGGTTATCCTGGCCCGGCGATGATCCATCGGCCGCTTCCGACCGGGACATTGAAATGTCTCCCTTGAAGCAAGCTCCCTCTCAGGCCATCGGCTCCGCCGGCGACTTCTTTGCCGTCGCACAGGCGATGAAGCGCGAGGCCGCGGCGCGCTATGCGGCCCTTTCACAGCAGGCCCGAATGCAGAGCCTGCCGGAGGTCGCAGACCTGTTCGACAGGCTCGCGGGAGAGGAAGAGGATCTCGAACGCCGTCTCTCGGGCTGGTCGCAAGCGCCTGGCGAGGCGGCGCAGGAGCAGATGCAGGTGACCTGGCCCCTGCCGCCAGCGTTCGACAACGAAGCCGGGGACGTCCTTACGAACTCGCAGCTTGCAACGCCCTATCGCGTGCTCTCGATGGCGGTGCGCCATGAAGAGCGTGTCTTTGCGTTCTGGATATATGTTGCGGCTCACGCCGGCACGCCTCATATGCGGCAACTTGCCGAGAACATGGCGCACGAAGAGCTGAACCACGCGGCGGCCCTGCGCCAGGCGCGCCGCCGCGCCTATCATGCGATGCGGCGCGATTCCCGGCTGCCGCGCGCGCGCTCCGTGGCCGACAGAATGGGCGAAGCCGCCATCTTGGAAAGCCGCCTGGCGGATCGTCTGGACCATCTCGCGCGGCGGCTGGCGGACGACGATGCCGGCGCAGCGCGCGAGCTGGCGACGCAATCACGCATGATGGCCGATGAGGCCGCAAGCCACGCGGACTCCGTTTCCGATCCGGGAACATCCGACGATCCGAATCCGCTGGCGATGGCCGAGCGTCTTGCGGAAAGCTACCTTGATGTCGCCGATCTTTCGCGGTCCGAACGTGTGGTGGCCGCGGCGCAGTCGCTCGCACATCGGGCGATCGCCCGCCTAGCGCGGATGCGCGCCTTGAATCCCGAGCCCGGCTAAGCCTGCAGAATGCCGGGCAGTTCCGCGGGCTTCCGGAAGGGGTCGGACGGCCGCACGAAGCGGATCGATCCTGTTCAAGGATACATGATCAAATGCCCGGAGCTTGAACAGACCGTATAGAGCAATCTCAGCTTTCAGAGCGTCACGGCCGAGCGCCTGGTCGAGTTCTGCAACCCTCGCCAATGCAGCTCGGTACAAATTCGCCAGCCTCTCGTGATCTTCGGGATGCAAGCTCGCGAGATACTCAGCGAAAGCCACCGACTGAAGATAGATGGCATAGTCACTGATTTTTTCGTCCAGGAAGAGCTCGTGCTTTTTTCGCTCCTCTGCCTGGATTGTCTGGCGTTGCCGTCCCTCGATTTGAAGGATCGCAGTCGAACGAAATCTCCGCCATCGGAGACCGGACGATATGGACGCCGTTGCCGCGATTCATAAATGCGAACTGCAGACAGCTCTCGCGTGGCAGCGATATGCCAGTTTGCAATGCGAAGATCGGAGCAACCCGCCCCGCTGGCCCTACAGACGCAAAAGCCTTTCGGCGTTGCGGGCGAGAATGTCCGCCTTGTCCTCGGCCGGCAGGTCGACCGCATTGATCCAGTCCATGCCGGGCTTGTTGGGGACGAACGGCCAGTCGATGGCAAACAGAATATGCCCGATCCCAACCTCCTCGATGCAGCAGCGCAGCGCGGCGTCGGAAAAGAACCCACTCGTCGTGACGTAGAAATTGCGCCGGAAAATCTCGGCGAAGCGGATCGGCTCGTTACCCGGACGGGAAAACGCCTCGTCGATCCGTGCGAGCTGGAACGGAATGCCTTCACCAAGGTGGCCGAGCAGGATTTTCAGCTCCGGACACCTGTCGAACACCCCGCTCAGGACGAGACGCACCGCCTGGGTGCCGGCCTCGATCCCGAACCCCCATCCGGCCCGGATCAAAGCCGGGAAGCGCTTGGCATAGGTGCCGTAATACGTGTCCACGACGACGGGGTGCGGCATCGCCGGGTGAAGATAGATCGGCACGTCCAGAGCCTGCGCACGGGCATAGATCGGCCAGAAGTCCGGCTCGTCGACGAAGCGTCCCCCCGACAGGCCGTGGATCATGGCTCCCTTGAAGCCCAGTTCCTCAATGCAACGCTGCAGTTCGTCGGCCGCAGCCGCCGGATCGACCGTGGGAAGGGCCGCGAAGGCCGCGAACCGGTCCGGGTGCGGACGGATCGCACGGGCAAGATTGTCGTTGACCTGCCGGCAGGCCTCGACCGCGATCTCCGCCTTCAGGCGCTGCCCACCCGGCGGGCCATGCGAGATCACCTGCATGCTGACGCCGGCCTCGTCCATCTCGCCGAGCCGGCGGCTGCCGAAGTCCTGCAGGCGCTCGATCATCGCGGGCGAACGGACCGCCTCGAAATTCGTGAAATGTGCGACGAAGGCCGGATCCCAAAAATGCTCTTCGAGGGCGATCACCCGCTTCGCTGGATGGCATGAAGTCATTCGAAACACTCCGGACTGTCGCCGCGCGCCGGCGCTGCCCGAAAGCGGGCTTGCCGGCGACGCCGCGCTTCAAGGCGAGAGCTGAAAATCGACCCGCCGATCGTCCCGAAAACGGACGGCTCCGCGACCAGAACGCGTTCGGTCGCGCACCTCACGATGGCAAGCCTTCGATCGGGAACGGAAAGCGCCGCGATCCGCGAGCTGTGGGAAAGCCGCCGCGCATGGCATGCGCGGCGGCCGACCGTCACTGCAGCTTGATGTTGGACGCCTTCACAAGATCCGCCCACATCTTCATTTCCTGCGCGAGGACTGCGGCGAACTCGTCCGCGGTGCTGCTGGCCGGCTGGACGCCCGCATCGCGCAGCTTCTTGATCGCCTCCGGCGTTTTCAGGAATGCCACGATCTCGCTGCTCAGCTTGTCGACGATGGGCTTGGGCGTGCCCGCCCGCGTGAAGATGCCGGACCACGACGCATAGCCGATGTAGTCGGGATAGAACTCCTTGACGGACGGAATGTCGGGCATCTCGGGATCGCGCTTCGCCGTCATGACCGCGATGGGATAGAGCCTCTTGTCGCGCAGCATCGGCATGATCTGTGCCGGCGACATGATTTCGAGGTCGACGTGGCCGCCCAGCACCGCAGTCGTGCCCTCGCCGCTGCTCCTGAACGGCACATGCGTCATCTTCGTGCCCGTGGCGTGCATGAACAGCTCGGTGCCCAGATGATAGGTCGAGCCGATCCCGGACGTGGCGTAGGAATACTTGTTCGGGTTCTTCTTCAGCAGTTCGATCAGATCGGGAAGCGTGCGCGCAGAGATCTTTTTCGGGTTGACGACCAGGAGATGCGCATTCGTGAACACCTGGCTCACCGGCTGAAGATCCGAGGCCTTGTAGTTCAGATCGGGACGCAGCAGTGGAACGATGGTGATCGGCGCGGGCGGGTTCACGATCAGCGTGTAGCCGTCGGGCGGCGAGGTCGAGACGGCGGCATTGCCAGCGGCGCTGCCCGCGCCGGGAATGTTCCTGACCACGACCGGCCGGCCGATGCGCTGCGACAGCCCGTCGGCGACGAGGCGTCCGACGATATCCGAGACGCCGCCCGGCGACGACGGGACCACCATGGTCAGCGGCTTCGCCGGCCAATTCCCGAGATCCTGCGCCGAGGCCGGCGCAGCAAGACCCAGGCACGCCAGCACTCCAGAGATTGCAAGCAGATGCGTTTTCACCAGATTCCTCCCTCTCGACATCACCCGATTCCCGTCGCGTCGAGCGATGCGCGTTTCGTCGTGCTCGTGCGCGCGGGATCGTATGTCATCAAGCACGAACTCGTCCCTCAGGAGGCGAGCAACCCGTCCTTCCCGGAAGGACCGGCGTCGCCTTTCGATATGAGGTCGGGGGTGCCTGCTTTCAGTCTCGCACCTGCTCCGTTTCCTGTCTAGCCATTCGAACACGAGGCCTGTAACGTCGCGCGCAACAACGAGAGCGCGATGAATAAGAACCTGCTTCGAGTCGGCTCTTCAGTGGGGAGGAGCATGTGAACAAGGAAGCCGGAGGCGCCCGGTCGCTGTCGTCCGAAAGCCGCGTACAGGCGGGGATGATCTACGAAAAGGACGTGCCCATCGAGATGTCCGACGGCATCTCGCTGCGAGCCAACGTCTACAGGCCAGAGAAACCGGGACGCTATCCGGTTGTGATGGCCCAGGGCGTGTACGGAAAGGACGTCCATTTCTCGGCCGCTTACGCGCCGCAATGGAAGCGCCTGCTCCAGCTCTACCCTGAATTGATCGGCGCTGAATCGTCAGGAACCTTCCTAAGATGGGAAACCGTCGATCCCGAGCGCTGGGTGCCCGACGGCTTCGTCGTCATTCAGGTCGACTCGCGCGGAGCGGCGAAGTCGCCCGGCTATCTCGACCCGTTCTGCCCCCGCGAGATCATCGACTACGCGGAAGCCATCGAGTGGGCCGGCACCCAGGACTGGTCCAACGGACGGGTCGGGCTCATCGGCATCTCCTACTACGCCATGGCGCTATGGCGGGTGGCCGCGCGCAAGCCGAAGCATCTCGCTGCGATCATTCCGTGGGAAGGCGGCACCGACTATTATCGCGACTGGCGCAAACACGGCGGCATCTCCAGCAACCTCTTCACCGAGCGCTGGTGGCGGCAGCGGGTCGTGGAGAACCAGCACGGCAACGGCCGCTCCGGAAACATCGACGCGGAAACCGGCAAACCGATCACGGGCGAGCCGCTCAGTGAGGATCGCCTGGCCGGAAACCGGACGGATTATCTCGCCGACGTTCGCCGCCACCTGCTGGACGACGACTGGTTCAAGGAGCGCTCGGCCGACGTCCGGCGCATCGAGGTGCCGCTGCTGTCCGCGGGCAATCTCGGCGGACCCGGCGTGCATTTGCGCGGCAACGTCGACGGCTTCATGAACGCCGCCTCGGAACACAAGTGGCTGTTCCTGCACACGGGAACGCATTTCGAGAGTTTCTATAAGCCCGAGTACGTCGCCCGCCAGAAGCGCTTCTTCAATCACTTCCTGCGCGACGAGCGCAACGGATGGATCGACGAGCCGCGCGTGCAGATCGAGGTCCGGCGTCCGGACGGCAAAACCCACCGCACGGACCAGACCTTGCCGCTTGCCGGAACGCAATGGACCAAGCTGTTCCTCGATCGGGACGACCGGCTCGGCACCAGCGCTCCCTCCTCCGCCTTCGAGGTAGGCTATGAGGCGTTGAGCGACGGCGTCACCTTCCGGACGCAGCCGTTCGCCGAGGAAACCGAGTTCACCGGCTTCGTGGCGGCCCGACTGTGGATCAAGTCGAGCACGACCGACATGGACCTGTTCCTGACGCTGCGTGCGTTCGATCCGAGCGGCGCGGAGGTGGTCTTCGACGGCGCCCATGAGCCGGTGCCGGTCGCCAGAGGATGGCTGCGCGCATCGCATCGCAAGCTCGACCCGGAGCGGGCCCTTCCCTACCTGCCCTATCATTCTCACGACGAGATCGCCAAACTCGAGCCGGGCCAGCCCTATGCCGTCGATGTCGAAATCTGGCCGACGTCGATCGTCCTGCCCAAAGGCTACACTCTGGCCTTGACGGTCGCAGGTCGGGATTTCGAGTTGCCGGGCATTCCCGGCCGCATCCTTCACAACTGTCCCCTCGATCGGGACCCGGCGGAGTTCGGCGGAACCTGCACGATCCTGTCGGACGCCCAGCGGGAATCCTATCTTTTGCTGCCATTGATACCGGCGCGCTAGGGGCGCGCAGTCGATCCGGGCGACACCTTTGAATGCAACGGTCGCGATCGTGGCCGGGCCTCAAACCGTCGGAGGGCTGGAATGAGAATTGCCGATCCGAAAGGCTTTGCCTCGGGACTCATGTTCGTTGCGATCGGCGCCGTCGCCGGCGCCATCGCCATGAACTATCGGCTCGGCACGACGGCGGCGATGGGGCCGGGCTATTTCCCGCTCCTCATCAGCGGACTGCTGGCGGTGCTGGGATTGGGCGTGATGCTCCAGTCGCTGGGCCACGCGCAGGGCCCGGCCATCCCCCGCACCCATTTCCGCAGTCTTCTGACGGTGCTGCTGTCCTTCGTCCTGTTCGGGCTGGCACTGAATTATCTGGGCCTGCTCCTGACTGTGGCGGCCATGGTCGTCCTCGCAGGCGTCGGGGAGAAGGGCTTCAAGTGGCGGACCGTTCTGCTGACCGCCGCGGCTCTGGCCGTGCTCAGCCTGGTGCTCTTTGCCTATATCCTCGGCTTGCCTCTGAAAATCTGGCCCTCCCTCTCCAGCGGCATCTGAAAAATGGAACTCCTCGATCATCTCGCGCTGGGGTTCTCGAACGCATTGACCCTGCAGAACCTGGGCTACGCTTTCTTCGGCTGCTTTCTCGGCACACTGATCGGCATCCTTCCCGGCCTCGGTCCGCTCGCCACCATCTCGATGCTGCTGCCCTTCACCTACGGGCTGACCCCGCTGGGTGCGCTGATCATGCTGGCCGGCATCTTCTACGGGGCGCAGTACGGCGGATCGACCACGGCCATCCTGGTGAACCTGCCGGGCGAAACGTCGTCGGTGGTGACCATGCTGGACGGCCACCAGATGGCTCGCAAGGGCCGCGCCGGCGTCGCATTGGCGACCGCAGCGCTCGGCTCCTTCTTCGCCGGCTGCGTCGGCACGCTCGCACTGGCGAGCTTTGCCATTCCCCTGGCGGAGTTGGGCCTGTCCTTCGGTCCGACGGAATATTTCTCGCTGATGATCCTCGGGCTAGTGGGCGCCGTCATCCTGGCCTCGGGGCCCCTGCTGAAGGCGTTCTGCATGATCGTGCTGGGCGTGCTGCTCGGCCTCGTCGGCACCGACGTCAACTCGGGAGCGCTGCGCTACACATTCGGATTCCAGGATCTCTGGAACGGGATTGACTTCGTCGTGCTCGCCGTCGGCGTCTTCGCCTGCGCCGAGATCATCGACAACCTCGACAATCCCGAAGCCCGCTCGAAGGGCACGGCCAGGATCAACACGCTCTGGCCGACGCGCGAGGACTTCCGGCGCATGATTCCGGCGATGCTGCGCGGAACGGGCGTCGGCTCCATCATCGGCATCCTGCCCGGCGCCGGCGTTTCAATCGCCTCGTTCCTGGCCTACAGCGTGGAGCGGCGCGTCTCGAAACATCCGGAGGAATTCGGACGGGGCGCGATCGAGGGTGTTGCAGGACCTGAATCGGCCAACAACGCGGCGGCGCAGACATCGTTCATCCCGACGCTGACGCTCGGCATTCCGGGCTCCGCGGTCATGGCGATGATGCTGGGCGCCATGATGATCCACAACATCCAGCCCGGCCCCAATGTCATCAGGACCAATCCGGATCTGTTCTGGGGCCTGATCGCCTCGATGTGGATCGGCAACCTGTTCCTGGTGCTGCTCAACCTGCCGCTGGTGCGGATCTGGGTGCGCCTGCTCAGCGTCCCCTACAGCGTTCTTTTCCCGGCGATCCTGGTCTTCTGCGCCATCGGCGTCTATTCCGCCCAGTATGCAACCTTCGACCTTTACCTGGCCGCCCTGTTCGGATTGGCGGGCTACATCTTCCGCAAGCTGGACTGCGAACCGGCCCCCTTCATTCTCGGCTTTGTGCTGGGTCCGATGCTGGAAGAGCAGTTCCGCCGCTCGCTCGTCGTGTCCCACGGCGACTTCGCCATCTTCTTCCAGCGCCCGGTCTCGCTGGGCATGCTGATCGTGACCGCCCTGCTCATCGTGATGATGGTCTCGTCCGCGCGCAGGCGAAAGATTCAGGAAATATCGACGGGAGGCTGATCCGGTTCAGCGTAAGGCGGACGCGCGCAAGACCTGGCGATGAAAGGCTTGGCAGCACAATGCCCGATCCGGCAACGCCGGCGGGATGCGGCCGCAGAAACACATCCACCCACGATAAGATGAAGGATCCCGTTTTGAACCCCGCACCGCGCTATTTCAACGCCTCCGATCACCCCGTCCTGCAGGACCCTGCGGTCAAGGCCATCCTGACGCAGCCCTATGGCCGGTTTTCCGATGCGGAGTACGCCCGCCGGCGCAAGGCTCTCACCGAGGTGGCAGCCCGCAACGAATGCGACGCGATCGTGCTCTGCGGCGAGCAGCGCGTGGGCACCCCGGTGGTCTGGCTGACCGGATGGAAGGTGACGACGGAAGCCATGGTGGTGTTCAGCCCGAACGCGCGCGACGCCATGTTCGTCGAGCACTACAATCATGTGCCGAACGCACGCATCATCGCCTGCGAGGCTGACGTCGCCTGGGCGCAGCGCAAGGGCGCGGAAACCGCGATCGAGGAACTCAAGCGGCGCGGCGCCAAGCGCGTCGGCATCATGGGCCTGCTGTCCTGGGGCAAGCAGCGCCAGCTCGCGGCCGCGTTCGATCTCGTTGACCTGAACCGCGACTACAGCCGCTTGCGGATGCACAAGTCGGATGAGGAAATCCTCTGGATGCGGATCGGCGCCGCCTTCAGCGACCTCGGCATCACGGCCCTCGCCGAGGGCGCGCGCATCGGCATGACCGAACGCGAGCTCGGCTCCATGGTGGAGCGCGAGTATCACGCGCTCGGTGGCGCGACGGGAATCCATTTCATCGGCGTTACCAGCATGGCCGCGCCCGACTGCTGCGTTCCGCGCCAGTATCATTCGTCGCGCAGGATCGCACCGGGCGATATGCTGTTCGTCGAGTTCACCGCGACGTTCTGGGACTGGTCGGGGCAGGTGCTGCGCACCTTCACCGTGGACGCCGAGCCCACGCCCCTCTTTCGCGAGTTGCACGACGTCGCCCAGGCGACGTTCGACGCGGTCAGCGGCCTGCTGAGGCACGGCGTCACGGCGCGGGAGCTGTTAGAGGCGGCTTCCGTTATCGAGGCCGCCGGCTTCACGGCCAACGACGACATCATGCACGGCACCGGTGGCGGCTATCTGGCCCCGGTTCTGGGCGCCAGGAGCCGCCCGGCCGGGCCCGTCCCGGACATGATCCTCGAAAAGAACATGACGGTCGTGCTCCAGCCCAACGTCATCACGCGCGACGAAAAGGCCGGCGTGCAGCTCGGCGAGATGCTGCGGATTACCGAGACCGGCTTCGAGCGCATGCACAACGTGCCGGAGGGTCTGGTCCGGATCGGCTGAAGCCGCCGCCGCGCGGAGCGAGCGGCCCGGATTCGCTTCTCCGTATTGGGTCACCGTCTTCAAAGCGATTTCAGCGGAATCGGCAAGATCATCTTCGCCGCTTATAGTGCGGAAGCGGCCTTTATGTCCCGCCTCGTCGCGTGGGGCTGTCACGCGCCAAAGAGTTGATCTTTTCCGGCCGCACGATCGATGCGCAGGAGGCGTCGCGTCTCGGTGTCGCCGATCGCACCGCAGCCGCGGAAACGCTCCTCGACGAGGCCCGCGCCTGAGCCGCCGAACTCACCAATGGTTCCGCCACCGCGCTTGCACTCCGCAAGACGCTGCTCAATCAGTCGTTTGAAATGTCGATCGAGGCGACGCTCCGGGCCGGAAGCCAGGCGCAGGGCATTTTCTACACCAGCGCGGAGCATCGGGAGGACGTCCTGGCATTCCTCCAGAAACGACTCCCAGCGCGAACCTGACCGGAGCGTTGTGCCGTCAACGCGATCGCCCGTCTTCTGTCGCCTCGCAGCGTTGCCGTCATCGGCGCTTCCAGCGCCATCTCGAAGACGCCGGCAAAGCCGGTTCATTTCCTGCGCACGCACGGCTTCGCGGGTCAAATCTATCCGGTCAACCCGCGCGTCGAATCCATCGACGGCTTGCCGTGCTACCCCAGCATCGAGGCGCTGCCGCAAGCGCCGGACGTCGGCATCGTCCTGCTCGGCGTCGAGCGGGCTCATATCGCCGTGCGCGAGCTGGCCGCGCGGTCGACGAAAGCCGCCATCGTCCTCGCCAGCGGCTTCGGCGAGACGGGCGCCGATGGATTCCGCCGCCAGGCCGAACTGCTCGAAGCAGCCGGCAGGATGCCCCCGCTCGGCCCCAACACGATCGGACTCGTCAATCTCACGGATCGGATCTCGCTCGCCGCGAGCGGCGCTCTTGAAATGGACGCGTTTGCGGCGGGCTCGATCAGTATGGTTTCGCAGTCCGGCGGCATCCTCGGCGCGCTCCTGTCGCGCGCGACCGGCCGCGGCATCGGCCTGCCGAAGCTGATCTCGACCGGAAACGAGGTCGATCTCAAGATCGAGGATTTCGTCGACGTGCTGGCCGACGATCCGGCGACACGCGTCATCGCTCTTTACATCAAGGGCATCCGGGATCCGGAGCGTTTCCGCGCGGCGGCGTTGAAGGCCGCTTCGGCTGGCAAACCGATCGTCACATACAAGGTGGGGCGGTCGGAGGCCGGCGCCTTTGCCGCTGCGTCCCACACCGGCGCGATGGCGGGAAGCGACAAGGTTTACGACGCCTTTTTTTTTCGACGAAGCAGGCGTCATTCGCGCCGGGACATTCACCGATCTTCTCGACATCCCGCTGATGCTGGCGGCCGGACGCAAGATGGACGGAAACAGGGTCGCCATTCTCACATCCACCGGGGGTGCCGCAACCCGATCGACGTTACGCTCGCCGGCCTGCAACCCATGGTGCTGCGAGGCGCATGCGAGGCGCTTCTCGAAAGCCCTTCCTCCGATGCGCTGGCGATCATCGTCGGGTCCTCCGGCGTTGCCGCGCCGGATTTGATGGCCGATGCGATCAAGCCGTCTCTTGCGCGCACCGACAAGCCTGTTGTGGCCTATGTGAGCCCGCATGCGCCGCAAGCGGTGGCCCGGCTCAAGCCAACGACGTGCCCGCCTTCACTCTTCCCGAGAGCTGCGCGGTGGTCCTGGAAGGCTTGCAGCGCGCAACCGCGCTGAAGCCGGCCAAGACGGTCGAGCGTCCGCCCGTCCAGACCCCGCCGAACATCGGGCCGAGCGGCCCGCTCGACGAAGCGCAGGCGAAAGCTCTGTTCGCTCACTACGGCGTTCCGTATGCACGTGAAATCGTCGCGACGGCCGAAGCCGACGCCGTAGCAGCGGCTCGCCAGCTTGGCGGTCGCGTCGTTTTGAAGATCGTGTCGGATAAGATCACCCACAAGAGCGATGTCGGCGGGGTGCGGGTCAATGTCACTCCGGACACGATGCCGGAGGCTCTCAAGACCATGCTCCGGGACGTCGAAGCCAAAGCCGGCATCCGGCCGAACCGCTTTCTGGTGCAGGAGATGGTGCCAGAAGGGGTCGAACTCATTCTGAGGTTCAAGCGGGATCCGCTCGGCGGCGTGATCCTGCTGGGGGCGGGCGGCACGGCGACCGAGATCTTCAAGGACACCGCGATGCGCATGCAGCCCGCGAAGGGTGCGCTGACCGCGAACGAAGCGCTGGAACTCGCGCGACGTTTGAAGTCGTGGCCGCTCCTGGATGGCTATCGCGGTCGTCCGAAAGCCGACGTCCGCGCGCTGCTGCAGGCGGTCGTCGCGTTCTCGGCCATGGCCGCCTCGCCTGGAGAGCGTCTCGTCGAAGCGGAGATCAACCCGATCCTGGTGCTGCCGGAAGACGGAGGTGCGCGAGCGGTCGACGGCGTCGTCGTGACGATCGCCCCCTCCGCCCGGAACTAGCCGCCGCATACGGGACCATCCCGCAGACCTCCGGGAAGCGCCGGCTGTTCGCGATGGGTGGTGGTGGACGCAGTGTGCTGCGAGCCGGTCTCCACCTTAGATTCCATGCTTATGGAAAGCGCTGAAATTCCCTAAATATCCATGCATCGAATACAGACCCTAACGCGACGTGCGCTCAGTCAAGCTCTTGCAGCAAGCGACCTGCAAGATCGGCGGTCAAGCCGATGTGGGATCGCAAAGCTTCTCTTGCCTCGCGCGAGCGATGGGCCAACACGACCTCCTTCAAGATGCGATGCTCTTCGATGACGGGCTCCTTGCTGAAAGCATAGCTTCGAGTCAGCCTTCGGTATCGCGTTGCCCGCATGTAAAGCGTGTCACAAAACTCCTTCAACGAAGCGAGAGGACAGGCTGCGATCAGTGCCCGGTGGAATCGGTGATGCTGGGCCTCATAGGCCTCGAAATCGCGCTCCTGCTTGCTGTAGAAGCGGACGATCTCACGCTCGAAAACGTGGAAACTCGCCACGATCTCGTCCTCCCACGCGGGAGTCGCGTTCTCGATGGCAAGCCGCAGCGCTTCAGCTTCGATAAGCTGTCGCGACGCGGTGATGTCGAGAAGTTCGTCAGCGCTGACAGGCGGCACGCGGAAACCGCGTTGCGCCTGCTGGTTCACGATGCCTGTGACCGCGAGCTGTGACAGCGCTTCGCGCATCGGACTCGGACTAATCCCATAGCGGGCACTCAGTTCGCGAATCTTCAATTTGCTGTCGGGCTGCAGCGCGCCGGAGAGAATATCCTTACGCAAAAGATTGCGCGCGCGTTCGAAGTCTGAGCGGCTGGGGGCATCATTCATCTGACTTCCGCTTTCTTGGCGCAGGCGGTCCCTTGACAGGTGGAGTTCTACAAAATATCGTTTTTTTTGAAAAAATCGATATGATGACGCGTGCGGAGAGCATCCTATGCCGAGGTCGGTACGGCGTGTGGTCACCGGTCACGATGCAGCCGGTCGTTCGATCGTGATTTCAGACGGGCCCGCGCCTTTTGTCCATGTAAACCCTCGCGATCCGGACTGGTATTCGACCGACGTATTCCGCACCCAGGGCGCGCCGGCCCGGATCGTCTCTGCGTCGCACGAGACGACCGAAGGGCCGCGCCGCCAGATGCCGACGCCGCTCGGCACCGTCATCCGCATCAACCACTTTCCGCCCGAACCGGATTTCGTCGAACAGATGAGTCCCGAGGATGCGCGGCGCGTCTTTGCCTCGCTTGGCAACGAAAAGGCGGCCACGTTCGGAAAAGGCGGAAGGCATCCGCTCATGCATCGAACGGAAACGATTGATTATGCGATCGTCCTGTCCGGCGAGATCACGATGCTGCTCGACGAGGGCGAGGTGCTGCTCAAGGCTGGAGATATCCTGGTTCAGTGTGGGACGAACCACGCATGGATCAACCGCTCAAACGCCCCTGCCGCAGTGTGCTTCGTCCTTGTGGACGGGCAGTTTGAACCCGATCTCGCAGAAAAATTTCCTGCCTAGGAGGAAACATGCGCCTCACGTCATCGATCGCAGCACTTTCCGCCGCACTGTTCATGCTCGGCAGTCTCGAGGGTGCTTCCGCCAATGACGCATATCCCAGCCGCCCGATTCGGCTGGTGGTGCCCTATGGCGCAGGCGGGGCTTCGGATGTCATGGCCCGCAACTTTGCTCAAAAGCTGAGTGAGCGAATTGGCCAGCCTGTTGTTATCGAGAACCAGGCCGCGGCGGCGGGAACCATAGCTTATACTTCGGTCGCGCGCGCCGCACCCGATGGATATACGTTGATCTATGGGACCTCCTCGCTGCCCGTCAATGCAGTCCTGAGGGCCAAGCCGCCCTATGATCCGGTCAATGACTTCCAGCCGATCGCAAACTTGATTGCGGTGCAGAATCTTCTGGTTGTCCCCACGACACTTCCGGCCAAGACCGTCAAAGAGCTCGTGCAGCTCGCCAAGGACAAACCCGGCACGCTCAATTACGTCTCGCTGGGGCCGGGCTCCACACCACACTTATCAGCGGAACTGTTCCGTGCCGCCGCGGGAATCCAGGTCCAGCAGGTCGCCTACAAGCAGACCACCCAAGCCTACACGGACCTGATCGAGAATCGCGTGCAGTTCTGGATCGCGTCCATGCCGAGCGCGTTGCCCCATGTGCGCTCGGGCAAGCTGCGTGCGCTCGCCGTCATCGGGACCCGGCGGTCGCCGGCGCTGCCGGACGTGCCAACCCTTCTGGAGGAAGGAATTCAGGCGGAATCGACGTTCTGGCAAGGCCTTTTTGCGCCGGCCGGTACGTCACCTGCCATCGTGCAGAAGCTCAACGCCGCAGCGCGCGAGATCGTTGCCGATCCAGCTACGCAAGCCTGGTACTTGAAACTCGGCGCCGAACTTGAAATATCGACACCTGAAGCGCTGGCCGGCTCCGTACGGAAAGAAATGGAGAAATGGAGCAAGATCGCAAACGACATCGGTATCGAGAAAAACTGACGCGATGAAGCTTCTGACCTTCCGTTTTCACGATTCGCCTGAAGAGCGGATCGGGGCTCTCGATGCTGCCGAAACCTCGGTTCTCGATTTAAAGGCCGCCGCGGGCACGGATACAGCCCACACCTTCGACGACATGCTGTCGTTGATCGATGCCGGCGAGGAGGGCTTGCGCTGGTCTCGCGAGCTTGTCCGCGCTTGGCCGGCCCGAGCGGCGCATCCGCTCAAGGGGCTTCAAGTTCTCGCCCCTATCCCTGTTCCGCGGCAAATCCGGGACTGTCTCGTGTTCGAAGAGCACCTGACCAACAGCCTCAAACGCAGCAGCGAGCGCACCGGCCGTCCGATGCAGCCGGTGCCCGAGGTCTGGTATCAGCAGCCGATCTATTACAAGAGCAATCGTTTCAGTGTGATCGGCCCCGATACCGACGTGCAATGGCCTTCATATTCGACCTGGATGGACTATGAATGTGAACTTGCGTGCGTGATCGGCCGCAAGGGCAAGGACATCGCACCCGGAACCGCCCTCGATCATGTGTTTGGCTTCACCATCTTCAATGACTTCAGCGCGCGAGACGCCCAGTACAGGGAGATGGATGGCCGGCTTGGACCGGCCAAGGGCAAGGATTTTGACACGGGCAACGTATTCGGCCCCTGGATCGTCACCCCGGATGAGATTGGCGATCCGCATGCATTGAGGATGGAGGCGCGCGTCAATGGCCGGCGCCTGGGGGGAGGCTCGTCGCGGAACATGCATCACAGCTTCAACGCGATTCTGGCCCATATCTCCGCATCGGAAACAATCTATCCGGGCGAGATTGTCTGCTCCGGAACCGTCGGGACGGGTTGCGGAAATGAAGTCGGGTATCGGTTGAAACCCGATGACGTGGTCGAACTCGAAATCGAACGAATTGGCGTATTGCGCAATCGGATCGTTCGGCCGAACATGGATACGGCGTGATCCACGCTGCAACCTCACTCGCGGGTGCGTGCTCGTGGCGCCTGGCAGCGGCGGAACCAGACTTCAGGCGGATGGATTTGAACGACGGCTCCAGCCGTTGGGCTGTAGCCGGCCGCCAAAGATCAGGCTGCGTGCCGCCTTTAAGGCCAAGCCGTCGAGCGCCGGCGCCATCCGCGTGGAACGCAAGCGGGATTCGCTGTCGACGTTTCAGCCAGAACATGAAATGCAGCCGGCTCCGGTTTTATGGAGCCGATTTCTGCAAGGAATGTTTGGTACGCAGCCTGATCGAGAGGACGGCCTCGCCGCTCAATGTACCATGCGTCGATGGCCGCCCGGATCGCGTCACGCCGCTCTATGAGAGCGGCATTTCGCGGGGCGAAATCGCGCACCAACGCCGCAAAGCCTTCCCAGAAGGCATCGACTTAAGCAGCGCCTCCTCGTTCACGAACCGAAACAGAGATAGGTCAACATCAAGTCCTGCCGTGCGAACGAAAGCCATTCCCATCTCCTTGAGGTGAAAACGGTGCGAGTAAGTCCGGCCCAGGACGGATCCTGGTCATGGCTTCCCGATCCGATTGGCCGGTCATGGTGGTTCGGAATCAGGCGATCCGTGTCGGGCACCGCGGCAACCAAACCCAGACATCCACCGCACAGCGAAACGCCGCTGGCTCCTACAAGGCGCCTGCTGCAACCTCGCTGACAGCCCCCGCAGCTTCTTCTAAGCGGGCGTACCTGCTTTTCGGTCGCTTCAAGCCAAGATGCTCACGAAGCGTGCGGCCGGTGTATTCAGTACGAAACAGGCCACGACGGCGGAGCTCCGGCAAAACCAATTCCACGAAATCATCGAGCCCGCCGGGCAGGAACGGCGGCATCAGGTTGAAACCATCACACCCTTTCTCCCGGAACCACTCCTCCATCTGGTCGGCGATGTCTTTCGGCGAGCCCTTTACGACGGCCTTGCCGCGCGCGCCCGCCACCCGCAAAGCAACCTCCTTCAGCGTCAGATTCTCCTTTTGCGCGATGTCCATGACGTTCTGAAAGGAACTCTGGCTGGCATTCGACATCGGGAGATTTTGCGGCATCGGCCCATCCAGCGGATAAGACGACAGATCCACATGGCCGAGCACCATCGAGAGAATCTCTCGCGCTACCATCGGATGGATCAGCGATTGAAGGTACTCATACTGTTCCTGCGCTTCGGCCGCGGTGCGGCCGACGATGCACGACAGGCCAGGCATGATCTTGACCTGATCAGGGTCGCGACCGCTGTCTGCGACGCGTCTCTTTAGCCCGGAATAGAAGGTCTTCGCGTGCTCGAGCGAAAGCGGCGCGCAGAATATGACCTCTGCAAACTCGGCCGCCACGTTGATCATGTCCTCCGAGCCACCCGCCTGCACGATCACCGGGCGACCCTGCGGCGTGCGCGGGACGTTCAGCGGCCCCCGCACCGAGAAGTGCTCCCCTTTGTGGTTCAGCGCATGCAGCTTCTCGGATTGGAAGAACAGGCCGCTTTCCTTGTCGCGCACGAAGGCATCGTCATCCCAGCTATCCCAGAGACCGACCACGACCTCGGCGAACTCGCGGGCACGCCGATAGCGTTCGTCGTGCCGATAATGCTTCTCCCGGCCGAAATTTTTCGCTTCGGCCTCCTGGCCCGAAGTCACCAGGTTCCAGCCGGCGCGGCCGCTGCTGATGTGATCAATGGAGGCAAACTTCCGAGCCACATGGAACGGCTCGTTGTAACTCGTCGAGGCGGTTGCGACGAGACCGATGTGGGTCGTGACCGCGGCGAGACCAGACAGAAGCGTGAGCGGCTCAAAATTCGCGATATACTGGGCCGACCGCGTCAGCGCCTCCGCGTCTGCCTCGCGGACGCATACATTGTCGGCGAAAAATACCATGTCGAATTTCGCGCGCTCAGCGGTGCGCGTCATCTCGACATAGTGCTGGAAGTTGATCCCGGCGTCCGCCTGCGATCGCGGATGACGCCAGGATGCCACATGATGACCGGTGGGATTGAAGAATACGCCGAGCCGCATCTGCCCGTCATTCCGCATGGCATCATATTCCTTGTAGTTTTTTACCCAAGCGACAAGCGTCGAGCCGTACGATTCGCCATCGCAGCGGCGGCTCAACGCGTGACCAGGCCGTTGTCCCGAATGACTTTTCCCCAGTATTCCCATTCTTGGGTCAAGACCCGACCGAAAGCTTCAGGCGCGGATGTCGACACATAACGCGCCACCTTCTCAGTTTGCTCGATGACGGACGGCTCTTTCATGATGCCTACGATCTCACGGTTGAGCCTCACAATGATGCTCGTCGGCGTTCCGGCCGGCGCCACCACGCCCAACCAGAAATCCGAGGTCAGATCGGGAGCAACGGTTTCGGAGACCAGGGGCACATCGGGATACAGATGAGATCGCTTGCTACCGAGCTGAGCAATCAGCCGTGCCTTGCCTGCCTCGATGTGTGGCCGGGCGCTTACGAGGTCGAGCAATGCCAGATCGATGGAGCCGGTGAGGAAACCGTTCATCAGGGGGCCCCCGCCGTTATAGGGGACGGCTACCATTTCAACGCCGGTGATGTTCTGGAAGCGTGCCATGGCTACATGGCTGTAGGAGCCCACTCCGTGGTTCCCGATGTTCAGCTTCCCCGGATTGGCCTTTGAGTACGCGACGAGATCACCGGCGGATTTGATCGGCAGTTTTGGATTGACGATCAGAACGGACGGCCCGCTCGCCGTGAAGGTGATCGGCGCGAAGTCCCTTGGAACATTATAAGGGGGAGGGTTGCGCAGCTGCGGAGAGATCCCCAGTGCGCTGAGGTTTCCGTAGAGCAGCGTGTAGCCATCCGCGGGAGCCCGAGCGACTGCGAGAGCCCCAGTGGTCTGTCCACCGCCGACGCGATTCTCGACGATCACGGCCCGACCAAGGCGTTCGCTGAGATGCTTGGCGAGCGTGCGCGCAAAAACATCGGCCTGGCTGCCGGCCTGAACAGTGACCACCATCGTGATGGTGCGTTGCGGATAGTCCGGGGTTTCGGCTTGGGCGCTTGCCCGGACGGGATGAATGATTGCGGCCACAGCGGCGGCAAGCAGGAAGAACCGTTGCAAGACGAAGCTCGGCATGTGTTTCCCCTTCTGCTGCCGAACAGGACCGTCTGCTTCGCGCTCCCGTTGGCTGGCGTGTCTTTTGACTCGTTAACCTCTAGGATGCGGCAGGAGATCACGGAATTCTTTTGGCCGCCCGGAGGCGTCGTTCCGCACCCGATCTTCCCCGGAAGCGTCGAAGGCATCAAACGGCACGGCCGGATCGCACTCGCCATGTGACGTCGGGAGCGTCGGCGCTTTCACTGGCAGGCCTCCCCTTCTGTTGCAGCGCGGGATTCTTGACAATGAACCCAAGCCGTAGGATATATTTATTTTTGAACATAGTCATTTTCGATTACGGTCATCATACTGTCAAGACAGTGCGGGTCCGTCGTCGCGGCTTTTTCGCGTGGATCGAAAACCGGCGGATTGGCCGCCAAAGGAACCGCGCTCCCTCGCAAGCCGGCTCCGTTCCGTTGCGGCCCCGTTCGGATCACGGGGCGACTATAACGAGCCAGCATGGCTGCCGAAGTTCGGCCGTCTTGATGCAAGAAGGTTATGACAAATAATGCCCCGCTTACTTATTCTTCTGACGCTCCCTCCCGATATTCGCAACCATTACGAAACGCGCCTGAGGAGGCGATTCCCGAATCTGGAGATCGACGTGGTCGATCACCATAGCAAGGCGGCCCCTCTCGCTCCCCAGGCCGATATCCTGCTCACCTTCGGAGCAATGACGAGTGCCGAGATGTTTGCCAAGGCGACCAGGTTGAAATGGGTCCAGGCGCTCGGCACCGGCGTGGACGGTGTGATCGATCAGCCGGCACTGGCCAGCGACGCGATCGTGACAAACATCCGCGGCATCCACGGAGCGCCGGTGTCCGAAGCCATCGTAACGGGGATGCTGGCGCTGAGCCGGGATCTGCCGCGCTCGCTGCGTGCCCAGGATCAGCATCACTGGACCCGCTGGCCGCCCCGGCTGCTCGATAACAAGACCGTCGGCATCTACGGGGTCGGGCTGATTGCCGAAGCGCTCGCGCCGCGCTGCAAGGCGTTCGGCATGACGGTGTGGGGCTACAGCACGACTTCGCGGGATGTCTCCGGAATTGACCGCATGTTGCCGCGGTCGGACCTGGTCTCATCCGCCGCTCAACTCGACTACCTCGTCCTTCTGGTTCCGTTTTCCGAGGAAACGCGCCATTCCATCGACCGTCAAGTTTTCACAGCGATGAAGCCGACTGCTTATTTTATCAACTTTGCGCGCGGCGGCGTGGTGAACGAAGACGACATGATCGATGCACTCAACTCTGGCACGATTGCCGGGGCGGCCATCGACGTGTTTCAGACAGAGCCGCTGCCGGCAGGCTCTCCAATCTGGTCGGCAAAGAACATCATCGTCACTCCGCATCTTGGCGGATTCTCCGACGTGTATGCGGATCTGGCGCTGGAGACGATTGAACATAACATGGAATGTTGGCTGCGCGGCGACGTCAGCAGCATGCGGAACGTGGTTCGCAGATAGCATCTGGAGCCGGGCAGATGGCTCGTCAACGCTGCCCCATACAACCCCTACGCTCGTAAGATGCGCTATGGCGCCCCAGCGCCAGAAAGAACCGCCGCATTGTATTTGAGAGAGCCTGAAGAACGAGATGGGTTGGAACTCTAGAACCTCTCCTGTCGTTTCGCTTATCAGTTGCTAAATTGGTCCTATTTCGAGGGCATCGGGATTTTTCGCTCTGCAAGAGACGACGGTCGCAAAGCATTTGAGCAGCCCTCCGCAGAACTCTGGCCGGTACCGGCAGAACCGCAGCCCTCCGTATCAGACCCGCGTGCGCCCAGGGAGATGAAACCCTCGATGAATGCGGCTCGAGCTATCGGCCGCTAGCGCGGACGACCACAATAGCGCTCGGTAGAAAGATCACCCAAAGTGCTACAGGCCGAACAACCGCTCGGCGTTGCCGTGCGCGATGCGTTCGCGATCCGCCGCACTTATCGGAATTTGCTCGAGGAAGGCGCGTGCTTCGGACATCGATCCGAATGGATAGTCCGCCGAGAACATGATGCGTTCCACCCCTACTTCAAGCATAAGGTTTTGAAACGTCGCCGGAAAATTGAAACCGCCGAAGGTGTAATGAACATTTTCACGCAGGTAGGATCCAAGCGGACGGGATAGCTTCGTCATCTCCATCGGCAGATTCTTATTAAGCCTCGGCAACATGAAGGGGATGCCTTCCCCCAAATGGCCGATGACGACCTGCAGCTTCGGATATCGGTCGAAGACACCGCCCAAGATCATCCGAACGAGATGTATGGCCGTTTCGATATGCCAGCCCCAACCCGAAGACGCAAAGGCTGCCGAAACGGTCGGAGAAAATCCGGCATAGAGGGCGTCAATAACGGGCTTTGGTGGTATCGTCGGATGTAGATAGATCGGAGCATTCAGTGCTTCGGCGCTCTCCAGAATCGGCCAAAAGAACTTGTCGTCGAGATAACGACCGCGCGTGTGACCGTTGATGAGCGCGCCTTTAAATCCTTGCTGTCGAAACCTGCGCTCCAACTCTGCTGCGGCTTTGTTGGGTTCTCCAACAGGAAGCGCGGCGAAGGCGGCGAAACGCTGTGGGTTCCGCTTCGTCGCATCGGCCAGAAAGTCATTCACCTCTTGAGCGACCGAGACTTGTATGTCCGCTTCTGCCTGCTCGAGCCCTGGAGCGTTGAGCGACAGCACCTGCATGTCGATGCCGGCCGCATCCATCTCGGCGATGCGTTTTCCGCCTACATTCTGAAGTTGTTCGAAAATCCTTGCACCCCGCGCGCCCGAGGTTCGGACACGTTCCATGAACTCCCGGCCCGGCCCGGCCAGAAACCCAGGGCTCGCACAATGTTCTTCGAGCGTTATCAATCGCATTGGCTTACGAGCCCTCCATCCGCATCTACGATCCGTTCGTCCTCGACCGGCTGATTTACTTGGCTTTTGCTCCTGACAGTTCGACCACCTCGCTCCACTTCACCGCGTCAGCCCTGATCCGTTCTTCGAAGGCATGCGGCGTGCCCCCGACCGGAGACAACGTAAGCTGAGCCATCCTCTCTCGGGTGGCGGGCGCGTTCAGGGCGGCATTCAAGGCCGCATTGACTTTATCGACGACCTCACGGGGCGTCCCGGGAGGAGCGAGGATGCCTGCCCACGGGTTCCCGGGAAAATCCGAATAGCCGCTCTCGGCCATGGTTGGCACGTCCGGAAACAGCGGTGAACGCTGACGCGAGACCACGGCGAGCGGACGCAGCTTGCCTTCCTTGATCAGGGGGATCAGCGTGACGATGGCGTCGAAGGCCATGTGAGTGCGGGCGGTGAGAAGGTCGGAGAGCGATGGTGCCAGGCCCTTGTATGGCACATACACAATGTCGAGCTTGTTCGTCCGCGCGAAGAGAGCACCGAGAAGATGCGGCGGCGTCGCCAACGAACCTCCGAAGCTCAAAGGCGTCTGGCTGGCCCTCGCAAAGGCAACGAATTCTTTCGTCGTCTTTGCCGGAATCTGCGCGGGGACGACGAAGATGAACGGGAATTCCGCAGCCATGCCGACCGGGACGAACTTCGTCGAATCGTATCCGGGATTCTGATACAGGGCGGGCGCGATCGCCACGGTCTGCAGTGTAGCGAACAGCAGCGTATAGCCGTCGGGCTCTGCGCTTGCCGCAACCTTGGAGCCGATCGTGCCGCCCGCGCCAGCGCGGTTTTCGACGTAGACCTGCTGGCCGAGATGCGGCTGCATCTGCTCGGCGATCAGACGAGCGATTGTGTCGATCGGCCCGCCGGCGGCGACAGTCACAAGCAGGCGAATGGGTTTGTTGGGATAGTCTTGGGCGCCTGCGGGGGCGGCCAGTATCCACATGATTGCCGCACAGAAACCGAGGGCAATCTTAAGAGGCTGCCTGGTCACATCGCTTCTCCTGTGAGTTGTCTCTACCGCCGCTTTGTTAGCGGTGCTTGATTTTCGGGATTCGGCCATGTCCCATGAAGCGACTGCGTCATCTCCTGCCCCGTTGCCGTCATCGCTATGTGGACAGGCGGCAGACCCGTACATGCCGGCAAGGATCGGCCGTGGTTGAGCCGACGGTTCGGCCGCGGGGTCCGGTGGACCGTTACTCGAGCTTGATCTTGGCTTCTTCGATCACCTTCTGCCATTTCTCCGATTCCGCGCGGATGTAGTTGGCGAAATCCTGAGGGGAGCCCAGCATCGGTTGCAGCATGTTCGGCTCCAGGAGCTTTGCCTGGAAGGCAGAATCTCGCAGAATGTCTTGAATGTCTGCGTTGATATGCCGGATTAAGGCCGCCGGAGTTGCGCTCGGAGCGGCGACGCCGAAGCTGACGCTGGATTCGTAACCCGGCACGGTCGCGGCGACAGTGGGCACTCCGGAAAGCTGTGGAATCGGCTTCTTTCCGCCGATCGCGAGAATGTTGAGCTTACCTGCGCGGTAACTTGAAAGGGCAATCGACGGCCCCATGGTGATTAGGTTCACATGCCCGGCGATCACGTCGTTGAGCGCAGGGGCAGCTCCGCGATAATGAACTGCGGAAAGCTGAACCTTCGCCAGGCGCTCTAGCAGTACGGCGCTGAGGTGAGGCGCGGTGCCCGGGCCCGCGGTCCCGAACGTGATGGTGTTCGGCTTTTTCTTTGCCAGCATGAGCAATTCGGCGAACGACTTCACCGGCAAGGAGGGGTTCGCTATCACCGCTATCGGGATTTCCGCCAACCCAGCTATCGGTGCGAAGTCCTTATCGGCGTCATATGTGCGCCGCCCCGGGGGCTGAAGGTGCGGCTGGGATGTAAACAGGCCCAGTTCCGTGGCCATGAGAGTATGGCCATCCGGGCTCGCACTCGAGACGGCTGAAGCAGCGATCGAATACGATGCGCCAGGTTTGTTTTCGATGACAACCGGCTGCTTCCATTTTTCCGCAAGGCGCTGGCCCACGGCCCGAGCAAGGACGTCCGTAAGAGCCCCCGCCGGGCTCGTAACCACGATAGTGACCGAACGCGTCGGAAATTGTTGCGCGGCCGCCGCGAAGCTCGACGCGATGAGCGCGCACAAGGCCAGCGGCATGTGGCGTGTAATCATGCTTGTCTCCTTCCCTTCAGACTTCCTTTCGGACGACGTCGTTCAACTTTCTTTTTTTTCTCCCTTCGCCCTTGCAGGCCAACGGGCACATCGCAATGCGCGAATTCGTGGCATCGGCGGGTCGACAGGTCACATGTCGTTCCGTCGCTCCTTATTGCGGTATGATAGGCAACAGCAGGTGCGAGGGCCGCTTGAGGTCGTGATAGACCTTGTGCACCACCGTCTTGCTGGAGCAGATGTGGTACGGCACATACTCTGCATTGGTTGCGCCCGCCACACCGGTCGGCAGATCCAGGCTGGTGATGTCCAAGCAGATCCTGTGACCCCTGCGGAACAGGTTGGCCGTCGCCATGACCTCGATCTGGTACTCCTCGACAGCACCCGGCGTGACGGGCTTCCACGCTTCACGCGTGAGCGGATGCCAGGGCCACCACGGCCTGGAGCGTGACGGATCGATGGCCCGGTGTGAGGCCTTGAGCCAGCCGCGCGTGATTTCGCGCTCGTGCAGGTCTTTCGGAACCTCACGCTCGCCCTCGCGAACGCTCATGACCGATACGTCCGGTCCCACGTCCTTGAGGATGACGATCCAGTTGGTATCGTCCTGGTCGATGGATGCGTGAAGCGTGAGCGCGATTGGACCGGCGACCAGAACGTCGTGCGGCAGAGGATCGGTCATGTAGCGCAGCCGCTGGATAGTGCTGGTCTGCGTCGGCGGCATCTGCACGAAGGCGTCCGGCCGCTGCGTCTCGGTCGCGCTCGACGGCACGGCTGGATCCGGCGTCAGCCGCTCCCAACTCGCGAGATAGAGCTTGGTCCATTGTGTCTGCGGCAGCGGCCAGTCTTCCGCCGTGCGCCATTCGTTGGCGCCCATCACCCAGAACTTGACCGGCGGCTCGTCAGTGATGCCCGTGTCGATGCTCTTGAGCCAGTGGTCGTTCCAGCGCAACACCTCGCCATGCAGGCTGTGCCACGGCCGCTCAACGTGCGCAGGACCCGCGAGCAGCAGTTTCTTGGGCGCCTTGATGTTGCGGTACCAGTGCTGGCAACCGTTCAGGTGCGTCTTGTACGTATAGCCGTACCAGCCAGAGCCGGTATAGGTGGGAACCTGAATTCGCTCGAACTCGCTCTCGCTCTTCTGCACGGCGGCTGCGCTGTCGAAGGGCTCAACCAGAATATGATAGTAGGGCGGCATGTGCTGTCCCTTCTGGGCCAGCAGATTGTAGACGTGCGGATACATCCGGTAGTCGGGATTGCTCATGGCCTCGCGCCAGCGCTTCTCCTGCTCCGGCGGCAACGGGCCGGGAGGCCCCTTGTGTTGGTGCATGGCCGAGAAATGTCCGACGAGGTAGCGGAAGAGGTGGATGACGCCGCCCGGGTACTCGTCGCGGAATCCACCGAACTCGCCGTATGCGCCGCGTGAGTCGAACGGGAAGATAGCCTTGAGGTGCGGAGGCTGCTTCTTGGCCACGGCGAGCTGTTCGGCGCCGAATCCCGAAATGCCGACCATGCCGACGTTGCCATCGCACCACGGTTGCGCCGCAATCCACTCGATCAGGTCGTAGCAGTCCCATTCGCGCGAGCCGCCACCCTCGGATTTTCCGACACCGCGCGGCGAACCGATGATGTGCACATAGCCGCGCGAGACGAAGAATTTCGTATCGCCCGCCTCCAGCGGGCCGGTCCACAGCGTCGACCAGGCTGGCTGCGGCGGCAGCGTCTCGGCCATGTCGGGGCCCTGGAAATCCTTGTTGTAAATGGCGAAGGCAAGCAGCGCCGGAAACTTGCCAGGCGCGTCAGGTCGATAAACATCCACGCAGATTTTGACGTTGTCGCGCATCGGCACCATGACGTCCATGTCGCGGGCCATGGTAGAGAACGTGGGTTCGCGATCGTAATCAGCGCCGGGATTTTCGGGCGAATGGATCAGCGGGCGGATCGTTTCGAAACTCTTGGTCATGCTCTGCACACCACTGGTCGTGGGAATAGCTGGATGAACGATGCTGCGGGGAACGCCGGATAAGTTGGGCGCATTTTCAAAGCCGTCGGCTGAGCGTTCGCTTTCTCCCCCCCGCTTCGATTGCAGACGCTCTTTAAGAGGCTGCTTGGTGCCCGGAAAACGCAGACCCTTGCACTCTAGAACCTGATCATGCTTATAATTGAGCGTGCTCAGTGATTGGAGTCAAGGACACAGTTGGACGCAGAGCGGCGGTCGATCCGCGGGCTTTTTTTTCCGGCTTCTCGTGAAAGCGAGCTCCCGGAACATGCGCTCGCAAAATTTCCCCTGCGCACCGGCGCTATGGCGCGCTCGTCGCTCATTGCCATGCCGCGTTGAGAGATCACGCGGAATATCACCCGAAAAACCACCAAGGAGAGGATAATGGAGTTAAAGGCGACGAGAAGAATCGTGACGGGTCACGATTCACAGGGCAAGGCGGTCGCGCTGTTCGACGATGCGGTGCTGCCGAAGCAGCGCAGTGCTGGCGGCAACGGGGTCACGGCGCTTTGGGTGACTGGCGAGACCCCGGCGGCGCTCGACGCCACCGCGGATCGCGCGGAAACCCGGGTCGGGGTGCCGCCGCCCGCAAACGGCTCCATCTTCCGCATCGTCGATTTTCCGCCCGCCTCGACGGGAGGCAGCGCAGCAGCATCTGTCGACCATCATGCGATATTGGTCGCAATGGGCATCGATCCCGAAACACAGGGCTATGCCCGTCATGCAAACACGCATCGGACCCGAAGCATCGACTATGCGATCGTCCTGGAGGGTGAAATCGATATGCTCATGGACGACACCGAAGTTCATATGAAGGCTGGCGATGTCCTGGTACAGCAGGGAACCAACCATGCTTGGGTCAACAACAGCGGAAGTCCGTGCCGGATTGCATTCGTCCTGATCGACGGCCAAACTCCAGAGGCTTGGAAAAAGGACTGGACAAAATAGCTGCGCTGAGAATCGCTTCAGAACCCGGCACGTTGCGTTATTAAGGCCAGGCAGGCGCTGCGGATGAAAACCCGCAGCGCGCAAGGGGGCCCCTAACCTTTCTAACAGTGCCTTCCCGACCTGAAATTCCAGCGACCTATCGGCACTATCGTGAATTGCAGCATGGCCTCCAAGCCCGCGTGACCGCCCACACGCGGCTCACTTCTTGGGCTTGGACGGCTTGTTGCCCCATCCTGAAACGCACAGATCCAAGGCGCGCTGCAATCTCGCCATGCCGGCGGTGATACTCAACTCCTTGGTGGTCAGCCACCGGCGCAGCTCGACTTGAAAAATGCAAAAGGCAACCCATCCGGCGAGATCCGGGTCCTCCGAAAGCCTGATTGTCCGTCGCTCGATTGCCATCCTCACGACCTGACCTGCGAGTTCGATGTTCCGCTCGCGGGTTCTTTGAAAACGGCTGGCTTGGCGTCCAGAGTCGTAGAATGTCATCTCCCGCAGCAGGAATCGCGACAGCGCTGGTTGTCGGGCAAAAAACTTGTAGTGAGGCCGAAATATTGCAACGAGGTTTTCAAGGCATGAAGCATCTTTGCGGATGGCAGCTTCCGCATTTCGCGTGACCTCCTCAAGCTCGTCATTGGCAATCAGGAAAAGAAGATCGCGCTTGTTCTCAGCGTAAGTGAAGACGGTTCCAATTCCCACACCCGCGCGAATTGCGATTTCGCGGGTCGTCGCCTCATCGAACCCTCTCTCAACGAATAGCGCGCGAGCAGCCGCCTGAATGCGCCGCAGCTTATCCAACTTGTTCTTTTCACGCAGACCCATGATCTGGGGAATCTCTGCCCGCATCCGTCGCCCTCTGGAATCCGAAGTGTGCTGGGATAAACGTCTTAGAATAAGAGTGAACCGCTCGCTGCAAGCCCGGTCGCCATCGCATGTGAATTTGACATATTTCAGGGCCGACGGAGATGTCCTAGCAGGACGCGCCAGAGCGCTGATCCTTGTCCGCATCTGGAACAGCGAAATTTAAATCATTCTGCATTGTGGCGATGGTGGCCCTCATTTTTCTCCTCTGCAAGAGGGGCCGACCCGTGAGTTTACGCGGATTTGCAGCCGACCGCGTTCGCTGTCGGCTTCGATGGACTTTCCGACAGTTTCACTCGCAGACAGTCCCTGCCTCAAGCTGAGGAACGCGTCGACGTTGCCTCGGTTCAGTTTTGCCATGTCATCGGGTTGGAGCGCAATGCTGTCAAGGAGCAGCTTTGAGCCCGCCTGAGATGGACGAAGCCGCGTGCAGACACCTCGTCGGTCCGCGCAAGTATCATCGGCAGCATCTCTCCCACGCGCCCGATGACGATCTTGATTTTTTGATGCCGACCAAGCGTGCCGGCGAACGCCGTACGCAGAACGCGAATCACGACCTCCGAATGCCAGCCACAACGGCGCTCTCAAGTACGCGGTCGGTGCCGGTCGGCGTATCGGAGCAGTAGGTCTGCCGTACGACGCCGGAGAAAAGCACGGAAGGATGTAAAGCGGACGTCAGGATTGGCCCCGCGTGAAATCACCTCCTCTTAGCATGGATGATCGAGGAAGTGCCCTTCCCTGATGTCGCTGATCATCGTGGAGGCGGAGCTTCTTGACTGAGCGGGCCAATTCATCCGCCCCGATCGGCCGTTCAGTTGGTTGCGGCGCGATCAACTTCTCCCGCTGTTAGAAAGACTGACGCCCCAGGTCGCTTGACTCCATGAATGAGTTTGATCGAATATGAGCGTAATCATATTTTTGCTAGATTACGTTCCCCATACGATGAGTAAAATACGGAGAAGTCCTTCATCACGGCGAACGCCCGCTCGCGGTTAATGCGCCCTGAAGCGCAAGGCGGGAAGCAAACGATAGGGAGGTAACGATGCTAAGCAGGAGATGGTGCGCCTTACTGATGTCAGCAGCTATGTTGATATCTGGCGGTGCCTTGAGTGCTGGCGCTGCGGCACAGAAATTTCCGGACCGTCCCGTAACAGTCGTCGTCGCAGTCGCCGCGGGAGGGTTGACCGACGTCCTGACGCGCGCCGTCAGCCAGCGGCTTTCAGAAAAGTGGGGCCAGCCGGTGATCGTCGAGAACCGGCCCGGTGGAGCTTATGAGGTTGGGGCCAGGTCGGTGATCGCAGCTCCGGCGGACGGCTATACGCTGTTCACGGCAGGGAACGGTCTGATCGCTATCACTCCCCATTTGTACAAAACGAAGCAACTGACCTATCGGGTAGAAGACTTCATTCCCGTCGCCGATTTGGGTGGAATTCCACTGGCTGTGCTGACCAGCCCAACGTTTCCGGCAAAGTCCATGCGCGAGCTGATCGCGCTGGCGAAACAAAAGCCCCGATCAGTTACTTATGGCGCCTCCGGACCGGGCACGAGTCCGCACATGGCCATGCTGCTGCTGGAAAGTTTGACCGGCATCGAAATGACGGCCGTTCATTACCGGGGGATCGGGCCTGCGGTCACGGACCTGATGAGCGGGCAGATCAATTTGCTGGCGATCGGCCCGACGATCGCGCTCAATGCGTATCGTACTGGCAAGCTGGGAATGATTGGCATCGGCTCTCTCCAGCCTGTTCCGCAGCTTCCTGGGGTTTCCCCTGTCGCAGAAACTGTTCCCGGCTTTGAAGTCGTGTCCTCCTTCGGGCTGTTTGCCCGATCCGGAACGCCGGGCGACATCGTCGCCAAAATCAATGCCGATGTGCAGGAGGTGCTGCGCAATCCCGAATTCCAGAAGAAGTTTCTGGAGGTCAACCTGATTCAGGCCAGGCTTTGGTCCCCCGGCGAATTCGCAAAAAGCCTCCAAGCGGAATCGGAGGCATGGAAAAAGGTGGTCGAAATCACCGGAGTGACTTTGGACTAGACGCGCACCAGGGGTGTTCTGCCGGCTGCCGCAGATCATCCCTCCATCCGTCGCCGTGCGGCTGAGGTGCCATCCAACGTCGTGGGTGGCTGCAACCACGATTGAGGAACCATCATGTCCGATCTTGCCGAACGTCTGATCGCCCCGATCTCCGACGCCGAACTCGAACGCCGCTGGGCCGCCGTGCGGGCCGCGATGGCGGAGCAGGGCATCGACGTACTGGTGATGCAGAACTCCAACGAGTTTTCTGGCGGCTACGTCAAATGGTTCACGGATCTGCCCTCAGCCAACGGCGTCATGACCACGGTCGTCTTCCCCAGGGACGACCTCATGACGGTCGTGGGGATGGGGCCGTTTGGTGTCGACGCCTCCCCGCCTCCGGGGGATCCGGTGCGCCGCGGCGTCAAGCGATTCCTCGCATCGCCGAACTTCATGGGCGCATCGTTCACGAATGCGCTCGACCTCGAAAACGTTGACAAGGCGATGGCGGGTTATTCCGGCGCAACCATCGGGCTGGTCGCCCAGGGCTCGATGAGCCACCTGCTCGGCGAACACCTCAGGCAAGGCAAGCTTGGCAATGCGCGCTTTGTCGATGCGACCGGGCTCGTAGACAGCATCATGGTCATCAAGAGCGATGAGGAGATCGCACTCATCCGGGCGACCGCTCATCTGCAGGATCGGGCGCTGCGCGCGGCGTTCGACGCCATCCGGCCCGGCATGCGAGATATCGAGGTGACGGCGGTCGCGGAAAACCTCACCCGCAACGCCGGCGCGGAGTATGGCTTGCTGATGGGAGCCTCCTCGCCGATCGGTCAGTCGGTAATGATCCAGCCGCGCCATCTCCAGAACCGCATGATCCGCGAAGGCGACCAGTTCGTGCTCCTTGTCGAGACCACTGGTCCGGGCGGCTTCTTCTGCGAGATCGGCCGCACCTGCGTGCTCGGCAAGGCCACCCAAAACATGAAGGACGAGTTTGCCTTCGCTCTCAAGGCGCAGGATTTCACCGCGGAGATGCTTCGGCCCGGCGCATCATGCGTGGATATATGGAACGGTTACAACGACTTCATGGCGCAGAACGGGAGACCGAAGGAGAACCGGCTCTATTGTCACGGGCAGGGCTACCATTTGGTCGAGCGGCCGCTGGTGCGCTTCGACGAAACCATGCGTATCGCCGCGCGCATGAATATTGCCGTTCATCCCATGTATCACTCGAAGGACACATACACCTGGATCTGCGATAATTTCCTGGTCACGGAAACCGGCGCGGAGCGGCTGCATGCGTTTCCGCAGGAGATTGTCGAGTTGGGATAAGATCGGCGCCCTTCTCGCCGGGCGGCGGCGTCGGAACGCCTGCCGCATACGGCCACATAAGACCTGGGATTCTCCGCGCCGGAACGGAACAACGGTCGCACGCAACCGTTGCCCGCTTGATCGGGCGCCTCACTGTATCTGAATTTTCGCCCTTTTGATCACACCGGCGGTTTCCTCAACATCGTTTCGGAAGTAGAGGGAAAACTGTTCCTGTGTGAGCGGCATGGGGATCAGGCTCAGCGCGCTCAAACGGCTTTTGACCACGTCTCCCTGCATGGCCTTCTGCGCCGCCGCGTGAAGCTTGGAAACGATCTCCGCTGGAGTCTTTGCAGGTGCAAAGAGACCGACCCAGAGTTCGAAGCCCGTTTCCTTCAACCCGGCCTCCTTGAGAGTGGGCACATCGGGCAACTGAGCGGCCCGGTTCGCCGTGCTGACGGCCAGAGCCGTTAGCTTTCCATCCTTGATCAGCGACAGTGCGCTGCCAAGCGGAATGAAGTAGAAGTCGATCCGGCCAGTCATCGTCTCCGTCAGTGCTTCGGGCGGCCCCCGGAAGCTGACATTCTGAGCTTCGATGTTTGCGCTCAATCGAAAGCGCTCCGCCGCCACATGCGGCGCGCTTCCCACGCCAAGCGAAGCGTAGTTCATCGCTCCGGGCTTGGATTTTGCGACTGCGATCAGGTCGCCAACGGTCTTAAATCCTTTCGCAGGTGTTACCACCAGGACATACGGCTGCACGCCGAATGCGACGATCGGCATGAAATCCGTGAGCGTGTCGTACGATCTGCTCGGAACCACCGAATGGGCAATGGCAAACGTCGAGGACTGAAGCAGCAGCGTGTAGCCGTCCGGCGCCGCGCGCGCGACGGCGGCGGAGCCGGTTGTGCTGCCTGCCCCGGGGCGATGTTCAATCACGATCGGCTGCCCCAGGTCGCGCGACATCTGCTCGAATACGGGCCGCGCCGCAGCCTCAAGCGAGGTGCCGGGCCCGAACGGTGAAATCGCGGTGATCGTCCTGGCAGGCCAGCCCTGAGCGACGGCATGGGTCTGCGCCGCAAAAAAGGTGCAGATGACAACGGCCGAAGCACAGATGCCCCGGCACGACACAACAGATTTCAGCATTTTCTCCTCCCTTTGTTCATTGCGGCTTGTGTCAATGTCATTCGACGGCCGCTAGCCGGCGGCGAAGCCGAGCATGTCCTGGATTCGCTTCCATCGCTGCGTGTGGGGCGGGGTGATGCCCCACTGGTCCATGCGGCCAGGCGGCCACTTCCAGTACTCCGGTCCATGAGGAACGTAAGTGTTGTCCACCTGAAGCACATCGGAGGTGTATTCGAGCGGTATCTCCTCGGGGCCGGCGAAGTAGGAGAACACGTTGTTTCCCGCGCCGTGTCGTCCCGGTCCCCACTCGATCGGATACCCCGCGTCACGCATCCTGCCCGCACCACGCATGACCGATTCAAGATCGGGAAGCTCGAACGCGATATGGTTGATCGTCGGCTTCGATGCCGTACACACAACGATCGAGCTGTGATCGCTGTTATCGCAATGCAAGAATGACAATGGTCCGGATTGGTCAATCAAGCTGAAACCAAGATTATCTATGAGAAAAGCGTTCGTCTTCCCCACATCGATCGCGTTCAAGTTGACATGAGTGATCTTTCGCGGGCGATCCCTGCTGTCGGCCGTATCGGCGTGATCACCTTCGACATCGCACACGACCGCAAAGCGGCGGCCCTCAGGATCGGTGAACTCGAAACCGTAGCCGCGACCCGGAATTTCGGAGTTGTGGAGGAAACCACAATCAATCCCCCGATCCTGCATTTGAGCATGGAGACTATCCACGTCGCTCCTGCTCCCTGCATCAAAAACGATCCTCCGAACTGCAGTATCCGCCTGCGCTTGGTGTAAAGCTAGAATATGATGATATCGGCCAGTTCCGCGAAGGAATACGGATCCCTCCCGCTTGTCGACCTCGGTGAGGTTCCACACCTGAGAGAAAAATGCGACGGCACTCCGCACATCGCACATTTCAAGTTCGATACTTCTGACGCCCTTGACCGTGGTGCTCATCGCTAGGCCTCTTTCCGGAAACGGTCTTCAAATTTCGAGCGAGGCCTTTCAGATCTTGGTCTCTCTGCCATGCCGTCAACACAGCTTCAGCTTCGCGGCAGCCGCCTCGCTCAGCGATAAAAACGACTATGCTCATAATTGACTATGTTTCATATATTGGTTGACATCGCGTGTCAATCATACGAAGCGCGTCGAATCGGCCGCAAGCGGGGCCCAAGCTTTCCATGAAGCAGCCCAAACGCAGATCCTGCTACCGCCGTCCGTTCCGCGATAGGAAGTCCGGATCATCGCGGCTGAGCGTCGAGCGGCGCTCGTCAGGCCGATCGCGCGCGGCCGACAATGGCTGGATGAACTGATCTGCGCGGCCGAACCCGATCCCTTCCCTGGAAAAAGGAGTTCATTGTCCGATCCGTGACGCGGATCGCTAGCGCAGATGATCTTCAAGCAGCTTATGCCGAGCGATGTATCCAGCGTTCGCACCCGAGACCGCATGGTTCATCAACAAGCAAGCATTGAAGTCGAAATCACCCGTTGCCGTACCAATCGTTCGGACCGTCTGCCGAAGATCATTGCCCCACTTCGAATGGCGCAGCGTCGACTCTGCGGCTATGACGGCCTTTGGATGCCTCACCGGAACGGGAATTTTCTGGCCAGAGACCGGTCGCGTCATTCGGCCTCCTGAACCACCTAGAGACCATCAAGGCAACCTGGCGGACCGGAAAGCCAGGAATGGAATTTTTTCGCGCGGAGACTCAGGCTGGATTTCACGCATTCTCACGCATAGCAACCAAGATGAAAATTTAAGAGAGCTGAAGAAAATACCGAAAAACGCGGACTTTTCCGCAAGCTCGTTTCCAAACCAGATGCACTAGGAAAGCCGCGCGAGTTGTCAATCGTCTACATATGAAACTGTGTTCTTGGCCGCGGCCCAGATCGCGCGGGCGGACCTTGTTTCCTTCTCTTCCAGGATATGTCCAACGAGACCGCCAGATCGCGAGACGACCGAATAGGCTCTCATCGCGGCAACCGGCACGCCGATTTCCAGAAAGATGGCTCCCATCGCACCCGTCGCGTTGACGGTGATGTGACGGCCCGCGACTTTGTCGACCTCCCGTGCGAGCGATTCAAGGAGCGACACATAAACACCCGATTTTCCCGCCTCCCGGGCGAGGTCCAACAGCCGTACGGTGCGTGGATCGTCGGGCTTGTGGGTTCCATGCCCGAAGCCCGGCACAGGCTTGCGCGCCTGCGCATACTCGCGCGCTACGGCCGCGGCTGCATCAGGCTCCGTTTCGACGCGGCGCCCCAATTCGAGCAGCAGCTCCGCGCAACGTTCCGTGGTTCCTGCATAGACGGACCCGATCGCGAGAAGCCCCGACGCCATCGCGACCTGAGACTCCTCCGGCACGCTGTCCGTCATCAGCCGCGTGATGATGGCGCTGGGTGTCAGCCCATGCTCCATGAGCGTGACCAGGCACGCATCGAGCAGATGCGTCTGGGCGGCATCCGGCATCCGATTGCAGGTCAAAAAGTACAGGACCTCGGTAAAGCTATGCCGGCCTATCAGCTCGTTGACCAGATCGCGCCCCCGAACCCTCACGGAATCCGCGGTCGATATTCCGGTTCGCGTGACAGGCCCGGCAGCGGCGCTCATGCGAGCGACGCCTTGCCGACGAGAGTGACGTCGAATTGAGACTCGCACTGCACCGTCCCATCGGAATCGATCGACACCACCAGACGATCGCCCGGGCATACCGGACGCACATACTTTACGCTGAGCACGCCCCGATAATGCCAATCCGCGCCGAATTTCTTGGCAGCGAGATCGCAGACATAACCGGTGTACATCAGGCCGTGTCCCAGCGTGCCCCGGAATCCGCGCTGCTTTGCATAGTCATCGTCGTAATGAAGAATATCGTTGTCCCCGTTCAGCTTCCCGTAGTTGTCGAACATCTCCTGGGTCTGGGGAATGACCTTCTCGACTCGTCCTTGGCTCGTTGTCATGTTTTTTCTCTCACTCCGGAAATGCCGACACGTGATTCACCGAGACCAGCAGCGTTCCGTCCGGGCGCCTGAACTCGACGTCGTAGCAAATATGCTTTCGCCCCTTCTTCTCGAATTTATCCGTCACCCGGCCCGTACCGACGACATCAGTGCTTTCGTCCGCCCAGATAGGGCTATGGAAGCGGATGGTGTTTCCGAGCATGATGCCGCCCTGCTGCGGCGGATAGAGACGATACATCACCGCCATCATGTATACGGCCACCACATTGGGAGGCGCCGCCTGCCTGCCGTCGATGACGTAATTGGCAGGATCGGCGTCAACCACGGACATGTACTCTCGGACGATGTCCGGCTTGATCGAAAACGGGAGCGGCGGAAACTCGGCTCCGACGATCCAGTCTTTGTATAATGCCGCCTGCTGATCTCCCTCTCGCGGCTTTATATCGCTCGGACGGGTCATTCCCATTCTCCCTGATAGACAACCTGATTTCCCAACAACTTATCGATCCTGGCATCGTCGTAGCCGCAGACGCTGGACAGAATCTTGCGGCTGTTCGCGCCGTGATGAGGAGGATAAGACAGTGGCTTCGCGTCGGCGTACTTGAACGGATTTCCGAGAAACTTCAGCGTTCTCGGCTTCTCCGGATGTTCGATTTCCTCGACCATCCGGCGGATGTTGGCGAGAGGCTGAGCCACCGCCTTGGCGACGCTGTTGACGGTTGCGGCCGGAATTCTTTCGTTGAACAGGGTCTCGCTCCACTCATCGGAGCTTCGGCTGCGAAAGACATCCGTCAGGATGTTCGTGAGATCCGCGACATTCCTGATGCGACTTTTCGGGTGACTAAACCGCTCATCATCTGCAAGGTCCGGCCGCCCGATCGCCGCACAGAAATTGTTCCAGAACTGCTGCCCCGTCGGGGAGATGGCGATGTATTCGCCGTTGGCACACGGATAGATGTCGCTCGGGGCTATGACCGGATGTCTTGCGCCGTTCGCAAAGGGCGTCTCGCCGGAGATGAAGTAGTTCTGCGCCTGCCACGTCAGCATGGCCAACTGGCAATCCAGAAGCGAAACCTGGACAGCTTCTCCCTTGCCGGACTTCAGTGCTCGCAACATGGCGCCCACGCAACCGAGCGCGAGATAGAGGCCGCCGACGAGATCGGCAACCTGATAGCCGACGCGCACCGGCGCGCCGTCGCGCTCTCCGGTTATGCTCATGAGCCCGGCCATGGCCTGAATCACCAGATCGAACGCCGGCGTGTCGTCGTATGGCGCCTCGTCGTGAAGTCCGATGAGCTGGGCAATGGCCAGCTTCGGATTGATCCGATGTAGCGTTTCGGGATCAAGCCCCAGCCGTTTCGGGACCCTTGGCGCAAACCCGTAGACAATCGCATCCGAATGCCGCGCGAGATCGTGGATGATCTCGCGTCCCGCTTGATGCTTCAGGTCGACAGCGATGCTTTCCTTCCCGCGGTTCACCGACAGGAAAAAGCCGGAATCACCTTCGAACTCGGTGGAATGGCTCGAAACGCGGCGGGACAGGTCTCCCTCGATGGGCTCGACCTTGATGACCTCGGCTCCGAGCTGGGCCAGAAGCTGCCCCGCGAACGGACCGCCGAGAACCCATGTCAGGTCCAGCACTCTAAAATCAGACAACATCGGCTGGCGATCCAGTTCCTATCCCGATCAACGCCCGGTCGGGATGAAGGATCGCCATGCAAGGCGCAATCGAATTGTTATCCACGTCGCAGAGCAAAACTCACAGTCATTGCGACCGTGATATCGGCATCCCGCAATTCAAGCAGGCTCGTCGTTTATGACCGTCTTGCCGAACCGATTGGAATCGCCGCCCTCCTTCGACAGCCAGGAGCAGAACGCGAGTGCCGGGTCCCTCCTCCGGCTGAGCGGCGAAAGAATATAGACATAGTCGCGCTCATAGACGCCCTGGAGCTTCCACGCGATCACCAAGCGTCCGGATGCCAGGTCATCGACAATCAATGCGGAAGGAAGTAGCGCCACACCAAGCCCGTCCAACGCCGCTTCCAGCGCAAAGAACATATGCTCGAAACGGGCAAAGCGGGCTTCAGGCGGCAGCGCGCTGCCGGCTTTTTCAAACCACTCCGACCATCCCGAGACGCTTGTTGCGGCCTCGATCAGCTGATGCTGGCAAATGCCCTTCGGCTCGCCGATGGGTGTGCGCTGCAACAATTCAGGCGCGCAAACGGCAAGAAGCTCCGAAGACAGAAACGGGGTTGCGTGTTCTGGAGCCTCGCCCTGATCCATTCTTCGAATAACAATGTCGACCTCGTTCATCTTAAGTTCGCGCGGCGACCCTATGCCCGTGGACAGACGGACGTCGACGTCACGAAACTTCTGCTGGAAGGTCGAGAGTCGGGGAATCAGCCACCTCATCGTAAACGTCGGCGGTGCGTTGATTGACAAAGCCGATCGCAGATCGCGACGGCCGATCCCGTCCATCGAATCCGCCAGGCGGTCGAATGCCGGAGCCACGCCGGCGAAGAGCTGTTGTCCCTCGGCCGTGAGAGCAAGCGGCGTTCCGCGCTCGATCAGCCTCACGCCAAGAGAAAGCTCTAGGGCGCCGATCTGCCGGCTCACGGCGCCATGGGTCACCCCCAAAGCATCCGCCGCCTTGGAAAACGAAAGATAGCGGCCCACCGCGTCAAAACTTCGCAGCGCGGTCAGGGGGAGATGCCGACGGTCCATAGCTTCCGATGAAAACTCACAGCGCGTGAAGCAAATTCGTTTGTTCGTCCGCGGGCACTGAAATAATGCGTTCTGAGGCAGATTTGCGCAAGAGAACACAAAGGGTTCAGCCTGGGAAATCGACGCCAACCCGCATCCGGCGGGATCGGCGCAAAGCCCACGCAACTGCTCCCTGCTTACGTTTTTCATCCCGGGGAGGATACGATGACCTCATCGCGCGTGAGCCGCCGAACGACAATGCTGGGGTTGGCAGCGACGCCTGCATCGATTGCATTCTCGGCGTCAGGCTGGGCTCAGCGGGCCTATCCGTCGTCGCCTGTCCAGGTGGTGGTTCCATTTGCGCCTGGCGGAGCGGTCGACGTCACCGGTCGCACCGTTTCGCAAATGCTTAGCAAAGCGCTCTCCCAAGAGTTTGTCGTCGTCAACATGCCGGGCGCAAACTCGAACATCGGCAATCTGTCCGTCGCGCGCGCCAAGCCGGATGGATACACTTTGCTAGTCAGCAGCATCGGCCTCGCCGCCAATCCCGCGCTCTACAAAAACCTGAACTATGATCCACTGACCGATCTTGCTCCGATCTCGCTGATCTCCAACGCACCTGTCGGCCTGTTCGTTACCCGTTCGCTGCCGGTCAACAACCTGCGCGAATTCATCGACCTTGTGAAGGCGAACCCCGGCAAGCTGAACTATGCCTCCTATGGCCTCGGAAGCAGCCCGCATCTGGCAGCAGAGCTGTTCCAGCGAACCACGGGCACCTCGATGCAGCACATACCGTTCAAGGGTAATGGACCGGCGGTGACGGCAACCGTCTCCGATACGACGCAAGTACTTTTCTGCAGCACCATTGCTGCGCTGCCTTTCGTTGAGGTGGGAAATCTCAAGGGCATAGCCTTCGCCGATACCAAGCGGTCGGAACAGATGCCCAACCTGGTCACGTTTCAGGAGGCCGGCGTCGATTTCACGATGGGGACGTTCTTCGGCCTCCTCGCTCCCGCAAAAACGCCTGGACCGATCATCGATAGATTGAGCCTGGCTATCCGCCACAGCCTGGATGATCCGACATTGAAGATGCAAATGCGAAAGCAGGGTGCAGTGGTGGTCGGATCGAGTCCGGAGGAATTCGCGAGATTCCTTACGGTGGAAACCGAACGCCTGTCCGACGTCATACGCAACGCCAGAATCTCTGCTGGCTAGGATCAGTCACCATATCGCCACGCATTGGATCTGTCAGACACGTTCATTCCCCGAGAACGAGAGGCCATTGCCGGAATTGGCGTTCGCCCCCCTCCGCCGCCTTGATAGTCCGGTGCGTTGCTTCTGCAAGTGTACCGAGGTGTGCTCCGGACGGCATAACCGCCATTGCACAGAAAATTTCAACAGCAAGCCGCCAAGGAGAAGAAAAATGATGATGCCGAAACCATCGAGAATACTGGGCGTTTTTTTGCTCTCCGCCACTCTTTTTATCTCGATGAATGCCATCAGCGCGGCGCAGAGCAGCTATCCAAATCGTCCGATCCGAATCGTTGTTCCGTTCGCTGCCGGAGGCCCCATCGACGTCGCAGCGCGCATGATCACCGAGCCTCTCAGCCAGAATCTTGGACAGTCGGTGTTCGTCGAGAATCGCAGCGGTGGCGGCGGAGCGATCGGGACCGAACTCGTGGCCTTCGCCGAACCCGATGGATACACCCTGCTGTTCGGCGCCCCCGGCTCCCTCGTCGTGATCCCAAACGCCAGGTCGGTGCGTTACGACACTGCCAAGAATTTGACCGCGATCGCGCAGGTATTCAGCTCAGCTCAGATGTTCGTCTCGCATCCGAGGCTTGAAGCAAAAACGTTCGGAGAGTTCATCGATTATGTCAAAGCCAACCCCGGAAAAATCAATATCGGCTCTGCCGGTCACGGCACTCTGCCGCATCTTTCGATCGAGCTGATGAAGCGTGAGCTGGGCGTCAATGTTGCCCATGTGCCCTTCCGCGGCACCGGCGCAGCCGTAAACGACCTGCTGGCCGGGCAGATCGATGCTCTGTTTGCGGACGTTGCTGTCGTCATGCCGAATGTTTTATCCAAAAGAATAGCGGCGCTCGCAGTTACCTCGGACAAGCGTTCGTCTGCGGCGCCCGATGTTCGAACGATGGCCGAATCCGGCTATCCTCAGCTTGAGATCGAGGGTTGGGGCGGCCTTCTTGCCCCGGCCGGACTGCCTCCGGAAATTCTCGCGCGCCTGGATGCCGCCGTTCAAAAGGTTCTGGTCGATCCCAAGTTTCGGGAAAGAGCCGCCAAGCAAGGCTGGACGCTGGATTTTGAGACATCACCGGAGAAATTCAGAAAATTCCTCGCAAACGAATCCGCCCGCTGGGGACAACTGATCAAAGACGCAAAAATCCGGCTCGACTAGAGAGCGGACGCGGCGCTCGATCGGCGTCATGTGATTTCTATCGACTGAGAACAGAGGCGCAACAACACGAGACCACCACGCCGGCCTCGTGTCTTGCCTCGACCGATATCAAGTAGAAAGTCCTGCAATGAAATTACACTGGTCCCCGCGATCCCCCTTCGTACGCAAGGTTATGATCGTCGCCCATGAAACCGGGTTGCTGGACCGCATCGACTGCACGCGGACTATGGTGGCCATGACCCGGCCAACTCCTGAGCTGATGAAGGACAATCCGCTCAGCAAAATTCCCACCATGATCCTGGATGATGGATCCGTACTTTATGATTCGGCCGTCATCTGTGAGTACCTCGATACTCTGCACGACGGAGCCAGGCTTTTCCCCACTGAACCGAAAGCACGTTGGACCGCGCTGCGACGCCAGACTCTTGGCGACGGCCTGCTCGATCATCTTCTCCTGTGGCGCAACGAAAGGGAGCGCCCCGAGCAGCAGCAGTCCAAGCTGTTCATGGCCGCCTATCAGATGAAGATGGAGGCCACGCTGAAGGTCTTCGAGGAGGAGGTTCCAGAGCTCGAGAAGACACCATTCAATATCGGGCACATTGCCTATGCCGTCGCGGCGGCCTATCTCGACTTTCGATTCGCGCATATCGACTGGCGTGCAGGCCGCAAAAGGCTTGCCGCATGGCACTCAACCATTGCCGCGAGGCCATCCATGCGCACCACCGAGCCGATCGATATCTGAAGCCTCGGCGAGTCGTGGAACGACTAAGCCACTCGCGCCGCCGTGCCCCTGTCGGTCGCGTTGTGTCTCAGCTTGGGATCTCCTGGCGAAGCGCGTCCCGGCCCCTCGGCCAACGCCGGTCGAGACAGCGCAAACATCCTAAAACGCTGGACGATGACTGCGCAGCCAAGTCCGAGGAACAGCTGAACACCAAGCAGGCATGGGTAATTGCTATGCTGCTGCAATCGGCATGATCTCCCTCGATACCTTCACGCAGGCAACTGCAGAGATGGCCGCGAGCGGAATGCCGCACCGAAAAGCCCCCCGAATGCGGAACTCTTCAGCAGGTCTCCCGGAAGCGGCCAATGTTCGCGATGGATGGCGGAGCTGGAAGGGACCAGACTGGGTACCCGGCACCCAGTCTGTCGAACGAGTCTCCCCGTTCTCAGGAACGGAATTTTTTCGCGCGGAGATTCAGGCTGGATTTCACGCATTCTCACGCATAGCAACCAAGATGAAAATTTAAGAGAGCTGAAAATCCCGCGGTTCGCGGGCTTTTTGCTCAGCCTCTGTTTCCTGAGAAAATACAAGGACTTGGTGGTGGGCGCGACAGGGATCGAACCTGTGACCCCCTCCATGTCAAGGAGGTGCTCTTCCGCTGAGCTACGCGCCCGAATAAAGCGAGGCGCGACCTATATATTTTCCCTTCCGGCGAAGCAAGCGCGTTGCGGCCCAGCCCGCGCGGGGCCGCAACGGCGCGGCTTTTGGCCCTGTCTGGCCAGAATCCCGGAATAAGGGCCGTCCTTATGGTGTACGCTGGCTGTGTCCCCTCGGGGCATTCTGGGCTGGTTCCGGCCCCGGACCCGAACCGGGCCGGGCCCAAGGAGGAGTTGCCGATGATTGTGCCGTCCGTATCGTTGCCGTTCGCATCGTTTCGCCCCCTCGCCTATGCCGCCGCGGTGATGGCCGGCCTGGGTGCGACCGCGGGCCTTCCGCAGTCGGCAGCGGCCCAGGAGTCGCCGCGGCTGGACGTGATCTACGTGCCAACCCCGCAGGAGGTGGTGGACCGGATGCTGGCGATCGCCAAGGTCGGCGCCGGCGACTTCATGATCGACTTCGGCTGCGGCGACGGCCGCATGGTCGTGACCGCAGCCAAGCTCGGCGCGCGCGGCTATGGCGTGGACATCAACCCGGTCCGCATCAAGGAGGCCAACGAGAACGCGAAGAAGGCCGGCGTGACCGACCGCGTCGAGTTCAAGATCGCCAACCTGTTCGAGGAGGACCTGAGCAAGGCCGACGTGATGGCCATGTACCTGCTCACCGACATCAACATCCGGCTGCGCCCGAAGATCCTCGACACCATGAAGCCCGGCGCCCGCATCGTTTCGCATGCTTTCGACATGGGCGACTGGGAGCCCGACCATCGCGAAACCGTGGCCTACAAAAACATCTTCTTCTGGGTGGTGCCGGCCAAGGTCGGCGGAACCTGGCAGGTGGACGGCAGCCGGAAGTTCACCGTCAATCTCGACCAGAAGTACCAGATGGTGAGCGGCAAGACCGCCGACGGCGGCAGCGTCGCCGGCCGGCTGCGCGGCGCCGAGATCACGCTGACGGTCGATGCCGGCGGCAAGAAGCAGGAGTTGAAGGGCAAGGTCGACGGCAACCAGATCGTCGGCGACGGCTGGAAGGCCACCCGCTCGTAGGCCCGGCCGGGTTGCGGCCACCGCTCGCCTGAACCAAGATGAAGCGCCCCCGTCGCGGGGGCGCTTCGGCATCCGGGACCAGCGCCGGCCGGCATTTTCGGGCGCGCGCGCAACAGAAAAGACGAAACGCGACATGAGCAACCCGCAGTCCGGCGCGCCGCGCGCGAGCCTCTCCGTGACCGACGGCGCGCTGATGATGGTCGGCATCATCATCGGCATCGGCATCTTCAAGACGCCGCAGCTCGTGGCGCTGAACGTGCCGAGCGAGACCTGGTTCGTGCTTGCCTGGTTCATGGGCGGCGTCGCCACGCTGATCGGCGCGCTGGTCTATGCGGAGTTGGCCGCCGCCTATCCCTCGACCGGCGGCGAGTACCACTTTCTCACCCGAGCCTACGGCCGGCCGGTCGGCTTCCTGTTCGCCTGGGCGCGGACCACCGTGATCCAGACCGGCGCGATCGCCGCCGTCTGCTTCGTGCTGGGGGATTACGCCCAACAGCTCTATTCGCTCGGACCTTACGGCTCCGCGATCTATGGCGCGACAGGATTGCTGATCCTCACGCTGGTCAACCTCAAGGGCACCTACGAGAGCAAGACCGCGCAGAACGTGCTGACCGTGCTGGAGGCGAGCGCGCTCGCCGCCATCGCGCTGGTCGGCTTCGTCTATGGCGGCGGCGTCGCGCCGGCCGCGCCGGCGGCGGCGACCAGCTTCGGCGCATTGGGGCTGGCGATGGTGTTCATCCTGCTCACCTACGGCGGCTGGAACGAGGCGGCCTATCTTTCCGCGGACCTGAAGAACGTGAAGCGCGACATGATCCGCATCCTGCTGATCGGCACCGCCGTCGTGACCGTGCTCTATGTCGCGATCAACCTCGCCTATCTCAACGTGCTGGGCCTCGACGGCCTGCGCAAGAGCGATGCAGTGGCGGCCGCGGTGATGCGCGCCGGATTCGGCGCGGCGGGAGCCGTGATCCTCAGCCTGATCGTGATCTGCGCGGCCCTGTCCACGATCAACGCCAGCATCTTCACCGGTGCGCGGCTGTACCACGCGCTGGGACAGGACTTCGCGCTGCAGCGTCTGCGCATCTGGGACTCGGTCGGCAACAATCCGCGCAACGCCATCATCATCCAGAGCCTGATCGCCTTCGCGCTGATCCTGTTCGGTGCGACCTCCAAGGGCGGATTCTCCGCCATGGTGGACTACACCGCGCCGGTGTTCTGGTTCTTCATCCTGCTGGTCGGCCTCTCGCTGTTCGTGCTGCGCAGCCGCGACCCGGACCGCGAGCGGCCGTTCAAGGTGCCGCTCTATCCGGTCACGCCGATCCTGTTCTGCCTGATTTGCGCCTACCTGCTGTGGTCGAGCCTGGTCTACACCGGCCGCGGCGCGTTGTTCGGCGTGGCCGTGCTGCTGCTCGGCGTGCCGCTGTTGCTGTGGGTGCGCCGGAAGCAGGCCACGGTCCCGGCGGAATAGACGCGCGGCCTCGGCACGGAGGCGTGAGGACGTGGCGGAAACCTGCGATGTCGCGATCGTCGGCGGCGGCCACAACGGCCTGACCTGCGCCGCCTATCTCGGCATGGCCGGGCTCAGGGTGAAGGTGCTGGAGCGCCGACCGGTGGTGGGCGGCGCGGCGGTGACGGAGGAGTTTCACCCCGGCTTCCGCAACTCGGTCGCGGCCTACACCGTCAGCCTGCTCAACCCGAAGGTGATCCGCGACCTCGACCTCGCCAGCCACGGCCTCGAGATCGTCGAGCGCCGCGCGCTGAATTTCCTTCCCACCGAGGACGGCCGCTACCTGCTCACCGGCGAGGGCCGCACCAAGGCCGAGATCGCCAAATTCAGTGCGAAGGACGCCGAACGCTACGACGCCTTCGGCGCGGAGCTGGATGCGATCGCCGACGTGCTGCGCGATCTCGTGCTGCGCGCGCCGCCCAATCTGGTGCAGGGCTTCAGCCTGAACAGCCTGCGCGAGTTCTTGAACCTCGCGGGCCTCGGCAACCGCCTGCGCTCGCTCGGCATCGAACGCCAGCGCGCGCTGCTCGACCTGATGGCGAAGTCGGCGGGCGATTATCTCGACGGCTGGTTCGAGTCCGATCCGGTCAAGGCGCTGCACGGCTTCGACGGCATCGTCGGCAATTACGCGAGCCCCTACACGCCGGGCTCGGCCTATGTTCTGCTGCATCACGTCTTCGGCGAGGTGAACGGCAAGAAGGGCCTGTGGGGCCACGCCATCGGCGGCATGGGCGCGATCACGCAGGCGATGGCGAAGTCGGCGCGCGCCAAGGGCGTCGAGATCGAGACCGCTGCCGCGGTGCGCGAGGTGATCGTGGAGAAGGGCCGTGCCGCTGGCGTGGTGCTGGCCGACGGCCGCACGGTGCGCGCCCGAGCGGTGGTGTCCAACGTGCATCCGCGGCTGCTGTTCGAACGCCTCGTGCCCGAAGGCGCGCTGCCCGCGCCGTTCCTCGACCGCATGCGGCGGTGGGTGTCCGGCTCCGGCACGTTCCGGATGAACGTGGCGCTGTCGAAGCTGCCGAGCTTCACGGCGCTGCCCGGCGATACGATGGCCGACCACCACACCGCCGGCATCATCCTCGCGCCGTCGCTCGCCTACATGGAGCGTGCCTACGCCGACGCGCGGGCGCACGGCTGGAGCCGCGAGCCGATCGTGGAATTGCTGATCCCTTCGACGCTCGACGACACGCTGGCGCCGAAGGGCGCGCATGTCGCGAGCCTGTTCTGCCAGCACGTCGCTCCGGTGCTGACGGGCGGCCGTTCATGGGACGACCATCGCGACGAAGTGGCCGACCTGATGATCGCCACGGTGGACCGCTTCGCGCCCGGCTTCAAGGACAGCGTGATCGCGCGGCAGGCGCTGACGCCCTTGGACCTGGAGCGCACCTTCGGCCTGGTCGGCGGCGACATCTTCCACGGCGCCATGTCGCTCGACCAGATCTTCTCGGCGCGGCCGATGCTCGGCCATGCGGACTATCGCGCGCCGCTGCCCGGCCTCTACATGTGCGGTTCGGGCACGCACCCCGGCGGCGGCGTCACCGGCGCGCCAGGCCACAACGCGGCCCGCGCGGTCGCATCGGATTTGAAGGGGTGGTTCGGCCGGCGGGGGTTGAGCGTTTGACTCGGCCCAAGCCCCAACCTCGTCCTGAGGAGCGGTCCGCCGATGTCGGTTAAAGCGACTGGGCGGGCCTGTCCATGCTGGCGCAACGCCACCGACCTCGTCCTTCGAGACGCCCGCCTCCGGCGGGCTCCTCAGGATGAGGTCTCGGAGAGAGTGGAGGACTATTCCGCTAAGCCGCCGCCAGCATCTTCTGCACCTCGTTGACGAGGTCGCGCAGATGCACCGGCTTGGAGAGAACCTTGGCCTGCTTGGGCGCGGCCGAATCCGAATTCAGCGCCACGGCCGCAAATCCGGTGATGAACATGATCTTGATGTCGGGATCGAGTTCCGCGGCGCGCCGCGCCAGTTCGATGCCGTCCATCTCCGGCATCACGATGTCGGTGAGCAGGAGCTGGAACGGCTCCTCGCGCAGCCGTTGATAGGCGGAGAGCCCGTTGTCGTAGGAGATCACGTCAAAGCCCGCGTTCTGCAGGGCCTTGACCAGGAACCGACGCATGTCGGTGTCGTCTTCCGCCAGGAGAATCTTCGCCGTCTGATCTTCGCTCATGTCCTGCCCGCCCCTCATACGCAGCACCCTAAGGTCGTCCCGCTAACGTCCGGTTACGCCGCCGCGACGGCGGCCGCTCTCCGGGCCCCGGCGGGCCATAAGCCGGCGGCCTGGTAAACAACGGGTGAAACGCCGTCGTCGCGCGGCCGGCCGCATTATAGCCCGGCTTGTCCGCCAGAACGCAAAGCCGGCGAACGGCCAAAGGTCGCGCTTGGCAGGCGTCGGGGCCGCGTGGGACAATGCCTGCCTCGTTCGGACGGCCCCGCCATCCAGCTTCTAGAACGTCTCCAGAACGCCTCATGAGCCCCTTGCAGGACGAACTCGATCCGCCATTCGAAATTCTCGAACCGGCGGAGCTGTGCGGCGCCGTGGTGTTCAACTCGCCGCACTCGGGCCGCGTCTATCCCCGCGCCTTCCTGCAGGCCTCGCGGCTGGAGTTCGCCGCGTTGCGGCGCTCCGAGGACAGCTTCGTGGACGAGCTTGCGATCGGCGTGGTGGGGCGCGGCTATCCGCTGATGCGCGCGCATTTCCCGCGCTGCTACGTCGACGTCAACCGCGAGCCCTACGAGCTCGACCCGCGCATGTTCGACGGCCGCCTGCCCTCGTTCGCCAACACCCGCTCCATGCGCGTGGCGGGCGGGCTGGGCACGGTCGCGCGCGTGGTCGGGGACGCGCAGGAAATCTACGACCGGCGCATCCCGGTGGACGATGCGCTGCGCCGCATCGAGGTGCTCTACAAGCCCTATCATCGCGCGCTGCGGCGGTTGTTCACGCGGGTACAGCGTGCATTCGGCGCGGCCATCCTGGTGGACTGCCATTCGATGCCGTCGGCGTCCGGCGGCGGACGCGACGAGCGACCGCGCGGCGACGTGGTGCTGGGCGACCGCTACGGGACGAGCTGCGTACCGGCGGTGGCGGAAACGGTGGAGATCACCTTGCGGGAGCTGGGCTACGCGGTCAGCCGCAACAAGCCCTATGCCGGCGGCTTCATCACCGAACATTATGGGAATCCGTCCGCCGGGCTGCACGCCATCCAGATCGAGTTCAACCGCAGCCTCTACATGGACGAGCGGCGGTTCGAGAAGACCCCGGCCTTCGGCCGGGTGGCGGCGGACGTGGAGCTGCTCGCGAGCCGGCTCTCGGCGATCCCGCTGGAGGAGCTGCGGCCCTACCGGGCGGCGGCGGAATAGACCCGGCGGCTCCGCAGACCGGCGCCCCAAAAGAAAAGTGGGCCGCACGACGATGTCGGCGGCCCAAGTTCTAGGGAGGAAACGCCCAAGGAGGGCGGCGGGAACGCGATCACGAAGACCGCATTGCCGCGCTGCACAAATATGCCTTCGCGTCGCACAAAAAGCAAGTGCTGCTGACCCATATTTTGCATAGCAGCAAGAGGATTTCCGCAGGACTCCGGGGCGTTTAATCCCGATTTTCGCGTCTAACGCGATGAGTCCGCGTCCCTGCTACCCAGATAGGCCCAGGCCGCCACCAGAACGAAGGCTGCCTGCAACCCGAAGACCAACTGGTAGGATTCGAGGGGATAGACCCCTCCCTCGGCCGGAAACAGCCCGATCAGGGCCCCGCTCACGAACTGGATCAGAAAGCCGCCGCCCATCGAGCCGATATTCAGGAGTGTGATCGAGCGGCCGAGCAGGTGCGGCGCGACCAGCGAGCGGCCATGCGCCATCAGCAGGGAGGCGATGGTGGTGGAGAAACCCAGCAGCGCCAGCGCCGCAATCAGCAGCGGCAGCGGCGGCTTGCCCATCAGCGCGATAAAGGCGAGCGAACAAAAGGTAAGGCCGAGCGAGATCGTCGCCGGGTAGCGGTAGTTGCCGAACCAGCGGTCCATCGGCCCCCAGAAGAACGCGCCCGCCGCCTGGGCCAGCGCCGGCACGAACAGGATGTCCCCGCGGCCCTGCAGGTCGAGGCCGTAGACGTGGGTGAGGTACGGCCCGCCCCACAATCCGACCACCAGCAGGAACGTCGGCGTCGAGGCGATGGCGGCGAGGAACAGGCGGCCCATCGAGGGCGTACGCACCACCTCCCGGACGCCGGCCAGGCTTTCGCGCAGGCTTTCCTTGCGTCGCGGCACGGGCGTGGCGCCCGGCGGGTCGTCGCGCACCACCAGCCAGGCAGCCACGCCGACGACCACCGTGAGCGCCGCCACGGCGAGAAACACCGCGCGCCAGCCCGCGGTTGCCGTCGCATGGGCCAGCGGCGCGGTGGCGAGCAGGATGCCGAGCGTGCCGACGCCGAGATGGATGCCGGAGACGGTGGACAGCCGCTCCTTGGGAAACCAGCGCGCATAGAGCGCGATCGGCGCCACCAGGAAGCTCGCGGTGCCGAGCCCCATCAGCACGCGCGCCGCCATCAGCCCCGACGCCCCGTGCGAGACCGCGAACAGGGCGGCCCCCAGCCCCATGAATCCGACGCAGACCAGCGTGCAGGCTTTCGGCCCGAAACGGTCCAGCGCAACGCCGAGCGGGATCTGCACCAGCGCCAGCGCGAACAGGAAGATGCTCGACAGCAGCCCCAGCTCGAAAGCCGAGAGCCCGACCTCCTGCACGAGGTTGGGCGCGATCACGCCGACCGAGTTCCGCAGGAACTGGCCGGTGGCGTAAAGCAGGCACAGCACCGCCACCACCGCGACGGCAGCGACCGGGAATGCGGTCGCGGAGCGGCCCCGTGCGGGCTCCCTGTCGGTGGTCATGGCGGCGTTCCCCCTCCGGCAGCAGCCGGCCGCGGCCGCGAGTCCCGTGGTACGGGACAAGGTCCCGAACCGCTCAAACCTGTGAATTTCATCGCAAACCCGGCCCGGACTGGATGCCCCGCTTTCGCGGCACATGACAACCGAAAAAGAACCGACCATACCTAGCTGCATGACAGCCATCGATTTCGCGGCCTTCGTGGACCGGCTGGCCACCGCCTCCGGCGATGCCATCCTGCCGTTCTTCCGCACCACGCTCAGCGTCGAGAACAAGAGCCGCGGCGACAACTTTGACCCCGTCACCGCGGCCGACCGCGCGGCCGAGGCCGCCATGCGTGCCCTGATCCGCAACCAGTTTCCGGGACATGGCATCGTCGGCGAGGAATACGGCGAGGAACGCACCGACGCGGAATACGTCTGGGTGCTCGACCCGATCGACGGCACCAAGTCCTTCATCTCCGGCATGCCCGCCTGGGGCACGCTGATCGCACTGACGCGGAGCGGCGAGCCGGTCTACGGCATGATGCACCAGCCCTTCACGAAGGAGCGCTTCACCGGCGACAACGGCGCGGCAAGCTACCGGGGTCCCGCCGGCCCCCGCGCGCTGCGGGCGCGGCCCTGCGCTTCGGTGGCGGACGCGATCCTGATGACCACGAGCCCGCTGCTGATGAGCGAGGAGGAGCGTGGTCACTTCGGCCGCGTCGAACGAGCCGCACGGCTGTCGCGCTACGGCGGCGACTGCTATGCCTACTGCATGCTGGCGGCGGGTCACGTCGATCTGGTGATCGAGTGCGGGCTCAAGCCCTACGACATCCTGCCGCTGATCCCGATCATCACCGGCGCGGGCGGCATCGTCACCACCTGGGACGGCGAACCCGCCAAGGCCGGCGGCCGCATCGTCGCCGCCGGCGACCGGCGGGTGCACGCCGAGGCGATGCGAATGCTGAAGGGGTGATCGCTCCGCGGCTCGGGGCTCCGCCCGCGCGGAACGACGACGCCAGCCGCATCCCGGGACGGTCCTAATACAGCGGCGTGCCCGGCACGAAAGCGTCGAACGCCGCCCAGAACTGCGCGCGGTAGCGGTCCTGCTCCATCATCAGTTCGTGGCGGGAGCCGGCCACGATCAGGTGCGAGCCCGCGCGCAGGCGGATTGCGAAATCCTCGATGGCCGAGGTGGACACCACCTCGTCGCGCCCGGCCGCGATCAGCATCAGCGGCTGGCGGATCGTGCCGGGATACATCGGATCGGAGAATTCGCCGATCGCGCGATAGGCCGCGCACAGCCACGACACCGTCGGCGAGCCGAGCCCGAGTCCGGGCTCGGCCTCCAGCACCGCCTTGGTGCGGGCGTGCCGCACCGGATCGGAGGTCAGCGGATTGCCGACGAAGGCGCCCGCCGCCTGCGCCGCAGGGCCGCCGCCAGGCACATAGGCGCCGCCCATTCCCATCATGCACAGGGTCCGCGCCGTCGCCTTGGCCAGCGCGCCTCCGCGCGCGCCGTGCAGCTCCAGCATCGGCGCGCAGAGCACCATGCGGTCGAACCAGCGCCGGCCATGCTTGGCGATCCGCATCAGCACGCTGCCGCCCATCGAGTGCCCGATCGCGAAATAGGGCGGCGGGCAGTCGGGCAGCACGACCTCGTTCATGAACACGTCGAGATCGAGTTCGTATTCGGAGAAATCGCCGACGTGGCCCTTGAACGGATCGGAGAGCCTGCGCTGCGACATTCCCTGCCCGCGCCAGTCGAAGGTCGCGACCGCGAAGCCGCGGGCGCGCAGCTCGCGCACCGTCTCGAAATACTTCTCCACGAACTCCGCGCGGCCCTGGAACAGGCAGACCGTACCCTTGCGGCCGGGCGGCGGCCGCCAGCGCGCGAAGCGCAGGCTCACGCCGTCGCGCGCGGTCATCGCGCCGGCGACGGCGTCCTCGGGCACCGGATTGGCTGGGACGGAGACGAGGTCCATGCGGTCGTTCGGTTGGAGCGGCGCAGGCCTTATAGCAGGGCAGGTCGGGGGCTCAACCGCCCGAGCCGACGGCCCCACCGTCGGTTCCAATGTTTTCGATAACGATCACAGTATGTTGACGAAACGCCCCCGATCCTTCCGGGGGCTTTTGCACCCCCCTTGCGGCGGCCGGGGCCGCCCCCATATCGGGATCACGCAGGCCCATCCGGGCTGCGGAACCGAACGGGGTCCGGCCATCCGGCGGACCGCCGCATGTCGCTCAAAGGAGGATATGCCATGCGAACTTTCGACCTTGCTCCCCTCTATCGCTCGACCGTCGGCTTCGACCGGCTGTTCTCGATGCTGGACGGTGTGGACACCGCTCCGGGCTACCCGCCCTACAACATCGAGCGCACCGGCGAGAACGACTATCGCATCACTGTCGCCGTAGCCGGCTTCGGTGAGAGCGACCTGTCGATCGAGGCGAAGGAGAACACGCTGACCGTCAAGGGCGAGAAGCAGGTCAAGCAGGAGAACAACGGCGAGGTGCTCCACCAGGGCATCGCGGCGCGCGCCTTCGAGCGCCAGTTCCAGCTTGCCGACCACGTCCAGGTCAAGGGTGCGTCGCTTGAGAACGGGCTCCTGCACGTCGACCTCGTGCGCGAGATTCCCGAGGCCAAGAAGCCGCGCCAGATCGCCATCAACGGCCGCGTGTCGCAGCCGAAGACGGTGGAGGCCAAGGCCGCCTAAGGCTTTGGCGAGAGCGGTTCCTCCCGCTGGAGTGGAGCGCCCCGGATTGCCCCGGGGCGCTTTTCGTTTCCAGGCCTGCGATCCCCGGCCTGCTTTTTTACAATCGCTCCAACCTTTCACGCGACGTTGCGCGCGGTCTTGCGCCGCACCGGCGTTGCCACGCATTTGCCACGCCGGATGCCACAATCCGGAAGCCATGTTCGATTCCCCCGACCATCGGCCGAAGGCCATGACGCGGAGAGCCATGACTTTGCGAGCGCACGACATGACCGAAACCGCCCAGCCGCCCCACCGCCTGAATGCGTGGCTCGCGGGCGCGGCCTTCGCGATCGCAGGCGTGCAGCTCGTGGCCGCGCCGCTCCTGCTGCTGCCGCATTCGCCCTGGATTGCGGCTGCGCTGGTCGCGGCCCTGTCGCTCACGACGCCGTTCACCAGCGCGCTGATGCACGAGGCGATCCACGGCCGTCTCGCGCCAAGCCCGCGCGGCAACGACAGGCTCGGCCGCGCGCTGGCCGCATGCTGGGGCGTGGCCTTCGACGCCATGCGGTTCGGCCACATGTCGCACCACCGCTTCAACCGCCACGCGCTCGACCGGCCCGATGTGATCGAGCCCGGCGCGTCCGGCCTGCGCGCACGCATCGACTATTATTTCGGGCTTCTGGGCGGGATCTACCTGCGCGAGATCGGCGCGTCGCTCGCCATGCTGCTGCCCCGGCGCGTTCTCGAGGTGCTGATCGCGCGCGCGCTCGCCAGCGAAGAGCCGGAGATCGCGGCGATGCGCGGCGCGATGCGGCGCGGCCTCGACCGGCGGCTGTGGAGGATGCGGCTCGACGTGACGCTGGCCGTCGCGCTGTACGTTACAGCGTTCGCGCTCTACGGCGCCTATTGGCCGTTGCTCGTGCTCGCCCTGGCGCTGCGCGGCCTGATCGTGTCGCTCATGGACAACGCGCCGCACTACCGCACGCCGGCGACGGTGGGCGCGGACGCGCACAATTCGCGCGCCGGCCGCCTCATAGCCCGCTTCCTGCTGAACCAGAACCTGCATGCCGTCCACCACGACCGCCCGGAGTTGCCGTGGACCGCCCTGCCCCGCGCCTTCGAACGGAGCAGCGGCCACTACGCCGGCGGCTACCTCGCGCTGATGCTGGCGCAGCTTCGCGGCCCGTGGCGGCCGCCGGAAACGGCAAGCAGGCAGCCTTCGGCCGAACGGCTGGTCGCGGCCGAATAAACCCCAAGCTAATGCGGCACCGAATCCGCGTCCGGCCTTTCGTCGGGCACGGGCGGCGGCAGCGGTGCTGCGTCCGCTGCGGGCGGAGCCTGCGGGGTGGCAGCGGCAGGTTCCCCGGCCGGGCGCGGCCGCGGGATCGGCGGCTGGCCCGTCACGCGGGACGAGGACGCCGTGCGGCGCGGCTGAGCCGACCGGGTCGCGCCGGGGGACGGGGCGACGCGACGCTCGAAGCGGTCCGGCGGCGGCGGCAGACCGCCGGTCGTGTCGCCCGGTCCGGGCGCGGGAATGACGCGCGGCTCGCGCGGCGCATCGGAGGGGGCGGACGAATAGCGCTCCGGCATGGCCTCGGGTGGATAGACCGGCCGCTCGCCATAGATCTCCGGCGGCTCCGCCCGCCACGCGCCCGGCGGCAGCGGATCGGGATCGACATAGACCACGCCGGGCGGCGGGGCTGGCTGCGGCCTGCGATAGGTCCCGCGCGGCGGCGGCATCAGCGACGCACTCTCGGTCGGCGTCACCGACACGATCTCGCCGTGACGCGCATCCACGACGACGCGCACCTCCTCCCCGTCCTCGTCGACCGCGCGCAGCACATAGGTCGGGCCGCGCCGCATCGGTTGGCCGAGCGGCGTCATGCCGGTGGAGCGCAGGATGGTCACGATCTCGTAGGGCGGCAGCACGCCGGGTCCGCCCTGCGCGAGCGCCGGCAGCGGAGCGGCGAGCGCCAGACCGAGGACAAGACCGGCACAGGCAGCCTTTCGATCAACCTTTCGATCAACCTTTCGATTCACGGGCATCTCCCTTCACCTGCGACAAGTGAACGCGCCGATTGGGGCAATGCCACGGCAGATCAGGCCGTCCGTACGAGTTCCAGGAACCGCTCGACGTCGGCCGCCTGCGTGGCGAACGAGGCGACCAGCCGGACCAGCACCTCGTCCGCGCCCACGACGCGGCCGTCCGGCAGGCTGTCGCTGTGCCGCACGTAGTATTGCGCGCCGCCCGCCTTCAGCCGCGCCTCGACCGCCTTCGGCAGCACCGCGAACACCAGATTGGCCTCGACCGGCCAGACCGGCGGATGGCCCGCCGCCGCAAGCCCCGCGGCCAGCCTGTCCGCCATTGCGTTGGCGTGGCGGGCGAGCCGCAGCCAGCAGCCGTCCGCCAGGAACGCCTCGAACTGGGCCGCGAGGAACCGATGCTTGGACACGAGATGGCCGGCGCGCTTGCGGCGCTCGCCCATGCCGTCCGCCAGCGTCCGGTCGAAGAACACCACCGCCTCCGCCGCCATCGCCCCGCCCTTGGTGGCGCCGAACGAGAGCACGTCCACGCCGGCCCTCCAGGTGATGTCCGCCGGGCTGGCGTTGAGCCGCGCCAGCGCGTTGCCGAAGCGCGCGCCGTCCATGTGCACACTCATGCCGCGCGCGTGCGCGGCCTCGGCCAGCGCCGCGATCTCGTCCGCGCGATAGATCGTGCCGGCCTCGCTGGCCTGCGCAAAGGAGAAGGCGGCCGGCACCACCTGATGCGGCGCATGCCCCATGTAGCGCGCGGCGACGGCGGCGAGCGTCTCCGGCGTCACCTTGCAGCCCGCGCCCGGCATGCCGACCAGCTTGAGTCCGCCGCCGAAGCACTCCGGCGCGCCGCACTCATCGGTCAGGATGTGCGCCTCGGCATGGGCGAAGACCGCACCCCACGGCGGACTGACATGGGCCAGCGCGAGCGCGTTGGCCGCCGTGCCCGTCGGCACGAGGAAAACCGCCGCGTCGCACCCGAACAGCTCGCAGATCCGCCGCTCCACCTGCCGGGTCAGGTCGTCGTTGCCGTAGCCGAGTGCGTAGCCGTCGTTGCGCTCGGCCAGCGCCCGCAGGATGTCCGGCGCCATGCCGGCGGTGTTGTCGCTTGCGAAGTTCATGGGGTCCGGTCTGAAGGGCGGGCGGCGCAGCCCCCGCGCAACAAATGGGAAGAAAGCGCGCGGCGTGCGCAATCCACCCTTGCCGTAGTTTTAAAGATTTGCAATCGTCGGCCAGTTAGGACAGTATTGCTGTCCCAATTGCGAGCCACGCCGGGGGTCTTGCGTGGGCGACCGCAGCGGCGCGGGGGCGGAGGTCACTCTTGCGCCAGCGCCGGACGACGCCCAACATGGCGAGCTGACGCGAGGTGCCGGACAAAGCGGCCCGCGAGAAGGCTGCCCTCAAAACTGGTTCGCCGCAAGGCATGGCGTCGCATGGACGCCGTGAACGGGACGAATGTGTCGACCGCCGGACAAACCGGACGGTCGCGAAAGTGGTGACCATGAAGAAGAGCGATTCCTGCATCAAACCATCCGCCCGCGCAGCTTCTGCTGCGCCGGACCTCGATGCTCGCCTGCTCTACAAGGATTCCGCCGATCCCGGCGTTCCGCCCGCACAGGGCCTTTACGATCCCGCTCTCGACAAGGATTCCTGCGGCGTCGGCTTCATCGCCGACATCAAGGGCCGCAAATCGCACCGCATCGTCGAGGACGCGCTGACCATCCTGGTCAACCTCGAACACCGCGGTGCCGTCGGCGCCGACCCGCGCGCCGGCGACGGCGCCGGCATCCTGGCGCAGATTCCGCACAAATTCTTTGCGCGCAAGGCGCACGAGCTGGGCTTCATGCTGCCGGAGCCTGGCCGCTACGGCGTGGGCGTCCTGTTCATGCCGCGCGACGCCGAATGGCGCGGGCTGATCCGGAAGACCTACGAGGAGGTCGCCGCCAACGAAGGCTTCGAGGTGCTGGGCTGGCGCGACGTTCCGACCGACAACTCCTCGCTCGGCGAGACCGTCAAGCCGACCGAACCCGTCCACATGCAAGTGTTCATTGGACAAGGGCAAAAGAAGCTGTCCGAGGACGACTTCGAGCGCCGGCTCTACATCCTGCGCAAGACCATCTCCGGCATCGTCTACAAGCAGCGCGAGCGCCGCGTGTCCGGCTACTACCCGGTGTCGATCTCCTGCCGCACCGTGATCTACAAGGGCATGTTCCTGGCCGACCAGCTCGGCTCCTACTATCCCGACCTGCACGAGCCGGACTTCGAGAGCGCGCTCGCGCTCGTGCACCAGCGCTTCTCCACCAACACCTTCCCGACCTGGTCGCTGGCGCACCCCTACCGGATGATCGCGCACAACGGCGAGATCAACACGCTGCGCGGCAACAACAACTGGATGGCCGCGCGCCAGGCCTCCGTGTCCTCGCCGCTGTTCGGCGACGACATCGAAAAGCTGTGGCCG
>CAZZCV010000001.1:0-394 GCA_964653225.1 uncultured Rhodoplanes sp. | reverse complement strand
GTGGCCGATCTCCTACGAGGGCCAGTCCGACACCGCCTGCTTCGACAACGCACTCGAATTCATGGTGATGGGCGGCTACTCGCCGGCGCATGCCGTGATGATGATGATTCCGGAAGCCTGGGCCGGCAACCCGCTGATGGACGAGAAGCGCCGCGCCTTCTACGAATACAACGCCGCGCTGATGGAGCCGTGGGACGGCCCCGCCGCCATCGTGTTCACCAACGGCCGCCAGATCGGCGCCACCCTCGACCGCAACGGCCTGCGGCCGGCGCGCTACGTCGTCACCCGCGACGACCGCCTGATGATGGCCTCCGAGATGGGCGTGCTGCCGATCCCGGAGGAGGACATCGTCACCAAGTGGCGGCTCCAGCCCGGCAAGATGCTGCTGATCGAC